>NZ_JAMYUV010000005.1:0-266777 GCF_040323405.1 Mesorhizobium sp. M0048 | reverse complement strand
CGCTGCGTTGTGCCGGGGCGCCCCGGGGGCGCGCCCGGCCAAAATTTTTTTTTTTGTTTTGGGGTTTTTTTTTCGTCTAAGCCAAAATTTGGCCGCCAGCACCGGATCGAGCCTGACGCCGATGCTGGGCAGCCCGAAGAAGATGAAGAACAGCTGCACCAGGAACGGCGTGTTGCGGATCACCTCGACATACCAGCCGATCGCCCGCTTGAGCAGCAGCGGACCGTTCCGCCGCCCTGCGGCGCCGAGGATGCTGAGCAACGTTCCCGCCAGCGTGGTCACGGCGATCAACAGGATCGTCGTGGCCGCGCCGCGCGCGATCGCCCCTGTCGCCCCGGCAAGCCAGCCGAAGTCGAGGCTATAGGTCACCGGCCGTCAATCCTTGAGATTGGCGGGATCGAGCGGTGTCTTCAGCCAGGCCTTCGAGCTTTCGTCCAGTTTGCCGTCGGCCAGCATTTTGGCGACCGCATCGTTGACCGCTTGCTTGAGGCGGTCTTCCTTCTTGTTGAGGCCGATATGCGAGGGCGACGTGAGAAGCTGGAATTTCTGCTCCGGCTTCAGTTCCTCCTGGCGAGCCAGCACCTGGGCGCCGACATCGTTGCCGACCACCATCAGTTGGGTCTGGCCCGAGATGAACGCCTGGATGACGGAATTATAGTTGTCGAAACGGCGGATGTCGGCCGAGGCGGGTGCCGCCTCGGTCAGCGAGGTGTCCTCCAGCGTGCCGCGATTGACGGCGATCGACTTGTCGGCAAGGTCTTCCTTGCCTTTGACCGAGAGTGCTGCCGGGCCGATGACGGCGATGTAGTAGGGTGCGTAGGCGGCAGCGAAATCGATCACCTGCTCACGCTCCTTGGAGTAGCCGACGCTCATCAGCAGGTCGACGCGCTTGTCGGTCAGGTACGGAATGCGGTTCTGGCCGGTCACGCTGACCAGGTTGAGCTTGACCTTGAGCTGGTCGGCGATGGATTGCGCCACGTCGATGTCGTAGCCCTTGATGCTCATGTCGGCGCTGGCCGAGGAGAAGGGCGGGAAGTCGGAAAAGATGCCGACATTGATGGCACCGGCCTTGGCGATGTCGTCGATGGCGTCGGCATTGGCGGCCTGGGTGGTGAAAGCAAGACCGGTCGCGCCGAACATCAGCACGGCGACGATGGATGATTTGAGCTTCATGTGAAGTGTCATTGTCATTCCCCTGCTGGAAGCTTGTTTGTTGAATGCAACCGCCGGCTCCAGCGCGGCGGTCGCCTTTGGATTCTCTAGTGGACCATGATCTTTTCCGAAAACCGGTTCCCACTTTCGGGATCATGGTCGAGCTGCGTCAGCCTGCCCTGCCGGCAATCGCCGGGCTGAACACCATCAGGCTGAGGATCTCGAACAGCACCTGCGCGCCGGCATGCGCCGTGTTGGTGGTCGCGTCATATTGCGGTGCCACCTCGACGACGTCGCCGCCGACGATGTTGAGGCCCTTCAGGCCGCGCAGCAGCTCGAGCACTTCGCGCGTCGTCAGCCCGCCGACCTCCGGCGTGCCGGTGCCCGGTGCGAAGGCCGGATCGATGCTGTCGATGTCGAAGGAGACGTAGGTCGGGCCGTCGCCGACTATCCTGCGCGCCTTCTCGATAATGGCGGGAATGCCGAGGCCGGTTACCTCTTCGGCATGCACCACGGTCATGCCGGACTCATAGGTGAACTCCCACAGATATTCGGCCGAGCCGCGAATGCCGATCTGGATGGCGCGGCTCGGGTCGAGCACGCCGTCCAGCACCGCGTTGCGGAACGGCCCGCCATGGTGGAACTTGGTCATGTCGAACAGGCCGCTGGTGTCGCAATGGGCGTCGATATGGATCATGCCCACCGGCGCCTTCTTGCCGACAGCCTTCAGGATCGGGTGGCTGATCGAATGGTCGCCGCCGACTGAAAGCGGAAGGACGCCGGCGTCGACGATCTGGTTGGTGCGGCGTTCGATGTCGTCATGGCTGGTCTCCAGCCGGTAGCGGCTCTGGAACGGCACGTCGCCGATGTCGGCGACCTTCAGCTCATGCGTCGGCGCGCATTCCAGCACATGATTGTAGGGGCCGATGCGCTCGATGGCGCGCAACGCCCGTGGCCCGAAACGGGCGCCCGGCCGGTTGGTGACGCCAAGATCCATCGGCACGCCGATCATCGCCACCTGCAGATCGCCGAAATCCGGATTGTCGGCGGCGATTTCACGATAGGGCGCCGCGAGGAAGGTCGGGATGCCGGAATAGGGCGCCAGCCGCGTGCCGGTCTTGGAGAAGATCTTGTCGGCGACACGCTGGAATTTCGGGTCGAACATTTCGCCGCCATGGCTCTCGCCATATTTGCGGCGCAACGCTTCGAGCTTGCCGCGGTCGTAACCCATGTCGGTCCTCCATGGCTGGTGCGGTGCGCGGACGGCGGCCTCGATAGCCGCAGCGTTGGCTGCCTGCAGATTTCACGTCTTGATGCAATGCCTGGGCAAAGTGTCCTGTAGCTGCATTGAAAAATCAATTGATATTGTTAGGGTGTTCGCTGTGAGAAAATCTCACAGAGTTCAGGTTCCAAATGGCCAAGCGTTTGCCACCGCTCAACCCGCTGCGCGCCTTCGAGGCGACGGCGCGCCATGCCTCACTGAGCAAGGCGGCGGCCGAGCTGAACGTCACCCACGGCGCCATCAGTCATCAGATCAAGGCGCTCGAGCAATCATTGGGCGTCAAGCTGTTCGAGCGTGCCGGCCAGCGGGTGAAGCTGACGCCGCACGGCGCCGAGTTGCTGCCGGCGGTGTCGACCGCCTTCGACGGCATTGCGGCGGCCACACAGCGCATGACACGGCCGGCCAGCACCGGCGCGCTGTCGGTATCGTGCGTGCCGGCTCTGCTGTTGCTATGGATGATCCCGCGGCTGGGCAGCTTCACCTCGCAATATCCGGATATCAGGCTGACGCTGATCCCATCCAATGACGCCAAGGACGTCCGCGCTCCGCACATCGATGTCTGCGTGCACTATGGCGACGGCAGCTGGACCGACTGCTGGATGCGCAAATGGTCGGGTCTCGAACTGTTCCCGGTGGTCAGTCCGACGCTGATCAACAACCGCCCGATCCGCACCGTCCGCGACCTCGCCGATCACGTCTTCCTGCATGGCGATGACGGCCGCGAATGGCACACCTGGCTGGCCGCCGCCGACGCACTGGATCTGGAGCGCGGCCGCCGCCATCATCTCGGCGATGCGCGCATGGCGACCGAAGCCGCCGTGCACGGCCATGGCGTGGCGCTCGGCGATACGGTGACGGCAAGCGGACTGCTCGCCAGGGGTCTGCTTGTCGCCCCGTTCAGCCTTTCCGTGCCGGCGGTCGACGATTTCTACGTCGTCTGCCGCAACGAGATGCGGTCGGCGCCGATCGTGCAATTGTTCATCGACTGGCTGTTTGCCGAGAAAGAGCAGGCCGACCGCCGCGCCGACGCGCCGGTGGCAGGTCGCATCGGCATTCGCCGCAAGCGTCCAGCGCTCAAGGTGGTCGGCTCCAAGACTGCATCCTGAGGCCGAAACTGCCGCAGGCGCCGCTTGCCGCAGGGGCTTCTTTTTGTCGGGCCAGCCCGCAAAGCGGGAGGCGCGTTCAAAAATTCGATGCTAAGAGGCATTTGGAGCAATTCCAGGAAAAGTGCGCAGCGGTTTTCCGTCCGGATTGCGATAGACAAAAGCTAGAGCGAGCAGCGAAGGCGCATTGAGCGATGGCAAAGACCGATATAGCGCGGCGCGTCTACAACCACACTTGGAAGCTCGACCCGATCGTCCGTAGCTTGCTCGACACCGATTTCTACAAGCTTCTGATGCTGCAGATGATCTGGGGCATGTATCCCAAGGTCGACGCCACCTTCTCGCTGATCAACCGAACCACCTCGGTCCGCCTTGCCGAGGAGATCGATGAGACGGAGCTGCGCGAGCAGCTCGACCATGCCCGCACCTTGCGCTTCTCGAAGAAAGAGATGATCTGGCTCGGCGGCAACACCTTCTATGGCCGCAAGCAGATCTTCGAACCGGAATTCCTCGCCTGGCTGGAAAATTTCCGGCTGCCCGAATACGAGCTTTCCAAGCGCGACGGCCAATACGAACTCGCCTTCAGCGGCCCGTGGATGTACACGACGCTGTGGGAGATCCCGGCGCTGGCAATTATCAATGAACTTCGATCTCGCGCGGCCATGCGAGCGTTCGGGCCGTTCGCGCTCGACGTGCTCTATGCCCGCGCCAAGGCCAAGATGTGGGCCAAGACTGAGCGGCTGAAGGCGCTGCCCGGCATCCGCATCTCGGATTTCGGCACCCGCCGCCGCCATTCTTTCCTGTGGCAGCGCTGGTGCGTCGAAGCGTTGAAGGAGGGCATCGGCGAGGCCTTCACCGGTACCTCCAATGTGCTGCTCGCCATGGACAACGATCTCGAGGCGCTCGGCACCAACGCGCATGAACTGCCGATGGTGTTCGCCGCGCTCACCAATTCGGAAAAGGAATTGAAACAGTCGCCCTACAACGTGCTGCAGGACTGGCAGCGCTACTACGGCGGTAACTTGCTTATCGTATTGCCGGACACCTTCGGCACCGCGGCGTTCCTGCGCGATGCACCGGACTGGGTCGCCGACTGGACCGGCTTCCGCCCCGACAGCGCGCCGCCGATCGAAGGCGGCGAGAAGATCATTTCCTGGTGGCGCGAAAAGGGCAAGGACCCCAAGCAGAAGCTGCTCATCTTCTCGGATGGGCTAGAGGTCGAGACCATCGAGGAGACCTACCGCCACTTCCGCGGCAAGGTGCGCATGTCCTTCGGTTGGGGTACCAACCTGACCAATGATTTCGAGGGCTGCGCGCCGACCGAGACCAACCGGCTAGACGCCATCTCGCTGGTCTGCAAGGTCACCGAAGCCAACGGCAGGCCGGCGGTCAAGCTTTCCGACAATCCGGCCAAGTCGACCGGCGACGAGAAAGAGATCGAGCGCTATTTGCGGATATTCGGCCAGAAGGATCGCGTGGAGCAACTGGTGAAAGTGTGAGGTGGGGGGACTCTTGCGTAGTATGAGTTCCTTCGCGCCCCCCTCTGTCCTGTCCGGTAGGACAGAGGGGGACGCCGTAGAGCCCCGTCGTTACAGTCTAGCTCTCGTCGTTGTTGGCTTTGCATTCTCGCCCACTCCCGCCTTCGCCCACGCCTCCGACCGCGGCCACGTCCTGCTGCTTCCCACCGGTTACTACGTCGTGGGTGGCGCGCTCGCCGTTGCCGCCAGCTTCCTGATCCTCGCTCTACTCCCGCCGGACTCCCTCGACCGCTTCTGGCGCAAACGCCTGCCGCTTTTCGCCTTCGGCGACGGCGCGCGAACTGCCGTCAGCCTGGTATCCTTTGCCGGCTTTGCAATTCTGATCGCCGCCGGCCTGTTCGGCAGCCGCGATCCGCTCTCCAATCCACTGCCGCTGACCGTATGGACATTGCTCTGGGTTGGCCTGGCTCTGTTGCAGGGGCTCGCCGGCGATCTCTGGTCGTCGGCCAATCCGTGGTACGGGCCGTGCCGCGTCGTCTCGCACTTGTTCGGCAGATCGCAGCCGCAGTTGCTCCCCCAGTGGCTCGGCTATTGGCCGGCTTTCGTGCTGTTCTTCGCCTTCGCCTGGTTCGAGCTGATCGACCCTGCGCCCGACGATCCGGCGCGGCTGGCCTGGGCCGCCGGCGCCTATTGGCTGCTGAGCTTTGCCGCCATGCAGGTCTTCGGATACCGCGACTGGAGCCAGCGCGGCGAGTTCCTGACGGTGTTCTTTGCCATGGTAGCGCACTTCGCCATCGTCGAGCACAACGAGGACGGCCGGCTCAAACTCTGCTGGCCGGGTGCCAAGCTGCTCGGTGCCGCGCCGCTACCGCTCAGCGGCGTCGCTTTCCTGCTGCTTGCGCTGTCGTCTGTCTCCTTCGACGGCCTGTCGAAAACCTTCTTCTGGCTAGGCTGGTTCGGGATCAATCCGCTGGAGTTTCCTGGACGCACCGCTTTGATCGGCATCGGCAGTTTCGGCCTTGCGCTGAGCTTTGCCGTGCTTGCGGCGGTGTTCGCGCTCGCCCTCTTTCTTGGCCAGCACCTTGCCGGCAGCAAGCATTCGCTCGGTCACGCCGCCGGGCTTTTGGTCTGGTCGATCGTACCGATCGCGCTCGCCTACCACTTCGCGCATTATCTGACGGCGCTGCTGGTCGACGGCCAATATGCGATTGCCGCTCTTTCCGACCCGCTTGCGCTGGGCTGGAACCTGTTCGGTACCGCCGACATGTCAATTGAAGCCGGCGTTGTCGCCGGCGCCGGCTCGGCGTGGTGGCTGTGGAACCTCCAGGCCGGCGTCATCATTGCCGGCCACATGCTTGCAGTGCTTGTCGCTCATGGCTTGGCCTGGCGGCTGCATCCCGGTCCGGCTCGCGCCGCGCTCAGCCAGTTCCCGCTCACCGTGCTGATGATCGCCTATACCGTGCTCGGCCTATGGCTGCTTGCGACGCCGAGCGCCGGATGAACGAGGTGCGCGATGGCCGTCAATCGGACCTTGGGGAAAGCTCGCTTGCCACGTCAGAGCTTTGGTGATTTAGTTTGTACACATGCAATTTTCGGCCCTCTTAACAAGAGTGGCCTGCCTGCTACAGCCATTGGTCAAAGCTCAAAAACAAGGGGAACTGCCGTGACTGACAAGAATGGGTTTTTCGATCTCTCCAGATCCGCTCTCACCCGCCGCGCGGCGCTGAAGGGCCTTGCCGCCGGCGCCGGTCTTGCCGTCGCGCCGGGTTTCGTGCGTTACAGCCAGGCGCAGATCTCGGCGCCGATCAAGATCGGCTTTCAGTCGCACCGCACCGGCATCGGCGCCGCCTACGGCCGCTGGTACGAGAAGACCACGGCCGCTGCCGTCAAGGCTATCAACGATGCTGGCGGCATCAACGGCCGGCCGGTCGAGGTGATCATCGAGGATGACGGCACCGATCCCGGCCGGGGCGCCGAAGTCGTCGGCAAGTTCGCCTCCCAGCACAAGACCGACATCGTCTACGGCACGCTGTTTTCGCATGTCGTCATCGGCTCGGCGCCGGCCGCCGGCGAGGCCAAGATGCCCTATTTCGTCGTTAGCGAAGGCCACCACGTCGCGTCGACCAAGTTGAACCGCTACGTCTTCCAGCCCGGCATCACCGATGTGAAGAGCCAGATCCAGTCGATGGCGCCGTGGATTGCCGCCAATGCCGGCAAGAAGGTGACGCAGATATTTCCCGATTTCGCGTTCGGCTACGACCATCGCGACTACCTGCCGCCGGCCCTGAAGGCGCAAGGCGCCGAGGTCATCGCCCAGATCGCCATCCCCCCGACAGAATCCTCCTTCACCAAATATTTCCCGCAGATCCCCGCGGAGACCGAGGTGATCTACCACGTCATGGTCGGCCCGGCGGTGCTCACCTTCGTCAAGGAGCTCGGCGAGTTCTACGGCTCCAATCGGCCACAATTGTTCGGCTTCATCGATTCGCTCGAAGCTACCGACATCAACAGCCCCGGCCTCGAATTCCTTGACGGCAGCCATTTCTGGGAAGGTTCGCCGCGCTACGCGCAGCCTGATGATTCCCCCGCGCAGAAGGCCTATCGCGCCGCCGTCGGCATCGACGACAATGGTGCCGCCGTCGGCGACCCCAAGGACGTCTCCACCGCCGCGCATATGTTCGGCTGCTGGGAAACGCTCTATGTCGTCAAGAAGGCGATGGAAGACGCCGGCTACAAGGGCCCGGAAGACCGCGCCAAGCTGGTCGAGGCGACCGAGGCATTGACCGAGTTCGCCGAAGGGCCCGAGCATCCGCAGGGGCCGAAAACCTTCAACGGCAAGATCCACCAGTGTTTTGGCATCCAGAACATCTCCAAGGTCGAAGGCGGCCGGCTGAATGTCGTCCACAAGACCAAGATCGAGGACGGCCTCTACGAGCCGGAAGGGGATTACACGACGCAGGCGCTGTGAGCTTGGCTGCCGCAGCAAGCGTGAGCGCCAAGACACCCTCCTCTGGCCTGCCGGCCCGGCCGGCAGGCGAGAGGGGGGTGCTTCGCGCATCCGCCGGTGCTTAGCCGATGCACTTCGGACCTCACCTGCTCCTCGCCGCCCTCGAAGGCCTCGTCACCTCCGCCGTGCTGGCGCTGACGGCGCTCGGCCTGTCGCTGGTGTTCGGCGTCATGCGCGTTGTCAATGTCGCGCATGGCGAGTTCTTCATGCTGGGCGCGGTGCTTGCCTGGGCAATCTCTACGGCGATATCCGGCCATCCTGCGCTCGGCTTCCTGGCCGCCCTGGTGCTGGCGCCATTGATCGTCGGTCTGATCGCGCTGGTCGCCGAACGGCTGGTGCTGCGCCGGCTCAACTATAATCCGGAAGCCACCATCGTCGCCACCATCGGCATGCTCTACATCATCCAGCAATTGGCGCTGACCTTCTACGGCCCGGAGGCGCGGCCGGTGGAGCCGCCGTTCAGCTACCGCATCCTCCTGCCGTGGTTCGGCTATTCCGGCTACAAGCTGTCGATCATCGCCGCGTCGGCGCTGCTGCTGATCGCGACCTGGCTGGTGCTGACGCGCACGAAAATCGGCCTCGTCATGCGCGCCACCCAATATGACAGCGAGACGGCGCAGGCCTTCGGTATCCCGGTGACCAGAGTCTATGCCGGCGTTTTCGCACTCGGCGCCATGCTGGCGGCTGTGGCCGCGGTGCTGATCGTGCCGATCAGCCAGGCGCATTATCTGATGGGGCGGGACCCGCTGCTGCTCTCGTTCATCGTCGTCATCATCGGCGGCCTCGGCTCATTGCGCGGCACGGTGGTCGCCGCGGTGCTGATCGGACTGTCCGACGGCATTATCTCGGTGTTCTTCTCGCCGACGCTGGCCAAGATCATAGCCACCGTGCTTGTCGCCATGGTGCTGGTGTTCCGGCCGCAAGGCCTGTTCGGGACAGCATCGCGATGAAGGATGCTTCGCCGGCAAAGCCATATGCGCTGCATCTCGGCGTCATCGCCCTGCTTTTCGGGCTTAGTTTTGTCCTGCCGGAATATCATCACCGCCTGCTCGCCCGCATTATGGTGCTGGCGGTCTTCGCCATGGGCTACAATCTGCTGTTCGGCTATGTCGGGCTGCTCAGCCTCGGCCATGCCATGTTCTTTTCAGCCGGGCTCTATGGCGCCGGCCTTGCCGTCATCCATCTCGGCTGGAGCGTGCCGGCCGCCTTCGCAGCCGGGCTTGCCTGCGGCGCGCTGCTTGCGCTGGTGATCGGGCTGCTGGCGCTGCGCACCTCCGGCGTCGCCTTCATGATCGTCACCATGATGTTCGCTCAGGTATTTTATCTCCTCATTCTTTATTTCGCCGCCTGGACCGGCGGCGACCAGGGCTTGGTGGTGCCGCAGCCGATGCGGGTCCTTGTCCTGGGCAGCACGTCATTCGACCTCACGAACGCGACCGTGCGCTATATAAGTGCGCTGGCACTGTTCTCGATCGTGCTGCTCATAAGCCTGGCGATAGTCCGCTCCGGCTATGGCCGTGTGCTGGTCGCCATCCGCGAGAACGAGGAGCGGACCAAGATGCTCGGCTACGACACGTTCTCCAGCAAGCTTGCCGCCGTCGTCATCTCCGGCAGCATCTGTGCGGCTTCCGGCGCTGCCTATGCGCTGCTGTTCGGCTATGTCGGCTCGAGCTTCGCTTCGGTGCAGTATTCCATCCTGCCGCTGCTCTGGGTGCTGCTGGGCGGTGCCGCCACCACGCTCGGTCCGCTGATCGGCACGCTGTTCATGTATTATGTCATCGACGTCGCCAGCGGCTACACCTCGGCCTATCTGCTGATCGTCGGCATAGCGCTCATCCTGCTGGTGCTGTTCTTCTCGAGAGGCATTCTCGGCAGCATCCGCCAGCGCTGGCTCGGGTGGTTGCCATGATGCCGCTGCTTACCACCAAAGGCCTGTCGCGCAGTTTCGGCGGCTTGCGCGCCGTCGACGGCGTCGACTTCGCGCTGATGCCGGGCGAGATCCGCGCCATCATCGGCCCCAACGGTGCCGGCAAGACCACCTTCGTTAGCCTGGTCAGCGGCCGTATCCAGCCCTCGTCAGGCATGATCGTCTTCGACGGCGCCGACATCACCAGCCTGCCTGCCTATGCCAGGGTTCGCCTTGGCATCGCCTACACATTCCAGATCACCAGCGTCTTTGCCAATCTCAGCGCCTACGACAATGTTGCCCTGCCGGTGCAGCGCACGCTGACCGACGGCCGCTCGAAGGGCGCGGTTCACACCGGCGTCATGGCGGCTCTCGAGCGCACCGGCCTTGCCGACCGGGCGCAAATGCCGGCCGGGCAATTGTCCTACGGTCACCAGCGGCTGCTGGAAGTGGCAATGGGACTGGCACTGAAGCCGCGGCTGCTGATCCTCGACGAACCGACGCAAGGGCTGGCCGATAGCGAGATCGACAATTTCATCGAGCTGGTGCGCGAGATCGCCGATAGTGCCACCGTGCTTTTGATCGAGCACAACATGCCGGTGGTCATGCAACTCGCCGACCGTATCACCGTCTTCAACGCCGGCAGGATCTTGGCTGAAGGCACGCCCGAGCAGATTCGCGCCAATGCTGCGGTGCAGGACGCCTATCTGGGGACCACCCATGGCTGAGGTCCAGTCCAAGGCCCAGTCCAAGGCCCAGTCCAAGGCCCAGTCCAAGGCGTTGACCATATCCGGGCTCGATTGCTTCTATGGCGAAGTCCAGGTGCTCTATGGCTTGGATCTTGTGTTGAACGAGGGCGAGGTGCTCTGCCTGTTCGGCCGCAACGGCGCCGGCAAGACGACGACGCTGAAGGCGATCATGGGCCTGGTGCCGGCAAGCGCCGGCTCGATCCGGCTCGAAGGCCGGGAATTGACCGGCCTGCCGGCACATGAGGTGCCCAAGGCCGGCGTCGCCTACGTGCCGCAGGGCCGGCGGCTGTTCGCCGAGATGACCGTGGCGGAAAACATCGAGATCGGCCTGATGGCCCGCAACAAGGGCAAGGCGACGCGCGAGAACGTGCTCGATCTTTTCCCGCTGCTGCGCCAGCGCCTCAGGCAGCGTTCCGGCACGCTGTCCGGCGGCGAGCAGCAGATGCTCGCCATGGCCCGCGCCCTGTGTCTGGAACCGCAGGTGCTCCTGCTCGATGAACCGACCGAAGGGCTGATGCCGTCGATGATCGCCAAGATCCGTGAAACCGTGTCGAAACTGCGAGCGCTCGGCGTGTCGACAATTCTTGTCGAGCAGCGCGTCGACGCCGTGCTCTCGGTCGCAGACCGCGTTTGCTTCATCGAGAACGGCCGCAACCGCGAGACGGTCGATGTCGAGGAACTGCGTGCCGATCCCTCGGCGGTCCGTCGCTATGTCGGCGTCGGCTGATCAGGCAAAAAACAGCAAGCCGGCGAGCAGGAAAGTCGGGATCAGCACGGCGCCCGACCACGCCATATAGCCAAAGAAGCTCGGCATCTTGATGCCGCGATGCCTGGCAATGGCGTAGACCATGAAATTCGGCGCGTTGCCGACATAGGTGTTGGCGCCCATGAACACCGCGCCTGCCGAGATCGCCGCCAGCGTCGAGGCGAGCTCGGTCATCAGATGCTGCGCATCGCCGCCGGCCAGTTCGAAGAACACCAGATAGGTCGGCGCATTGTCGAGGAAGGATGACAGCGCCCCGGTCAGCCAGAAATACGCGAGATTGTCGGGCGCGCCGGTCGGCGAACTGACCAGCAGCACCAACGGCGCCAGCGCGCCGTCGAGGCCGGCCCGCAATATGGCGACGACCGGCACGATGCAGATGAAGATGCTGGCGAACAGCTTCGCCACCTCGGCGATCGGCCCCCAGCTGAAGGCGTTTGCGCCGCGAAACTCCTTCGGCGAGACGACAAGCGACATGAAGGCCAGTATCAGGATGACGGCGTCGCGCACCAGATTCTGCAGCTCGAGGCTGACGCCCTGAAAAGCGAAACTCACTCCCGGCTTCCAGGCAGCAGAAATCAGGATCGCGGCGATTACACCGGCCAGCAGCGGGATGTTGGCCAGGCCGCGGATGCGCACCTTGCTGTCGGGCGTCGGATCCTTGATCTTCGGCGCGCCTTCCTCCCGATGATGCATGATGATGTCGATCGCCAGGAAAACCATCAGCACCACGCCGGCGACGAACAGCGTCTCGGGCAACAGGTGAACTGTCGTCCAGAAGAAATCGACGCCGCGCAGAAAGCCGACGAACAGCGGCGGATCGCCGAGCGGCGTCAGCGAGCCGCCGATGTTGGACACTAGGAAGATGAAGAAGATGACGACATGGGCGTTGAAGCGCCGGTTATCGTTGGCGCGGATGAGCGGCCGGATCAGGATCATCGAGGCGCCGGTTGTGCCGATGATCGAGGCAAGCACCGCCCCGCCCAGCAACAGCCCGGCATTGACCAGCGGCGTGCCGTGTATGTTGCCGGCAACGAAGATGCCGCCCGAAATGGTGAACAGCGCAAACAGCAGGATGATGAACGACATGTATTCGGTGAGCAGCGCATGCAGCACCGCCTGCGTGGCCGACGGGATGCCGAAGGCGATTGCCAGCGGCCCGATCACCAATGCTGCCCAGAAGGCAGCGATCTTGCCGTAATGGTGCTCCCAGGCATGATGGAACAGCAGCGGGCCGGTCGCGATGCAAAGCAACAGCCCGGCAAACGGCAACACCCACCACAGCGACATGGCGGCGCCCGGCAATTCGTGCGCTTCGGCCGCGAGAACCGCTCCTGGAGAAAGGATTGCGGCAATAAGTGCAGCACCTGCCGTCAACGCCGCAAACCGCATGAAGCCCCTCAAAAGTCTGTCAGGTTCGGCTGGATGACGTTCAAATCAGTGCCACGCCGGCATCGCGCATCCGGCCCAGCATCGTCTCCATGGAGCCGTTGAGATCGATGCCGCGGCAGGCGTCGAGCCGCACTGATGTCGCAAAGCCGAGCTTGACCGCGTCGAGTGCCGAAAAGGCGACGCAGAAATCCGTCGCCAGGCCGACCAGGGTCAGCGTATCGATATTTCGCTCCCGGAGATAGCCGGCAAGGCCGGTCGGCGTCGTCCGGTCGTTCTCGAAGAATGCCGAATAGCTGTCGATCGCAGGACGGAACCCCTTGCGGATCACCAGCTCGGCCTTGCTCCAGGCCAAGCCGGAATGGAAGTCCGAACCAAGGCTGCCCTGGATGCAGTGATCAGGCCACAGCGTCTGCTCGCCATAAGGCATGTCGATCGTTTCGAACGGTCGCTTGCCGGGGTGGCTGGAGGCAAAGCTCGAATGGCCGGCAGGGTGCCAGTCCTGCGTCAGCAGGACGTGCTCGGTCCGCCGGATCAGATCATTGACCAACGGCACGATTTCGTCGCCACCGGCCACTTCCAGGGCGCCACCTGGGCAGAAATCGTTCTGCAGGTCGATAATGACAAGCGCTTCGTCGGCCATGGAGCCTCCTTATTTTCTTCGTCCTGAGCTTAGGCTCCAATGAAAACGCGACCGGACGCAGAAACTTGACCAGATGGCCGGCTGCGTCAACCTCTCGTGGCATAACAAATGCGTTCCGGGCGCACCGGTGCCAACAGCCGTGCAAACTCTGGCTTTGACAATTCCTGCCGGCTTGATATCATTTGCATACGAATGAATTTCCTGCCTTGAATGCTCGGGAAAGTCTTTCGGCAGGATCCCCTCTCGGGAAGCCCATTCTGGGAAGGCAAAGCGTGATCCGTTACGCAAAACCCACCACGGTCGACGACGCCCTCGCGTTGCTGGGCGAAGGGCAATGGCGCATCCTTGCCGGTGGTACCGATTTCTATCCGGCTCAAGGCAGCAAGCCTTTCCGCGACAATGTCCTCGACATTAATGGCTTGGCGGCATTGCGCGGCATTGCCGAAGCCGAAAACCAATGGGTCATTGGCGCCCGCACCGCCTGGACCGATCTCGTCCGTCATCCGCTGCCGGCGGCCTTCGACGCGCTGAAGCAGGCGGCGCGGGAAGTTGGCTCGGTGCAGATCCAGAACGTTGCCTCGATTGCCGGCAATCTCTGCAATGCCTCGCCGGCCGCCGACGGTGTGCCGGCGCTGCTGGTGCTCGATGCCGAAGTCGAACTGCGTTCCTCGGTCGCGACCCGGCATCTGCCCCTTGCAAAGTTCATTCTTGGCAACCGTCGCACCGCTCTGCAGTCCGGCGAAATGGTGACGGCAATCCGTATTCCCAAACCTGCTACCGCCGGCGGCTCCGCCTTCGTGAAACTCGGCGCGCGGCGTTATCTCGTCATCTCCATCGCCATGGCCGCCGCACGCCTGGCCGTCGAAAATGGTATCGTCAGGGACGCGGCCGTCGCCGTCGGGTCCTGCTCGGTCGTCGGCAGGCGCCTGGCGAGTGTGGAGGCGGCGCTGCGCGGCCTGCCCGTCGGCCCCGCGCTGGCCACTGCGATCCAATCCGCGCCACTGGACGAGCTGTCGCCGATCGGCGACGTGCGCGGCAGCGCCGAATATCGGCTGGATGCCGCGCGCGAGATCGTTGCCCGTGCTGTGCTTGGTGCTGTGGGCGCAATCCCTGGCGAAAGGGCGGCGGCTTGATGGGGATGGAGCGCGCCGACATCGCCTTCGAGGTCAACGGCGCCGCCGTCAGCGTTTGCGTGCCGCCCGTGCGGCGGCTGTCCGCGGTGTTGCGCGACGAGCTGCGGCTGACCGGCACCAAGGTCGGCTGTGATGCCGGCGATTGCGGCGCCTGCACGGTGCTGGTCGACGGCGAGCCGGTCTGCGCCTGCCTGATGCCCGCGGCTTCCGCCTCCGGCACCGTCGTGACGACCGTCGAAGGTCTCGGCAACGGCAGGCTGTCGGCACTGCAGGCCTCGTTTCTCAGCCATGGCGCAGCACAGTGCGGCGCCTGCACGCCCGGCCTGCTGGTCGCCGCAACGGCACTCCTGGACAGGACACCTTACCCGAGCGAGGCTGAAACGCAGGATGCGCTCGGCGGTGTACTCTGCCGGTGCACCGGCTACCGCAAGATCGTCGCGGCGGTGAGGGATGCTTGGCGCCACGACGGCGGTCTCGATCAGCGCATGCCATCCTCTGGCCATGCCGTCGGCTCCTCCCCGATCCGCCTCGATGGCGTGCCGAAAGTCACTGGCGGCGAAAAATTCGGCGGCGATTCCTTCCCCGCCGATGCGCTGTCCGTGCTGGTGGTCCGCTCACCGCACTATCATGCCGCCTTCAGCTTCGGCGATCTCGGCAGCTGGGTGAAATCCCGTCCCGGCATTGCCGGCGTCTTCACCGCCGCCGACATTCCGGGAAAGAATTGTTTCGGCGTCATCGCGCCCTTCGCCGACCAGCCGGCGCTGGCCGAAGGGGTTTCGCGCTTTCGCGGTGAGGCGGTGGCGCTGGTTGCCGGCGAACGAGAGGCTATCCTCGATCTCGACCTTGCCGATTTTCCTGTCAGTTGGACCGAGTTGCCGCATTTTCTGGAAACTGGCGAA
This sequence comes from Mesorhizobium sp. M0048, assembly GCF_040323405.1. Taxonomy (NCBI): domain Bacteria; kingdom Pseudomonadati; phylum Pseudomonadota; class Alphaproteobacteria; order Hyphomicrobiales; family Phyllobacteriaceae; genus Mesorhizobium; species Mesorhizobium sp. M0048. Next base: position 251,273 of record NZ_JAMYUV010000005.1, on the reverse strand, counting down.
GCGCAGGCCGGCGGTGCGCAACTGGTCCATGAAAACCGGCCCTCGAACCTGCTCACCTCCGGCTTCGTCGAGCGTGGCGACCCGGAAGCCGCGCTTGCCGGTGCGGCTATCGTCGTTTCCGGCGCCATCGACACCTCCTATGTCGAGCACGCCTATATCGAACCGGAAGCCGGCTATGCCTTCATGGACGGCGACACGCTGGTGGTCGTCGCCTGCACGCAGGCGCCCTATATGGACCGCGACGACACGGCAAAAGTGCTCGGCCTTGCCCCGGAAAAGGTGCGCATCGTGCCGACCGCCACCGGCGGCGGCTTCGGCTCCAAACTCGACGTCTCGCTGCAACCGCTCATCGGCCTCGTCGCCATGAAAACCGGCCGGCCGGCGGCGCTCGCCTACAGCCGCACCGAATCGATGATCTCGACCACCAAGCGCCATCCGGCTCTGATGAGAGCGAGCATCGGCGCCGATGCCGACGGCCGCGTCACTGGCATGGTCTTCGCCGGCGATTTCAACACCGGCGCCTATGCCAGCTGGGGGCCGACGGTCGCCAACCGCGTGCCGGTGCACGCCTCCGGCCCCTATGCCACGCCGAACTATCGCGCCGAAGGCCGCGCCATCCACACCAATGGCCCGATTGCCGGCGCCTTTCGCGGTTTCGGCGTGCCGCAGGCGACGATCATGCAGGAGACCCTCTACGACGACCTGGCCGACAAGCTCGGCATGGATCGGCTCGATTTTCGCCTGAAGAACTGCCTTCGGAACGGATCCGAAACAGTCACCGGGCAGCGGCTCGAGTCGGGCGTCGGCATCGCCGACTGCCTCGAGGCCCTCCGTTCACATTGGCAGCGTGCCGTTCGCGATGCCGAAGCGTTCAATGCCGGTAGCAGCATCAAAAAACGCGGCGTCGGCATCGCTTCTTGCTGGTACGGCTGCGGCAACACCTCGCTGCCCAATCCGTCGACCATCAAGGTCGGCATCTCGATATCGGGCGAAGTCGTCCTGCATCAGGGGGCGGTCGATATCGGGCAAGGCTCCAACACCGTCATCGCGCAGATCTGCGCCGACGCGTTGGGTCTGCCATTGGAGAAGTTGCGGCTGAAAGGCGCCGATACGGCGATCACGCCCGACGCCGGCAAGACCTCGGCCTCGCGCCAGACTTTCGTCACCGGCAAGGCCGCCGAAAGGGCCGGCCGCGCCTTGCGCGAGGAGATCTTGCGTTTTGCCAATGTCTCGCAAAAGGCGGCGATTGCGCTGGACGGCACAAGCCTGAGCGTTAGGGAAGGCGAAGCGACGCGCCGCATCGATCTTTCCTCGCTGAAGGCAGACGTCGAAGGTTTTGTCTTCCGGGCCGAGGAAAGCTACGACCCGCCGACACAGCCGCTCGATGCAAAAGGTCAGGGAAAGCCTTACGCCGTCTATGGTTATGGCGCTCAGATCGCCGAACTGGAGGTCGACCTCAAGCTCGGCACCGTGAAGCTGATAAAAATCACCGCCGCCCACGATGTCGGCAAGGCCATCAATCCCTTGCTTGCCGAGGGCCAGATTGAGGGTGGCATCGCCCAGGGCATCGGCATGGCGCTGATGGAAGAATATATCCCCGGCCGCACCGAAAACCTCCACGACTATCTGATCCCGACGATCGGCGACGTGCCGCCGATCGAGACCGTCCTGATAGAAGTTCCGGATCCGGAAGGACCCTTCGGCGCCAAGGGTTTGGGCGAGCATGTTCTGATTCCGACGGCGCCGGCGATCCTCAACGCCATCCGCCATGCAACAGGTGTGCTGGTCACCAAAATTCCGGCGACGCCGACCCGCATCCGCGCCGCCATCCGCGACAAGGAGGCGCGCCGATGAGCGAGCTTGCCGAACGCTTCGAGACGCATGATCCCGGCGAGAAGCTGGTGGCCGAGAAGATCCGCTGCGATGCCTGTCCGGTCATGTGCTACATCGCCGATGGCCGCACCGGCGCCTGCGATCGCTACGGCAATGTTGGCGGCAGGATCGTGCGGATGGATCCGCTGACCATCCTCGACCACGCGGCCGAGACCGGCGCCGCAATCGTACCCTTTGCCGAGGAAGGCGAGGCATGGGACGGCGAACTGGTCAACACCGGCCGCCGCTTCGTCACCGCCATCGGCGCCGGCACCACCTATCCCGATTACAAGCCGGCGCCTTTCATCGTCAGCCAGGAGGTCGAGGGCGTCGATCTGGTCACCGTCGTCACCGAGGGCATCTTCTCCTATTGCGGCGTCAAGGTGAAGATCGACACCGATCGTCATATCGGCCCCGAAACGGCGACGGTCCGTGCCCAAGGCGAGGCGATCGGCCATGTCACCACCGGCGAATACGGCTCGCAGATGCTGTCGCTGGGCGGCGTACATCATTTGACCGGCGGCTCGAAGGCTGAAGGGCGCGCCACCTGTGACGCCATGCTCGCCCTGTGCAACCGCAAACCGGTCGAGCTCGTCATCGACGGCGGCGCCACCGTCATCGTCGAAGCCGGCAAGCCGCCGGTCATCGACGGCAAGCTCGAGCAGCGCATGCGTGTCGGCTGTGGTTCGGCCACCATCGGCATGTTCGCCACCCAGTGGCGTGGCCTTGTCGACGAGGTGGTGGTCGTCGACGACCATATTACCGGCGTGGTCTCCGAGCATCAGGCCGGCAAGGTGCTTGGCTGGCAGGACACCGGCATCAAGATCATCGGCCGCCGTTCGACCCCGGGCCGTTATTTCAAGGTGTCGGAGCCCGGCCTCGGCTGGGGCGGCACCAGTATTTCCGACCCGCTGTCGATCCTTGGTGAATGGAACGCCAAAAAGGGTGCGCGCCCCGGCATGTCGCTGCTGATGGTCTCGACCACCGGCGAGCAATTCGCCTATTACGAGCTCGACGACGAATTGAAGCCTGTGCAGAAACCGTTCCCGGAGCGGCTGCGGAAGTCGGTCGAACTGATCGAGGACAATTGCGAGCCGGCGCTCTGCACCGTGCTTTTCGTCGGCGGCGCCGGCGGCTCGCTGCGCGCCGGCGTCACCGAGAACCCGGTCAATCTGACCCGCTCGGTGCAGGGCCTCAAGACCTATGTGACGGTCGGCGGCGCGCCGGTCTATGTCTGGCCGGGCGGCGGCATCACGCTGATGGTCGACGTCACCCGCGTGCCGGAAGGCGCCTTCGGCTATGTGCCGACGCCGGCGCTGGTGGCGCCGATCGAGTTCACCATGCGCCGCGACGATTATGTCAGGCTTGGCGGCTACGAAGCCGAAATCCGCAGCGTCGACGATATCTTGGCCAAGGGCGGCGAATATCTCAATCCGCGCCGCGGCACGGCCGCACCCCTGGACAATCCCTGGCCGCCGCTGGCTCAGTTGCGTCGCGCGGCCGTAAACGGGGCCGGGCGATGAACGGCCCGCAGGCGCATTGGCTCGAGGACGGCCGGAGGGTTCACCTCAATCATGGGCCGATCGACCTCATCGTCGAGGCCTTCGGCGAGGCGAGTGAATGCAGCGCCGCATATGACCAGGCAGTGGCGCGCTTCCAGACAATCCTGGTTGAACTGGTCGAAGAGTTGCCCGAACTGCGGCGCCCGGCCGCCTCGCGGCCACGTGCTTTCGCTGGCCCGACGGCGCGCCGCATGGAAGCGGCGGTCGTTCCGCTAGCGAAACAATTCATCACGCCGATGGCGGCCGTGGCCGGCTCGGTAGCCGACGAAGTGCTTGGCGCCCTGCTTGCAGAGCGCCGGCTCGAGCGCGCCTATGTCAATAATGGCGGCGACAGCGCGATCCATCTCGGCAACGGGCAGTCGATGACGCTTGCCATTGCCGGGACAGGTCATGGGTTGGCAGATCGTCTCACGATCCGCGCCGAAAACGGGATCCGCGGCGTCGCGACCAGCGGCTGGCGCGGCCGCTCCTTTTCGCTCGGCATCGCCGACGCGGTCACGGTGCTGGCGCGGACGGGTGCTGAAGCCGATGCCGCCGCGACCTTGATCGCCAACGCCGTCGACCTGCCCGGTCATCCAGCCGTTAGGCGCGTACGGGCGCGCGATCTCGCGCCTGACAGCGATCTCGGCGACCGTTTGGTGACGCAGGGCGTGGGGCCGCTTTCCGCCGCTGAAATCGCTATTGCACTCGAAGGTGGATTTGCGGTTGCCGAGGAGTTTCGGCGGCGCGGCCTGATTGCCGCCGCGGCGCTTTTCCTCGGCGGTCAGGCGCGCATCGCAGGTCCGATGGCGCTCGCCAATAAAGTTTTAGAGAGGGAAATTGTTCATGCCTGAGTTTCCGATCCGTAAGATCGCCGTGCTGACCGAAGAGATTTTTCACGAAGGCGGGCCGGTGGCGAAGGTGCCGCGGCGCCGCGCGGCGGCCATGGCTGTGGTCAAGAACCCGTTCGCCGGCCATTACGTCGAGGAACTGCAGAGCGCCATGGAGGATTTGAAGCCGCTCGGGCTGCTGCTCTCCGACAGGCTTGTTGCCGCATTGGGCGGCGACGTCAAACAGATCGACGGTTACGGCAAGGGCGCCATCGTCGGCATGGCGGGCGAGCTGGAGCATGGCGCGCTGTGGCATGTGCCGGGCGGCTATGCCATGCGCGAACGGCTCGGCGACGCCAAGGCGATCGTGCCCTCGGCAAAGAAGGTCGGCGGCTTCGGCGCGCGGCTCGATGTGCCGCTCGGCCACATCAACGCCGCCTATGTGCGCAGCCATTTCGATGCCATGGAAATCGGCATCAGCGATGGCCCCCGTCCCGACGAGATCCTGTTTTGCCTCGCCATGACCTGCGGCCCGCGCGTGCACGACCGCATGGGTGGGCTGGCGGCCAAGGAAATTAAGGCATGGGATGGGCTGCGGTGAGCGCCGAGGACAATCGGCTCAAGCTGGTCGAGGCCGAGGAGCCTGACGAAAACGACTATCGCTTGCAGGAGCAGGTCGGCTTCATCCTGCGCAAGGCGCATCAGCGCCATGTCTCGATCTTCGCCGCACACATCGCCGATCTGACGCCGCCGCAATTTGCCGCTTTGGCCAAATTGCGCGACGTCGGCGAGACCTCGCAGAACCAGCTTGGCAGCCTGATCGCCATGGATGCGGCGACCGTGAAGGGCGTCATCGACCGGCTGAGAGCGCGTGGCTTTGTCGAACTTAGCAAACACGAAGTCGACAAACGGCGCCTGCTGGTCAATCTGACCGCTGAGGGGCGCGACGCGATCGAGCGGCTGATCCCGCTTGCCCGTGAGATTACGCAGGAAACGCTGGCGCCGCTTTCTGCCAAGGAAGCGGCCATTTTCATGAAGCTGCTGGCCAAGCTGGCTTAATCTGCTGCCTGCCGGCGCTTGGTTGTTGTTCCTGCCGGGCGCTGAACGCCCGGCAGGAAAGCCTCGTCTCAGAGGCCGTTGTCCTTCAGGATCTGGGCGGCATTTTCCTTGGTGATCTTCTCCGTCGGCAGGGTGATGGTCTTTTCCACTTTCTCCCCGTTCAGGAACTTGATCGCCTGCCGCAGCCCTTCGGCGCCCGGCGTCACATAAGTGAACGTCGCCGTCAGCTCGCCATTGGCGACCAGCTGCACGCCTTCATTGGGCAGGCCGTCGATGCCGATGAACTTGATGTCCTTCTCACGTCCGACGTCCTTGGCGGCAAGATAGGCGCCATAGGCCATCGGATCATTGTGGCCGTAGACAAGATCGATTTTCTCGTTGTTGCGCAACGCCGTCGCCATGATGTTGTAGGCCTGGTCCTGCTTCCAGTCGCCCGACTGCTGGTCGAGCAGGTATTTTATGCCCGGCTCCTTGTCGGTGAATTCATGGAAACCGTCATGGCGGTCGTGTGCCGGCTGGGTGCCCATGCCGCCCCAGATCTCGACAACGTTGCCGGCGGCCTTGCCCTTGCCGCCAAGCAGCTCGACGGCATATTCACCGGCAGCCCGGCCGATCAGCTTGTTGTCGCCGCCGACGAACTGCGTGTAGTCGTTGGTTTCGACGTTGCGGTCGAGCACGAAGACCGGGATCTTGGCATCGATCGCCTGCTGCACGACACCGGTCAGGCCGGCGGATTCTTTCGGTGATACCAAGAGCGCATCGACCTCCTGACGGATAAGGTTTTCGACATCGGCGACCTGCTTCTCGGTCTTGTCCTCGCCGTCGGTGATGATCAGCTCGACTTCCGGATGCTTGGCCGCTTCGGCCAGGATGTCCTTGTTGAACTGGGCGCGCCAGGGTTCGATGGTCGTCACCTGCGAGAAGCCGATCTTCCACTTCTTGTCCTGCGCATGGGCGCCGCCGCCAAGCATGGCGGTCGTGGTCAGGAGTGCCGCTGTCAGCCCGGCGAGCTTCAACAATTCACGTCGTTTCATTTCTTGTTTCCTCCAATATTCAGAGACGCGGTCTCTTGCGACGGCCGCTTTGCCGCGGCCGTTTCCTTGTGCGCTTGCCCGCCGGGCAGTCGCAGATAGAAGAGAAGATCACCGGCACTGCGCTCCTGTACGAGCACGGTACCGATGATGATCATCCCCTTCAGCACCAGCTGAAGGTTCGAATTGATGTTGTGCAGCTGCAGGATGTTGGAGAGCAGCCCGAAGATCAGCACGCCGCAGAACGTCCCGGTGAGGCTGCCGCGTCCGCCCATCAGGCTGGTGCCGCCGATGACCACGGCGGCAATCGCGTCGAGCTCCAGCCCGGCGCCGGCGTCCGGCTTGCCTTGCCGGTACTGCGCGACATAGAGCACCGCCGCGATGCCGGCCAGCAGCCCTGACACGGCATAGGTGGCGATCTTCACGCGGCCTGCGGCGATGCCCGACAGCCGCGCCGCCTCCTCATTGCCGCCGATCGCATAGACATAGCGGCCGAACGGGGTGAAGCGCAGCACAGCGCCGTAGATCAGGATGGCGCCGAGGAAGAACAGGCCCGGCATCGGGATCACACCGAATACCAGCGAGCGCAGCATTTCGAAATCGGCGGTGGCATTCGAGCCGGTGTAGACCGGCAGCACCGCATTGTTCTGGCCGGCTGTCAGCCGGGCGATGCCGAGCGCAGTGACCATCATCGCCAGCGTCACGATGAAGGGCTGCAGCCGCCCGGCGACGATGATGAAGCCGTTGAGCGCGCCGAACAGCAGGCCGACACAAGGCGCCACCAGCAGCACGCCGAGCACGCCGAATTTTGAGCCCACCTGCGGCAGCAGGAACCACAGCACCAGACTGCACAGGATCACCCCGACAATGCCGGGTGTCACCAGCCCGCGAACGCTGTCCAACCTGATGTCGTGCGTGGCCTGCGCGCCGGCGCGGGATTTTTCGATGTTCAGCAGGATGAAACGAGTGACGAGAATGCCGAGGCAAAGGGCTGCCAGGGCAACTGTCGGCACCCCCAGCACCACCGCCGGCGTCACGCCGGGGACCGTCAGCAGCATGGCACAGACGACCGTGCAGATAGCCATCAGCGAGCCGACGGAAAGGTCGATACCGCCGGTGATGATCACCGCAGTCATGCCGGTGGCAATCAGCCCGGTGGTCGACACCTGGCGCAGCACGTCGAGCAGGTTGCCGTAGGACAGGAAGATGTTGTTGCCCTTGGAGCTGATCGGCGAGCCGAGCACGCCGATCAGGAAGATGGCGATCAGGCCCCAATAGAGCTTCGTCCGGGACAGGATATGCAAAATGCTCATGCGGCAGGCCTCGTCATCGTCCGTCGCGGCGCCGCAAGCCGCATGATGGCCTCCTCGCTGGCTTGCGCGCGGGACAGGATTCCCGTCTGGCGGCCGTCGGCCATGACGAGGATACGGTCGGAAAGATGCAGCAGTTCCGGCAATTCCGAGCTGATGACGGCGATCGCCAGCCCGTCTCGCGCCAGCTTGAAGATGAGATCGTAGATTTCCCGCTTGGCACCGACATCGATGCCGCGTGTCGGCTCGTCGAGCAGCAGCACCCGCGGCCTCGTCGCTAGCCATTTGCCGATGACGACCTTCTGCTGGTTGCCGCCGGACAGCGTGCCGGCCGGCTGCTCGACGGTCTCGCAGCGAATGCCGAGCGCCTTGACGGCGTCCCGTGCCAGCCCTTGCTCACCGGCCAGCGAGCGCACGCCGAACCGCGCCAGCGCGCCGACCAGCGGCAGCGCGACATTGTCGGTGATCGAGGCCTCGAGATGCAGGCCTTGCGTCTTGCGGTCTTCCGTGACCAGGGCGATGCCGAGCCGGCGCGCATCGCGCGGCGAACGGATTTCTACTGCCTCGCCATCGAGCCTGATCTCACCGCCGGCACGTCCGCCGCTGGACCCGAAGATGGTTTCCAGGATTTCGGTACGGCCCGAGCCCAGCAGCCCGCCGATACCGAGGATTTCTCCTGCGGCAAGATCGAAGCTGACGCCGTCGAGCACGGTGCGCCAACCATGGCGATTGGGCTTCGACAACGACAGCTCGCTTACGGACAGGACCGTGTTGCCACCGGGGATGCGGTGCTCCTGGGAGGAAGCAAGCAGGTCTCGCCCGACCATCGCCGAAATTATGGCGTCTTCGTCGAGCTTGTCCATCGCCCGCGTCAGGACGTGGCGTCCATCGCGGAACACGGTGACCCGGCTGGCCAGATGCATGACTTCGTCGATGCGGTGCGAAATGTAGACGATCGCCACGCCGCTGTCGGCGAGCTGGCGGATGATGCGGAACAGCCGCTGGCATTCGGCTGGCGAAAGCGCCGAGGTCGGCTCGTCCATGATCAGAATGCGCGCCGACATCGACAGCGCCTTGGCGATCTCGACCAGTTGTTGTTCGCCGACGCGCAAGGCACCGACGCGCGCATCCGGATCGAGCTCGATGCCGAGCCTTTGCAGCAGCGCGCCGGCAGCGCGGCTGCTCGCCTTGCGGTCGACGATCAGCCCGGCGATCAGCTTCTCGCGGCCGAGAAAGATATTGTCGGCGACGCTGAGTTCGGGAACGAGATTCAGCTCCTGGTGGATGATGGCGATGCCGGCGCGCTCGGCTTCGCGGACGCCGGCAAAGCGCACCGCATCGCCATCGATACTGACCGTTCCGTTATAGTCCGTATAGACGCCGGACAGGATCTTCATCAGCGTCGACTTGCCGGCGCCGTTCTCGCCCATCAGCGCATGGACCTCGCCGCGCCGCAGTTCGAAATCGACATCGACAAGCGCGGCGATGCCACCGAAGGACTTGGAGATGTGCTCGGCGCTCAACACGATAGCCGAGCCGTCCGCCACAACGCCTTGCGCAGGGATGGAATTGCCGTGCTGCATGACAAGGACGGCCTCCCTCCGTCGCCACCGAACACCTCAAACGCTAATCTAAACGTTTCGATCATGTCAAGGCAATATCTGGAGTCTGAGATTGTTCCATTTCAATTCTTGCGCAAAATCGTAAGATTCCGTACGTATTGCTGCCGTGGAGTGGTGAAACGTTTCGAAAATGACAGCGTCAGGACGAAAAAAGCAGCGCAAATTCACTGCTCCGACCATGCTTCACGTGGCCGAGGCCGCGCGTGTTTCCGTGGCCACGGTGTCGGCGCTGATCAACGGCACCGCGACCGTCAGCCCCGAGCTCAGCCAGCGCATCGAACAGGCGATCCGCGACATCGGCTACAAGCGCAACGCCATTGCCCGCAGCCTGAAGATAGGCACCACACGCACCATCGGGCTCACCGTCCCCCACATCACAAACCCGTTCTTCACCGACGTGGTTTCGGTCATCCAGCAGGCTTTCGACAGGGCCGGTTACGCCGTCATGCTGTGCTGCACCGACGAGCACCTGAACACGCAGGACGACCAGATCAGATTGCTGCTCGACCGCATGGTCGACGGACTGATCGTCGCGCGTGTCGGCGACGGCGCGATCCTCAAACCGATTGTCGACGACGCCAATGTGCCGGTCGTGCTGCTCGACCGTGTTTGCCAGGGTGTCGACACCGATGCCGTCGTTCTCGACAACCAGCGCGCGGTGTTCGACGCCATCACCTACCTGATCGATCTCGGCCATCGGCGCATCGGCTACATCTCCGGCTCGTTCGATATCTCGCCGATGCATGACCGCATGGCGGGATACCGCGAGGCCCTCCAGGCCGCCGGCCTGCCGGCCGAGCCCGAGCTCGTCCGCTTCGGCAACTTCCATGAAGTCGACGGCTACAACGCCACCATGCAGCTGCTTTCGCTGCACGACCGGCCGAGCGCCATCTTTTCGGCCAACAACCCGATGGTGATCGGCACGATGAAGGCCATTCGCGATATCGGCCTGTCCTGTCCGGAGGATATTTCGGTCGCCTGCTTCGACGACTTTCCGTGGTCGGATGTGTTCCGGCCGCAATTGACCACGGTCGCACAGCCGGTGCAGGCGATTGGCGACCAGGCGGCCAATCTGCTGCTCGACCGGCTCGCCGGAAACAGGGATGCGCCGCCGCGCAAGCTGACGCTCAAGGGTCGCCTGATGATCCGCAATTCATGCCGTCCGCTAGGTGCGACTGCGCAGAGCGTCAGCGCGTAGCGCTTGGGCTCCGTTCAGAAACTTTGCAATGCCGGACGGACCAGCGGTCCCCCTGTCCTGCCGACCCGGGCCTTCGCAGCCACTACGGGCGTTCGTCGTTCGAAAACCGAGCAATGGAAGGACGCGGCGCCGATCGAGCCAAGTGGCCAACGGTCAGCCAGCCGACAGTCAGGAAAATCTTGGCAATCGAAGCATGTCTGGAATATGACGAGATGCGGCTGATCGTTCACACGGGCGCCGGCTTGAGTCATGCGCGTGAAATCGATCCTAATCGGGCTGGTTCTTGCTGGGATGGCCGTATTCTTCGGCTGCACTACCAGCGGCGCATTAAAGACTTTCCCCTCGGCCTATGGCGGCCTCACCGACGCCGGTTTTCGCGTTCCGCCGGTTCCGATCTACAAGGTTGACCCAAAGTTCCATCGGCAGACAGTACCTTATGCGACTGAAGAGGCGCCGGGCACCATCATTGTCGACACAGGAGCGAAGTTCCTCTACTACGTGTTGGGAGACGGTCAGGCGCTGCGCTACGGAATCGGCGTTGGCAAGGCGGGCTTCGAGTGGCATGGCACTGCTCACGTTGCGAGGAAGCGCGAATGGCCGGATTGGAGCGCGCCGTCTGCGATGATCGTGCGCGAGCAGAAGCGAGGCCGCATCATACCGGCCCATATGGAGGGCGGACTCATGAACCCGCTCGGGGCGCGGGCGCTCTATCTTTTCAACGAGAAAGGTGACACTGGATATCGCCTGCACGGTAGCCCTGAATGGTGGTCCATCGGCAAAGCTGTGTCGGCTGGCTGCATTCGCCTCATGAACCAGGACATCATCGATCTCTATGACCGCGCCACAATCGGCACCAAGGTGATCGTCATTTAGTGGACGCCGCGTTTCCCGCAAACGGACGAGCATGAGGATCGAAAACCTCCGCGTAAAGCGCGCGAAATGTTCGCTGTGTCTTCGCACACCTGTTCGCGAGGTTCCCTGCCCAAGGCCGGCCTTGCCCGCAACAGTGGCAAGTGGCGAACCAACTCTCAGGCAGCTTCCGACAGCGATTTGTGAGCGTCGGCCAGGATCTCGAACGAGCGCACCCGCGCCGCATGGTCGAAAATCTGCGCTGTGACCATCAGCTCGTCGGCGCCGGTGCGGCGCACGAAGGCCTCGATGCCTTGCCTGACCGTTTCGGGAGAGCCGACGACGGCGCAGGAAAGCGCTTGGCCGAGCATGGTCTTGGCCATTGGATCGAGGTCGCGCTCATATCCTTCGACCGGCGGCGGCAATCGGCCGGGCCGGCCGGTGCGCAGATTGACGAAGGCCTGCTGCAGCGAGGTGAACAGCAGCCGCGCCTCGGCATCGGAAGGAGCGGCGAAGACGTTGAGGCCGAGCATCACGTAAGGCTTGTCGAGCTGCTCCGAAGGCTGGAAACGCGAGCGGTAGATCTCCAGCGCATGGTCGAGCTCGGCCGGCGCAAAATGCGAAGCGAAGGCGTAGGGCAGGCCGAGCATGGCGGCAAGCTGCGCGCCGTAGAGGCTGGAGCCGAGAATCCAGATCGGCACCTTTTCGCCTTCGCCGGGCACCGCGCGGATGCGTTGGCCGTCTTCGGCCGGTTGGAAGTAACCCATCAGCTCGACGACGTCCTGCGGGAAATTGTCGGCGCCAGCATCGAGGTTGCGGCGCAGCGCCCGTGCCGTGGCCACGTCGGTGCCGGGCGCCCGCCCGAGGCCGAGATCGATGCGACCAGGATGCAGAGCGTTGAGCGTGCCGAATTGCTCGGCGATGACCAGCGGCGAATGATTGGGCAGCATGACGCCGCCGGCGCCGACGCGTATGGTCTTGGTGCCGCCGGCCACATGGGCAATGACCACCGAGGTGGCGGCGCTGGCGATGCCCGGCATGTTGTGGTGCTCTGCCAGCCAATAGCGCCGGTAACCCAGCCGCTCGGCATGCCGGGCGAGATCGAGCGAATTGGCGAGTGACTGCGAAGCGTTGCTGCCTTCGACGATCGGCGACAGGTCGAGAACGGAAAGAGCGGTCATCGGCGCGGGTTTCCTGTGGGCCGAACGGATGTAGGAAGCCGTTGCCGAGGCGGCAAATTCAAAATGTTGATTGAGCACTGCAGGCACAACGGACGTGCCACCGATGCAAGGTCGTGATCCAATCGGGGGACGTTTTTGACCCTTAAGCCGCTACTTTTTCGCCTCGTGAATTTCTTCGTCCTCGATCACCGCCGTATGCTGCGCCGCGAGGAAATTGCCGACATGACTGAGGCCGTCGAAATGATCGCAGAACACCTTGATCACGACCAGCAGCGGCACCGCCAGCAAGGCGCCGACGAAACCCCACAGCCAGGACCAGAAGGCGATGGCGATGAGGATCGCCACTGCGTTGATCTCAAGACGGCGGCCGACGACCGTCGGCGTCACGAACTGGCCTTCGACGACATCGCACATAAGGACGAAGGCCGGCGCCAGCAGCGCATAGGAAATCGTGTCGAAGCTGATCAGCGCGATGATCGTGACCAGCGTGATGGTGGTCAGCGCCCCGATATAAGGCAGGAAATTGAGCAGAGCCGCTGCCGCGCCCCAGACCTGCGCGTTGGGCACGCCGAGCGCCCAAAGGCCGAGCCCGATGACAATGCCGAGACATGTATTGATCACCGTGACGGTAAGCAGATAATGCGAGATTTCACGTTCGACGTCGTAGACGACGCGCAGCGCCCGCTTCTTTTCGCTGAGACTGGGGAAGGACTGGACGATCTTTTCATAGAACATCGTGCCCGAGGCGAGCAGGAACAGCGACAGGACGAAGACGATGGTAACGCTGACGCCAGCCGACAGCACATTGCCGGCCGCCTGCGAGAGAATACCGGATGGCGCCATCGCCACCCTCTGAACGCCCGGCTCCTGGGAAGTCTGTGTCAGGCCCTCGATCTGGCGCGAAATCTCCACGATCCGTTCGAACGGACGGCGCAATTGTGCCAGACGTTCGGTAAGCTGCTGGCCGATCGTGGAGGTGTTGTTGATGAGGTCGATGACCGGGCCGCTGAGCAGATATCCCGCGACGGCGACGAGGCAGAACGAAAGCAGCACCAGCAGTGTCGCCGAAATGACATCGGGCATGCCATGCTTGCGCAGGAAGCGAACGATCGGCGTCAGCGTCAGCGCCAGCAGGAAAGCCAGAATGACCGGCATGAAGAAGGCGCGGGCGAAGTAAAGCGCGTAGATCGCCATAAGGATGAAGATGCCGACGAGCAGCGAACGCATCAGATGCGCATCCGCCCGTGCCTCGACGCGCGGATCCGGGCTTTCGGCAGCGCTTGCGCCCGAAGCGGCGGGTTCGGCTTTCATTCTGACCCTCGGCGGCACACCGCGATTGGTGCAGACCGTTGGCGAAAACGCCTCTGTCGCTTCAAGGTTCCGTTAGCCGGCGTCACCGGCAAGGCCGCCGCGCGGCCTTGCCAATGAATCAGGTGACTGGGAATCAGGCAACCGGTGCCGCCACGGCGGGAACGGCCCTCGCAGTTTCCCGGCGCACGATCGGCGCCACCTTGGTGCCGTAGAGTTCGATGGCCTTCATCACCTTGGCGTGCGGCATGGTGCCGATCGCCATTTGCAGCAGGAAGCGGTCGTTGCCGAATATCCTGTGCTGGGCAATGATCTTCTCGGCCACCTGTTCTGGATTGCCGACGAACAGCGCGCCGTTTGGGCCGCGCGATTGGTCGAAATGCGCCCGCGATGTCGGCCCCCAGCCGCGCTCGCGGCCGATACGGTTCATCACCTCGGCCTGCGGCCCGTAAAAATCGTCGGCTGCCTGGTCCGTGCTGTCGGCGATGAAGCCGTGCACGTTGAGACTGGTGGCAAGGCTTGCCGGATCGTTGCCGGCGCGTCTGGCTGCATCCCTGTAGATGTCGAACAGCGGTGCGAACCGCGCCGGCTCGCCACCGATGATCGCCAGTGCCAGCGGCAACCCGAGCACGCCCGCGCGGGCGACGGATTGCGGCGTTCCACCGACGGCGATCCAGATCGGCAATTTGTCCTGCAAGGGCCGGGGATAGACGCCGCGATCATTGATCGGAGCGCGCAGACTGCCCGACCAGGTCACCTTGACATTATCGCGGATGGCGAGCAGCAGGTCGAGCTTCTCGGCGAAGAGCTCGTCATAATCTTCGAGATTGTAGCCGAACAGCGGAAAGGACTCGATGAACGAGCCGCGCCCGGCCATGATCTCCGCCCGGCCGCCGGACAGAAGGTCGAGGGTGGCAAACTGCTGGAAGACGCGCACCGGATCGTCGGACGACAGCACGGTGACAGCGCTGGTCAGCCTTATGCGCCTGGTTCGTTCGGCGGCCGCCGCCAGTGCCACAACCGGAGCGGAGGCAGCGTAGTCGGGACGGTGGTGCTCGCCGAGACCAAAGACGTCCAGCCCGACCTGGTCGGCGAGCTCGATCTCCTCGATCAAGTTGCGCAGCCGCTCGTGCGCACCGATCGCACCGGGACCCGGTTCCGGGCTGACGTCGGCGAAAGTGTAGAGACCGAGTTCCATAGTGTGTCATCCCAGGGTTTGTCCTGGCGCTACAGGTAGCGATCAGTCCGCCGCCCCGCCAGATGCCTGGATGGTGAACAGTGCGGGTGCCTCTCAGCCGAATTCAATCGAAATGGCGTCTCCCGGCTGCAACAGATCAGAATTTCATGGCTGGCATACCGTTTTGGCGCTTGAACTCTCGGTTTTCACGCGTATGTAAGCCTCGCAAATTGACTTCAGGGAAGTGGAATTGGCTATCTATAGGGAAAAAGACGTTTTCGAGCGGCGCAATGCCGCGAACGAGGCAAAGAAGGCGCTTCTGGAGCGCTTCAAGGCAAAGCCGGCGGCAGATGATCCAGCGGTGCTGGCACGACAGGCCGAGCGCAAGGCGATCCTCGAGGCCCGCGCGATACGTGAGGCCGAAAAGGCCAGGCTGAAGCAGGAAAAGCTGGCGCGCGAAGCGGCCGAAAAGGCCGAGCGCGAGGCAGCCGCCGAAGCGGCACGCATCGCCGCCGAAGAGGCCGCACAGGCCGAAGCGAAGATCCGGGAAGCTGAAGAGAACGAGCGCATCGCCCGTTTTCTTGCCGACGAGGCCGAACGCAAGGCCAAGCGTGACGCCCGCTATGCCGCGCGCAAGCAGCGCACCGGCAGGACGCCGCCCGGCTTCTCCGCGCGATAACGCCTTCCGGCACTGATTCAAGCCATCGGAACGCTCCGTTTCGATGGCTTTCGGCCGATTTCTTAAATGCGCGAAATCTATCTTCGCCGCATCCATAGGGGATGCGCGTGAGCTTAGTGAACAATCATACCGGCCGCGTTTGCGGCCGGTCGAAATAAGCCGAAACGGTAGCTGCGGCCCTACTTGTCCTTCAGCTTCATCGCCTTCACCGGCGGTGCCTTCAGGGCCGGCGCCGGAGCTGGTTTCTTCGCGTCCTTCTTCGGCTTGCGGGCTTCCTTGCCTGCCTTCATCGCACCCTTAGCCATGATTCGTTCCTCCAGTTGACGTCTGGCGAAGTGAAACAAGAGAAAACGCTCGACTGCAAGAGGCCGCTGCCGGGCAGTCGCCCTGACCGATGGCTGTTAACCGGTTTCTAATTCCCTCGTAAACCGCAGCGGTCCGTGCCATGGTCTTCTTCGCACTGCAGCATCAGCCCTCGCGTTTCGCCGGCTGATGATCAGGCAGGCCGGTCAGGACGACAATGCGGATCCACATCGGTTGCCAGATGAGCTTCGACTTCCCGCAGGAAACACCGCTGATCGCGATGCTAAATGTCCATTATTCGCGCGCATCCGATCTTGAGCGGCCGGACTTCCTGACGTCGAACCCGCCGGTGCCGATCGAGAGCTACCGCGACAGTTTCGGCAATTGGTGCAACCGTCTCGTTGCGCCGGCCGGGCGCTTTGCCTTCGGCACCGACGCGGTCATCCGCGACCCCGGCTCCTTCGAGACGCGCGAGCTGACGGCGTGGCAGCACGAGGTGCGCGATCTGCCGTCGGAGACGCTGCTGTTCCTGCTGCCCAGCCGTTATTGCGAGAGCGACGTGCTGTCGAATGAAGCGTGGCGGCTGTTCGGCAGCACCCCGCTCGGCATTCCGCGCGTCCAGGCGGTCTGCGACTTCGTCCATAACCACATCGTCTTCAACTACTTCAATGCACGGCCGACACGCACCGCCGCCGAAGCCTATCGCGAGCAGAGTGGTGTGTGCCGCGACTTTGCTCACCTCGCTGTTGCCTTCTGCCGCGCCCTGAACATTCCAACCCGCTACTGCACCGGCTATATCAGTGACATCGGCCTGCCAAAGCCGTGGTCGGACATGGATTTCGCCGCCTGGATGGAGGTCTATCTCGGCGGCCGCTGGCACGCGTTCGACCCGCGCAACAACGCGCCGCGCATCGGCCGTATCCTGATCGCCTCCGGACGCGATGCCGCTGATGTGCCGCTGACCCACATTTTCGGGCCGGGCGCGCTGGCTGGCTTCAAGGTCTGGACGGACGAGGTCGTCGAATAGCCCCGCCCCGCCCTTTTGGATAACTGACTTTGTGAACAACTCGGCGCTTCAGGCGTTGTGAGAGCTGTGGAGCGTGGGCGGACGCTCCGCCAATCTCGGTGCATCAACCAAGGCAGCACACCATGGCGGCGCATGGCGGGTCGAAAAAAATGATCTATGCGGCGCTCGCCGGAAATCTTGCGATCGCACTGACCAAATTCGCCGCTGCCTTGTTCACGGGCAGCTCGGCAATGCTCTCGGAAGGCGTCCACTCGCTCGTCGATACCGGCAATGGCAGCCTGCTGCTTTACGGCATGCACCGTGCCGCGCGCCCGGCCGACCGCACGCATCCGCTCGGCCATGGCCGCGAGCTGTACTTCTGGAGCTTCATCGTTGCGCTCCTCGTCTTTGCACTGGGCGCCGGCATATCGTTCTACGAAGGCGTGACGCACATCATGACGCCGGAGCCGATTGCCAACGCCAAGGTGAACTACGCTGTCCTTGGCCTTTCCTTCCTCTTCGAAGGCACCTCTTGGCTGGTGGCGCTGAAGGAGTTCCGCCACCAAAAAGGCAGCCACGGCTGGCTCGAGGCGGTGCAGCTCAGCAAGGATCCTAGTGTCTACACCGTACTCTTCGAGGACAGCGCGGCACTTCTCGGCCTCGTTGTCGCCTTCGCCGGGATATCGGCGGCGGAACTGCTGGACATGCCGAAGCTCGACGGCGCCGCGTCGATCGGCATCGCGCTGATCCTGGGCGCAACCGCGATCTTCCTGGCGCGCGAAAGCAAAAGCCTGCTGCTCGGCGAGCCGGCTTCGCCCGAGGTGCAAATGAAAGTATTGGACATCGTCCAGCAGGACCCGGCGGTGCAGCGGGCGAATGGCGCGCTGACGCTGCATATGGGTCCGCAGGAGATCGTCGCCGCTCTGAGCATCGAGTTCGAGGACCACTTGTCGGCGCCCGAGATAGAGACCTGCGTCGAACGCCTCGAGACGCGGCTGAAAGCGGAGATGCCGGAGGTGACGCGGCTGTTCGTCAAGCCTCAGACCACCGGCACCTGGGAACGCCGGAGCAAGGCCTTGGCGGGGGCATCCGGACAAGAACCGGCCTAAGGAAAATGGCTTGAGGAAATCGATGCGCCATCGGACAGTCCCGGTTATGATCGCAGGCAAAAGCTCGGGAGGAACGAAGATGAAAATCGACGGCGGGTGTCATTGCGGCGCCATCACTTACGAGGCCGAGGTCGATCCGGAAAAGACCACCATTTGTCACTGCATCGATTGTCAGAAGCTAACCGGAACGGCCTTTCGCGTCACCGTGCCGGCGTCCCAGGACAATTACAGGATCACCAAGGGCAAGCCGAAAATCTACATCAAGACCGGTTCGAGCGGCGCCAAGCGCGCCCAGGCGTTTTGCGGTGAGTGTGGCTCGCATCTCTACGCCACGTCGGCGGGCGAGGGACCGAAGGTTTACGGCATCAGGGTCGGCACGGCACGGCAACGCGAGCAACTGGTGCCGAAAAAGCAGATCTGGCACCGCTCGGCGCTGCATTGGCTGCCGGAATTCGAAGGCACGACCATCATCGAGGAGCAGTAGCGCCAGATCCGGGTGAAGCCTCCGGTTCCGGCGTAGCTCTCAATCGTCGCCTTCGACGACCCTTAGCCTCAACTGCCCGGTTTTCGAATCAGCGACGCGCGGGCTGCTTTCCGCTTTTGCTCCGCTGCCATTCGAACCAGCGGTATCCTCCGCCGGCTGCACGCCAAACTCCAGCGCCTCGATCTTTTGTCCGCGCCGGGTCACCTTCGATGTCGAGACCAGGATGTCGTCGATATCCTTGGCCGATTGACCGAAATGCGTCTGCAATTTGCGCACCCGCTCGTCGAGCCGGGAGACGTCTTCCATTAGCCGGATGACCTCGCCCTGGATCAGGTGCGCCTGCTCGCGCATGCGGGCATCCTTGAGGATTGCCTGGATGACCTGAATCGACAGCATCAAAAGCGATGGCGAGACGATGACGATCCGCGATCGATGCGCCTTTTGGACAACGGCCTCGAAATTCTCATGGATTTCGGCGAACACCGATTCCGAGGGCACGAACATGAAGGCGGTGTCCTGCGTCTCGCCCTGGATCAGGTATTTTTCGGAAATATCGCGGACATGCACCTCGATGTCGCGGCGGAAAGCCTGTGCTGCCGACTTCTGCAGGTCGGCGCCTTCGGCGGCACGGATGGCATTCCACGCCTCGAGCGGAAACTTTGCGTCGATGGCAAGTGACGGCGCGCCGTTCGGCATCTTCACCAGGCAGTCGGGCCGGCTGCCATTCGACAAGGTCGCCTGGAATTCATAGGCGCCGTGCGGCAATCCGTCGGCGACGATGGCCTCCATGCGCGACTGGCCGAAGGCGCCGCGCGTCTGCTTGTTGGAAAGGATCGCCTGCAATTGCACGACCTGGCCGGCCAGCGACTGGATATTGCCTTGCGCGATATCGATAACCGCCAGCCGTTCCTGCAGCTTGGCGAGGCTCTCATGCGTCGATCTCGTCTGCTCGGTCATGGTCTGGCCCAGGCGGCCGGTCATGGCATCGAGGCGCTGGCCGATCGACTGGGTCAGTTCCGCCTGGCGCGCCCCGAACACTTCGGCGATGGCGCCCATGCGGCCTTGCATTTCCGCCTGGCTTGCCAAGATGCCGGCCATCCGCACCTCGGCGTCACGGGCGTGGTCGGCGGCTTCGGCGGCCGCCACTGCACGCGCCTTGGCCGATCGCCAGAGCGCAACGACGAGCGCCACGAACAGTCCAAGGAACAGCATTGCGCCGAAACCCAGGGCTTGGCCGAGCGTGAGCGTGGTGGCGCCGAGGCGGGCGACAGGTTCGGACAGGATGGTGGCCAGATCGTTCATGCCGACAGCATAGATGATTCGGTCTGCCGGCACAGATCAAAACGTGAACGACCCGAAGCCGTCCCGGTTGACGCTTTTCCTGCGAGGTCTTAGGTGAGACGCCATGTCGATCAAGCCGCTTATCATCCTCCCCGATCCCGTCCTGCGCCAGGTTTCAAAACCGGTCGAGCGTGTCGATGGCGATTTGCGCAAACTGGCCGGCGACATGCTGGACACTATGTATGACGCGCCCGGCATCGGCCTCGCAGCGATCCAGGTCGGCGAACCCTTGCGCATGCTGGTGATCGACCTCGCCAAGGAGGACGAGACGCCGGCGCCGCACGTCTTCATCAATCCCGAAATCCTTGAAAGCTCCGACCAGCGTTCGGTCTATGAGGAAGGCTGCCTGTCGATCCCCGATTACTATGCCGAAGTCGAGCGCCCCGCCGCGGTGCGGGTGAAGTATCTCGATCGCGACGGCAAGCTGCAGGAGATCGAGGCCGAGGGGCTGATGGCGACCTGCCTGCAGCACGAGATCGACCATCTCAACGGCGTGCTGTTCATCGACCACATCTCAAAACTGAAGCGCGACATGGTGGTCAAGAAGTTCAAAAAGCTCGCCAGGGACAAGGCGCCGGGCAAGATGGTGGGATAGGGGTCGACGAATGCCCCTGCGTGTCATCTTCATGGGTACGCCCGAATTCTCCGTGCCGACGCTGCGGGCGATTGCCGGGGCCGGGCACGGGTTGACCGCCGTCTATACGCAGCCGCCGCGCGCCGGCGGCCGGCGCGGGCTCGAACTGACGCGGTCGCCGGCGCAGCGCGAGGCGGAGCGGCTGGGCGTCGAGGTGCGGACGCCGGTGTCGCTGAAGAGCGAGGCGGAGCAGGAGGCGTTCCGCGCCTTGCGCGCCGACGTCGCCGTGGTCGTCGCCTACGGGCTGCTTCTGCCCAAACCCATTCTCGAGGCGCCGCGGCTCGGTTGTCTCAATGGCCACGCATCGTTGTTGCCGCGCTGGCGCGGCGCTGCCCCTATCCAGCGCGCCATCATGGCCGGCGATACCGAAACGGGCATGATGGTGATGCGGATGGACGAAGGCCTCGACACCGGGCCGGTGGCAATGGTTGAAAAATGTCCCATTGGACCCGACATGACGGCCGGCGATCTGCACGACCGGCTGATGGTCCTCAGTGCTGCGCTGATGGTGCAAGCGCTCGAGCGGCTGGAGCGGAATACGCTGACATTTACCACACAGGCGGAGGTGGGGGTGACCTACGCCAAGAAAATCGATAAATCGGAGACTCGCATAGCCTGGCTGCGACCTGCTGGCGACGTGCACAACCAGATTCGCGGCCTGTCGCCCTTTCCCGGTGCATGGTGCGAGGCCGAAATCGGCGGCCGTGTAGAACGGCTGAAACTGCTTCGCTCGACGCTCTCGCAAGGCGCCGGCGAACCGGGAGGAATTCTCGATGACCGGCTGACGGTCGCCTGCGGGTCAGGCGCGATCAGGCTGGTCGAAGTTCAACGTGCGGGCGCAAGGCCCATAGCCGCGCAGGAGTTTCTGCGCGGGGCCAAGCTCGAAAAAGGAATGAAATTGTCATGAGCATGATGTCCATACGCGCGGCGACGCCGCGGGACCGCGAGGCGATCCGCCTAGTCGAAGAACACGCATTCGGCCAGCAGACGGAGGCCGGACTGGTCGACGCGCTGGTCACCGGCGGTGATGCCGTCGTCGAACTGGTGGCGGACGAAGACGGGCAAGTGGTCGGGCATATCCTGTTTTCACGGCTTTTCGTGCAGAATGGCGGCAAGAGCTTCCCGGCGGTGGCTTTGGCTCCTTTGGCGGTCGAGCCGTCGTTCCACGGCACCGGCATCGGCGGTGCGCTGGTCCGCGAGGCGCATATCCGCCTGAAGGCTGCTGGCGAGACGCTCGCCGTGGTGCTCGGCGATCCCGCTTACTATGGACGTTTCGGTTACAGCCGCGCCCGTGCAGCGAAGTTCGAGAGCGAGTACCAAAGCGAGGCTTTGCAGGCGCTTGCCTGGGGCGAGGCGCCGGAGACCGGCAGGCTGGTCTACGCCTCGGCCTTCGGCTCAGCCCTCGCCGCCTGATTTCGCTTCGATCCGGGAATGCCGCGTTTTCGCCTCGACATCGAATATGACGGCAGTCTCTTCGCCGGCTGGCAGCGCCAGGCCAACCAGCCTTCGGTGCAGCAGGCGATCGAGCAGGCGATCGAGAAGTTCTGTGGCGAGCAGGTTTCGCTGCGCGCCGCCGGCCGCACCGATGCCGGCGTCCATGCGACCGCTCAGGTGGCGCATGTCGATCTGATCAAGGCATGGCCCGGCGACAAGGTGCGCGACGCCGTCAACGCGCATCTGCAGGCGGCCAAGGTGCGCATCGCCATCCTGAAGGCCGCCTCCGTGCCGGATGGTTTCGATGCGCGTTTCTCGGCGATCGGCCGCCATTACCTCTACCGCATCGTCAATCGCCGCGCGCCGGCGGCGCTCGACAAGGGCAAGATCTGGTGGGTACCGAAGCAGCTCGATGCCGGGGCCATGCACGAAGCGGCAAAGGTGCTGCTTGGCCGGCATGATTTCACCACCTTCCGCTCGACCCAGTGCCAAGCCTCCAGCCCGGTCCGCACACTCGACCGGCTGGATGTCAGCCGGGCGGGCGATTTCATTGAGGTCCGCGCTTCGGCGCGCTCATTCCTGCACAACCAGGTGCGCTCTATGGTCGGCTCGCTCAAACGCGTCGGCGAAGGCGGCTGGACTGTTGCCGACCTCAAGGCGGCGCTTGAGGCGCGCGACCGTGCGGCCTGCGGTCAGGTGGCGCCGCCCGACGGGCTGTTTCTCGTCGGCGTCGACTACCCGACGCCTGGCTGATCCGGAACGCTGATCCCGAGCAGCGCCTGCAGTCCGAACAGGACGATCAGCGAGGCCACGAACATGCCGGCAAAAACGGCGCTGCCGACGGCCGCACCCCTGCCGATCGCAACGTTGGTCATCCGCCAGGTCAAGACCATCGACAGCGCAAACAACAGCAGCGACACGAGTCCGGAGACTTCGTTGGCCGACGTCAGGAAAAGCCGGATCAACGCCGATGGCAGCATCATCCAGGCGATGATCGCCGAGGCCCAGTTGCTGGCCACGACATAATGGACGAAACGGCCGCCGACGCCGACCCGCGGCGCCACCAGCGCGAGGCCTATGAGCGGCAGCACCCAGGCGCCGATATCGACGGTGGCCAGGCGGATCAACATGCTGAAACGGCCGACGAATGCGTTGGGGTCGCCGATCTCGTTGGCAATACCGACCCAGCCGACGATCAGTGCCGGCGCCGCGACGACGATGGCAAAAAAGGAGTTCCAGAATCCGTCCGCCGAAAGGTCGAGCAGACGAAATCCGTCGGCCTTGCCGAGCATCAGCCGCCAGGCACCGGCAAGCGAAGCGTAGGTTTCATCCGCTGAAAGCATCACTAGGATATGTCCTGCGCAAACCAGTCTTCAACGAAGCGCAGATAAATCTGCGTCAGCGTCTCGAGGTCGGCAATCGCCACGCGTTCGTCGACCATGTGCATGGTCTTGCCGACAAGGCCGAATTCGACCACCGGACAATAATCCTTGATGAAGCGGGCATCGGAGGTGCCGCCGGAGGTGGAGAGCGCAGGCTTCCTGCCGGTCACCGCCTTGATCGAGCCGCCAAGCGTCTCGATCAACCTGTCGTCGCGTGTCAGAAAAACGTGGCTCGGTCCGTCGCGCCAAGCGATCTCGTAGTCGACGGGCGTCTTCTTGCCGGCGCGGTATTTCTTGCGTTTCGCCGCCCGGTCGAGGCGGTTGTGGATCTCGGCCTGGATCGTCTCGGCGGTCCATGTGTCGTTGAAGCGAATATTGAAGGTAGCCGCCGCCTTCGCCGGGATGACGTTGGTGGCAGGATTGCCGACATCGATGGAGGTCACCTCAAGATTGGTCGGCTGGAAATCCCTTGTTCCGTTGTCGAAGACGGGGTGAAGCAAGGCGTCGACCAGCGTCACCAGGCCGCGCACCGGGTTGTCGGCCAGCTGCGGATAGGCGGCGTGTCCCTGGCGGCCGTTGACGACGACCGTGCCCGATAGCGAGCCGCGCCGGCCGATCTTGATCATATCGCCGAGCGCGTCGGGATTGGTCGGCTCGCCGACGATCGCAGCATGCCATTTCTCGCCTTTGGCGGCCGCCCATTCGAGCAGTTTCGTCGTGCCGTTGATCGCCGGACCTTCCTCATCGCCGGTTATCAGCAGCGAGACCGACCCCTTCGGGCCGCCCTTCTGCGCGATGTGTCGCGCTACCGCCGCGACGAAACAAGCAATGCCGCCCTTCATGTCGACGGCGCCGCGGCCGAACATCTCGCCATTGGCGATGTCGGCTGCAAAGGGCGGGTGCGTCCAGGCTGTTTCATCGCCCACCGGCACGACATCGGTATGGCCGGCAAACATCAGATGCGGGCCGTTGCCGGAACGCCGCGCGTAAAGATTCTCTATGTCAGGTGTGCCGGATTCGGAAAACACCGGGCGCTCGACGGCAAAGCCGAGCGGCTTCAACATTTCTTCCAGCGCGCTCAGCGCACCGCCTTCGGCGGGCGTCACGGAAGCGCAGCGGATGAGAGCAGCCAGATTTCTGGTCGGATCGGTAGGCAGCGTCATGGGCAAAGCGATAGTCGAAAGCGCAGGGACTGTCACGGCCAGACATAAGGGCCAGACATGCCGCCGACATTATGGTTTTCATGTCGTATAATTGCGGCAAGGCCTCTCGACCAGGGCAGGGCCATCGCATGATCACGCATGGCAAGACAATCGTAATCGCCGGTGCCGGCAGTATCGGCTGCTACGCCGGCGGCTGCCCGATACTTGCCGGGCGACAAATGGTTCTGCCGGCGCGGCCGCGCATCGAGAAGGCGGGCAAGTAACGGTCAAGAGCGGCGCGACGCAAGGCATGGCCGGCCGGGCAGGAGAGAAGCGGATCGCCCTGCCTGTCGCCGGAAGCCGTCGCCGTCAGATGGTAGCCCGCACAGGTGCCCAGTAACGGCCCTTGCCGGTGCGCTTGGCTTCGTAGAGCGCATGGTCGGAACAGGTGAGCAGGATTTCCGGATCGCCGCCGTCGGCGGGTGCGAAGGCGCTGCCGACGCTCAGGCCGACATGGATAGCGGAACCGACCCCGAGGTCGAAAGGCACCGAGACCTTTTCGATGGCCCGCTTTGCCAGGTAGGTGGCCTCGATCTCCGAGGTTGCGGGCAAAAGGATGACAAATTCATCGCCGCCAATGCGGAAGACAACGTCCCCCGGACGGAAGCCGCGCTTCAATCGTTCGGCCACCTTGCGCAGCAGCACGTCGCCGACGGCGTGGCCAAAACGGTCGTTGACCTGTTTGAAACCGTCGAGATCCATGCTGAGCACTGCAAACGGCTTGCCGCCATTGGCGGCCGGCGCCGCAAGCTCGCGGCACATGTCGCGCAATTTCTCCTGCAGGAAGATGCGGTTTGGCAGGCCGGTCAGCGCGTCCTTGATGGCCAGGTCGCGATTGTCCAGTTCGGCGCGGATCATGCGGGCATTGATTGCGTGGTTCTGAAGCAGCACGATGATGACGCCGGCCACATAGAACGGCGTTTGAATTCCGACGATCGGCATTCCGGGCGCCGCAGAAAACAATGCACCGGCCACGTAAGGCAGGCTTACGGCCAACATGACGAATATGGCGAAGCGCGGGGTCGCCGCATTGCGTGACGACACCACGCCGACGACGCCTGCGACATTCAAGGCGGCAAGTACGGAAAGCGCCATATTCCCGCTGGCAACACAGCCATAGCAGCCGAGGCCGAAGACGACCGACCAGACGCCGCTGGCTGTCATCAGGCCCGCCAGCGGCCCTTTCGAGCCGCGCGTGCGGGCCTGTTCGCATTCCCGCATCAGCAGAACGCGGACGGTGAAAAGCATCAGGTCGGCGGCAATCCAGGCGTAGGGCCACCAATCCCCGGTGGCGAGAGCGGCGCTGACCGCAACCAACAGAACGCTGATGGTGCCGAACAGGACTGCGAATTTGCGATCGAAGGTGGTGTCGAGAAGCCGGGCGCGGACAGCTTCCGGTTCCAATTTCATTGGCGAAGAGAACCAGGCAAACAGGCGAGCGGCGGCGCTCCACGTTTTGCGCGGCTCCTTGGTGATCAGGGATAGGTCGCTTGCCAGTCGAGCGCTCCGTGCCGGTCGACACAGTCTTCGCCGGCATGCTGGGCCAGGGTGATTAACATTCGCTTAGAGCATCCGGCACAAAACCGGGCTTTCGGAACTCCCCGCTCTGCCGCTCTAGCGGATCTGACCGCCGGGTCGCCGGTTTTAGCTTGCCGGCCCCGGTCGTCTGCGGACTGCAGGCCGACGCGGTGGACCCGGCTCGGGATCGGTCTTCGCCGCACGTGCCGGCTGCCCATGAGGGGTTTCGATCAGCGTGATCTTCTGCCAGATCTTTCGCGAGAGGTTCGAAGCCAGGTTCTCGATGTCGTTGACGCCGTCGATCACCACGGCGTCATTCACCGATTGCGCGAACAGCGCGGCGATCTTGCCGGTGATCGACAGCATTTCGGAGCAGTAGTCGAGATAGCGGGCAAGGTCGGCGGCGTTGGTGATGCGGGCTGGCGAATGGGCAGTCGGCTTGAAACTGGGTGAAAGTGCGGCCGGATCCTTGGTCAGCTGGTGCATGTCGATGACATGGATCAGCGACCGCAACCCGTGGAGCTGGCGAAACACCCGCTTGCGCTTGATCCGCTCCTCGGAGCGAATCAGGGCCAGGAAGCCCAGCACCGCGAGGATGATCACGTTGAGGGAGGCTTCGATTCCTTGCACCGACTGGAAGGCATCGTGGTTTCCCGAGATGCGGCCAAGCGGCAGGATTGTGCCGACGAACAGGAACATCAGCGCTCCGGCGACGAAGGCGGCGATGATGAGGCCGCGCAGCCACCAGATCGGCGCCTCCAGCGCCTTGGCTGCCTTTGCCAGATCGCGCGACAGCGACACCAGCTCCGCGGCGACGCCACGCAAGCCTGCATCGGGAAAGCGCTCGGCGACGCGCCCTTCCAGCCGTTCGGCGGTTTCGAGGATCAGTTTCGGATCAAGCGAGCGGTAGCGCATGACGAAATGTCCGATCGGCGCTCAGGGTTCAGCCGGGGCATTGGTGCGCTTGCCGTAGCGGTTGGGGCCGGGTTGCCCTGGAAACAGGCAAAGCACGAGGAAAGCGATGATCGAGACAACCGGGACGAAAAGCACCAGCGCCGCAACGCCCGGCTTGTCGAGGTCGTGCAACCGCTTGACCGCCAGCACCACGTTCGACCAAAGCGAGGCAATGAAGGCGATGAAGAAAATAAACGACCACATGTTGCTCTCGGTGGTGCCTTCCGGCACCAGCGTGAAACGGTAGAGCGGGAAGGCCTGTATGATGGCCACCAGCAATCCTCCAAGAAAATAGGCCGCGCGGCTGACGCGGCCCGAAGCTTTGAAGAAAAGCCAGATGAGGTCTGATCTATCAGGCAAGCGAATTCCGTCCGTATTCGTTGAGAAAGATCAATCGCGCAGCAATTCGTTGATCGATGTCTTGGAACGGGTTCTGGCGTCGACCCGCTTGACGATGACGGCGCAGTAGAGGCTGGGGCCGGGCTCGTTGTTTGGAAAAGGCTTGCCGGGCAGCGAGCCGGCGACGACGACGGAATTAGGCGGCACCTCGCCGTAGAAGATCTCGCCGGTGGCGCGGTCGACGATCTTGGTCGACTGGCCGATGAAGACGCCCATGCCGAGCACCGAGCCCTCGCGCACGATGCAGCCTTCGACCACTTCGGAACGGGCGCCGATGAAACAGTTGTCCTCGATGATGGTGGGACCCGCCTGCATCGGCTCCAGCACACCGCCGATGCCGACACCGCCCGACAGATGCACATTCTTGCCGATCTGGGCGCAGGAGCCGACCGAAGCCCAGGTGTCGACCATGGTGCCGCTGTCGACATAGGCGCCGACATTGACGAAGGACGGCATCAGCACGGCGCCGGGCGCGACATAGGCGGAGCGGCGCACGATCGACGACGGCACGGCGCGGAAGCCGGCCTTCTCGAAATCGACGGCGCTCCAGCCGTCGAACTTCGAGGGCACCTTGTCCCACCAAACCGCCTGACCGGGACCACCCTTGATGATCTCCATCGGGTTGAGCCGGAAGGACAGCAGCACCGCTTTTTTCAGCCACTGGTTGACGTGCCATTTGCCGTCGGCCTGCCGCTCGGCGACGCGGGCGACGCCCCGGTCGAGCAGGTCGAGCGCCGATTGGATGGCCTCGCGCGTCTCGCCGCGGGTTGCGGTCGAAATCGTGTCGCGTTCCTCGAAGGCGTTCTCGATGATCTCCTCGAGGCTCGCGAGATCGTGCTTCGACATGAATTCGCTCCATTACCAAGCTGTTAAGGGCCGGCGCCTTAACCTGTTTGAAAGTCGCGCGGACCCTATGTGAAGGCTTGGGGAGGGTCAATCGCGGCAGCGTCACGGGACGGCGCAAGTGAATGAATTGGACGGGTAAAGCAAATATGACTCCCATGGAAAAGGCGGGATGGACGCCGCTGCCGCATTCGGACGAGGATCTGGAGCGGTCGAGAAGCGTGCCGGACACGCCGCAAACGCGCGCGGAGACATATCGGCTGGCTTGGAACGACCCCGATTTCATGACGCGGCGCGAGTTGCGCGCGGTCAGGCTGCAGCTCGAACTGCTGAAACCGGAGATGATCCTGGCCGAGCGCGGCATCCAATCGACCGTCATCCTGTTCGGCGGCGCCCGCATCCCCGAGCCCGGCGGCGAAGCCTGGGCGGCCAAGAACGAGACGCAGAAGAAAAACCTCGAGCAAAACAGCAAATATTACGAGGAGGCGCGCAAATTCGCCCGCCTCTGCTCACAGCAGTCGGCCACCTCGTACTATCGCGAATTCGTCGTGGTGACCGGCGGCGGGCCGGGCGTCATGGAGGCCGGCAATCGTGGCGCCGACGATGTTGGCGCGCCGTCGATCGGTCTCAACATCGTGCTGCCGCACGAGCAGGCGCCAAACGCCTACGTGACGCCGGAACTCTGCTTCAACTTCCACTATTTCGCGGTCCGCAAGATGCATTTTGTCATGCGTGCCAAGGCCGTTGCGGTATTTCCCGGCGGCTTCGGCACGATGGACGAGTTCTTCGAAACGCTGACCCTGATCCAGACCGGCCGCATGGAACGCGTGCCGGTCATTCTGTTCGGCAAGGCTTTCTGGGCAAGGGCAATCGACCTCGATTTCCTCGCCGAGCAAGGCACGATCACTCCCGGCGACCAGGATATCATCGATTTTGTCGAGACCGCCGACGAGGCCTGGGGGATCGTCAGCCGCTTCTATAAACTTTGACAAGCAAGCAGGACTTGAAGCGCGCAGGCTGCCTCAAGCAGGGACTTCGACGATCGCCGTGAGAAAGCCGGCGAGATCGTCGGTGACGAAGTCCACATCATCCTCGTTGGCCGGGTCGCGTTCCCAAATTTCCGAGAAGGTCGGCTCGAAATTGCGCGGCACCACCAGCACCGTGGTCATGCCCAGCGATTTCGGTACCGACAGGTTGCGGGCGAGATCTTCGAACATCACCGCATTTTGCCCGGTAACAGCGTGGAGTTCGGCAAATCTCTCATAGGATTGCCGCGCCGGCTTGGGGTTCAGTCCGGCTGCGACGATATCGAAAATGTCGTCGAAATGCTCGAGAATGCCCAGTTGCCGCGCGGTGCGTTCGGCATGCCGGCGATCGCCATTGGTGAAGATGAATTTACGGCCGGGAAGCTGGCGAATGGCGGTGCCGAGGACGGGATCGGGCACCAGCCAGGAATAATCGATGTCGTGCACTTTCTCGAGAAAATCGTCGGGGTCGATGCCGTGGCGCGTCATCAATCCGTTCAGTGTCGTGCCGTATTCGCGGTAGAGCTCCTTTTGCAGCTTGCGTGCTTCCTCGCGCGGCAGCGTCAGCAATTCTCCAACGTAGGCGGTCATCTTCACATCGATCTGCGAGAACAGATTCGAATGGTGCGGATAAAGCGTGTTGTCGAGATCGAACACCCAGTCGGTGACATGGGCAAAGCGGGCGGGGTCGGGAAGTGTGGTCATACCGTCCTTATGGCACGAAACGATCTTTCTAACAGGAGGTTTATCCACAACCTATGCCCGCCAAGAGTGGTGAAAATGGCGAAACGATTAACATTTTAAGCATCGCCGAAAGGTGGCATTCAGCGCTTGCTGACACCAAGACGGAGCAGTGGGAGCCAGCGATGAATCACATATTTCTAAAGTCTGCCGCCATCGCTTTCGCCTCCGTCGCCGCCTCACTTCTGCCGACGCTGATCGTTGTGCCGGCGATGGGATTTTCGATCAATCGCACCATCTGGCTGACATCCACCCTGTGCCCACTCGTTCTGGCCTGGGGCGCCGGCGCCTATGCATTCTGGCAAAGCGAAAAGGTGAAGAACGCGCACCGCGACCTTGCTCGCAATCATGCCCAGCTTGCAGCCGCGCACCGGCGCCTGGCGGACAAGGCGAGCCGCGACGACATGACCGGCATGCTCAACCGCGAAAGTTTCTTTGCCGCCCTCGACGGCTCTCGGCGTAAATCCGATCGCGGGGCATTGCTGATCGTCCATGCCGACCATTTCAAGACCATCAACGACAGCTACGGCCACCTGATCGGCGATGATGCGCTGCTCCTGATCGCAAAGGCGATAGAGCGTGGCGTGCGCAGCGGCGACGTGCTTGGGCGTATCGGCGGCGAGGAATTCTGCGCCCTTCTGATTGGTGCCACCGAACACGAGGCCAGGCGCGTCGCTGAGCGCATCCGCCGTGAGGTCGAGCGTATCCGTTTCCGGCCTGTCGACGAACGAACGGTTCCGCTGACAGTCAGTATTGGCGGCATCACCTGCGGCAGGGACGCCGCAGTGTCGGAGCTGATGCGCGCCGCCGACCAGCGGCTTTACGAGGCCAAGCATCGCGGCCGCAATCTGTCGATCATCGACCGCGATATTTCCGGAGCCGCCTGAGCTCGGCCCTGAGCCTTCCACTGGGAGAGTTCCACCCTGCATTCAACCGCGCCGTGGCCAGACTGTCAAAATCCGAGTATGGCGATGCGGAACAGCAGGGCGGCGGCCGCCAGCGCGACCAGAGCGATGCCAAGGCCAATGGGAGAGCCCCAGCCATACCACTCCAGCGCCAGCTTGGCGTATTTGAACTCCTCAGCCGGTGTGAGTGGGCCGCGCGTCGGGGTCTGATTCATTTTTCACTCCTTGCAGGCTGCGATAGGCCTTGCCTTGTGCCCGATGCAGCACATTATTATAATAGTCATAATGTTAGGCAGATTGATAGTTAGATGATCGAAATAAATTGGTCAAGCATGAATCGGGCAGACATGAAGACCGCTATCAGCCTTGCCATTATGGGCTGGCAGGACGCGACGCAGGCTTTTGACGAGGCAGTGGGCGATAGGCTTGGGCTGAGCATGGCGGAACGCCATTGCCTGGCGCTGCTCTATGGCGGCCCGCGATCGGCTGGCGAGGTCGCGGCCGCAACAGGGTTGACGCCGGCCGCGGTCACCGCGCTGATCGACCGGCTGGAAGCGCGCGGCCTGCTGACACGAACGCGCAGCCTCGAGGACAGGCGCAAGGTGGTCATAGAGGCGACGGAACTCACGCGAGAACTATCAACGCGCTATTATGGCGCGATCGCGCAGGAGGGGGAAAAGGTGATCGCCACATTCAGCGACACTGAACTCGCCACGATCCTGCGCTTCGTCACGGCATCCCTCGACCTTCAGCGCGACCAGCTGGCCCGGCTGAAGGCCGAGGCGTTGGAAACAACCGACAGCCTATAGGCTCGCCGGGTCGAGCGCTGGCTCGCCTTTGCGGCGCGCCACGATCGCCGCAAGATCGGCGGTCTCGAAAGCATCACGCAGGGCGTCGAACGACGGCAGCACGAAATAGGCACGCTGGAACTTGTCGATCTCGTAGCCGGTGCGCATCACGGTTTCCAAGTCGAAGGGGACATGGTGTCCCTCGCCGCCTTCGACCGCGAACTGAAGCTCTGTGAAGGATGACATCAGCCCGGCGCCGAAAGCCTTCAGCGATTGGCCCGGCTCGCGTATCAGGCCGTATTCGACGGTGTACCAGTAAAGCCTGGTGATCATCTCGTCGCCGCCGAGCGCAATCACGCTATCGGCCTTCTTGCCATACATCTGCATGAAGTCGGCAAAGACCGGCTGCGTCAGGATCGGCACGTGACCGAAGAAATCGTGGAACATGTCGGGCTCGACAATGTAGTCGAGCTCCTTTTGGGTTCGCAGCCAATTGGTGACCGGGAACCGGCGGTTGGCGAGATGGTCGAAGAACGGCTGGGCGGGGATGAGCCCCGGCACGGCGACGATCTCCCAGCCGGTGAACTTGCGCAGCTTCTCGCTGACCGCACCGAAATCCGGGATCTTGTCGAGAAGGCCGAGTGCCGCGACGCCGTCGAGGTAGGAGTGGTGGGCCAGCTTCCTGGTCAGCTTCGTCTGGCGGTCGCACAGCGTGCGCCACACCGCCTGTTCTTCGGCGCTATAATTGTAGCCCTGCGCCACCGTGAAATCGGCACGGCAGACGGAATAATCGCCACGAAGGCCTCGCGCCGCGCATTCGCGGGCATAGTCGGCAACGTTCATTGTCATGGCTTGCTCTCCCTGGAAATCATGACCAGCGAATTGCCGGAAATTCTAGCCGGATCGCGCGAGGCAAATCAGCTTTGATGGTGGCTCAAATGCAGGGTTGGAGGTAAAAGACTCCACGATCGAGCTTTGGGAGAGTGAAAATGCCTCAATTTGACGAATTCGAGATCAAGATGCTCGACATCCTGCAGCGCGACGGGCGCAAGCCGGTATCGGAATTGGCGCAGCAGATCGGCCTGTCGACGACACCTTGCGCGCGGCGCTTCGAGGCTCTTCAGCAGGCGGGCATCATAAAAGGCTTCGCCGCGGTACTCAGCCGCCGCGCCGTCGGTCTGATGGTCGAAGTGTTCATCCAGGTGCGCCTCGTGACCCACAGCGACGGCTCGCCCGAAACCTTTATCGCCGCCGTGCAGCGCATGGACGAGGTGTCGTCGTGCTGGACGATGACTGGAGACTACGATTTCCTGCTGCATGTCATGGTGCCGTCGGTGGACGAGCTCAATGCCTTCGTCATGCACCGGTTGATGCGGCTCGAAGGCGTGCGCGACGTCCACACGCAGCTTGTGCTGCAGAACATCAAGGGACCCGGCCATGTGCCGCTGGCACATCTCAGACGATAGCATTTCTGCGGAAAAGCTGCACACGAACTGCTGAAGCGAGCCAATCTCCGGAACTAGATCGCCGACTACGACATGCGGACCGCCATCGCATAAGGCCCGCCATGAAAATCGTCCTGATCAACCCGCCGCATACCGCCATCGGCAGCCGTGTGCCGGACGACCATCTGCCGCCGCTCGGTTTGCTGGCACTGGGCGGTCCGCTGATCGACGCGGGACATCAAGTGCGGCTTGTGGACGCCGAATTCGGGCCGATGGCGCTTGCCACGCTGGTCCGGGACGCCTTGAGCGACCATCCCGACTGCATTCTGATCGGCCATTCCGGCTCGACCTCTGCGCATCCGACAGCCCTGCTGATCGCCGGCATGGTCAAGGACATCCAGCCGGCGACAATCCTGATCTATGGCGGCGTGTTTCCGACCTATCATTGGCGCGAGATACTGGCTGAAACGAATGTCTTCGACTTCATCGTGCGCGGCGAGGGCGAGGCGACCATCGTCGCGCTGGTCGAAGCGCTTGAGAAACGCAAGCCGCTGTCGGATGTGGCGGGCATCGCCTTTCCTGACGATTTGCGCCAGCCCTTTGCAACCCGGCCGACAAGAACGATCACCGACCTAGACGACTACCGCATCGGCTGGGAACTGATCGACTTCAGTCGCTACAGCTATTGGGGAGGCAAGCGCGCGGTGGTCATGCAGTTCTCGCGAGGCTGTCCGCATCTGTGCAACTATTGCGGCCAGCGCGGCTTCTGGACGCGCTGGCGGCACCGCGACCCCATGAAATTCGCGCGGGAGATTGCCTGGCTATACCGCGAGCATGGTGTCGAGCTGATCAACCTTGCCGACGAAAACCCGACGTCGTCCAAAAAAGCCTGGCGCGCCTTTCTCGACGCGATGATCGCCGAGAATGTGTCGGTGCTGATCGTCGGCTCCACCCGCGCCGACGACATCGTCCGCGACGCCGACAGCCTGCATCTTTATCGCCAGGCCGGCGTCATTCGCTGGCTGCTTGGCATGGAAAATACCGACGAGCAGACGCTTGCATTGATCCGCAAGGGCGGCAGCACCTCATCCGACCGCGAGGCGATACGGCTGCTGCGCCTCAACGGCATCTTGTCGATGGCGACCTGGGTGGCCGGTTTCGAGGACGAAAGCTTGCGCGACCTCTGGCGCGGCTTCCGCCAACTGATCGCTTATGACCCTGACCAGATCCAAGCGCTCTATGTGACGCCGCATCGCTGGACGCCGTTCTTCAGGATTGCCAGGGACCGCAAGGTGATCCAGCTGGACGCCCGCCTGTGGGACTACAAGCATCAGGTGCTGCAGATGACCCGCCTCAAGCCGTGGATGTTGTTCTTCGCCGTCAAGCTGATCGAACTGGCGGTGCAGTCGCGGCCCAAGGCGTTGGCGCGTATCCTGTTCCACAAGGATCCGGAGCAACGGCATTCGATGCGCTGGTACACCAAAATGGGCCGCCGCGTCTGGTTCCGCGAAGTCTGGGGCTTTCTGGTCCGCGACCGCCGCCTGAAACATGGCCCGTCGCTCGCCGAATTCTGGGGCTCGCCGCAAGACGAGGAAGAGGAATCGATGGTTGTCGAACGCCTGCCGCGTCAGTCCGTGACCGCTATTTCGCCAAACGCTTGAGCCCCTCAGACACCCGGCCTCACGGCACGATTAGCGTGCCGGCGCCGTGTTCGGTGAACAGCTCGAGCAGCACCGCATGCGGCGTCTTGCCGTTAAGGATGACGACGCCTGCGACGCCGCGCTCGATTGCCTCGATGCAGGTCTCGACTTTGGGGATCATGCCGCCCGAGACCGTGCCGTCCTTGATCAGAGCCTTGGCCTCGGCCACCGTCAGCTCGTCGATCAGCTTCTTGTCCTTGTCGAGCACGCCGGGCACGTCGGTAAGGAACAGCAGGCGCGTCGCCTGGCAGGCGCCGGCGATGGCGCCCGCAAAAGTGTCGGCGTTGATGTTGTAGGTGTGGCCGTCGCGGCCGGGCGCTACCGGCGCCAGCACCGGGATCATTTCGGACCGCGCCAGGAGGTCGAGCAATGTGCGGTCGACTTCGACAGGCTCACCAACGAAGCCCAGGTCGAGCACCCGCTCGATGTTGGAATCCGGATCGATCATGGTCTTGCGCGCTTTTTCGGCAAACACCATGTTGCCGTCCTTGCCGCACAGGCCGATCGCCCACTCGCCCTCGGCATTGATCAGCGCGACGATCTCCTTGTTGATCGACCCGGCCAGCACCATCTCGACAATCTCGACGGTCTTCTGGTCCGTGACGCGCAAGCCGCCCTCGAATTTGGATTCGATGCCCATCTTGCTGAGCATGACGCCGATCTGCGGCCCACCACCATGCACGACGATTGGGTTGACGCCGGATTGTTTCAAAAGTGCGATGTCGCGGGCGAAAGCCTTGCCGAGCGCGATGTCGCCCATCGCGTGGCCGCCATATTTCACCACGACCGTCTTGTTCTCGTAGCGTTGCATATAGGGCAGCGCCCTTGAAAGCAGCGCGGCCTGCATTTCGGCGGTGGCGGCGACATCCGTCATCGGCGTGGTTCCCAGCTTGGCATGAACGGCGGCGTCTTAGCGGGAATTGGACGAGGGGGCAAACGGCTTTGCTGTCGCGATCGATCAAATCGGTACTACTATTTGTTTGACCATGATCTTGTCCGAAAACCGGTTCCCACCTTTCGGGATTATGGTCTATGCCGGCACCTGCAGCGGCGCCCGCCGTCCCAGCCAGCCCGAGATCTTTTCCATCTGCGCGGCGAACGACAAAAGCGTTTCCTCGTCGCCGGGGCGGCCGGCGGCCTGGACGCCGAGCGGCAGGCCGGCATCGGTGACGTAGACCGGAAGCGTGATCGACGGTTGCCCGCTGACGTTCTGGATCGCCGGCCAGTGGGTGAACCAGAGGCTCTTGTCCATCAGCTGGCCGAATAGCGGCTTGAACTTCAGCAGGCCGGCGAGGCGCAGTCTGTCCAGGACATTCTCGATGAATTCGTCGGCGCCTTTCGGGTCCATGGTGCCGCAGGCGAGCGGCGGGTGCGCGATGACAGGCATCAGCACTGCATCATAGTGCGCGGTTTCGGTGATAAGCCGGCGCGACGCGGCGTGCAGCCGCTGCAGGCCAGCATAGATTTCGCCGGCCGAGAGGATTTCACCGAACCGGCTCATGACGCGCGTGGCGCGTTCGATGTCGCCTGAGATGGAGCGGCCGACGCGCAAGGCCTCGCCCCGCATCGTGCCGGCCACCGCCGCGGCGACGGTTCTGGCGAAATCGGCGATGAAATCGCGATCGATATAGGGCAGGTCGATCTCCTCGACGCTGTGCCCGCCTTCGCGCGCCAGCGCGATCGCCGCATCCAGAGCTTTCAACGTCTCTTCCGATATCGGCAGGCCGAGCGGCGATTTTCGATAGAAGGCGAGGTTGAGCTTGCCCGGATCGCGCCCGGCCGCCGCAGCAAAACTGCCGGTCGGCGACGGTGCCGCGTAGGGCGACAGCGGGTCAGCCCCGTGGGTCAGGTCGAGCAGCACCGCCGTATCGCGCACTGAGCGGGCCAACGCATGGTCGACGACGAAGCCGTACCAGCTTTCGGTGACGAGCGGTGTCAAGGGCACGCGGCCGCGCGAGGTTTTCAGCCCGATCAGCCCGGTACAAGCGGCAGGCACCCTGATCGAGCCGCCGCCGTCCGAGGCATGCGCCACCGGCACGATGCCGGCCGCGACCAGCGCAGCCGCACCGCCCGAGGAACCGCCGGTCGTGTGCGCGGTGTCCCATGGATTGCGGGTGACGCCGTAAGCCACCGACTCGGTCACCAGCCTCAGTCCGTGTTCGGGTGCGGTGCTGGTGGCGATCGGGATCAGGCCGGCGGCCAGATAGCGTTCCGTCATGACCGAGTTGAAATCGGGGGTGAAAGCTGGGATGCGGCTGCCGCCATGCGTCGGCACGCCCTTCATGGCGATGCCGAGGTCCTTCAGCGCAAAGGGCACTCCGGCTAGCGGCAGCTTGTGGTCGACGGTTTTCGCTCGCGCCCGCGCCGCCTCAAAAAGCGGTTCGGCAATGGCATTGATCTCCGGCCGGGTGGCCTCGGCCCGGGCGATCGCCGCATCGACGAGATCTTGCGGTGTGATCTCTCCCTTGTGCACGAGCGCGGCCTGGCCGGTTGCGTCATGCTCCCACAGAACCCGCTCGATCGACATGGTCGCCCTCCCGCTCATGGCAAGCTAGCGGGCGGCGATTCCATTGGCAATCGAGGCTGGCGCTGCCGGTGCGCAAGACCATTTCAGTCGTTGCAAATACATTGCAATCGCCTAATTTGGCGGCCGATGACGCCGCAGGACATCAGCAACCTGATTGTCCGGACTTCGATGAAGGACCGGGCTGCGTTCGATCTGCTCTACCGGCAGACCAGCGCGAAACTTTTCGGCGTCTGCCTTCGTGTATTGAAGGATCGGGGAGATGCAGAAGAGGCGCTTCAAGAGATCTTCGTCAAGATATGGACGAAGGCGGACCGTTTTGCCGTTTCGGATCTGAGCCCGATCTCCTGGCTGGTGGCCATTGCGCGCAATCATGCGATCGATCGGATCAGAGCGCGGCGAGAACCTGCCGCCTATATCGATGCCGCGCTCGACGTGGCCGATCCGGCGCCGGGGCCGGAGGCCATGGCCGTGGTGGGCGGTGAGTCCGGACGCATCCACCATTGTCTCGAGGAGTTGGAGAGTAACCGGGCGGCGGCCGTCCGGGGCGCCTATCTGGATGGCAAAAGCTATGCCGAGCTGGCGGAGCGCTATGGCGTACCGCTGAACACGATGCGGACCTGGCTGCGTCGCAGCCTGTTGAAACTGAGAGAATGCCTGGAAAGATGACGCTGGCTGACGACAATGGACCGGAACGTAGGGGCGACGACCTGTTCGCCGCCGAATACGTTCTTGGCGTTCTAGCCGCCGATGAACGCGAGATCGCGTCGCGCCGCATCGATGCGGACGCCGCCTTCGCGCGCCTTGTCGATAGCTGGGAGGCGCATCTTTCGCCGATGACCGCCGCCTATCCGGAGACAGAGCCTCCGATCAGGGTCAAGGAAGCATTGGACCGCCGGCTGTTCGCTGCAGAGCCGCGGGCCGGCCTCTGGTCGAGCCTTGGCTTCTGGCGCGGTCTTGCCGCCGCCGCCATTGCAGCGCTGGCGATCTACATCGCCGTGCCTTACTTCCGCCCGCCCACCGAACCGCCGCAGACGCGGCTTGTCGCCTCGCTGGCGGCCGAAGGCAGCGACGTCAAATATCTCGTTGTCTACGATGCCGCCCGTCACGAGGTCGGTCTTTCCCACGTTTCCGGCGAGCGGGCCGCCGGCAAGGACTTCGAATTGTGGATGATCGAAGGCAAGAAGGCGCCGGTGTCGATAGGCATCATCCCGGCCGGCGCGACCGCGCATTTGGCCATCCCGCCCCCCGTCCAGGAGAAATTGGCGCAAGGCGCCGTGCTTGCGGTCAGCGTTGAGCCTGCCGGCGGTTCACCGACGGGCCAGCCGACTGGACCGGTGGTCGCAGCGGGCGATCTCAAGAGCATCTGACCGCTTCTCATCTCCGTAAGCAGACCTGAAAATCTATCTTCCGCGAATTTAAACGCCTGCAAAGCTTGTTGGCGGTTGTCGATCCGCGCCGGGAAAATTTCAGCGACGCAATTTTTTTGCGGAGAGGACGAAACTCCGGAATTTTCTATCGCGTATCTCCTTGCGTTCCCGAATAAGGGGAACGATAACCCGAGGAGATTGAAATCATGCGTAAATTCGCCACCCTTTTGCTTGCCGGCACGGTCGCCATTTCTGCGCTCGCCACCATTGCCTATGCCCAAAACCCGATGGTAGGCGGCGCCGCCATGTATGCCCAGAAAAACATCGTCGAAAATGCTGTCAACTCGAAGGACCACACGACGCTGGTCGCTGCCGTCAAGGCGGGCGGCCTGGTCGATACGCTGCAAGGCGCCGGCCCCTTCACCGTGTTCGCGCCGACCAACGAGGCCTTTGCGGCACTTCCAGCCGGCACGGTGGAGACGCTGCTCAAGCCTGAAAACAAGGACAAGCTGGTCAAGATCCTGACCTGCCATGTCATCGGCGCCAAAGCGATGGCCGCCGACGTCGCCAAGATGGTCAAGCACGACGGCGGCACACACAAGGTCAAGACGGTCGGTGGTTGCGAACTGTCGCTCAAGACCGACGGCGGCAAGGTCACCGTGACCGACGAGAACGGCAACGTCGCCAATGTGACGATCGCCGATGTCGAACAGTCCAACGGCGTCATCCACGTCGTCGATAAGGTTCTCCTGCCGAAGATGTAACAAACGCACGCTGCCGGCGAAGATATCCCTAGGGGCCTCCCTGCGCACACTCCGCGCCGTTCACGCAAGATGGATAGGCGCGGAGTCCCGCTTTGAGGACAGCGATCGTCACCGGCTTTTGATTTCCGTGTGGCGGTCGAATTTGGCACAAGCAGTAACAGGAGGAATGGCCATGAACCGTCGCGAGCTTCTTTTGAGTGGTGCGGCAGCCATTGGCGTTGTCGCAGGCGCCACCGCGCTGCGCATGGGCGGAGCCCAGGATGCACGCGCGGCCGAGACATTCGAGGTTACCAAGACCGAGGCCGAGTGGCGCGCCATCCTGTCCGACGCGGCCTTCAATGTGCTGCGCAAGGAGGGCACCGAATATCCGGGCACCAGTCCGCTGCTCAACGAGCACCGCAAAGGCATCTTCGCTTGCGCCGGCTGCGGCCTGCCGGTCTATTCGTCTGAGACCAAGTTCGATTCCGGCACAGGCTGGCCGAGCTTCTGGCAGGAAATCCCGAATTCCATCGGCAAGACCGTGGACAGGTCGTTGGGCATGACCCGCACCGAGGTCCATTGTCGCCGCTGCGGCGGCCATCTCGGCCACGTCTTCGACGACGGTCCGCCGCCGACCGGGTTGCGACACTGCATCAATGGCGTCGCCTTGACCTTCAAGCCGGCGACGGCGTGAGGACGGCCGCGCCCCTTACTTTGTCGGAGCGCGCTAGAGCATCGGACCCAAAAAAGTGCGAAGCGGTTTTGGGAAAATCCGATGCCCAAACAAAAAGTTGGAGCGGTGGAGTGTCCGCCGCTCCAAGACTTCGTAATGGTTGATTTTGCGCATGACCCCGAAATCGCTTTTCGGGGTCATGCGCGAGGGCGCCAGGCGGGGGATCCAGCGCGCCTCAATGGCCTCCGCCACCGCCGCCCTGAGCGGCTGGCTTGCGGATCACCAGGGTGAAGAGCCCAAGCGTCGCGAACAAAACCGTCAGCATGAAGAATACGTCCATGAACGACAGCAGCGACGCCTGCTGCTGGACCATGCCTGACAGTTTGGAGATGGCCGCCTTGGAGGCGTCGAGCCCGGCGGTCTGCTCGAAGTTGAGCGTCATGTTCTGCAGCTTCTGTTGCGCAGCGGCACTTCCCCATTGCACGTGCTCGGAGAGCCTGGCGTAGTGGAAGGCATTGCGGTCGATCAGCACGGTGTTGATGACGGCCAGGCCGACGGCGCCGCCGAGATTGCGGGTCAGGTTGAACAGGCCAGACGCATTCTTCAGCCGCTCCGGCGGCAAGGTTCCGAGCGCAATGTTGTTGATCGGCACCATGCACAGCATCATCGAGCAGCCGCGCAGGATCTGCGGGATCAGCAGTTCGTAGAAATCCCAGTCGGCGGTGAGATGCGTCATCCACCAGGTTCCCGTGGCGAAGCCGAAGAAGCCGATCATCATCATGATGCGCGGGTCCATCTTGTTCGACAGGATGCCGGAGATCGGCGCGGTGAAGAACATGGCCAGGCCGCTGACGAACAGCGCCTCGCCGATCATCATCGAATCGTAGCCGCGGATGCGCCCCAGGAACACGGGATAAAGATAGGTCAGACCGTAGAGACCGATGCCGACCACGAAGGAGAACAGCGAGCCGAACGCAAAATTGATATTGCTGAAAGCCCTCAGATCGACAATCGGCTCCTCGGCGGTGAACACGCGCCAGAAGAACAGCACCGCGCCGAAGGTCATGATGACGGCGCAGACGAACACCGCCTGATCCTGCAGCCAGTCGTTGTTGGGACCTTCCTCCAGCACATATTCCATGCAGCCCAGGAAGGCGGCCATGCCAGCAAGCCCCCACCAGTCGAACTTGCTGAACAGCTTGAGATTGGGTTTGTCGAAGTCGATCAGCGACCAGGCGGCCGTGGTCACCAGAATGCCGGGCACGACGTTGACCAGGAACAGCCAATGCCAGGACATGGCATGGCTGATATAGCCGCCGACGGTCGGGCCGATGGTCGGCGCCAGCGTCGCCACCAGGCCGATCATCGGCGAGACAACGGCGCGGCGGGACGGCGGGAAGATGGTGAAGGCGGCTGCAAAGACGCTCGGGATCATGCCGCCGCCGATGAAGCCCTGCACGGCGCGGTAAACAATCATCTGGTCGATATTGGTTGCGGTTGCCGCCAGCGCGCTGGCCGCGGTGAAGCCCGCCGCCGAGATTGTGAACAGCACGCGCGTCGACAGCATCCGGCTGAGAAAGCCGGACAGCGGGATCATCACGACCTCGGCAATCAGATAGGC
Source organism: Mesorhizobium sp. M0048 (assembly GCF_040323405.1). NCBI lineage: Bacteria > Pseudomonadati > Pseudomonadota > Alphaproteobacteria > Hyphomicrobiales > Phyllobacteriaceae > Mesorhizobium > Mesorhizobium sp. M0048. Next base: position 209,472 of record NZ_JAMYUV010000005.1, on the reverse strand, counting down.
CGTCTGCACCCACGGGATCTCGTCCGAGCTGGCGCTCAAGCCCGCCTGGATCTCGGCCAGCGAGGCTGAGACGATCTGGATGTCCAGGATCGCCATGAACATGCCGAACACCATCGCCAGGAAGGCGATGACGCGGCGGATCGGCATGTGATCTGTCTGGGCCGGGATGGCCGACACCGATCCGGCGGTAATGGTTGCGGTCGCCATGACCCTTGCTCCCGGTTCCGCTTTACTTCGATGCCGAAGGCGCCGTGCGGCTGTCGACGGCGACGACGACGCTCAGGCCGGCGCGCAGTTTGCCCGTCTTCAGCACATCCGCGGGCACGTCGATGCGAACCGGAACGCGCTGCACCACCTTGGTGAAATTGCCTGTGGCGTTCTCCGGCGGCAGCAGCGAGAACACTGCTCCCGAAGCCGGCGCCAGCGACGACACGGTACCCTCGAAGTCCTGGCCGTCGATCGCGTCGACCGACACCCTGACCTTTTCACCAGGCACCAGCCGGGCAAGTTGCGTCTCCTTGAAATTGGCGACGATGTAGAGCTTGTCCATTGGCACGATGACGGCGAGCTTCTGTCCGGGGCTGATCAGGTCGCCCTGCTCGACCGAGCGGTTGCCGACCACGCCGTCATAGGGTGCGCGCAGTACGGTGAAGGACAGATCCCGCACCGCCTTGTCGTGGGAAAGCTGCAGCGAGGCCAGCGTGCTGGCCGATTCCGCCCGCTGCGCCTCGAGCACGCCGATATTGGCCTGAGCCGCCTCGATCTGCGCGTCGGCGCCGGCTAGTGCGGCATTGGCTTGCTCGACCGCCGTCTGGGCGTCGTCCAACTGGGCCTGGGTACCGACGCGGGTCTTGAGCAACTGGGCGGCACGGACCTGAACCCGCTTCGCATTGTCGGCCGCGGCCTGGTCGGCGGCCTTCTGCGCCTGCGCCTGCTTGAGCGAGGCGCGGGCCGCTTCGGTCTGGGCATCGATGCGGTCGAGCGTCTTGCTCAACGTGGCGATCTGCGCCTCGGCCTGGGCAACGGCTATCTTGTAGTCACCGTCATCGACGATCAGCAGCGGGTCGCCGGCCTTCACCTGCTGGTTTTCGGTCACTTTGACCTGATCGACATAGCCCGAGATTTTTGGCGAGATGAACGCCGTGTCGGCCTGGACATAGGCGTCGTCGGTCGAGATCATGAAGCGCCCGTCGGTCCAGTAATCGTAGCCATACCATGCGCCCGCGCCCAGCAGGGCCAGGCCGATGATGGGCAACAACATCGAGCGCATCGGGCGCTTCTTTTTGGCGGGAGCCAGCGGGGGGATGTCGGCGGGCTTGAGAGGGGCTTCCGGCGCTTCGATCGCAGGCTGGACCTTGGCGCTGGGGAAAGGGCGGACTTCGGCACTGGTGGGCGCGTTCGAGGACATGATATCTCTCTAAATTAACTGGCGCTGAATGTTGTCAGACTGAACCGTTCGGTTCGATCTCGACGTTGACTTAGCGCTTAAACAGGCCCATATCAAGAGCAATCGAACCGGATGGTTCGAATTATTTTACGAGGTGTGACATTATGGCCGAAGCCCCCAAGGCCGCTCCTTTGTCTGATTCAGGCCCATTGTCCAGCGCTGGCAAGGAGCAGTGCGATCTGCTGGACAGTCTGCCGCGCGGCCGCCCGGCCGCGGGGCAAGACCCGGTCAAGCGCAGCCAGATCATCGAGGGTGCGCGCCGTGTCTTCATCGACAAGGGCTTCGAAGCCGCGTCGATGAACGACATTACGCGCGAGGCCGGCGTGTCCAAGGGAACGATCTATGTCTACTTCGCCAACAAGGAAGAGCTGTTCGAAGCGCTGATCGAGGAAGAACGCGGCACGATCTTCAAGAACATGTATGAGGTGCTCGACCAGATCGGCGACCTTCGCCAGACGCTGGTGAAGTTCGGCATCGTGCTATCCATGAAGATCACTTCGGCGAGGGTCATCCTGGCGCAACGGACGGTGATCGGTGCGTCGGAACGGATTCCGGAGCTTGGTGCGCGATTTTACGAACGCGGGCCGAAGCGCGGCCATGACAGGGTTGTCGTTTTCCTCAACATGGCTATCGAACGCGGTCTGCTGAAGATCGACGACGTCGAGCTTGCCGCCTATCAGTTCACCGAGCTGTGCCTGGCCGGTCTTTTCCGCCAGTGCATATTCGCCTATCGCACCAAGGCGCCAAGTGTGGCCGAGATCGAACATATCGTCAGGTCGGGCGTCGACGTGTTCCTGAAGGCCTACGGCACCGAACAGCTTGCGGAGCAGGAACGGGCCTCCAGCCCCGCCTGACCGGGTATCGGACTCAGTGGCCTACCCGCCGTTGGCGGCGAGCACGATCGCCGCACGCAGTTCCTCGAGGCCCTCGCTCTTTTCCGACGACGTGGCGAGCACGAAGGGGAAGGCCGCCGGGCGTTTCTTGATCTTCTGGAGCGTTTCCTCGACCAGTCGCGGTACCCCCGCCGCCTTGATCTTGTCGGTCTTGGTCAGCACGATCTGATACGACACCGCCGCCTTGTCGAGAAGCGACAGCACCTCGTCGTCCTTGGCCTTGATGCCATGGCGGGCATCGATCAGCACGTAGACGCGCTTCAGCGTCACCCGGCCCTTCAGATAGTCGAACACGAGCTTCGTCCACTCGTCGACCTTTTCCTTCGGCGCCGTGGCGTAGCCATAGCCCGGCATGTCGACCAGGGCCATCGGCGGCAGGTCGGCGCCTTCTCCCGAAAATCCGCCCGGCACGAAATAGTTGAGTTCTTGCGTGCGGCCCGGTGTGTTGGAGGTGCGCGCCAGCCCCTTCTGGTTGACCAGCGCGTTGATCAGCGACGATTTGCCGACATTGGAGCGGCCGGCAAAGGCGATCTCGGGCGGACCCTCCGGCGGCAGGAATTTCATCGCCGGCACGCCGCGGATGAATATCCAGGCTCGCGTGAACAATTCGATGCCGATCGTGGTCTTGTTCAACGCGTTCAAACCGCTGCCTCCAGAAGAAAAATGTTGCTGCCACGAATGGCATCGAGATTGCGGCTGATCTTTTCCACCGGCCAGTGCCACCACGCCAGCGCCAGCAGCCGCCGGATGGTCCTGTCGTCGAAGCGCATCTTTACCACCTTGGCCGGATTGCCGGCGACGATCGCATAGGCCGGCACATCGTGCGTCACCACCGACTTTGCCGCGACAATGGCGCCGTCGCCGATCTTCACGCCCGGCAGCATCACCGCTTCCATGCCGATCCAGACGTCGTGGCCGACGATTGTGTCGCCACGCACCTCCTTCGACCATGTCGCCGGGTCGAAGCCTTCCTCCCAGCCGTGACCAAAGATGTTGAACGGATAAGTCGAAAAGCCGGACATGGCGTGATTGGCGCCGTTCATGATGAAGCGCGCGCCTTCGGCAATGGCGCAGAACTTGCCGATGACCAGCCTGTCGCCGATGAACGGGTAATGATGCAGCACGCATTTTTCGGCGAATTTGTCGGGCCCGTCAGGGTCGTCATAGTAGGTGAAATCGCCGATCTCGATGTTCGGCGCCGTCACCAGCGGTTTCAGAAAGCCGACGCGCGTGTGCAACGGAATCGGATGCTTGATCGATGGATTGGGTCCGGTCATATCGAGCTCCGTCGGGCAACTGCCAGCCAGGTCAAAATAGCGCGATCCGCCCGGCAGTACCAATCGCTTAATCCAGACCGCCAGCCTGTACAAAAAGCCCCGGACGAACCGGGGCTTTCTGGTTTCGCATCATCGGAGCGCCGGCTATTCCGCCGGCGACGGTTTCTTGCGGAACAGCGCGACCAGATTGTCCCACAATTCGATCTTGGCACCCTGCCGCTTCATGATCACGCCCTGCTGCAGGATCGACAGCGTGTTGTTCCAGGCCCAGTAGATAACGAGACCGGCCGGAAAACCCGCCATCATGAAGGTGAAGATCACGGGCATCCAGGTGAAGATCGCCGCCTGCGTCGGGTCCGGCGGCGTCGGGTTCATGCGCATCTGCAGGAACATCGTCACGCCCATGATCAGCGGCCAGACGCCGATCATCAGCATGTGCGGCAAGGTGATCGGGATCAGCCCGAACAGGTTGAAGATCGATGTCGGGTCCGGCGCCGCCAGATCCTGGATCCAGCCGAAAAACGGCGCGTGCCGCATCTCGATGGTGATGTAGAGCACCTTGTAGAGCGAGAAGAAGACCGGGATCTGCAACGCCACCGGCCAGCAGCCGGCGAGCGGATTGATCTTCTCGGTCTTGTACAGCTCCATCATCGCCTGCTGCTGCTTCATCTTGTCGTCCGCGTATTTCTCGCGGATCTCGAGCATCTTGGGCTGCACCTTCTTCATGTTCGCCATCGACGCATAGGACTTGTTGGCGAGCGGGAAGAACAGCGCCTTGACGATGACGGTGGTGGCGAGGATCGCCAGGCCGAAATTGCCGAAGAATTTGTAGAGCGTGTCGATCAGCCAGAACATCGGCTTGGTGATGAAATAGAACCAGCCCCAGTCGATCAGCAGGTCGAACTGGCGAATATGACGGTCCTTTTCATAGGCGTTGATCGTCGAAACTTCCTTGGCGCCGGCGAATATCTCCGACTCCACGGTCGTCGATTGCCCGGGAGCGATTGTGACCGGATCGGACAGGAAATCGGATTGGTAGCTATGCGGGTGGGGTCCGCTTTTGAACTCGAAATAAGAGAATGTGGGCTGAAATTCGCGGCCGCTCGGCGGCACCAGGGTCACCGCCCAGTATTTATCGGTGATGCCGAGCCAGCCGTCGCTCGACTTGCCTGGTTTGTACTCCTTGTCCGATTCGACGCTGGAGTATTTGTATTCCTGCAGGCCCTCGCTTCCGGTAACGCCGATCAGGCCCTCGTGCAGCACATAGGTGCTGGCGATAGCCGGCTTGTCGAAGCGGGTGACGCGGCCATAGTTCGACAACGTCGCGGGTGCCGAGCCGCCGTTCTGGACCGTGTCGGATACGGTGAACATATATTGGCTGTCGACCGAGAAGGTGCGCTTGAAAACCAGGCCTTTGTCGTTGGTGAAGGTCAGCGTGACCGGCGTCGCTGGTGTCAGCGTCGCATTGCCGTCGGTCTGCCAGACCGTGTCGGGGCCGGGCAGCCTGCCCACATCCGGCGTGCCGGAAAAGCCGATCTCGGCGAAATAGCCGTTTGGCAGGGACGCCGGGTTGAGCAACGCGATCTCGGGCGAGGTCTTGTCGACCGTCTCCCTGTAATGCTTGAGCCGGAGATCGTCGAGGCGCGCGCCGGTGAGGTTGATCGAGCCTTCGAGGCTCGGCGTGTCGATCTTGACGCGCTTGGTCGAAGCAATCGCCTGCTCGCGGCCGGCCGGCGTCACCGCGTCGCCGCCGGGCGCGCTCGGAATGGCGCCCGGCTGCACCGGTGTTTCGCTCGCGCCGGGAGCGGTGCCTTGGGCAGCCTTCTTCTGCTCCGCCACGCGCTGTTCTTCGATGCGGGCGGCTTCGCGCTGCATCTCGCTGCGCGGCATCACGTAGAAATATTGCCAAAGCGCCAGGATCAGCACCGACAGTGCGATGGTGATGAAGAAGTTGCGGTTGTTTTCCATCGAAGCCCTTGGCCTATCGTGTTCCACGCAATCTGCGGGAGAGTTCGGCCTTCAACTGGCCGAACGGAGTCGTAAGCACGTCTTCGCGCCCGACGATGACATAATCATTGCCCGGCGCCATGTCATCCGCGGCATGCGTGCGCACGGCCTCTCTCAGCCGCCGCCGGATGCGGTTGCGAACGACGGCGTTGCCGACCTTCCTGGTGACGGTATAGCCGACACGCGGCGCCTCGCCGTCGCCGCGGCCCAGGACCTCGACGAGGAAAAGCCGCCCGCGGCGCTTTTCACCACGGCGGACGGCCAGGAATTCCGCGCGCTTCAGAAGCCGCTTGGGATGGGCACCCGTTGGCTTGCCGGTTGCGGGCAACGATTTTGTCTCTCGCTCGGTGCTCAGGCGCTGAGACGCTTGCGGCCGCGGTTGCGGCGGGCTGCGACGACGCCGCGGCCACCCTTGGTGGCCATGCGGGCACGGAAACCGTGCCTGCGTTTGCGAACGAGTTTGGACGGCTGGTAAGTACGCTTCATTTGTTTAAATACCGCGGGGTGCGGCCCTTCTTGATTCTGTCACTTTGTAACAGGAGCTTTGCCGGGCCGGTTTTGGCGCGATCGAAACCGCGCCGGGACGAATGGCCCGAGCGTGAGCGGGCTTATAGAAAGAAGGGTTTTGGAAGTCAATCCAGCCTGTCGGGCCGGCGTTGTCGGACTGGCAGGGTAGTCCTTGCGGCCTCTTTCCGGCTTCGACCAAGGATGAATTTGGCAAAAAAGCCGCAATCGCCTAATCTTGCCCGATCAAGCGATCGTGAAGACGAGCAGTCCTTAAGACAAGCAGCCGTGATGACAGGCAGCCGTGACGACGAGCATGAGTGAAGTCCCAGCAACCGACGAAAGCATCGCCCAGGCGAAGGACGCCACCCGCAGGGTGCCGCTGGCGCGCGGCCTGTCGACGAAGCTGCTGCTGCTCACCATCGTCTTCGTGCTCTTGGCCGAAATCCTCATCTTCGTGCCCTGGATCGCCAGCTACAGGCTGAGCTGGCTGAAGGAAAGGCTGAGCACCGCCGCCGCGGTTTCCATCGTCCTGGTGCAGGGCGAACCTGCCTCGCTGTCGCGTGCCGCCCAGAACGACGTACTGATGGCGATCGGCGCCAAGGCGATCGCCGTGCGCGACGGCGGCGTCTCGCGGCTTCTGGTCGTGGCCGAAATGCCGCCGCAGGTCGACGAGCATATCGATATCGCCAATGTCGGCATGATCAAGGGCATGACCGGCGCGCTGGACACGCTGTTTTTCGGCGGCAAGCGGATGCTGCGCGTTTTCGGGCCGGTTGGCGACAGCGACAAGGAATTCGAGCTGATCATGCCCGACCACCGCCTGCGCAATGCCATGCTGATCTATTCGCGCAACGTCGCCTTCGTCTCGCTGCTGATCTCGCTGTTCACCGCCATGCTGGTCTATGCCGCGATAGACCTGATCATGATCGGCCCGATCAGGACGATGACACGCTCGATGCTGTCCTTTTCCGAGGCGCCCGACGATCCCGGCCGCATCATTCACCCCGCCGCCCGGGCCGACGAGATCGGCGTCGCCGAACGCGAACTGTCGCAGATGCAGGAGCGGCTGCAGAAGATGCTGACCGAGCAGAAGCACCTGGCCGATCTCGGCCTGGCCGTGTCGAAGATCAACCACGACATGCGCAACATCCTCGCCTCGGCGCAGCTGATGTCGGACCGCCTGCGCCAGGTCAAGGACCCGACCGTGCAGGCCTTCGCGCCAAAACTGCTGCGCGCGCTCGACCGTGCGGTGTCCTATTCGGAGGGCGTGCTGGCCTATGGCCGCACCCAGGAGCCGCCGCCGTCGCGCCGCAGGCTGCGGCTGCGTCAGCTGGTCGAAGACGTCCAGGGCCTGCTCGATATCGAATGCGGCATCGAATTCGTCAACGCCGTCGACCCGGTGCTCGAGGTCGATGCCGATTCCGACCAGCTGTTCCGCGTGCTCACCAATCTTAGCCGCAACGCCGTGCAGGCGATGGCGGCGGATACCGAGAGCGCCGTGGTGCGCCGCCTGACCATATCGGCCGAGCGCATCGGCAGCGTCAGCCGCATCGTCGTCACCGACACCGGCCCCGGCCTGCCGCCAAAGGCGCGAGAAAACCTGTTCGCGGCATTTCGCGGCTCGGCCCGTAGCGGCGGCACCGGCCTTGGCCTGGCGATCGCCCATGAATTGATCCGCGCCCATGGCGGCACGGTGGAGCTGGTCGAATCGATCGGCGGCCGCACCACATTCGCGGTCACCATTCCCGACCAGCCGGTCCGGCTCGACCAGGCCCGCAACGGGCTGCGCCGCCCCGCGTAACGAACCGTTTCGTTACGGATCGTTTCAATTCGCAAAGGGTTGGTCCGAGACTACGAGCCATCGGCTCGGCCGCCGTGCAACGGCTCGTTTCGTTACGGACCGTTCCGACTGGCAAATGACCGATCCAAGACTACGACTTGTCGGCTCGGCCGCCGCGTGACGCGGTCTTGCCTTCGCCGGCCGGCGCATGACGGCAAAGCATGACTGCAAAACTTTTGGCCAGGATCGGCTTGCTTTTCGCAAATTCAGTCGCTAGGGAACACGTCACATCGCGGCCGGTCGCCAGGATCGGATCGCGGGGCTATGCCAAGCATGGCCTGTTGCGCGCCCGTAGCTCAGCTGGATAGAGCACCAGACTACGAATCTGGGGGTCAGGAGTTCGAATCTCTTCGGGCGCGCCAAATACCGCCGATAGCGCGCAATCGTACGATATAGCCCGATTCCCATCAGACTACGCCCGCGCAAAGAGCGGGAGATAGTCCGCGAGCGAAAGGCGTAGAAACGGCGGCGTTAGGCGGTGGAAAAGGTCGAATCTCTCGGGTTGAATGGCTGATTTCTGATCAGCAGGCACGTGCCATATATCACTTGGGTGGCATCAGCCATTTCACTCTAAATCTACTTCGGTTGCGAACGTAGAAGGCCGCTGATTGCCGCGAAGTTTACCAATAAGACCTCTTTGCAGGCGCCCGTCGGCCTCGGTGCGTGCTGTAGGCTAAATACAAGGCAATGGCCGTCGTACAAAAGGTGACACCGGCGCTGATAAAGAACACAACGCTCAAACCTGCTCGATCGGCAGCCCATCCCAACGCCGGGCTTCCTAGCGCCATCGCGACATCGAGAAAGACCGTGTAGATGCCCATTGCCAGCCCGCGGCTTTCAGGCGAGGTGTCACGGACAGCCTCGACACCCAGACCGGGATAGACGAGCGAGTAGCCGAGTCCCGCGAGAGCGGCTCCGGCGGATGCCATCATCGTGCTTCGGGCCAATCCCATGAGGATCAATCCGGCCGCTTGCACCAGAACGAACACCAAGGCGATTCTCGCGCCGCCGAACTTATCCGGTAGATGGCCAAACATCATTCGCGCCACGATCAACGCCGCGCCAAAGGCAGTGAAGGCAAGCCAGACGGGCTGCCAGCCGTGATTGGCATAAAGGAGCGAGCTGAATGCGAGAATGGCGCAATAGCCGATGCTGCTAAGCGCCGCGCCAAGTCCGGGTAGCCAGACCGCTCCAATCACGCCGCCAAAAGTGGATCTCGTCCGTGCCGATAGGACAGGCGGACTCGGCGCTCGCAATAGGAACAGCAGAACGAGCAGTGGCGCCAAGGTCGTGATAAGGCCGATCGCCGCAAGGCCGTACGGTACAAAGAGCATCGTGCCGAGCGGACCGCCGAAGGCGAGCGCCGCGAACATGGCCGTGCCGACCCAGGCGATGACCTTCCCCGCATGGCCGGAATCGACCATTGCCAATCCCCAGCTCACGCCCCCGGTGATGATGAAGCTTTCGGCTCCACCGAGCACCGCACGTCCCACCAGAAGAATCGCAACAGAGAGGGTTGGCGAACTCACGAAGGTCAAGGACAGGAGATACAGCAATCCAGCACCGGCGGCGGCGATCAGGCCGAGGACGACGCTGCGTTTGCCACCATTCGCATCCGAATAGGTGCCGGACCATATGCGCGTGACCAGAGACGCGGCAAATTGCGAGCCCGCAACCAGGCCGACGACGAAAGTTCCGAAGCCGAGATCCTGATTCACATGCAGCGGCAGCACCGGCAGGGCCGCGCCGATGACGAGGAAGCCGGCCAACACGGCCGCCATGATCGGCAGCAACGTCACGGCGGCCGAGGGCGGCGGTCTGGACGATGAGGGCAAAGGAGTCATCGCGACCAGCAGCGTTCAGTTGGCGGAGCGCTTCTCGAACACGGAGCGCGCAACAGCGGCTGCCGAGAAAGCGTTCGGCCATCCGGCGTAGTACGCGAGATGGCTGATGGCTTCGGAGGCTTCCATGCGCATCAGTCCATTATCCATCGCCCGGTTGAGGTGGTAGGGAATCTGCTCGACCTGGCCGGCCGAGATCAGGGCGCTGACCGTCACCAGACTGCGATCGCGCGGGGCGAGATCGGGCCGCAGCCACAGGTCGCGAAACAATACGTCGGTCGTATCCCTCACCTATCCCGGCGATGCCGGTCCTGTGCCTTGCGCGACGCGGGCGGCGCGATCGGCCTCGGCTTTTTCGTCCAGCGGCAGGAAATCAACCATGGCCTTGGGGAGCTGGTCGGGTCCGACACCGCGCGCCGCGAACACCTCCTTCGTGATGCCCGTCGCGGCAACCGCATTGCCCCAGCCGGCATAGAAGGCGAGATGCGTGATAATCTCTGAGATTTCGGCCGGCTTCACCCCATTGTCGAGTGCGAGATGCACCTGCTCCGGCAGGAGAATGTCCTGGTTGCGCGTGATCACGGCAGCGACAGTGACGATGCTGCGATCCCGCAGCGACAGGCCCGGCCTCTTCCAGAGGCCATTTGCAAGCTTCTCATCGGCGTAGCGCTCAAGCGCGGGCGAAACGGTTCGCACGTCTTCGCGGGACAGGCTGCCGGTCTGCGATCCGGTTTGCGCGGCGGTATCGACGGCTCCCATGGAAAGAGCGAGAGCCAGAACGGTCGAGGTTTTCATGATGAAGCCTTTCGTTCCGTTATCCCGTCAGCGGTATTGCTCGTCGGAAACAGGTTCGAGCCAGTCGACGTTCTTGCCGTCCTGCATGTAGCTCAAGGCGATATGCGTCATGGGGCTGATCGCGGTCGCTCCATGCCAGTGCTTCACGCCGGCCGGAATCCAGACCACATCGCCAGGATTGATGCCGCGCCGCTCCTTGCCCTCTTCCTGCACCCAGCCTTGACCGCCCGTGATGATAAGCATCTGGCCTGCCGGATGGCTGTGCCAGACCGTCCGCGCGCCGGGCGCGAAGTTCACAAGTCCGGTGCTCGCCCGCGTCATGTCGGTAGGCGGATAGAGCGGACTGATGACCGCCTGCCCGGTGAAGTTGTCCGCCGTTCCGATCACGGCCGGCGTGCTGCCGTTCGTGCGGATTTCGATGGTCTCGGCCTCGGCCGGCATTAGGCCGGCGGTGCTGATTGCAGCGGCAGCGAGAATCTTCTTCATGTTCGTCTCCTTCTGCGTTTGCAGCTTCTTGCTGTTCCCGGTGAATGATGCGGGTTTTTCCGACACCCGCGGCATTGTCCTGATGCGCAGCGGCCTTCCAGGTTCAGGAAAGCATTTCGACGCGCAGCGGATGTTCTCCGCGTATCAGAAGCGGCGCCGGTCCCTGGTCTAGTCGCCCGAGCCGGATCAGGCCGCGCGACCAACGATAGGGACCATGAAACATCGCGAGATTGCCCCAGGGGGCGTAGTAGCAAAGATCGCCAGCCGCCTCGTTCCCGAAGCGACCGCTGCCTTCCTCGGTGAGCTTGCGCGGCAGATAGGCGATCTTCTCGTTGGACGAATAGTCGTCGATCGTCAGGTCCAGCGGCAGCATTGAGACCAGGTCGTGCGCGGAAGGATTGTTCTCCAGCGTCGCCGTGAAATCCTGATCTGCAAAAACAAATCTCAGGCGCATCGGGGCTCCTTTCGTACCCGGGGTTGTGGAGGTCTGAGAGTGCACCGAAGAGGGAAGCGCGAAGCTGACAGCGCCTGCCAGCAAGGTGCGGCGTGAAAGCCATGTGGCGTCGCGTGTCATTTAAGGTCTCCCAATCGGTGCGGCCATATCCATTATTCCGGCACACGGCCGCACCCTTCGACGAATACGGCCTTGTTAAGCGGCCAGATGCTGACCGAAGAAGCTGGTAAGCCTGTCGAACGGAATCAGGTCCACACGGTCGTAGAGATCGACGTGACCGGCGCCCTGGACCCAGACCAGTTCCTTCGGCTCGGCTGCCAGTCTGTAGGCTTCCTCGCTGAACTCCTTCGAATGCGCCTGATCGCCGCTGATGAACAGCATTGGGCGCGGCGAGATCGTCTCGATGTCGTTGAACGGGTAGAAGTTCATGAATTTGACATTGCTGGTCAGCGTCGGCTTGGTCGTTATCTGGTCGGAGACACCCGCCGGGGTAAACTCTCCGCGGGATGTCCGATAGAAATCGTAGAACTCACGCTGGATGGGGTGCGTCGACGCGGTCAGTTCGAGATCAGTTCCGCCCGTATGCTGGATCTGGCCGCCTTCGAATTCGGAGTAGCGCTGCTCGGCGGCCGCCGCGATGATCTGCTTGCGTTGCTCGACGCTTAGCGAGTGATTGAGTGCGTTTCGGTTCGCCGCGCCCATGTCATACATGCTGACCGTGGCGATGGCGCGCATGCGCGGGTCGATCTTGGCGGCGCTGATGACGAAGCTGCCGCTGCCGCAGACACCAATCGCGCCGATGCGATTGCGGTCGACGAACGCGCGTGTTCCAAGGAAATCCACCGCTGCGCTGAACGCTTCTGCATAGACATCCGGCGAAACGATCTGACGGGCTTCGCCTTCGCTCTCGCCCCAGAAGGGCAGGTCGATTGCCATGGCGATGAAACCCTGCTCGGCCATCTTGGTGGCATAGAGGGTCGCGCTTTGCTCTTTCACCGCGCCCATTGGATGGCCGACGACGATGGCCGGATGACGTGCATTGCGGTCAAGGTCCTTGGGAACGAGCAGATTCCCCGCGACATTCATCTGGTATTGGCTTTTGAAGGCGACCTTTTCGAGCGTCACCTGATCGCTCGTGTAGAAATTGTTTGCACCGTTCGACATGTCTTGAGCCTTTGCGAAGTGAATGTTGAAGAGTGACGCCGCACTGAAGGCGGCTGCGCCGGCACCGGTCAGCTTCAAAAGCTCGCGCCGGTGGATTGCACGCTCTGATGTTTTCGTATCAGGGGTTATTCATAGGCATTTCCGATCTCCTGTAGGTTTGGGTTGAATTGAGCCACTCGCCGCCTTGGCCAGTCCCTCTCGGTCATTCGGGCTCGAGCAGACGCCGGCCGGTGCCGATCAGCGCGATTGCAAAGCCGGCCAGAACCACGCTGCCGATAAAGGTCGCGGAGATCGTCAGGCCATCCAGCAGCACCCCTCCGACTATCGCGCCCAGAAGGATCGAAGCCTGGATCGCCGCGACCATCAGGCTGCCGGCGGCCTCGGGCGCATCGTCCGCATTTTGCGACATCCATGTCATCCAAATCACCGACATCGCGGTAATGCGTTGTTGCAGTGCAAACCTAGTGGTTTTGCCATAAAACGATTACCCGTCGAAATTGGCATGAACTAATCGACTACATCGAATAATCTGTTGCGAGATGGCAAACGAAGGAAGCTCATGGCCAGAACCGATCTCAACCAATTGACGTGGTTTCAGGCCGTCGCAGAAGAGCGCAGCTTCACCAAGGCAGCGGCAAAGCTCGGCGTCGCGCAATCGACGCTCAGTCACACGATCAAGCAGCTCGAAACACGCATGGGCATACGCCTTCTGACCCGCACGACGCGTAATGTCGCGACGACCGTTGCGGGCGAAAGGCTGCTACAGACGATCGCCCCGCGCATTGGTGAAATCGAAGACGAGATCGCAGCGCTGATGGCGTTCCGCGAAAAGCCGTCAGGCTCGATCAGGTTGACCCTGTCCGACCACGCGCTCGAAAGCGTGGTCTGGCCGAAGCTTAAGCCGGTCCTCAGCGCCTATCCCGACATCGGCGTCGAACTGATCCTGGACAGCACCTTCCGCAACATCGTCGAGGAAGGCTTTGACGCCGGTGTCCGGCTTGGAGAGAGCGTCGAGAAAGACATGATCGCGGTCCGCATCGGCCCGGACTGGCGCCTGGTCGCCGTGGCTTCGCCGCGATACTTCGCGGCGCACGGTGTGCCTGTCCATCCGCAGGACCTGATCCGCCATGTCTGCATCAACATGCGCCACGAGACCGCCGGCGGTCTTTATGCCTGGGAATTCGAGAAGGATGGACAGGCGCTGCGTGTCCGTGTGGACGGTCAACTTACCTTCAACAACACCTACGCCATGATCGACGCCGCGGTGAGTGGCTATGGTATCGCCTATGTTCCCGAGAACATCGTGGAGCGGCACGTCGCCTCAGGGTTGCTGGTGCAGGTCCTCGACGACTGGTCGCCCTTCTTCGATGGCTATTTCCTCTATTATCCTAGCCGCCGCCAAAACCTTCCTGCGTTCAAGATTATTGTGGACGCATTGCGGCATCGGGAATGAAGCGACAGGATCTAAACCCGCGCGATTGGCTCACGCCCCATTTGGGAGTGTTCTAGAGGCAATAGGCAGAGTTCTCATCATCGCCCCGATGCGGCGCCATTAAACTCATGCCCACCCCGGGAACATAGGTAACAGAATCTATCGCCTGCGGCCGGAAGATTGCGAGGAGTGAGCGCCATCCCTGCCAAAAGAGCGGTGTCGGCTGAAGCTGCTCAGTCGGCCTGCTTGACCTCCGGACCTGGTTCAGTTGGCGGAACTGGCGTGCAATCTTGGCCGGTGCATTCCTGCACAGGATCGTTCGCCGGCGGGAGACAGTTTTGGCCTTCACAATGAACGGGCGGCTGCACTGTGGCGGCTTCGTTGTTCGGCGGCACAGGCCGATCCTCAGCACGAACGGCCGGCATTCCAAGGTCGATCATGGCCGTGCACAAGAGCGCAATCCGAAGCACGTTCATTTTCGCCTCCGCAACTGACAGCGAGACGCAGATTATACCTTCGAACTGCGGCCAACATCCTGTCACCCGCGAACGGCGTTAACAGCGCGTTTCATTGCCGGTCGGAAGGGCGTACCGATTGAGATCGAGCGTCGTCCTCTACCTGGCAAAATAGCGCCAGAAACGGGGCATTCGGCCGGAGGTGACTGAAGCCAACCTTCCGATTTTCCTGTACACGTGTGCGAAGGGTTTGAGTGCCTTAGGGCTTTCGCATATTCGAGCTTCTTCAGGTCTTTCACGGGGGAACGTACATGACGGCGTTCAACAGCGTCCGCTTCCGGGTCAAGCCGGGTAGTGAAGACGAATTCGTCGAACTGTTCAGCAGCGCTCCGCGCAACTTCGAGGGATTGCGAAAAATGGCTCTCATCAAATCGGGAGATGGCGCCTTCTTCTCGATTGGAGAGTGGGACACTTTCCAGCACATGGTCGATGCCAGGCCCACAATGCTCGGCAATCTTGATCGGTTCCGGCATACGTTGCAGCAGCTTGAAGGCGGATATACGGATGCTGTTTCCGGCGAGACTGTCTTCGAAACGGACGGCAGGAGCGGCGGCAGGTCGGTATAGTATCGCACTTCGAAAAGCTTATGCCGTGCGCCACTTCCCGGCTCCCTCACCTAAACCGCACATTCCCCTTGGAAAGCTCTGTCACCGACCTGCATCCCATCAGCCGCATGTCGCGTTCGATCTCGGTTCGCATCAGGCCGAGCGCCCGTTCGACGCCTGCCTGTCCTGCGGCGGCCAGCGGGAAGAGGTAGTAGCGCCCGACGCCGACGGCCTTGGCGCCCAACGACAGGGCTTTCAGCACATGTGTGCCGCGCTGGACGCCGCTGTCGATGATCACGTCTATCTTGTCGCCCACCGCGTCGACGATCTCGGACAGCTGGTCGAAGGGGCTGCGCGAGCCGTCCAGCTGCCTGCCGCCATGATTTGACAGAACGATGCCGGTGCAGCCGATGTCGACGGCCTTTCTGGCATCGGCGACGCTAATGATCCCCTTCAGGCAGAACTGGCCGTTCCAGAAGCGGACCATGTCTTCGACATCCTTCCAATCCAGCGACGGGTCGAGGATCTCCGTGAAATAGCGGCTGATGGAAAGCGCTCCGCCACCGAGATAGATATGGCCGTCCAACTGCGGCAGGCTGAACTTTTCGTGGGTCAAATAGTCTATAGCCCATCTCGGCTTGATCGCGAACTGCATCACGCCGCCGAGCGTAAGCCGAAAGGGGATGGAAAAGCCGGTTCGCAGGTCACGCTCGCGGTTTCCGCCGGTGACGCTGTCGACCGTCAGCATCATCACCTCGACGCCGGACGCCTTGGCGCGCTCCATCATGGCGCGGTTCAGGCCGCGATCCCTGTGGAAATAGAACTGATAGACCTGCGGCGTCCTGTGCTTGCGCACTTCCTCCAGGCTGACCGTGCCGAGCGACGAGACGCCGAACATCGTGCCGAACTTCTCCGCCGCCGCGGCGACGGCGCGCTCGCCGCTGTAGTGAAACAGCCGCTGGAGAGCCGTCGGCGAACAATAGACCGGCATCGCCAGCTTCTGGCCCATGACGGTGACCGACATGTCGACCTGTCCAACGCCGGCAAGGACGTTAGGGACGAGATCGCAGTCCTCGAAAGCCGCCGTGTTGCGCCGCAGCGTCGTCTCGTCGTCCGCGCCGCCATCGATATAGTTGAAGATTGGGCCTGGCAGGCGCTGTTTTGCGAGCCGGCGGAAGTCCTGAAAATTATAGCAGCTTTGCAATCTCATGAAATCAATCGGGTATATGGCGGGCCTGATGTCAAGCCTGTGCAACTGTCGATCGCCGGCGCGCTCGCCTCAGCCCGCCACGGCGCCAACCGACTCCCGCTCGACCAGCGGGCATTCGAGCTTGGTTACGGGATAGCGGCTCCGGCCGCGACCGGGAGCAGCGGGGACTTCCAACTGCTCGATCGCCCATTGTCCCATCGCCATATGCGGCAGGATCGACGTCGTCAGCGGCGGGAACAGATGCCGCGCGATCTCCTCGTCGTCATAGCCGACCACCGAAATATCTCCGGGGATGTGCAGGCCGGCCTCCTTCAGCGCCTCGTAGCAGCCGATCGCGGTACGGTCGTTCTGGCAGAAGATGGCGGTCGGCCGGTCCTTCAGCGCCAAGAGCCTGACGGTCGCGGCATAGCCGGCGCTCGCTGACCAATCGCCTTCGACGACCAGCTCCGGGTCGAACGGGATGTCGGCCGTCGCCAGCGCCCGGCGGTAACCTTTCAGCCGGTCCTGAGCCGCCTGCATCCAGGGCTCGCCGGTGATGGTGGCGATACGGCGATGGCCATAGCTGATCAGGTGCCGGGTCGAGCTCTGGCCGCCGGCGATCTCGCTCGGCACCACGGCGGGAAAGGCATAGTCGGCGGTGTAGCAGTTGAGCAGGATGACCGGAATGTCGAGGCCGTAGAGATAGTCCGGCGCGACGATCTCGCGGGTGAAGATGGTCATGTAGATCAGCGCCGAAATGCCCCGCTTGGTCAGTGCCGCGATGGCCCGGGCCTCCATCACCTCGTCGCCCATGGTCTGCGCCACCAACACTACATTGCCGGCGTTCCACGAGGCTTGCCGCGCCCCTTCAATGGCGACGACCGCCTCCGGGCTGGTCGCCAACTGGTCGACGGCGAAGCCGATCACGCCATCCAGCCCGTCGAATGCGGCAACCGGGGCTCGCAAGGCAGAAAACACCGGCGGCGAATAGCCCAGTGCTCGCGCCGTCTCGATCACCCGCTCTCGGGTTTGCTGCGACAGCCTGATGCCCGGCGTGTTGTTGAGCACGAACGAAACCGTCGCCTGCGAACAGCCGGCGACCCTGGCGATGTCGGTCATGGTAACGCGGCCCTTGGGGTTTTTCCCGGACGGCTTGCGCCGCCTGGTACCCTCAAGGACGGGATCACGCAGTGGTTCGTTCATGTCATTGGTCCCTCGAATCTCGCATTTATAGGGCGAAGCGCTACTAATAGATATAATCGACCTCTTAGGCGATGTAGTCCCCGGTTCAAACGGTTGCGACTGGGGAGGCCTCTCTCCTTGTGCGAGAATCTCGACCAAACTAATACTCTTTACTAATATCCGGCATCACTATAACGTCAATCCATCATGCCCGGACGACCTCGGACCGCGCATGTTCGGAACGCAAGCCAGCCTGGTATCGGACGGTTCCCGTCAGCCGAAGCTTGCCTGCCGCTCCGGGAAATGTCAGACAAATCGGACTATTTACGAACGGCGAATGAGTCTCTAAAGTCGACGATCGCGGCTGGAATGGCGTCGTTCTTCGCTGCCGGAAACCCTTGAGGAGGAGGGCGTCCAAGCCGCGCCGGCACGTTCATCATCAGCGAAAATTACTGAGTCAAAATGGGAGGTTGAATATGAAATCTGTGATACGAAATGCGTCCGTCGCCGCTGCGGCCCTGCTGCTCGGCCTGTCCGCCAGCGCAATTGCGCGGGCCGACGACAAGCCGACACTGGCCTTCGTCGTCAACGGCGCTTCCGATTTCTGGAAGGCGGCGGAAGCCGGCGTCAAGAAGGCTCAAGCCGAACTGCCCAACTACAATCTTGAACTCAAATATCCGGAGCAGTCCTCGGTCGCCATCCAGCAGCGCCTGATGGACGATCTGGTGACGGCCGGCGTGAAGGCGATCATGGTCTCGGCCGTCGATCCCAAGACGTCGACCGACGGGCTGAACAAGATCGCCTCGGAAACGGCGTTGTTCACCACCGACAGCGACGCGCCGCAGACCAAGCGTGTCGCGTATATCGGCTCGTCCAATGTCGATGCCGGCAAGCAGGCGGCAGAGATCGCCAAGAAGGCAATGCCTGACGGCGGCAAGTGCCTCGGCTTCGTCGGCCTGCTCGGCGCCGACAACGCCAAGGAGCGCATCCAGGGCATGAAGGAAGGTCTCGCCGGCACCAAGATCGAATTGGTCGACGTGCGTGGCGACGACATCGATCAGGCTCGCGCCAAGAAGAACGTCGAGGACGCGCTGGTCGCCAGCCCCGACGTCACCTGCATGGTCGGCTTCTATTCCTACAACACGCCGCGCATCTATGAAGCGCTGCGCGATGCCGGCAAGCTCGGCCAGATCACCGTCGTCGGCTTCGACGACGATCCGATCACGCTGGGCGGCGTCAAGGAAGGCACCGTCGCCGCCACCGTCGTGCAGCAGCCCTTCGAATGGGCCTATCAGGGCATGAAGCTGATGGCTGCCTATCTCGAGGGCGACAAGTCGGGCATTCCCGCCGATGGCCTGATCATCATCCCGACCAAGATCATCGGCAAGGACGATATCGACGCCTACGCCGCCAGCCTCAAGGCGATGTCTGGAAACTGAGCGAATTAGGTTGCGCCGGCTCAAGGTTCGCCTTGAGCCGGCGTTCTATTGACGGGCCTCGCGAGGCTCGTCAGTCTGAGACCAAACGGCTCACCGGCTGCTGTCAGGCGTGATGAATTATTCCGACCCATCCATCGTTGCATCTGCGGACGCTCCGTTCCTGAGCCTCGACGGTGTGCGCAAGACCTATCCCGGCGTCGTTGCGCTGGACGGATTCTCGATGGAGGTCAGGCCCGGCGAGGTCATCGGCCTGGTCGGCGAAAACGGCGCCGGCAAATCGACGCTGATGAAGATCCTCGGTGGCGTGACCAGGCCGGACACAGGCACCATCACCGTCGATGGCGTCGCCCATGACGGGCTGACTGTCGAGGCCAGCATCGGCTCGGGCATCGCTTTCGTCCACCAGGAACTCAACCTGTTCGAAAACCTCGACGTGGCCGCCAATATCTTCTTCGGCCGCGAACCGCTGCGCGCCGGGCCGCTCAAGCTCGTCGACCGCGCCAGGCTGCGAGCGCAGGCGGCGCCGCTGCTCAAACGCGTGGGCGCCAATTTCTCGGCCGATACGCCGGTGTCGGCGCTGTCGCTGGCGCAGCAGCAAATGGTCGAGATCGCCAAGGCGCTGTCGATCAAGGCACGGCTGGTTATCCTCGACGAACCGACCTCGAGCCTGCCGATCGCCGAAACCGACAAGCTGCTCGGTGTCATCAAGGCGCTGAAGGCAGACGGCATCAGTGTCATTTTCATCTCGCACCGCCTTCACGAGGTCGAGCGCGTCGCCGACCGCGTCGTCGTGCTCAGGGACGGAATGCTCGCCGGAACCTTGCCGAAGAGCGCCATCAATCACGACCAGATGGTCAAGCTGATGATCGGCCGCATGCTCAAGGAGCGCGAGAAGGCCGCAGAATCGGCGCGCCCGCCTGGCTCTGTCGCGCTGTCGGTCAAGGCCATTCGCACCGCCGCCTATCCTGACCGCCCCGTCGACCTCGACGTCAGGCATGGCGAGATCCTCGGCCTGGCCGGTCTCGTCGGCTCCGGCCGGACGGAACTGGCGCGCGTGCTGTTCGGCATCGACAGGAGCTTTGGCGGCTCGTTCCAGCTTGACGCAAAAGATCTGGTTCTTGGTTCGGCCGCCGACGCAGTGGCCAACGGTATTTTCCTCGTCCCGGAAGACCGCAAGCTGACTGGCATCCTGCTCGACCTGTCGATTGCCCAGAACATCTCGCTGCCCAATCTGCCGGCGCATTCGCGGCGCTCGCTGGTCTCGGCCAGCGCCGAGGCCGCCACCGCCGAAAAACAGAAGACCGATCTCGGCATCAGGGCGCCCTCCGTGCAGACGCGCACCGGCACGCTGTCGGGCGGCAACCAGCAAAAGGTCGTGCTGGCCAAATGGCTGGCGATGAAGCCGAAGGTGATGATCCTCGATGAGCCGACACGCGGTATCGATATCGGCGCCAAGGCCGAGATCTACGGGCTGATGCGGGCGCTGGCCGATGCCGGGGTCGCCGTGCTGATGATCTCCAGCGACATGGAGGAGGTGATCGGCGTTTCCGACCGCATTGCCGTCATGCATGAGGGCCAGATCTCCGGCATTCTCGACAAGGACCGGTTCAGCCAGGAAAACGTGCTGCTGCTGGCGGTCGGCAAGCAGCCGAAGTAATTCGCAGGCGTTGGGAGAAGACGATGAGCAAGAAAGATCTCGGCCTGCTGATCCTGATCCTGGTGGTCGGCGCGGTGGTGGCGATCATCAACCCGCGCTTCCTGCTGCCGATCAATCTCGCCAACACCTCGAACCTGATCGGGCTGTTCGGCATCCTGTCGATTGGCCAAGCCTTCGTCATCATCACCGGCGGCATCGAATTGTCGGTCGGCTCGGTGGTTGCGCTACTCGGTACGCTTTTCATCGATTTCATCGCCGTGCGGGAGATGGAGTGGCCGCTGGCCTTCGTGCTGATCATCGCGCTCGGCGCCATCATCGGCCTGATGCATGGCTGGCTGATCACCCGGCTGAAGTTGCAGCCGTTTGTCGTCACTCTCTGCGGCCTGCTGATCTATCGCGGCGTGGCGCGCTTCTACACTGCCGACGGCACCGCCGGCTTTGCCTTTGGGCAGAACTTCCCGGAACTCGAATTCCTGACGGCGGGGCGGTCCTGGGGCGTGCCGAACAGTTTCATCGCGCTGATCGTCATCGCCGTCGTCATGTGGGTGGTGCTGCACCGTTCGGTATTCGGGCGCTATCTCTACGCCATCGGCAAGAACGAGGAAGCGGCAAAATATTCCGGCATCCGCACCGGCCGCATCGTCATAGCCGCCTATGTCATCTGCGGCGTGCTGACGGCGCTGTCGGCTATCTATTTCGCCATGTACACACGCTCGATCTCGCCGGCGAGCCACGGCCAGTTCTACGAACTCTACGCCATCGCGGCAGCGGTGCTCGGCGGCTTCTCGCTGCGCGGCGGCGAAGGCTCGCTGATCGGCGTCCTGCTCGGCACGGTGCTGCTGCAGGAGCTGCAGAAC
The DNA here is from genome assembly GCF_040323405.1 of Mesorhizobium sp. M0048. Taxonomy (NCBI): domain Bacteria; kingdom Pseudomonadati; phylum Pseudomonadota; class Alphaproteobacteria; order Hyphomicrobiales; family Phyllobacteriaceae; genus Mesorhizobium; species Mesorhizobium sp. M0048. The sequence goes on along the minus strand of NZ_JAMYUV010000005.1, from coordinate 187,945 downwards.
CTCGTCAACCTGCTCGGCATCCCGTCCTCGCTCAACTTCGCCGTCATGGGCGGGGTGATCCTCATCGGCGTGCTGGTCGACCAGCAATGGGGCGTGTTCAGGGCGCGGCGGCGGATGCTGGAAGCTACCCGTAAGGGCGTGGCGGGTGCTGCCGCGGAATGACGCAAAAATAGCTGGATGAAATGCGCCGACTGCCATTGGCAGGCATCTCTCCATTTGGAACGAAACCCGTATCGAAGCGTTTATTTAAGCTTTGCTATGCGGAGGCGTCCCATGCCCACGAATCCAGTAAGTACCGCAAAGGTCGGAACTCACCCTCTCCACCCGATGCTGATACCTTTTCCTGTCGCGTTTCTTGTCGGTGCCTTTGTCACCGACCTGGTTTTCTGGGGAACTGCCGATGCTTTCTGGGCACGGGCATCGATGTGGCTGATCGGGGCAGCCATCGTAATGGCCCTTCTCGCCGCGACAGCCGGTTTTATCGACTTCCTCAACGAGCCGCGCATTCGCGCCTTGTCGGACGCCTGGTATCACATGCTGGGCAACCTGACCGCGGTCGTTGTGGCACTGATCAATTTTTATCTTCGCTATGCCCAAGGCGCCGAAGCCGCGGTCCGCCCATGGGGTGTGCTCTTGTCGTTCATAGTGGTCTGCATACTGCTGTTCACCGGCTGGAAGGGCTGGGAAATGGTGTATCGCCATCACGTTGCAGTTCTGGATACACCGGCGGATGCGCCAGTGAAGCCTTCGATAACCACTGCCGCGGATACTCGTCACGCTGGTCGGGACCGGCACGCCGCATGAGGCCATAATCCCGAAAAGGGGGTACCGGCTTCCAAAGATATTGGTTAGACAAGTAGCGCCCATACCGAATGCATCGGATGGGCGCTACTTTAGATAAGGCCCGACATGTCGGAGAAGGCCATGGCCTTGCGCAGCACCTCGGCGAAGCGCTCGCCGGCGGCTTCACGAGGGCCGCTATTGTCGATCGAGGTGACACCCGGTCCGGACAGCGCCACATTGGCACTGCGCGCCAGCCGTGCCAGCACTTCGCCGCGCGACTCGCGACCGCGCAATGCCAGCCGCTCGGCCAGGATATCCGGTGTAGCCGTGATCTCGACGACAGCCAGATTGGCGTAGCGCTCCCGCAGCGCAGGGATGATCGCGCGCGAGACGTTGGCGATCGCGACACGGCCGTTGGAGACCGACCAGTCGACTTCGGCCGGGATGCCGTAGTGCAGGCCATGCGCCTCCCAGGAAATGGCGAAGGCGCCATCCGCTTCGGCCTCGACAAAGGCAGCATCGGCGAGCGTATCGTGATCCTCGGTGGCCGCATCGCTCGGCCGGGTGATCACCCGGCGCACGAACTCCAGCCGGCTCTCGCCGGCAAACACCGCGCGCGCATAGCCGATCACCGTGTCCTTGCCGGCACCGCTCGGCCCGACGACGGCGACGAAGACACCGTCGCGGATCGGAAATCCCGCGGCGGACAATTCACGCTCGACCGATGCCGACACCATCATGCGACCCGGCGTCCCTGCCGCCAGACCGTGCGGACGACCGGGACATGGTCGTCGACGCGCACGCGAACCAGATCGGCGCGCCGGCCGGGCTCGATGACACCGCGATCGGTGAGGCCGACCGCCTCGGCCGGGTTCTTCGAAACCATGGCCACAGCCTGCGGCAGCGAGATACCTTCGACCACGTCGCCGAGGAAGAAGGCCGACTGGATCAGGCTGAACGGAATGTAGTCCGATGACAGTATATCGAGCAGGCCGTCGCCGGCCAGCGTGCGGGCCGAGACATTGCCCGAATGCGAAGCGCCGCGCATGACGTTCGGCGCGCCCATCAATACGCCGAGCCCTGCCTTTTTCGAAGCCCTCGCTGCCTCCTCGGTGGTCGGGAACTCGGCGACGCGCACACCTTGCTCGATCGCTTCGTCGACATGGCCGACGGTCGCGTCGTCATGGCTGGCGAGCACGATGCCGCGCTCATGACAAGCCGCGGCGATGAAGCTGCGGTTCGGGCTCGAGTTCCTCGCCGATTCAGCCATCCGCTTTTCGCAGAATTTCTGGAAATCGCGGTCCGTAAGCTTCAGCTTGCGCTGATAGTAGTAGGCGTAGGTCTCGAGATCGACGAATTGCCGCTGTCCCGGCGCATGGTCCATCAGCGACGCCAGCCTGACCCGCTCGTCACCGTCGAAATTGGCGAAGGCTGGAAGGCAGTCCGGCGCCGAAACCTCGCAGCGCAGATGGATGAAATGGTCGGCCCTGAGCCGGTCCTGCTGGACACTGTCCTCGATCGCGTCGGCCAGTTTGCGTATGTCGGCAGCCGTCAGGTCCGCATCCTCGTCCATGCCGACGCGCAAGGCGTCGAGCACGGTGGTGATGCCGGCGGTCGCCACCTGCGCGTCATGGGCGAGCACCGCGGCGATCGGGTTCCAGCGCACTTTCGGCCGTGGCGCGTAATGGCCTTCGAGATGATCGGTGTGGAGCTCGACCAGGCCAGGGATGATGAAGTCGCCGCCCATGTCCTCGCCGCTGCGGCCGGGTCCGGCATCAATGGCGGCGATCATGCCGTCGCGCAGCACGATCGACCCTTGGACGATCTGATCGGCGAGCACGATGCGGGCGTTGTCAAGAACAGTCTCGGCGGTCATTTCAAGCAGTCCTTGCAGGATTTTGCAGCCAACTGGAACCAAATGGCGTCGCACAAACGCGGTTAGAGCAAATAGTCATTAGGCAGTTCTTCTGGCCGGGCGGCGCCCGAGCGCGTGATGGGACAGCACCATGAACGGCGCGCCAGGTTCAGTTTCCACAAACAGCGTCAGCGCGTCCACCGGCACCGGCCTTTGCAGCACGCCCGCAAACAGGCTGTCGATTGCTAAGCGAAGACGAGGGCTTTCCTGTGACGAGACCCGGCCGGACAGCGTCATATGGAAGCGAAATGTCTCGAACACGTAGGGATAACCCCATTGGCAGAGATTGCGGAACTCGTCGGGCTTCAGCGAATCGGGGCTGCGCCGTTCGATCTCGGCTTCCGTCAACGGCGCGCGAAAGCGGTCGAAGTCGCGCACCACATCATCGGCGAAGCGGTTGAGCGACGGCAGCGGTGCTTCCGGCACCAGCGCGAAGAAGCCGTCGATCTGGCTGACGACTAGGCGCGGGATCGTAACCACCGGCGTCGCCTCGGCAAAATCGTCGAGTGCCGCGCGAAGCGAGGTTTCCGTCTCATTGGAGGCCAGTCGAAAGGGCGCCTTCAGCGTCGCATGAAAGCCATAGCGGCGCGCCGAAGCGGTATGGAAGGCAACTTCTGCCGCCGACAACTCGCCTACTGCCTCGACCGGCTTTGTGGCGGCACCGAATGGGTCGCGGCCGAGCCAGTTGGCGGCGGTCCGTGCCAGCGGTTCGTCCTGTCGGGGGGTGAAATAGATCGCGTAGCGCATCGAAAGTCCTCGTCAGCCCGCTGCCATAGGTGATTTCCATGACGAATTGACGAAGCTTTGCGGCGTTTTCGGTAACAAAACCACACAGCCGGGTCATTAGCCGACGATTTTTCGCTTGGACCAGCGGTTGGGGCGAAGGGGAAGTGGTCAGGCCTTCATCAGCCATTGGTGTTCGGGCGCGTTGTGGAATTTCCACGTCCGCTTCGGTCCGGCCATGACGTTGAGATAATAGAGATCATAGCCGTGGCAGGCTGCGCAGGGGTGATAACCCCTGGGCACCAGCACGACGTCGCCGTCCTCAATAGCCATCGCCTCGTCGAGCGAACGAGCACCGCTCTGGTCGGCGTCAGTGTAGACGCGCTGGAAAGCAAAGCCCTGCGGCGGGTTGAGGCGGTGGTAATAGGTTTCCTCGAGATAGGATTCAGCCGGCAGATTGTCCTGGTCGTGCTTGTGCGGCGGATAGCTCGATGTGTGACCGCCGGGTGTGATCACCTCGACCACCAGCAAGGAATCGGCCGGCTTGCCTTCCGGCAGGATGTTGGTGACATAGCGCGTGTTGGTGCCTTTGCCGCGAACCTCCTGGCCGAGATTGTCAGGTCCGATGACACGGACCGGCAGACCGCCGCCCAGTCCTGGCGCCGAGCAGACGGCAAGTTCGAGATCGGTATCGGCGCTCACCGACCACTCCGACCCCTGCGGCACATAGACCGACCAAGGCTTGCCTTCGAACGGCGACATGCGTTCGCCCAGCAGGCCGAGATCCTTGCCGCCGGCTTTGGCCTTGCCCTTGCCGGTGACGAACACCAGGCAGACCTCACGATCCGCGGTTTGCCCGGAAGCGCTCTCGCCGGGTCTGAGCCGATGCAGATCGAAGCCGACATAGGTCCAGCCGGCGTTTTGCGGCGTCACATGAGCGACGCGGCCGTGGCCCTTATTGGCTTTGATGAGCAGCTTAGACATGGTCATTCCTTCGGTTTGGCGTCCGCCGATGGCTTGTCCTCGTCAGCCGGCTTGTAGAGATAGAAGAATTGCCAGACGGCATAGCCGGCGAAGCCGAGCGCGATCACGCCCCAGAACGGCGTGCCGGTGGCGAATTCGATCACCGACCAGACCAGGCAGACCGCGACAACGGCAACGCGCCGCCACAGCGGCCGGAAAAACGGGTGCTCGGAGTCTTTCATCGGATCACCCCCGGCATCGGATCAGCCCTTCCTCGCGAGCCTCAAGCATTGGGAAAGCCTTGTGTCTCCACCGTATAGCCGGCCGCTGTCATCACCCGCATCAATTCCTTGTAGCCGACCTGCGCCATCTTGAGCGGCGGGTTCTTCTTCGGATCCTGCTCGGCCTCGACCACGAACCAGCCTTCATAGCCATGGTCGGCGAGCCTCTGGACGATGGCGCCAAAGTCCAGCGAGCCATCTCCCGGCACGGTGAAGGCACCAAGCGCCACCGCATCGAGAAAGGATTGCCTGCTACGATCCAGCTTGTTGATCACCTCCATGCGCACGTCTTTCACATGCACGTGGTTGATGCGCCGGTGGTGGTTATCAATAGCGCGCAGCACATCGCCCCCAGCAAACGCCAGGTGACCCGCGTCGAGCAGCAATGGAATGCCTTCTCCCGAATAGCGCATGAAGGCATCGAGGTCTGGCTCGGTCTCGACCACCGCCGCCATGTGATGGTGATAGGAGAGCGGCATGCCTTGCTCGGCACACCATTCGCCGAACTGCGTGACCTGCTTCGCGTAGGCTTTCATCTCATCGTCCGAAAGCCTGGGCTTGCTGGCGAGGGGTTTCGAGCGGTCGCCCTGGATGGAGCGGCCGACTTCGCCATAGACGATGCAGGGCGCATTCACCGCCTTGAACAGGTCGATCATCGGCTGGATACGATCCTTGTTTTTCGCCATGTCTTCATCGACCAGCGTCCCCGAGAACCAGCCGCCGCAAAGCGTCACGTCGGCCTCTTTCAGGATCGGCAGCATGACTTGCGGATCGTTGGGAAAGCGGCGGCCCATTTCCATGCCGGTAAAGCCAGCCGAGCGCGACTGGCGCAGGCACTCCTCCAGCGACACATCATCGCTGAGTTCGGCAAGATCGTCGTTCCACCATGCAATGGGGGACATGCCCAGTTTGGCTTTCAAGTCGTCACTCCAGTTTCGGACATTTCGAGGCGCGTTCGCGGATGGTTCAAAGAACCCGCCCGCTCAGCGCTTCCTCGTATTTCTTGCGCGCCGCATTCACTTGCGGCCGTGCCGAGACTTCCGGCACTGCGACATCCCACCAGCTTCCACCAGCCTCGGTCGAAACCAGCGGGTCGGTGTCGATGACCAGCACGGTCGTTCGCGTGTTCTTCTTCGCTTGCGCCAGCGCCGTTTCCAGCCCGGCGATCGATGGCACTTTTTCGGCAATCGCACCCATGCTCGCAGCATGCGCGGCGAAGTCGATCTCGGGCAAGGTTTCGTGACGGGCGTCCTTCAGCAGATTGTTGAAGTTGGCGCCGCCGGTCGCCATCTGCAGCCGGTTGATGCAGCCATAGCCGCGGTTGTCGAGCAGCACGATGGTCAGCTTGAGGCCGAGCATCACAGAGGTCGCGATCTCGGAGTTGAGCATCAGGTAGGAGCCGTCGCCGATCATCACGACTACCTCCTCGTCCGGCTTGGCCATCTTGACGCCGAGTCCGCCGGCGATTTCATAGCCCATTGTCGAGAACCCGTATTCTGCGTGGTAGGAGCCGGACGCACCCGCCTGCCAGAGCTTGTGCAACTCGCCGGGCAAGCCGCCGGCGGCATGGAGCAGTACCACGCCGGAGCCCATGGCGCGCTGTACGGCGCCGATCACCTGCGCGTCGGACGGATAGGCGGCATTGGTTGACGCAGTCACCTTGCCCGCCTCCGCCTGCCATTCCTTTTTGCCCTTGATCGCATTGTCGGTCCAGGCGGCAGGCGCCTTCCAGCCCTTCAGCGCCTCGCCGAGTTCGGCGAGCCCTTCCGCCGCATCGGCGACCAGCGGCAGCGCCTGGTGCTTTCCGGCGTCGAAGGGCTGGACGTTGAGCCCGATCATGGTCCTGCCGGCATTCTTGAACAGTGCCCAGGAGCCGGTGGTGAAGTCCTGCAGCCTGGTGCCGACGGCAAGCACGACGTCGGCCTCTTCGGCCAGCCTGTTGGCCGCCGAAGTGCCGGTGACGCCGACCGCCGCCATGTTCAGCGGATGATCGTCGGGCAGCGAGGATTTGCCGCCTTGCGTCTCGCAGACCGGAACGCCGGCGTCCTGCACCAGTCTGGCCAGTTCACCCGAGGCCTGCGAATAGAGTACGCCGCCGCCGGCAATCACCAATGGCTTCTTCGCCGCTTTAAGTGCTGCCACCGCGGCGGCCAACTCCTGGCGATCCGGACGCGGTCGCCGCTGATGCCAGATTCGTTCGGCAAAGAAGCTCTCGGGGTAGTTATACGCTTCTGCCTGCACGTCCTGGCACAGCGCCAGCGTCACCGGGCCGCACTCGGCGGGATCGGTCAGCACCTGCATGGCGCGGTTGAGCGCCGGCATGATCTGCTCCGGCCGGGTGATGCGGTCGAAATAGCGCGACACCGGCCGGAGGCAGTCATTGACGGTCGCCGTGCCGTCGGAGAAATCCTCGGCCTGCTGCAGGACAGGGTCGGGAATGCGATTGGCAAAGACGTCGCCGGGCAGAAACAGGACAGGCAACCTGTTTACATGCGCAAGCGCCGCAGCGGTCACCATGTTGAGCGCGCCGGGGCCGATCGAACTGGTCGCAGCCATGAAGCGGCGGCGGAAATTGGCTTTGGCATAGGCGATAGCCGCATGCGCCATTGCCTGCTCGTTATGGGCACGGAAGGTCGGCAGCTCGTCGCGAACCTGGTACAGCGCCTCACCGACGCCGGCGACATTGCCGTGGCCGAAGATCGCCCAGACGCCGCCAAAGATCGGCACCTTCCCCCCGTCCATCTCGGTCATCTGTCGAGCAAGAAAGCGGGTCAGAGCCTGCGCCATCGTCAGGCGGATTGTCTTGGTCATGTCGGTTCCTCCGCAGTCCTTATGCCGCGCCTTCTTATGCTGCTTTGCGGCCGCGCGCGGCAAGCCACGCCTCGGTCAGTCTCTCGAAGCGAGATGCCATGTCGGCAACCGCTTCATCGTCCGACATCTTGCCGGCAAGCCATTGTTCGGCCGCGTTGATGAAGATGGTGCGGCCGACGGCAAAGCCCTTGACGACGGGCGCCTTGGCAGTGGCGGCAAAGGCCGCTTCCAGCTCGTCCTGCGGCGCTTCCAAACCGAGCAGCACAATCCCGCGGCACCACGGATCGTTTTTCAGGATCACCGCCTCGATCTTTGCCCATGCGCCGTGCGATGCCTGCGGTTCGAGCTTCCACCAATCGGGCTTGATGCCGAGTGCGTAGAGTTCCTCGAGCGCGCGCGGGATGGTCATGTCGTCGAGCTTGCCGTGCTTGCCGGCGATGATCTCGACCAGGAGCTCTCGGCCCACTTTCCGCGCGGCCTCGAACAAAGCGCGCAGTTTCTGCTGCTGTTCGGTCTTCAGCTCCGCCGGATCATCGGGATGATAGAAGCACAGGCACTTGATGCAGTGGTCGACCGGCCATTCGGTCAGTTGCGAACCAATGTCTTGCGAGAACTCGAAGCGAAGCGGCCGCGAACCCGGCAACTCGACCGGCCGGCCGAGCCAGGTGAAGGAATGGTGGGCGAATTCGAACATCGCCTCGCGTCCGTATTTTTCGTCGAGCAGCATGCCATAGCCGGCGCGGCCGGCCGCGACTTTGGCCGCAGCCTTGACGGTCAGCACCTTGAAAGCCGGGATCCGCGACGGATCGGCGCCGGCTTTTGCCGCGACGTCCTCCAGCTGGACGCGGTGGTCGCAGGCGAACGCCATCAGCGAGGGGATGTCGCGCCGGCGCGTGGTCGCCCAATGGATGTGGTTGATCGCCTCGTCCTTGCGCAGCGCCAGGTGCTTGCTGCCGTTTTTCAGGAAGAACTGCAATTCCTCGAAAGTCGGGTATTCAGGTGCGCAGAGGAGCCGCGACACGGCAACTGCCCCGCAGGCATTGGCCCAGGTCGCCGCCGTCGCCAGGCTTTCCTCGCCGAGCCAGCCGCGCAGGAAGCCCGACATGAAGGCGTCGCCGGCGCCAAGCACATTGTAGACCTCGATAGGAAACCCCTTGCCGACGATACCGTCCTCGAGATCGTCGCTGATCGGCCCGTCATAGACAATGCAGCCCATGGCGCCGCGCTTCAGCACGATGGTTGCCGCCGACAGCGATCGGATGGTTTTCAGCGCGCTCAGGCAATCGTCTGCGCCCGACGCGATCATGATTTCCTCTTCGGTGCCGACGATGAGATCGCAGTCGGGCAGCACCGTCTTCAGCCGCGCCGAGACGCGGTCGGATTTCACATAGCGCTCGAAACCTTCGGCGTGGCCGGCGAGACCCCAGAGGTTGGGGCGGTAGTCGATGTCGAACACCACCTTGCCGCCTTTGGCTTTCATGACACGGATCGCCTTGCGCTGGGCGGCGTCGCTGTTGGGTCGTGAAAAATGCGTGCCGGTGACGACGACCGCGCGTGCCGAAGCGATAAACGCCTCATCGATGTCGTCTTCCGAAAGTGCCATGTCGGCGCAATCGCTGCGATAGAAGATCATCGGCGAGACGCCTTCATCCTCGACCGACAGCAGCACCAGGGCGGTCAGCCGCTCCGGATCGGCCTTGAGGCCTTGGACCGAAACGCCCTCGCGGGTCAGCTGCTCGCGGATGAAGCGGCCCATCTGCTCATTGCCGACGCGGGTGAGCAGCGCCGAACGCAGGCCTAGTCTGGCAGTGCCGACTGCGATATTGGCCGGACAGCCGCCGACCGACTTGGCGAAGGAAGTAATGTCCTCAAGGCGCGAGCCGATCTGCTGGCCGTAGAGATCGACGGAAGCGCGGCCGATCGTGATGATGTCGAGCGGCGAATATTTCGCTTCCACGGCCTCGCCCATTCGAACCTCCCATCGGCTTTGTTGTCTTGGGTAACACGCGCGAGCGGCAGCGTGGCGCCAGCAATATGAAATAATAATTCCAATCCATAGTCAATATGGAACGAGCATTCCCAAGCTGAAAAGTGCTGTGCAAGGCTCGCGCGTTCAGAAACTTTGAAGTCAGACGAACGTCAAGTGTCTACCACTGAGACCAGCTGATTTACCAAGGAAGTGGGCCATCATCGTTGAAGTACCCGGCGGTCGGGCCATCGGCGTCCAAGGTCGCCAGGTGAATGACGATCTCGGCCGCCTGCTGCACCGTGCGGTGACCTTTATAGCCGTTGAGATCGGTGGCAGTGTAGCCGGGCGCGGCGGCGTTGACCTTGATGCCTTGCGGTGCGAGCTCCCTGGCGAAGGCCACCGTGATGGCGTTTAACGCCGTCTTGGAGCTGCCGTAGCCCATCATATTGACGGCGTGGTTCGCGGTGGCGGGATCCAGCGCCCGGCCGATGGAGCCGGTGGAGCTGCTCACCATCACGATCCGGGCAGCAGGTGCTGCCAGCAACAGCGGCAGGAATGCCTGGGTCACGCGGATCGGGCCGAAGACATTGACGTCGTAGGTGGCCTGGATATCGGCGATCCGCTGCTGGCTCGGCGGCAGGTCGTAGTTGATGGCGACGCCGGCGTTGTTCACCAGCACGTCAAGGCGGGGGCTGGCCTGCCCGAACGCCTCGGCTGCCGCCTTCACACTGTCATCCCGCGTGACGTCCAGCTCAAGCCACTCTACGTCGTGGCCTTCGGCACGCAATGCCTGCGCCGCCGCCATGCCGCGTTCGGCGCTCCTGGCTCCGAGCCAGACCTTGAAGCCCATGGTCGCCATTCGCCGGGCGATTTCACGGCCTATACCCTTGTTGGCGCCGGTCACCAGCGCAGTTTTCGATGTCGTCATATCGTGTCTCCATGTTTGCTGTCGAAGACCCACAAATGGCGCGAGGCAGCGGGCGCCGCGCGCCGGAAACTCTCCAGCTCTTGCCTAATCCTCTCACGCTGTTGCGCGGCCGGTGCGAATGCGCGATGCTGGCGCAATGAGCGAGGCGCTGCAGGAGTTGATCGAAATCGCCGGCCGCCATGCGCGCGGGCGAAGAATAAGAACGGCGATTCCCGGCGTTTCGATCGGCCGCAGCGAAGTCGCGACGGCGCCATTGCCGGGTGTGTGGGGGTCGGGGGTCTTATTCGTAGTGCAGGGCGCGAAGACGGTTCTGATCGGCGACCGGGCTCTTCGTTACGACCCAGCCAGCTATTTCATCTACACTGTCGAGACGCCCAGCATCAGTCAGATAGTCGAAGCGAGCGCGGCACGTCCTTATCTGGCCATTGGCTTGACCCTTGACCTGCAGGCTGTCGCCGCGCTCCTCGTTGAGCACGGGCCGGTCCTCGGCGGCGACAGGTTCTCCACCTCTCCCGTTGATGACGACCTGCTCGACGCGTTGCGTCGAATGCTGCGGCTGCTTGACCGGCCAGCGGAGATTCCCGTGCTTGCGGCCATGCTCGAGCGGGAGATGCTGTTTCGGCTCCTGCAAGGCCCGCAAGGCGAAAAGCTTCGTGAACTTGCGCGCGCCGACGGCCATCTGTCCCGGATTGGCCAGGCGATCGCCTGGATCCGCTCGCATCCCCATCAGCCGGTCCGGGTCGGGGATCTGGCCGAAATCGCCCATATGAGTAGTGCTGCGTTCTATCGTCACTTCAAGGCGGCGACGGCCTTGAGCCCAATCCAGTATCAAAAGCAAATCCGCTTGCTGGAAGCCCGCCATCTGCTGATTGCCCAGCCGGGCAACGTGGCGCGTGTCGCCTTCGCTGTCGGCTATGAGAGTGCTTCCCAGTTCAGCCGGGAGTATGCCCGCCAGTTCGGATCGCCGCCTGCCCGCGACGCAGCGCGGCTTTTGGCAGGAGGCGAAACGGCAATAGAGGTGCTCTAAGGCTTGCGCTTCTTTCCGCTATCGCGCCGCTTCTCGCCGACCGCGACAGTCAGCGCCATGGCCAAGGCCATCGTCGCCGACAGCGAGCGGAAGCCGGCGAAATCGGCCTCGGCGACCTCGAACCAGACCCTGGCGAACTGGGCGAGCGGCGAAAAGGAGGAGTCGGTAATCGCCACGATCGGCACGCCTTGTTCCGAAATGACGCGCGCCTCCTCGATGGTGGCCGGGGCATAGGGTGAAAAGCTTATGGCGATGACGGCGTCCCTTGGAGAGGCAAAGCCGATCATCTCCGCATTGAGGCCGGCGGCCGATTCGATCAGCTGGTTGCGGATCTTGAGCTTGCCCAATGCGTAGGCGATGTAGGAGGCGACCGGGTAGGAGCGCCGCTTGGCCAGCACGTAAATGGTTTCGGCCTTGGCCAGCAAGGCGATCGCATCTTCGAAATGGTCTTCATTCAGCGTGCGCGAAATGTCGTTGAGCGAGGTGCTGGCTGCGGCAACAAAACCGTCGAAAATCGCGCGGTGGCCGGCGCCTTCCTCGGCCTTGGCGCGCAATGCCGCCAGCCTTTCATCATAGGACGAGTTGCGCTCGCGCAGACGCTCGCGAAACACCAACTGCAGGCTGGTGAAACCATCAAAACCAAGCTGCTGGGCAAAGCGGATCAGCGTCGAAGGCTGGACACCGGCGGAAGCGGCGATGCTGGCGGCGGTGCCGAAGGCGATATCGTCTGGGTTGTCGAGCGCATAGGCGGCGATCTGGGCGATACGTTTCGGCAGGCTCTGGCGCCGCTCCAGGATCGTCGCCCGCAGCGTCTCGAAATCGCGCGGCACCCGTTCGTCCATCGTCGCTCCGCCCAGGCTCATCGTCTGGTTCCCTCTGTGCCCCATCATAGCGGGCCTGTGCAAGAACACCATAAAAAATGAGACAAGCGTTCCATCTGCAGACAAAATGGACTAATTCATCCACACAAACTTTGCACACACACAGGGAGGCAAGCGGATGGTCGGGGTAGGTCTTATCGGCACGGGCTTCATGGGCAAGTGCCACGCCATTGCCTGGAACGCGGTCGGCACCGTTTTTCCCGATGTGGATAAGCCAAGGCTGGTTCATCTGGGCGAGGTCAACGAGGACCTTGCAAAACGCCGTGCCAGCGAATTCGGCTTCGCCAAGGCCTCCGGTGACTGGCGCGCGGTGGTCGACGATCCCGACGTCGATGTGATCTCGCTGACCACGCCGAACCAGTTCCACCCGGAAATGGCCATCGCCATCCTCGAAGCCGGGAAGCATCTGTGGTGTGAAAAACCGATGGCGCCGAGTTTTGCGGAGGCGCAAGCAATGGCTGCGGCAGCCCAAAAGTCCGGCAAAGTCGCCGCGCTCGGCTATAACTACATCCAGAACCCCGCAATCCGCCATATCGGCGCGCTGCTCGACGAGAAGATCATCGGCGAGGTCAACCATCTGCGCATCGAGATGGACGAGGACTTCATGGCCGATCCGGAGGCGCTGTTCTTCTGGAAGCACGAGGCGGCGTCCGGTTACGGCGCGCTCGACGATTTCGCCGTGCATCCGCTTTCGCTCATCGCCGTGCTGTTCGGCCGCGTTGCCCGCGTCATGTGCGACATGGCCAAACCCTATGCCGAACGCCGCGTCGCCTCTGGCGGGCGCCGCGCGGTCGAAACCTACGACATCGCCAGTATCCTGATGCATCTCGAAAACGGCATCGCCGGCACGCTGCTCGTCAACCGTTCGGCCTGGGGCCGCAAAGGCCGGATCGCCATCCAGATTTTTGGCTCGAAGGGCTCGATCCTGTACGATCAGGAGCGGATGAATGAGTTCCAGCTCTATCTGACAGCCGACCGGCCGACCGAGCAAGGCTATCGCACCATCCTGGTAGCGCCGCACCACAAGCCCTACGACGCCTTCCTGCCGGCACCCGGCCACGGGCTTGGCTTCAACGACCTCAAGATCATCGAATGCAGGGAACTTTTGACGCGGCTGGCCGGCAAGCCGGCGCGCATCATCGACTTCGACGAAGGCCTGGAGATCGAGCGCACTGTGCACGCGATGGCCAGGTCGTTCAGTGAGAGCCGCTGGGAGGACGTGAGATAGCCCCTCCCCCGGCATCCGCTTCACAGTGGCCGCTTCAGCCGCCTGCGGCTGAGGTGTCCGTTTCCCACCCGTTCACCCAGACCTGCCGCAAACCGTCGCCTTCACCCTTGAACCATAGTCCCGTCGCCTGGCAATCCTCGATCCGGTCGCTGCGGAAATTGCGGATTGCCTGGCGCAGCTCGCACCAGGCAACGATGTTGGCGGTTTCGGAGTAGTAGATGAGGGCGATCGGACAGATGATGCGGTCGGTGGCTCGGCCCAGTTCGTCGCGGTAGGAAAGGTCCAGCTTGGCCTCGTCGCGGATGGCACGGCGCACCAACGCCAGATCGACCGCGGAGGCCGATGGCGCGGCAAAACCCCATGCATGCAACTGATTGGCGTCGAGCGTTTGGCGCAAAGGCGGCGGCACCGCGCCGGCGATCTTGGCGCTGACGCGCTTGGCCGCCTGCTTGAGCTCGCTGTCGCCCGTGCGTTCGAGCAGCGCGAGAGACAGTACGATCGCCTCCATCTCCTCGATCGAAAACATCAACGGCGGCAAGTCGAAGCCAGGACGCAGTATGTAGCCGATGCCGCGCCCGCCCTCGATCGGCACGCGCATCGCCTGCAGCGCGGCAATGTCGCGATAGACCGAGCGCACCGTCACCTCCAGCCGCTCGGCGATCATTGCCGCCGTCACCGGTTTCCTCGCCAGCCGCAGGATCTGGATAATCTCGAACAGACGCGACGCCTTGCGCATTCCCTCACTCGGCCCGAAGGCAACTGACAACACCTCGTCAGTTGGACTGACCTATAGGATCGCCTATCGGATTGAAAATCAACAAGTTCCTCTGCAGCTCGCCTGCATGAGGCGACAGGCAACTGACATGGACTACGCGGCAAACCTCTGGCTCTTCTTTCTCCTCCTTGTCGGCATCATCATCGTGCCCGGCATGGACATGCTTTTCGTGCTTGCCAATGCGCTGACCGGCGGCAGCAGCAGAGGGCTTGCGGCGACCGGCGGCATCATGCTGGGCGGCGTGGTGCATACGCTGAACGGCGCGCTCGGCGTCGGCCTGCTCATGCATTTCTTGCCGGTCCTCTTCAATCCGCTGCTGATTGCCGGCGCGGCCTATATGGCCTTTATCGGCATCACGCTGATGCGCAGCTCCATCACCGTCGGCCATGACGGCCCTGCCGGCAGCCGCTCCGCATGGAAGGCCTTTCGCCAGGGGATCATGACCTGCCTGATCAATCCAAAGGCCTATCTCTTTGTTCTTGCCGTCTATCCGCAGTTTCTGAGGCCGGATTACGGTCCGATCTGGATGCAGGCGATCATCATGGGGCTGATGACGATCGCCACGCAGTTCGCTGTCTATGGCGGACTCGCAATTACCGCCGGTCGCAGCCGGGATCTGCTGGTCGCCAATCCAAGGGCAACCGCTCTTGCCGGCCGGGCGGCCGGACTGCTTCTCGTTGCGGTTTCGGCGCTCACCGTCTGGGAGGGCTTGAAGGCGGCGTGAATTCCGAGCCCGAAGGGCGCAACGTCCATGGCAGCGGCGCCGGCCGGGTCACGCGGCTCCCGGACGGCTTGATATCATGGCGCGGCGCACCGACCGGCGCCGCTCGACCGCGTCGGCAAGGCCGTAAAGCACCGTCTCGGTGGTTGCCCAGTCGATGCAGCCATCGGTGATGCTCTGGCCATAGACAAGCGGCCTGCCGAGCACGACATCCTGCCGGCCGGCGACAAGGTTGCTCTCGATCATAACGCCGATGATGCGCTCGTCGCCCGCCGCGACCTGGCCCGCCACCTCGGCTGCCACCCCTGGCTGGTTTTCCGGCTTCTTGCTGCTGTTGGCGTGGCTGACATCGATCATCAGCCGCGGCGCCACGCCGATCCGGCCGAGTTCCGCGCAGGCAGCAGCAATGCTTGCCGCGTCATAATTAGGCACAATACCGCCGCGCAGGATGACGTGGCAGTCCTCGTTGCCGGTGGTCGTAGCGATGGCGCTGCGCCCACCTTTCGTCACCGCCATGAAATGATGCGGCTGGGCGGCGGATTTCACGGCTTCGGCGGCGATCCGCAAATTGCCGTCGGTGCCGTTCTTGAAGCCGACCGGGCAGGACAGGCCTGACGCCAGTTCGCGATGGATCTGGCTCTCGGTCGTGCGCGCGCCGATCGCGCCCCAGGCGACGAGGTCGGCAATATATTGCGGGGTGGCCATGTCGAGGAATTCGGTGGCCGCCGGAAGGCCGAGATTGTTGACCGCGGAGAGCACGTTGCGGGCCATCCGCAACCCCTTGTCGATGTTGAAGCTGCCGTCGAGATCGGGATCGTTGATCAGGCCTTTCCAGCCGACCGTCGTGCGCGGCTTCTCGAAATACACCCGCATGACGATCTCCAGCCGGTCCGACAGGCTTTCGCGCAGCGTCGCCAGACGACTGGCATAGTCTACGGCAGCGGCCGGGTCGTGGATCGAACAGGGGCCGACGACAACCACCAGCCGGTCGTCGGCGCCGGTCAGCACGGCGTGGATCGCGTTGCGTGATGCGGCAACGGTGCGCGTCGCCGTCAGCGTGCGCGGTATCTCCCGCATCACCTCGTCCGGCGTGCTCAATTCCCTTATTTCTTTGACCCGAAGATCGTCTGTGGTCGTCAACACGGCTTTCTGCTCCTGTTTGTTTGGAGCATGATCTTTTCCGAAAACCGGATGCCACTTTTCGGGATCATGCTTTAGGAGACCTGCCGGCAAACAAAAAAGCCGCCAGGTCTGGCGGCTGTTCGGATTTTTGATGCTGCAATCTTCAGATCGAGCGCAATCCTCCCGCCGCCAGCGAGCTGCTAAAGTACCAATACGTGGCGGTCAGGTTGATCATCCGGTTCATATAATCGATGCCGGGGCGCTTGTCACGTGGGTGATGAGGCTGCGTAGTAGCGCTGCGCACGGGATCCGAGGGGTTGGAGGCCTGTTGGCAGCCAATTCGGGATTGGTCGAAGCCTCCGCAACTTCGTCATCCCAGGGCGAAGCAGGAGCGAAGCTCCGTCGCGAAGACCCTGGGATCCATGCCGTAACCTTGGCCGAGGGGTGCAGCGGAGCAGAATTCTGCACCGTTGCGGCGCTCTGAAGGCGCGGCATGGATCCTGGGGTCTGCGCCGCGTCGCTTCGCTCCTTGCTCCGCCCCAGGATGACGAAGCGATGGGCGTTCTGCCCATTGACCAGAGCGTCAGGGTGCGCCGCGACACTATTCCGGCGACGCCCCCGCGATGCTCTGGTCGTAGTCGACCAGCGATCCGGTCATGACGCCGGACTGCGGGCTGATCATATAGCTGATCAACCTGGCAAGCTGTGCCGGTTTCACCAATTGACCCATCGGCTGCGCGGCCTCGGCCCTTTCCAGCCAGTCGTCCGGCGCATCGTGCCATTTTTTCTGCACGATCGCTTCGCCCTCGGTGTCCATCCAGCCGGGCAGCACCGCATTGCAGCGGATGCGATTGCCGCGATAGGCATTGGCGACATTCTTGGTCAGTGTCGCCAGCGCACCCTTGCTCGACGAATAGGGTGCCAGGAACGACTGGCCGCAATGCGCCGACATCGACAGCACGTTGACGATCGAGCCCGGTGCCTTGCGCGCCAGCAAATGCGCCACCACGCCCTGCATCAGGAAAAACGGGCCGCGCACATTGGTCTGGAATATCTGGTCGAAGAGATCCTCGGAGGTCTCGACTAGCGAGCCGCGAGCCGAGGTGGCAGCGGCGTTGACCAGCGCGTTGACGGTACCGAAATGGCCAATCGCCATTTCGACCGCACGCTTGCAGTCGGCCACCTCTGAGACGTCGGCGCTGATGAAGATGGCAGCGACGCCTGCGCGCTTGAGAGTGGCGACAGCTTTGTCGCCTTTCTCTTGCGAGCGGCCGATCAACGCCAGCGCCCGGCAGCCCTCATCGGCCAGCGCTTCGGCGACGGCAAAGCCGATGCCTTGTGCGCCGCCGGTGACGATGGCGCATGTTTCGGAATTGCGACCGGCTGAACCGTTCATCGCCTTGCTCCTGTGTTTGATAGTCAGATTGTTTTGTCGAGGCGGACGGTCTTGCCTTCCTTGGCCGATTTCAGCGCCGCATCTGCCAGCCTGAGCGCCACCAGCCCGTCCTTGCCGCTCGGCGCCGCCTTCTTGCCTGACGTCGCTGCCGCGATGAAGGCAGCGATCTCGTTGGCATAAGCGTCGAGATAACGAGTCATGAAGAAATCGTGCAGCGGCGGCCGCGTATAGCCTTTCTCATTGGCGAGTTCGATCGACACCGGCCGCTGGTTCTCGGCCGCAATCATGCCTTTCGAGCCATGCACCTCGATGCGCTGGTCGTAGCCATAGGTGGCGCGGCGCGAGTTGGAGATGACGCATTGCTTGCCGGAGGCGGTTTCGAGAATGACGCTGACGCTGTCGAAGTCGCCGGCTTCGCCGATCTTCTTGTCGACCAGCACCGAAGCGTGCGCGCTGACCGCCACCGGCTCCTCGCCGAGCAGGAAGCGCGCCATGTCGAAATCATGAATGGTCATGTCGCGGAAGATGCCGCCCGAGCGGCCGATATAGTCGAGCGGCGGCGGGCCGGGATCGCGCGAGGTGATCGTCACCATTTCGACGGTGCCGATGGCGCCGTCGTCGATCGCCTTGCGCACGGCGGCAAAATGCGGATCGAAGCGGCGGTTGAAGCCGACCATCAGGGTGGCGCCGGCCTTGTCGACGACGGCCAGGCAACGTTCCACCCTGGCGGCGTCGAGGTCGATCGGCTTCTCGCAGAAAATCGCTTTACCCGCTTTGGCGAAGCGTTCGATCAGATCGGCATGAGTGTCGGTCGGCGTGCAGATGACGACCGCATCGATATCGCCGGCCTTCTCGATGGCATCGATGCTGCGCACTTCGGCGCCATAGGCAGAGGCCAGATCGGTCGCCGCCTTCTCGAAGGCGTCGGCAACTGCAACCAGCCTGGCCTGCGGATTGGAACCAACGGCGCGAGCATGGACCTTGCCGATACGGCCGGCACCGAGAAGAGCAAAGCGAAGAGGCATGAAGAATTTTCCTTTGAGGATGGTTGGGAAGGGAAGGCGTGTCAGCGCCGGTGGCCTCGTTGCCGTTACGCCGCAAGCTCCGCCTGCCCGGTCTTGGCACCGGTGATGTAGGAGACGATATCGTTGCCGTCGGTGTCTTGCTTGCGCAAATTGGCGACGATGCGGCCGCGCCGGAAAACGACGATGCGGTCGACCAGGTCGAACACCTGCCGCATGTTGTGAGAGATCAGGATCAGCGGTTCGCCATTTTCCTTCAGCGTGCGGATGATGTTTTCGACCTGCATCGTCTCCTGCACGCCGAGTGCCGCCGTCGGCTCATCCATGATGATGAGTTTGGAAGCAAAGGTCGCGGTTCTGGCAATTGCCACGCACTGGCGCTGGCCGCCCGACATATGGCGGATGGTGTTGGAAAGATTGGGGATCTTGACCGCCGTGCGGACCAAGGCTGCCTCGGTCGCCTTGCGCATGAACTTGCGATCGAGGATCGAGAAGGGCCCTAGATTGAACAGCACCCGCTCGCGGCCGAGGAACAGGTTCGACGGCACGTCGAGATCGTCGGCGAGCGCCAGGTTCTGGAACACCGTCTCGATGCCCGCCTCGCGGGCTTCGATCGGGCCGGCAAAATTCACTTCCTTGCCGTCGAACCACATCCTGCCGCTGGTGCGCTGCTCGACGCCGGTGATCTGGCGTACGAAGGTCGATTTGCCAGCGCCGTTGTCGCCCATGATAGCGACATGCTCGCCCTTGCGCAGCTCGAAGTTGGCACCCTCCAGCGCATGGACGCCGCCATAATACTTGGTCAGGTTTTCCGTCTTCAGCACAATGTCCGACATGGTCAAGCCCTCATTGCCCGCAGGCGCTGGCGCCACTGGTCGAGAACGACTGCGCCGACGATGATCACGCCTTTGACCATCTCCTGATAATAGGCGTCGAGGCGCAGAAAGGTGAAGCCGGAGATGATGACGCCGAAGATCAGCGAGCCGATCACCGTCCCAATAATCGAGCCGCGGCCGCCCGACAGCGAGACACCGCCGATAACCGCCATGGCGATCGCGTCGAGCTCGTACATCACACCCATGCCGGCCTGGGCGGTGAGATTCTTCGAGCTCAGCACCACGGCTGCGAGCGCGGCGAGGACGCCGGCAATGACGTAGACGAGGATCTTGTGGTTGGCGATGTTGATGCCGGACATGCGCGCGGCGTCCTCATTGGAGCCGATGGCATAGCAGTGCTTGCCATATTTGGTGTAGCTCAGGATCAGCTGAAACAGCACCGCGAGCGATATGAAGATGATGACCGGCATCAGCCCCTTGCCGATGGCGGCGAAACTCTCGGTCGGAAACGAGATCGGCTGTCCCTTCGACCACCATTTGGCGATGCCGCGCGCGGTGACCATCATGCCGAGCGTGGCGATGAACGGCGGAATGCGGGTGTAGGCGATCAATGCACCGTTGACCAGGCCGGCCAGCAGTCCGCAGCCGATCGCGACCAGCACCGGCACGATCACCGGCAGGTCGGTCCAGCCCTGGGCTATGAACATTGCCTTGGGGTTCGGGTTGCCGTTGACGGTCGCCACCTGGGCGAAGCTCATGGCGATCATTGCCGTGGCGCCGACGATCGAACCTGAGGACAGGTCGATGCCGCCGGTAATGATCACCTGCGTCACGCCGATGGCAATGATGCCGACGATCGACACCTGCAGGATGATGATCTGCAGGCGCGCTTCGTTGAAGATCGCATCGATATTGTCGCGGGTATTGAACAGGAAGCTGTCGCCCAGGAAGACCCGGCCGATCAGCTCGAAAGCGCCGACCAGGATGACGAGTGCCAGGAAGACGTTGAATTCGGCCGGCCACGCGCGCCGCTTCGCATTATAGCTGAGCCCGCCGACGCCTTGAGATGTCTGTGCCAATCGTGCTTCCTCCGTCAGCCACGGTCTCTTTCGGCCGCTCTTCAGGCCGAGAGAGAAGGAGGAGCGGCGCTGGTTCGCCGCTCCGGTCCGCTGCCTCAGTTCTTCTTCAGGAACTTGTCGATATTCGCCGGCGTGACCAATTGGAACGGGATGTAGACCTTGTGCTCGACCTTTTCGCCCTTCGCCAGCTTGAGCGCCGCGTCAAGCGCGCCGGCGCCCTGGCCGGCCGCATCCTGGAACACCGTCACATCGAGATCGCCCGCCTGCATCGCCGCAAGCGCGTCCTGGGTAGCGTCGACGCCGCCGACGACAACCGACTTCATGTCGATGTTGGCGGCCTTCATCGCCTGGATGGCGCCGATCGCGCTTTCGTCATTGTTGGCGATGACGCCGTCGAACGGCTTGCCGGTCGACAGCCAGTTGGTCATCAGGTTCTGCGCTTCTTCGCGCTTCCAGTTCGACGTCTGCTTATCGATGATCTTGATGAAGCTGCACTCCGGCGTGGCGATCACATCGTCAATGTCCTTGGTGCGCTGCACTGCTGCCTGGTTCGACAGTTCGCCCATGATCACATAGACGTTGGCTTCAGTCTTGCCGGCCTCCTTGAACAGGCGGCAGACCTCCTTGGTCTCGAGCGTGCCGGAATCGGCTTCGTTCGAGGCGACGAAGGCCTGATTGTCGGGCAGCGTGTCGACGTTGACCGGCTCGCGATTGACATAGACCAGTGGAATCTTGGCAGCGGCGGCTGCGTCCGACATCGCCTGGGTCGCCGAGGTGTCGACCGGGTTGACGATGATGGCGTCGACGCCCGAGGCGGCGAAGTTCTTGATCTGGTCGAGTTGCTTGGCGACGTCGTTCTGCGCATCCTCCACCTGCAGTTCGACGCCGTCCATGCCCTTGGCCTGCTCGATCATGCCGTTGCGCAGCACGGTGAGAAAATTGTCGTCGAACAACGCCATCGACACGCCGATCTTGGCAGCGAAGGCGGACGAACTCATCAGCGCCGCGAACGCGACGCCCAAAAGCAGTTTTTTCATTTTATTTCTCCTCCACATTGGTGTCCGGCTGCACCGATCTACCCGGAATCCCCGATCTCGCAGGGAATTCTCTCCCGATTGCCATGTAGTTCCGGAGGCATTTGCCTGAAACAGATCTTCCGGAACGAAAGAACCAAAATGCTCAGTTGGTGAAATATTTATTCCATTTCGCGTGGGCGTCAAGCGAGATTTCGCCATGAAGGATGGATTTTCGGCATTTCAAGCGCTTTTGGACGGACGCTCAGGCAAGCCAAGCCTGAAAGCGTTCTGATAGATTACATCATGTCTGCCGCCAATGACCGCGACGTCAGATGTTTTCCGGCAGATAGATGTCGAAGGGCAGAAAGGTCTGGCCCGGCGCATTCGCAGCGCCGCTCTCGATGGCATGCGCCATCAGCCCGACAAGCTCGCGGCAAAGCGCTGCCAGTGGCGTCGAGATGACCATCGTCAGGAAATTATCCGCCAGCGCCGAGCGGGAGTCGGGCGTGATCTCGTTGCAGACAACCGCCGGCACCTCTGCCGGCTTTGCCTCCCTCAGCGCCGAGATCGCGCCTTCCATGCCGCCACCGGCGACATAGCAGCCGACGAGATCAGGGTGGCGGGCTAGAAGCTCGATCATTGCATCATGCGTGATCTGGTTCGCTTCCAGATTGACCAACGTCTCGAGCAGAGTGAATTCCGGCGCCTGCTCGCGAAAGAAGGAGCGAAAACCGATCTCGCGAAGCTCATGGCCATGGAAGCGATGGCTGCCGACGAAGAGGGCAACCTTGCCAGGCCTCTTCGCAACCTTCGAGATTATCCAGGCGGCGGTGCGGCCGACCTTGCGATTGTCCAGGCCGACATAGCCCTCGCGAATACCGGACGCAAAGTCGGAAAGCAGGGAGAACACCGGTACGCCATTGGCTTTGAGAGCCTCGACGGCGACCGTCAGCGTCGGGTGATCAGGCCCGACCAGGGCGACGGCCCTGGATTTGGCGGCCAGCTTGCGCATCCGCTCGACGATCTCGTCCGGCGCCAGCGAGCCGGCGAAGTCGATGGTCGCCACGCCGCGAAAGCGCGGCGACTGCGATACCGCCAGTTCAAGCTCGCGGGCAAATTCGCTGTAGAAGACGTCCTCCCGCCGCAACAGCAGGAACCCGAGCCGATACTCCGGCAATTCATGGCGCATCCGCTGCTTGATCAGCCCGGCTGCGTGATAGCCAATGCTGGTCGCCGCTTCATAGACGCGGCGCGCGGTTTCCTCGCGCACCGGCAACCGGTTGTTCAGCACCCGGTCGACGGTGGCAACGCTGACCCCCGAAATGCGTGCCAGGTCGGTAATCGTCGGCCGTTTCGCCATCGCTGCCTCGCTCTATTGTTCGGCTTTTACGCCATTATGATGTAAAATGATAGAAACTATCTTTGTGATGTTGAGCCTATCAGGCTTCGGCGTTATTTGAATGCGGACCGACTATGATCGAGGCCTCCGCCATGGTGGATATTGGACTCCGAACCGGGAACACGATCGCCACAGCAGCGTCCCGGCGTGACTACAGCCTGATCGGCCGCGACGCGAAGCTCGCCATCGAGAGCGGGCTGGCGGCGGCCGAGTGGTATCACACGGACGTGCCACGCAAGCAGATGAAGGAGCTGATGCAGCGCTCCGACGGCCCGGCGATCCGCGATACGGTCATGTGGCTCGGCGCCTTGATCCTGAGCGGAGCCGGCGGCGTCTGGTTCTGGGGCAGCTGGTGGTGCGTGGCGTTCTTCTTCGTCTACGGCGTCCTCTACGGCTCCTCCACCGATTCACGCTGGCACGAATGCGGCCACGGCACCGCCTTCAGGACGCAGTGGATGAACGACGTGGTCTATCAGATCGCCTGCTTCATGATCATGCGCAACCCGGTGACCTGGCGCTGGAGCCATACGCGCCACCATACCGATACCATCATCGTCGGCCGCGATCCTGAGATATCGGTGATGCGTCCGCCCGATCTGCTGCGCGTCGTGCTCAACTTCGTCGGCATTCTCGACGCCTGGCATGCGATGAGCGACATGCTGCGCAATGCAGCCGGTGTCGTCAGCCCGGCCGAAAGAACCTTCATTCCCGAGCAGGAGCAGCCGAAGGCAATTGGCATTGCCCGCATCTGGACGACAGTCTATGCCGCGACCATTGTGCTGGCGCTCTACACGGGCTCGTTCCTGCCGCTGATGCTGGTCGGGCTGCCCAGGCTTTACGGCGCGTGGCACCATGTCATGGTCGGCCTGCTGCAGCATGGCGGCCTGGCTGAAAACGTCACCGATCACCGGCTCAACAGCCGCACCGTCTACATGAACCCGATAAGCCGCTTCATTTACTGGAACATGAACTACCACGTCGAGCATCACATGTTTCCAATGGTGCCCTATCATGCGCTGCCCAGGCTGCATGAGCTGATCAAGCACGATCTGCCGGCGCCGACACCGTCCATCCTGGCCGGCTACCGCGAGATGATACCGGCCTTCCTGCGCCAGCTGCGCAATGAGGATTATTTCATCAAGCGCGAACTGCCGCCGACGGCGAGGCCCTATCGCGAGCACTTCCACAACGACAACGCTACCGCTGCGGTGGCTGCCGAATGACAAGCCTATGCCGAGGCACCCAAAATCGAGGGACCGTAAATGAGCGACTGGGTCGAGGCCTGTGACGCCGAGGACATCGACGGAGAGGACGTGATGCGCTTCGACCATGGCGGCCGCACCTTTGCTATCTATCGCAGCCCCGACGACGAGTATTTCGCCACCGACGGGCTTTGCACGCATGAGAAGGTGCATCTGGCCGACGGGCTGGTCATGGACGACATCATCGAGTGCCCGAAGCACAATGGCCGCTTCAACTACAAGACAGGGGCTGCCAGGGGCGCGCCGGTCTGCGTCGACCTAAGGACCTATCCGGTCAAAGTCGGCGCCGGCAAAGTCCTTGTCCGGATCGGTTGATGATGACGAAGGGAATGGTCGTCATCGGCGCCGGCGAATGCGGCGGGCGCGCCGCCCTTGCGCTGCGCGAGCTCGGCTATAATGGCCCCGTAACCTTGGTCGGCGACGAGCCGCATCTTCCCTATGAGCGCCCACCACTGTCGAAAGACGCGATGGTCGCCGACGCGCCCCTGATCAAGGCGATCGCCAGCGACGCGATCCTGGCCGAGCGCTCTATCCGGCATATCCATTCGGTTCTGGCTGTGGCGATCGACCGCACGGCGCATGTCGTGCGCCTGTCAGACGGTTCCGCCCTGGCCTACGACAAGCTCCTGCTGGCGACCGGGTCTGTGCCGCGCAAATTGCCTATGCCGGGCCTTGGCGGGCGCTGCGTCTACCTGCGAACCTTCAACGACGCGCTGGCCATTCGTGCCCATCTCAACGCCGGCAATCGCATCGCCATAGTCGGCGGCGGCTTCATCGGGCTCGAGCTCGCCGCGGCGGCGCGCAGGCTGGGTGCCGCGGTCACCGTCATCGAGGCGCAGCCGCGCATTCTGATGCGCGGCGTGCCGGCCGAGATCGCGCAGGTCATCCATCAGGCGCATGAAGCCGAAGGCGTAAAAATCCTGTGCGGCCAGGGCATCGCGGCCATTGCCGATGACGGCGCCGAAGTGCGCATCGCGCTTGCCGGTGGACACGACATTGTCGCCGATCTTGCCGTGATCGGCATCGGCGCCGTGCCGGTGACCGGACTTGCCGGGCAGGCGGGGCTGACCATCGACAATGGTGTCGCCGTCGACGCCGAGCTTCGCACCAGCGACCGGGATATCTTTGCAGCCGGCGATTGCTGTTCGTTTCCGCTCGCTATCTATGGCGGCCGGCGCGTGCGGCTGGAAGCCTGGCGCAATGCGCAGGAGCAGGGCGCACTCGCCGCAAGGAACATGCTTGGCGCCGGCGAGGCGCATTCGGCGGTGCCTTGGTTCTGGTCGGATCAGTACGGATTGACCCTGCAGATCGCCGGCCTGTCGGACGAAGGCCGCAGCATCGTTCGCCGCGACGTTGGCGACGGCGCCTTCATCCTGTTTCATCTGGCCGAGGACGGCAGGCTGGTTGCGGCAAGCGGCATCGGCCCCGGCAACGCGGTCGCCCGCGACATAAGGCTGGCCGAGATGCTGATTGCAAAGCAGGCAAAGCCGGCGCCGGAAGCGCTAGGCTCGCAAACGGTCAAGCTGAAGTCACTGCTGGCGGCGTGAGCTGAGGGCGTGGATAGTTGGCCGAACGCGTTCGGCTAAAACAGCGCTTTCAGCTCCGGCAGCTTGTCGTTGATCAGCCAGCCATAGTAATTTTCCTCAGGCAATTTTTCCGGCTCGCCCGCAGCGCGGCGCTTGTCGTTTTCGGCCTTCAGCGCATAGGCGCGCTGTTCGGGGTTGCCGACATTGTAGAGCGTCGACGTGAGGCCGGGATTGCCTGAGATGTCGTAGCCGGCGATGCTTCTATAGGCGTCGATCGATTTCCGGATCGTTGCTGCGACATAAGGCAGTGTCAGGTCAGGATCCATGATGGTCTTGTAGACCGCGTTGGGGTCGCCGACGTCGAGTTCCGGCAGGCCGGAAACCTTGTGCACGAGGTCGCTCATTTCCAGCGCCGTCAACGGATTGAGCTGGCCAAGGCCAAAAGTCTGGCCGGCATAATAAGGTTGGAAGAAAGTGGCACCGAAGCGGTCGTTGGGGAAGCTCTCGCCGTTGACGGTCTTGCCGCGGAACGACCGGTTCCACACCTGCTCGCGGCACTCCCATAGGTCGTAGCTATCGGACTTCCCGGCGCATTTGGCGAATTGCGGCCGCTGCACGAAATCGGTGATGTCCTCGCCGTCATAGGCGAAGGAGAGCTTGCTCGACAAATACGAGATCGCCTTGACGTAGTAGGTCTGCAGCCGGTCGTAGGCATCGACATTGTAGGTGTGCTCGCCGACGATGGCGCCGACGATATGCATTGGGTCGATGCCATAGGCCGCGGCTGCCTGCTTGATCTTGCCGCGCAACTCGGCATCGTTCTGGAGCAGCGCAAAGACTTTGCGGTATTTCGCCTGGAAGGTGGTGTTGGTCGCCTGGGTGCGCCGGCTCGATGCGCCCGGTATGTCAGGCTGCTCGGTGTTGCGGTTGCCCGGCGGCACCATCGTTTCCGCTTGCGCGGCGAACATGGCTGTCGCCAGCGTCAGCCCCAAAATGACGAGGATCAGTTTTTTCATGCGCCGCCGCCCAAATAATCGGCGGCAAACTAGGTAATGCTCCACCGGGAGTCGAGAGACGCCTGCACCGGACGGGACGAAAGCTTGCCGGATGCTTCCATTTGGCCACACCTCCGGAATGCCGGGCCGAATTTGACGGAGGCCGGGGGTAATTCCCCGGCCTCTTAGAGAATCAAGAGTCTCCTACAAGATGAAACGCGACAAGTCCGTGTTTCTGGAGAGGTCGCCGACATGCTTCTCGACATAGGCGGCATCGATTGTCACCGAGGTGCCGTTACGGTCCGGCGCGTCATAGGAGATGTCGTCCAGTACCCGTTCCATCACCGTCTGCAGCCGCCTGGCGCCGATATTCTCGACGCTGGCGTTAAGGTCGACGGCGATGCCGGCCAACGAATCGATCGCGTCATCGGTGAAGACCAGGTCGACGCCTTCGGTCTTCATCAGCGCGATATATTGCTTGATCAGGCTGGCTTCGGTCTCGGTAAGGATGCGGACGAAATCGTCCTTCTCCAGCGCCCGCAGCTCGACGCGGATCGGCAGGCGGCCCTGCAATTCCGGCAGCAGGTCGGAGGGCTTGGCGACGTGGAACGCGCCCGAGGCGATGAACAGGATATGGTCGGTCTTCACCGGTCCATATTTGGTCGCAACCGTGGTGCCTTCGACCAGCGGCAGCAGGTCGCGCTGTACACCTTCACGCGAAACACCGGCACCGATGCCGCCTTCGCGCGAGGCGATCTTGTCGATCTCGTCAAGGAAGACGATGCCGTCATTCTCGGTCGATTCGAGGGCCCGGCGCACCACTTCGTCCTGATCGAGCAGCTTGTCGGACTCGTCGCTGATCAACAGCCCGTAGGACTCCTTGACGGTCGTCTTGCGCAACTTGGTCTTCTTGCCGCCCATCGCCTTCGACAGCATGTCGTTGATGTTGAGCACGCCGATATTGGCGCCCGGCATGCCGGGGATCTCGAAGCCAGGCATGCCGCCATTGCCGGTATCGGCCACTTCGATCTCGATCTCCTTGTCGTCGAGCTCGCCGTCGCGCAGCTTCTTGCGGAAACTGTCGCGGGTGGCCGGGCTCGCCGTCTTGCCGACGAGCGCTTCGAGCACCCGTTCCTCGGCGTTGATGTGGGCACGCGCCTTGACGTCCTCGCGCATCTTCTCGCGCACCAGCCCGATGGCGATCTCGACCAGATCGCGGATGATCTGCTCGACGTCGCGGCCGACATAACCGACCTCGGTGAACTTGGTGGCTTCGACCTTGACGAAAGGCGCACCGGCAAGGCGTGCCAGGCGGCGTGAAATCTCGGTCTTGCCGACACCGGTCGGGCCGATCATCAGGATGTTTTTCGGCATCACCTCTTCGCGCATCTGGCCCTCGAGCTGCTGGCGGCGCCAACGGTTGCGCAAGGCAATCGCCACCGCACGCTTGGCGTCTTTCTGGCCGATGATGAAGCGGTCGAGTTCCGAAACGATTTCGCGGGGAGAGAAGGTGCTCATATCACTAAATTCCACTTTGCCACTGCCGAATGGACTCGAACGGATGCAGCAGCATGATCACGTTGAGTGTCAGATTGTCCCGGATGAGATAGCCGACACCGAATTCGAAGATGAGGGCGAGGGTGACGATCACCCATATAGGAAGCCTTCGCGCCATGACAAACCCCAGCACCATGGCCAGCGTGTCGGACACCGAATTGATGATGCTGTCGCCATAATAGTCGAGCGAGATCGTGCCGGCGCGGTAGCGGTCGATGATGAAAGGGCTGTTCTCGAGCAGCTCCCAGCCGCCCTCTATGACGACCGCAAACGCCAGCCTGAGCCCGATCGGCGAGCGCGGGAAAAGGAACCACGCCAGCGCATAGAACAGGAAGCCGTGAATGACGTGCGAGAAGCTGTACCAGTCGGAAATATGCTGGGAATTCTCCGAGCTTTGCACGATGCCGTGCCACAGCTTGACATAGCCGCAGGTACAGATCGGCGTCCGCCCCATGCCATAGAGGACCCCGGCCTGGAAGATAACCAGGCCGAGAACCAGCAGGAGCCCCATTCGCCAACTGTCTTCGTAGGCCGAGACGGTTTTGTCGCTGGATACGCTCATGCTGCTATTGCCCCTCTTCTGCGTCACCCTGTCCGGCATCACCCTCTGGGGCATCAATCGCCATCAGCACGGCATCGCCATATTCCGACTTCCTGCGATCGATAGCCGTGAAACCGGCCTTTTCATAGGCACGGATAGCCCGTGCATTGGCGGGGTCCGGGTCGATGATGACGCGCGGCGTACCTTCCTCGAAAAGCTGCTCGACGAACTGCCGGACGATCGCGGAGCCGTGGCCGACCCCGACAAGCTCCGGCACGCCGATCGACAGATCGATGCCGAGCGTGCCGAACGGCTGGTCGCTATAGGGATGGCCGTCCTCCAGATGCGGATCGTAGCTCTGCAAATAGCCGATGGGCTTTCCGTCCAGCTCGATAATTAGCGGCTCGACCGAAATGCTGTCGATATGCTCGCGGATCTCCGCAATCTCGGTCTCTGGGTCGTCCCACCACTCGGCGACATGCGGCTCGGCAAGCCAGCCGGCGATCATCGGCAGGTCCCTCTGGGTCACCGGCCGAAAACCATAGCGGAGGCTCCGCTCAGGCGGCATCGAGGGTTTCGACGACGAAGTTGTTGTTTGTGTAGACGCAAATGTCTGACGCGATCTGCATCGCCTTGCGGGCGATCTCCTCTGCGCCCTTGTCGCTGTCCATCAGCGCGCGTGCCGCTGCCAGCGCGTAATTGCCGCCGGAACCGATGGCCATGACGCCAAATTCGGGCTCCAGCACGTCGCCGGTGCCGGTCAGCGCCAGCGACACCGACTTGTCGGCCACCAGCATCATCGCTTCCAGCCGCCGCAAATAGCGGTCGGTGCGCCAGTCCTTGGCAAGCTCGACGCAGGCGCGTGTCAGCTGGTCGGGATATTGTTCGAGTTTGGCTTCCAGCCGCTCCAGCAGAGTGAAGGCATCGGCGGTGGCGCCGGCGAAACCGGCGATGACGTTGCCGCCCTTGCCGATGCGGCGCACCTTCTTGGCGTTGCCTTTCATGATCGTCTGGCCGAGGCTGACCTGGCCGTCACCGGCGATCACCACCTTGCCGCCCTTGCGCACGGTCAGGATGGTCGTGGCATGCATGGTCAGTTCATTCGACATTTCCTGCTCCGACAAGCACCGATCCCATCGAGGCGATCGGTGCGTTACGAGTGACTTGATCGGCCATATGTATGCATAGGCCGGACGATTGCAAACCGGCCATCCGCCGGGCCGGATAGTGCTCCGCAGCGGTAACTGGCAATCGCCGGATCATGCTGCTAGAAGGCTTTCGTTTTCAGGCCTGTGAACGCCTGACGTGCAAATCTGAGACAAGGATGAGGTCATGGCGCCCCGTTCCGCCGAGATAAGCCGCAAGACCAGGGAAACCGACATCTCCGTGTCGGTTCAGGTCGACGGCTCGGGCAAATCCGACATTTCGACGGGCGTCGGCTTCTTCGACCATATGCTGGACCAGTTGTCGCGCCATTCGCTGATCGACATGACCGTGAAGGCCAAGGGCGACCTGCATATAGACGACCACCATACCGTCGAGGATACGGGCATCGCCCTCGGCCAGGCGCTGGCCAAGGCATTGGGCGAGCGGCGCGGCATCATGCGCTACGCCTCGATCGACCTCGCCATGGACGAGACACTGACGCGGGCGGCAATCGATGTCTCCGGCCGGCCTTTTCTGGTCTGGAACGTTTCGTTCTCGTCGCCGAAGATCGGTACGTTCGACACCGAGCTGGTGCGCGAATTCTTCCACGCTCTGGCGCAGAATGCCGGCATCACGCTGCACATCACCAATCATTACGGCGCCAACAACCACCACATCGCCGAGACCTGCTTCAAGGCCGTGGCGCGTGTGTTGCGTTCGGCACTTGAGCGCGACCTGCGCCAGCTGGACGCGGTTCCCTCCACCAAGGGATCCCTGAAAGGGTAACGCCATGGCCATCTATGTCGTGATGGAGCCGCCAGGCCGCGGTGAAAGCGTGGACACCATCTTTATCCGTGACGGCTTTGCCTGGCTCGGCTTCCTGGTGCCGCCGCTGTGGCTGGCCTGGCACCGGCTGTGGGTTGAGGCGGCATTGGCGTTTGTCGCCATGGGCCTGCTCTCGATGCTGGGCGAAAGGCTGGACCTGGAAACAGCCGGCTCGCTTTTATCCTTCCTTGTCATGCTCTTTGTCGGGCTGGAGGGACAAGGCTTGCGAATTGCAGCCCTTCGTCGCCGCGGCTGGCATGAATGGGGTGTCGTCGAGGCCGACAGGCTCGACGACGCCGACATCCGCTATGTGTTGGAAGCCGCTGCGGATTCGGATTCACAAACTCATGCGCAGCGTATCGTCCCAGACGCAGCACATGCCCGGCCGGCGCAGATGGGCCTGGCACTGGGGCTGAACCATATTCCGGGAAAGCCCTGAGATGAGGGTCGCGATCATCGACTACGGGTCGGGCAATCTGCGCTCGGCCACCAAGGCCTTCGAGCGTGCTGCGCATGAAGCCGGCATTGCCGCCGCGATCGAACTCACCGCCGATGCCGAGCGGGTCAGGACCGCCGACCGCATCGTCCTGCCCGGCGTCGGTGCCTATGCCGATTGCGCCGCTGGACTGCGTGCGGTCGCCGGCATGTGGGAAGCGGTGGAGGAGGTGGCGATCGCCAAGGCTCGGCCGTTCCTCGGCATCTGCGTCGGCATGCAGCTGATGTCGGAGCGGGGCCTGGAAAAGACCGTCACAAAGGGCTTTGGCTGGATCGCCGGCGACGTCAAGGAGATCACGCCGGCCGATCCGACACTGAAGATCCCGCAGATCGGCTGGAACACGATTGACCTGAAGCGCAAGCATCCGCTGTTTTCCGGCATTGCGACGGGCGGCAAGGGACTGCACGCCTATTTCGTCCACTCCTACCATCTCGATGCACGGAAAGAGGATGAGGTGCTGGCGGTTGCCGACTACGGCGGCCCGGTAACGGCCGCTGTCGCCCGCGACAACCTGGCCGGAACGCAATTCCACCCCGAGAAGAGCCAGGCGCTGGGCCTGGCGCTGATCACCAATTTCCTAGGCTGGAGGCCCTGAACCATGAGCAAGAAGGGCTATTGGATGGCAATGGTCGATGTCCACGATCCCGAGATCTACAAGCAGTACATCGAGGCCAATGCCGCGGCTTTCGCGAAATACGGGGCGAAGTTCCCGGTGCGCCCCGGGCGGTATATCAGCCCGGAAGGACCGACAGGCAATCGCCACGTGCTGGTGGAATTCGAATCCTATGAAATGGCGCTGGAATGCTACGGCTCGCCTGAATACCAGGAGGCCTTGAAGTACAGGCTCGCCGGCTCGACCGGCCACTTTGTCATCGTCGAAGGCGCCTGAAGGTGATCCTGTTTCCGGCCATAGACCTTAAGGATGGCAAATGTGTGCGCCTCAGGCATGGCGACATGGCAACTGCGACGATCTATAACGACGATCCCGCCGCTCAGGCGCGCGCCTTCGAAGAGCAGGGCTTCGAATGGCTGCACGTCGTCGACCTCAACGGCGCCTTCAAGGGCCAGAGCGTCAACAGCGCCGCGGTCGGCGCCATCCTCAAGGCGACGAGCAGTCCGGTGCAGCTCGGCGGCGGCATCCGCACCCTGGCGCAGATCGAGGACTGGCTCGACCGTGGGCTGGCCCGCGTCATTCTTGGCACCGTGGCGGTGCGCGATCCGGATCTGGTCAGGCAGGCCTGCAAGGCATTCCCGGGCAAGATCGCCGTCGGCATCGATGCCAAGGGCGGTAAGGTCGCGGTCGAAGGCTGGGCCGAGGCCTCGAGTCTCGGCGTCATCGAACTGGCGAGGAAATTCGAAGGCGCCGGCGTCGCCGCCATCATCTACACCGACATCGATCGCGACGGGGTGCTGAGCGGCATCAACTGGGACGCCACCATCGATCTTGCGGAGGCGGTTTCGATCCCGGTCATCGCCTCGGGCGGGCTCGCCTCGATCGCCGACATCGTGCGCATGACCATGCCCGATGCGCAGAAGCTCGAAGGCGCGATCTCCGGTCGCGCGCTCTACGACGGCCGCATCGATCCGGCCGAGGCACTGGCGATCCTGCGTGGCAAACCGATGGCAGGGGTGTGAAACGTGAAGGTCTCGATTATCCTCGCTCCCTATGACAGCGGGCACTATCACGAAGGGTGCGGCCAGGGTCCGGACGCCATTGTCGGCGGTGGGCTCGTCGAAGCCCTGACCGTGGCTGGCCATGAAGTCGCCGTCGAAGATATCGGCAAGGTGGGAGACGAGCAGGGGCGCGAAATCGCAACCGGCTTCGCCGTCTGCAACGCTGTCGCGACCAAGGTTGGCCTCGCCCGCGATGGAGGACGCTTCCCCATTATCCTTGCTGGAAATTGCCTGACCGCCGCCGGTGCGGTTGCCGGTGAAGCTGCGGATTCGATCATCTGGATCGACCAGCATGGCGATCTCAACACGCCGGAGACGTCGGCCTACGGCTTTCTCGACGGCATGGCGCTGGCGGCGACTCTCGGGCTCTGCTGGCGTCCGATGGCGGCAGCGATTCCGGGGTTCCGGCCGATAAACCCGGCGCGCTGCATGCTGGTCGATGCCCGCGACGTCGATCCCGACGAAAAGCGCCTGCTGGAAACCTTGCCGATCGTGCGCACCGAATGTGCCGGTGCACTCGATATGATCGGAAAGCTCACGGCGACAGTGACTGTGCGGGCGCATCTGCATCTCGACCTGGACGTCGTCGATCCGAATGTGCTGCAGGTGAACCGCTACACGCATCCGGGCGGTCCGAGCCCGGAACAGTTACGGCAGCTTGCCTGCGGACTGGCCAGGTCTATCCCGATCGCGGGCGTTACGCTCTCGGCATACGACCCGGCCTTTGATTCCCAGTCCGAGGTTCCGCCCGTCGTCGGCCAGCTGCTCGTCGACTTTCTTGCGGCGATCGAGAGGATCTGATGCTGAAAGCCCGCGTCATCCCCTGTCTGGATGTCAAGAACGGCCGTGTCGTCAAGGGCGTCAATTTCGTCGACCTGGTCGATGCCGGCGATCCCGTCGAAGCGGCAAAAGCCTATGACGCGGCCGGCGCCGACGAGCTCTGCTTTCTCGACATCACCGCCTCGTCGGAAAACCGCCAGACCATTTTCGATGTAGTAGCCCGCACCGCCGAACAATGTTTCATGCCGCTGACCGTTGGCGGTGGCGTCCGTCAGGTCGCCGACATCAGGAAGCTGCTATTGGCCGGCGCCGACAAGGTGTCGATCAACACGGCGGCGGTGAAGACCCCAAATTTTGTCGCCGAAGCAGCGGACAAATTCGGCAACCAGTGCATCGTCGTCGCCATCGATGCCAAGAAAGTGTCCGCTGCGAGCGAGGCCGACCGCTGGGAAATATTTACCCATGGCGGCCGCGAGAAGACCGGCATCGACGCTGTCGAGTTCGTTCGGCGAGTGGTCGATCTCGGCGCCGGCGAGATCCTGCTGACATCGATGGACCGCGACGGCACCAAGGCCGGCTACGACATAGCCCTTACCCGCGCGGTCGCCGACGCCGTACGCGTGCCGGTCATCGCTTCCGGCGGCGTCGGCACGCTCGACCACCTTGTCGAAGGCATTCGCGACGGCCATGCCGGCGCGGTGCTGGCGGCGTCGATCTTCCATTTCGGCACCTACAGCATCGCCGAGGCCAAGCTGCACATGGCTCAGGCCGGACTGCCGATGCGGCTGGACTCGCCGGGTAATCGGTCCTAGAGCCTTTTCCGGCTAAGAAGAGGCTGTAAACGCCGTCATGACCGAGTTCTCGCTCTCCGATCTGGAGAAGATTATTGGCGAACGCGCGCGTTCCGGCGATCCGGATTCGTGGACGGCCAAGCTCTTTCAGCGCGGCATGAGCAAGGCAGCGCAGAAACTCGGCGAAGAGGCGGTCGAAACGGTGATCGCAGCCGTCAGCGCCGACCGGGACGCGCTTGTTTCGGAAAGCGCCGATCTCATCTATCATTGGCTTGTCGTTCTCGGCATAGCGGACATTCCGCTGAGCGATGTGCTCAACGAGCTTGAACGCCGCACCGGTCGTTCGGGCATCGCCGAAAAGGCGTCTCGGCTGGACCGGGGCTGATCGCTGCGGAGGAACTCGATGGACCAGCTCGCTCCTACCGAGAAGTATTCACCCTATCGTTTCTTCTCGGCCGAGCAATGGTCGCGGTTCCGCGCCGATACGCCGATGACGCTCACCGAGGACGAAATCCGTCGTCTGCGGTCGCTGAACGATCCGGTCGATCTCCACGAAGTCGAGCGCATCTATCTTTCGATGTCGCGGCTGTTGTCGGCTCACGTCGAAGCCAGTCAACTCCTGTTCAGGCAGCGCCAGGCCTTCTTCAACGCGCTGGACGCGGCCAAGACACCGTTCATCATCGGCATTGCCGGTTCCGTCGCGGTCGGCAAATCGACCACGGCGCGCGTGCTAAAGGAGCTGCTGGCGCGCTGGCCGTCGAGTCCCAAGGTTGACCTGGTCACCACCGACGGCTTCCTGCTGCCGAACGAAGTCCTGCGCCGCAACAATCTGATGGAGCGCAAGGGCTTTCCCGACAGCTACGACGTCGGCGCGCTGCTGCGTTTCCTGTCCGGCATCAAATCGGCGCAGCGCAACGTCCGCGCGCCGGTCTATTCGCACCTGACCTATGACGTCATTCCGGGCGCGTTCCAGACCATCGACCGGCCCGACATCCTGATCTTCGAAGGCATTAACGTCCTGCAGCCGGGCAAGCTGCCGAAGGACGGCAAGATCGTGCCTTTCCTGTCGGATTTCTTCGACTTTGCCATCTACATCGATGCGGAGGAGGCGCTGATCCATCACTGGTATATCGCCCGCTTCATGCGGTTGCGCGAAACCGCCTTCCGCGACCCGGCCTCCTTCTTTCACCGCTATTCGCAACTTTCCGAGGATGCGGCCCGCGCCATCGCCGAGGGTCTGTGGACCAACATCAACCTGAAGAATCTGCGCGAGAATATATTGCCGACCCGCGCCCGAGCCGATCTCATCCTGCGCAAGGGCGCCAACCATCTGGTCGAGGAAGTGGCGCTCAGGAAACTGTAACGGCGCGGTTAACGGCGCCTTAGGCTATCCCGGCTAGTGTTCGATGGGCAATTCCAGCGGATCTGTCGGGAGCAGTCTGTGATCAACGCGAGCAGTACCGGAGTTCGTGCGACGCAGCTCCGCTATTCCCTGGTCATTCCGATCTTCAACGAGGAGGCGGTTCTTCCACTCCTTATCCGGCGAATAGTCGCCCTGCTCGACGTGCTGGACGCACCGGCAGAGGCTATTTTCGTCGACGACGGCAGTACCGACACGAGTGTGATCTACCTGCGTGGGATGGTTGCCGAGGAGCCACGCTTCCGGCTGATCGAACTGTCGCGCAATTTCGGGCACCAGATTGCAATTACGGCCGGCATGGATGCGGCTGCCGGCGAAGCCGTGGTGGTCATGGATGCCGACCTCCAGGATCCCCCGGAAGTCGTTCTCCAACTGGTGGAAAAGTGGAAGGAGGGCTATGAAATCGTCTACGCCAGGCGTATGCGGCGCGAAGGCGAAACCTGGTTCAAACGGCTGACAGCCAGCATCTTCTACCGGCTGATGGAGAAGATGACTTCGGTCGACATTCCCCGCGACGTTGGCGATTTCCGGCTAATCGGCCGCAAGGCTCTCGATACGTTCAAGCAGATGCCGGAGCGCAACCGTTTCGTGCGCGGCATGTTCGGTTGGATGGGATTCAAGCAGACGGCGGTTTCATTCGAGCGGCCGGCGCGCGCCGCAGGTGAAACAAAGTATCCTTTCTGGAAGATGCTCCGCCTGGCTGTCCACGGGGTCATCGGCTTTTCGGAAAAACCATTGCGTATGGCGCTCTGGGCCGGGCTCGCTATCTCGGGGGTAGCCGCGTTGCTCGGGCTCTTTGCCGTGGCTTCCTGGGCATTCAGTTTCGGTGTTGTCCAAGGCTGGACGTCGACAGTTGTGATTGTTTCCTTCTTGTCCGGGATCAACCTGTTCATGACCGGTATCGTCGGCCTCTATGTCGGCGGGATCCACTCCGAGATCAAGCGCCGGCCGCTCTATGTCGTTGATCGCCTTACTGGCTTCGAGGACGCGCTCCGGGCGGAAGTCGACAATCGAAACACCGAGGCGACGTTGTCGGCGTCACGCGACAGAAGGTTTGGTTGATGGCCGAACTCTTCGATCAATATCGCACCACCTATAACAGGACTGTCGACGACTCGATCAGCTTCTCCGGGCTGAAGCATGACTTCTTCCTGCACGCCAAGTTGGCCCCTCTCGCCGACCTGATCGCGACACGCGGTATCGCGAGGCGCGAGGGCAGCGTTCGGGCGCTTGATGTCGGCTGCGGGATCGGCGCGCTGCATCCTTACGTGAAGCCGCTTTTTCCAGACCTTCACGGCTGCGACATTTCGAAGGAATCCATCGCCCGGGCGCGTGAGGAAAACCCCTGGGTCACCTATGCCGACTACACGGCTCCCGTGCTGCCTTACGCGGATGGCACATTCGACCTCGCATTCGCCGTTTGCGTCGTCCATCATGTGCCGCCCGAACATTGGCCGAGCTTCGTTTCCGAGATGCGACGCGTCGTCCGACCCGGCGGCGTTGTCTCGGTGATCGAGCACAACCCGTTCAATCCATTGACACGCCTGGCCGTCTTCCGCTGCCCCTTCGATGAAGATGCTGTCCTGATCAGTCGCCGCCAAGCCGGGCATCTCATGGAGACAGCCGGCCTCACACAGGTCGAAGGCAGACATTTTCTGATGTTTCCTTTCGCAAATTCGGTCGCGCGCAGGGTCGAGGGCTGGCTCTCAAATCTGCCGCTCGGTGCGCAATATGTGTGCAGCGGCCGTGTTTAGCGCCGGTTCGGGCTCCAGACTTGCAAAGCGGCCGGCGCGTTTCCTGATTATCGGCCTTGGCGCCACTCTGCTCTACGCACTGCTTGCCGCGGTATTTTCGACGGGGGACGCGGTGTCGATGCGGCCGGCTTCGGCCTCGGTGCTCGCTTATGCCATCGCCGCCGTCTTCTCCTATGCCGGACACAAGTATTTTACCTTCGTGTCCAGCGGGGCGCATCGTTTCGAGGCGCCTCGCTTTTTCGTGCTGACATTGCTTGGTCTGGCGGTGTCATTTCTTCTGCCCGCCGTGTTGTCCGGGATTCTGGGCCTGCAGGCGCAGATTCCGATTGTGCTGACATGCCTCGTAATCCCGCTCGTCAACTATGTGATGCTTCGCCACTGGGTATTCGCCAGTGCTGGGCTCGGTTTGCGGAACGGCTCGAGATGATGCGATTCCCGGACCGCCCGAGATCGGCTGTTGGCGCTCCAGGCCTGGCGTGCGCGCAACGATGCAACGCACCGCCAGGCTCCGGGCTTGCAACCCTGGCCGGGCAGTGCCCTGCTGCTGGCCAAACGCTACAACGGCGGTCGTGGTACTGGCACCCCCGGGGCACCCGAACAGCCTATTTCGGCATAGTCACCCGCCGCAGCGTCAGATTGATGCGGCCGCCATTCTTGAGCAGTGCCGAGGTCGAAGGGTAGATGCGGTCGACGCCGTGAAAGCAGAGCCGGCCTTCGCCGCCGAGCACCACGACATCGCCGCTCTTCAGCCTGAACGATTTGGTGGCGCCGTCGCGCGTGGTCTGGCCGACCCGGAACAGGCAATCATCGCCGAGCGAGACCGAGACGACAGGCGCGGAGAAATCGCTCTCGTCGCGGTCCTGGTGAAGACCCATCTTGGCATCCTGCGAATAGAAATTGACCAGGCAGGCCTCCGGCGGGTGCGCATAGGCAGATACGTCCCGCCACAGATCGAGCAGCATCTCCGGGATCGGCGGCCAGGGCATTCCGGTCACCGGGTGGGTCGGCTGGTAGCGATAGCCGTGCTCCTTGTCGGTGACCCAGCCCAGCGGGCCGCAATTGGTCATGCGCACGCTCATCTCCTTGCCAGTGCGCGGCATTGCCGGCACGAACAGCGGGGCTTCCTCCACGACTTTCCTGATATCTTCCACCAGTACTTCCTGCATGGCGCGCGACAGGTAGCCGGGCATATGGCGGACGCCTTTGGGCAGTATGAGCATCGCGTCGCTTGATCCGTTGGTCTGGAAATCAGAATGCCACCGTCAAACGAAAACGGCGACCCGAAAGCCGCCTCCGACGGTGGCTGCGCGCTTTAACCGGCGATCTGAGATCCGAAGCCGCTTCGGCTGTCAGTCATCCCCGACCCGGCCGCGCAGTTTCTTGATCGAACCGCGCCCGGCCTTGCTCTTGAGCCGTCTTTCCACCGCGCCTTTGGATGGCCTAGTCTTCTTGCGCGGCGGCGACGGTGGTTCGGCGGCCTTGGCGACCAGTGCCGTCAGCCGCGCCCGGGCGTCCGCCCGGTTCTGCTCCTGGGTGCGGAAGCGTCCGGCTTCGATGACGATGACGCCGTCCTTGGTGGCGCGCTGGCCGGCAAGCTTGATGGTTCGTTCGCGCACCCGCTCCGACAGGCCAGACGCGTTGGCGGCATTGAAGCGCAATTGCACCGCCGTCGCCACCTTGTTGACGTTCTGGCCGCCCGGGCCGGACGAACGGATGAAGTCCTCGTGCAGGTCGCCCGGATTAATCACCGCATCGTCGGTGATGATGATCTTGTCGTCGGCGTTCATGCCGCAGTGATGGCGCGGCAGGCGGAAAAAGAAAAGGCCCGATCGAAGCCGGGCCTTGAAGCATCACCAGGGGCGACGGCTATTCAGCCGCTACCTGCATGCGTGGTGCGGCGCCGAGCACGGTGGCGTCGACATGGGCTTCGAACTTTTCGAAATTGTCGACGAACATGCCGACCAGCCTTGCCGCCTGCCGGTCGTAGGCGGGCTTGTCGACCCAGGTCGATCTCGGGTCGAGAATGGCGCGGTCGACGCCGGCAACCGTCACCGGTACGTCAAAACCGAAATTGGCGTCGGTGCGGAAGTCGGCCGCTTTCAGCGAGCCGTCGAGCGCCGCGGCAAGCAGCGCCCGCGTTGCCTTAATCGGCATCCGCTTGCCGGTGCCGTAGGCGCCGCCGGTCCAGCCGGTGTTGACCAGCCAGCAATCGACACCGTGGCGGGCGATGAGCTCGCGCAGCAGATTGCCGTATTCCGACGGATGCCGCGGCATGAACGGTGCGCCGAAGCATGTCGAAAATGTCGCTTCGGGTTCGGTAATGCCCTTCTCGGTCCCCGCCACCTTGGCGGTATAGCCGGAGAGGAAATGATACATCGCCTGCGCCGGGGTCAGCCGCGCGATCGGCGGCATAACGCCGAATGCGTCGGCGGTCAGCATAATGATGTTCTTCGGGTGGCTGGCGCGCCCCGTCTTGCTGGCGTTGGGGATGAAATGGAGCGGGTAGGCGCAGCGCGTGTTTTCGGTCAGCCCGCCGTCGTCGAAATCCGGCACGCGACCGGCGTCGAGCGCCACATTCTCCAGCACCGTGCCGAAGCGCTGGGTGGTGGCGAAGATCTCCGGCTCGGCTTCGGCCGAAAGCTTGATCGTCTTGGCATAGCAGCCGCCTTCGAAATTGAAGATGCCGTGCGGTCCCCAGCCATGCTCGTCGTCGCCGACCAGCGTTCGCGACGGGTCGGCCGACAGCGTCGTCTTGCCGGTCCCGGAAAGGCCGAAGAAAACGGCCGCGTCGCCGGCGGGCCCTTCATTGGCCGAGCAATGCATCGGCATCACGCCTTTTGCCGGCAGCAGATAGTTGAGCACGGTGAACACCGACTTCTTCATCTCGCCGGCATAGGAGGTACCGCCAATCAACACGATCATGCGCGAAAGATCGACCGCGATCACCGTTTCGCCGCGCGTGCCGTGGCGGGCGGGATCGGCGCGGAACGACGGCAGGTCGATTATCGTCAAATCGGGCACGAAATGCTCGAGTTCGGCGGCGGCAGGCCGGATGAGCAGATTGCGGATGAACAAGGAGTGCCAGGCAAGCTCCGTGATCACCCTGGTCGGCAGCTTCAGTTCCTCGTCGGCACCGCCGACCAGGTCCTGCACATAAAGGTCCTTTCCAGCCGCATGGGCGCGAAAATCGGCAAGCAGCGTATCGAACTGGATCGGCGAAATCGCCTTGTTGTTGTCCCACCATACATGCGGCGCGGTGCTTTCGTCGCGCACCACGAATTTGTCCCTGGGCGAGCGGCCGGTGTGCTGCCCGGTCTCGGCGGCAAGCGCGCCATGCGCGGTGAGTCGGGCCTCGCCACGGCGGATGGCCTCCTCGTAGAGCGCGGCCGCGCCGAAATTATAGCGCACCACGCCAGTGGTTCTCAGGCCGATCCGATCGATTGCACATGCAGGATTGCGTTTGCCGGCTTCCGACATGGGTGTCCCTTCTTCGATTTACCGCGTCTTTACCGGCGAATTCCGGAAACCCCATTGCAGGAGCTAATAACGTCAAAACCAGAAAAGGCGAATGATATCAAATCATTAATCGATTTAAATATTTTGAAAGTTGTTTAAATCGTTTATATGTGCAAAAACACTGATGGTTGCCCAAGGATTGGCGATGTTCATTCGTCCAATCCCTATCGAGGTACAATTGTGGCCGCCGGCGTGCCGCGCGTGACAGCGGATAAAGCCTATGCCACATTTTGTACCTAATTTGTCCTGCAAAAGCCCCTTCTCGACGAAAGAAGGGACAGCTCATGAGGGAGCCGCTTGAAATGGCAACAATCGCGCTTGTCGACGACGATCGCAACATTCTGACTTCGGTTTCGATCGCCCTCGAATCCGAGGGTTATCGGGTCGAAACCTACACGGATGGGGCATCGGCGCTGGAGGGACTGGCGGCGCGCCCGCCGAACCTCGCCATCCTCGACATCAAGATGCCGCGCATGGATGGCATGGAGTTGCTGCGCCGGATGCGTCAGAAATCCGACCTGCCGGTGATCTTCCTGACCTCCAAGGACGATGAGATCGATGAACTGTTCGGCCTCAAGATGGGTGCCGACGACTTCATCCGCAAACCCTTCTCGCAGCGTCTTCTGGTCGAACGCGTCCGCGCCGTGCTGCGCCGCGCCAGCACCCGCGAGGCGGCGGCCAAGGCGCCCAACCAGCAGGCCCGGTCGCTTGAGCGCGGCCAGCTTGTCATGGACCAGGAGCGCCACACCTGCACCTGGAAGGGCGAGCCGGTGACGCTGACCGTCACCGAGTTCCTCATCCTGCATTCCCTGGCACAGCGCCCGGGCGTCGTAAAAAGCCGTGATGCGCTGATGGATTCCGCTTATGATGAGCAGGTCTATGTCGATGACCGCACCATTGACAGTCACATCAAGCGGCTGCGCAAGAAGTTCAAGGCCGTCGATGATGACTTCGAAATGATCGAAACCCTTTACGGAGTCGGGTATCGGTTCCGCGAAGCATGAATAGGCAGTAGGCAGTAGGGAATAGTCGGTAGTCAGTTTTGAATGATGCGAGCGGCCACTCATGCATCGCCGCGATCTCAGCAACCATTTCTCTATTCCTGCTGCCTACTCACTACTCACTAATTACCGAGCGGGAGCTGCTATTCGATGGCAGTGGAAGTAGAGCGAGTGAGACGGTCGGGCGCCGCCAGGCGCCCGCCGCGGATTCTGCCCGCCTTCGTGTCGAAAATTACGGTGCCGATGCGCCGGTTTCTCGGCCATCACATCTTTTCCAGCCTGACGCGGCGTATCCTCTTTCTCAATCTTGCCGGCCTTGCCGTCCTGGTCACCGGCATTCTCTATCTCAATACCTTTCGCGACGGGCTGATCGACGCCCGTGTCGAGAGCCTGATGACTCAAGGCGAGATCATCGCCGGCGCGATCGCCGCGTCGGCGACGGTCGAAACCGATTCGATCAGCATCGATCCGGAAAAGCTGCTTGAGTTGCAGGCCGGCGAAAGCCTCGGCCCCGGCTCCGACCAGCTCGACAATCTCGATTTCCCGATCAATCCGGAGCGCGTGGCGCCGGTGCTCAGGCGGCTGATCTCGCCGACGCGCACGCGCGCCCGCATTTATGACCGCGACGCCAACCTGCTGCTCGATTCCCGCCATCTCTATTCGCGCGGCCAGATCCTTCGCTACGACCTGCCGGCGGTCGAAGAGGAGCAGCCGGACCTTCTGGAGCGCATCCAGAAATTCGTCTTCGATTTCTTCCGCAACAAGCAGCTGCCCGTCTATCGCGAGCAGCCGGGCGGCAACGGCGCTGCGTTTCCGGAAGTGGTCAAGGCGCTTACCGGCAGTCCGTCGACGATCGTGCGGATCTCGGAGCAGGGCGAGCAGATCGTTTCAGTGGCGGTGCCGATCCAGCGCTTCCGTGCCGTTCTCGGCGTGCTGATGCTGTCGACCGAAGGCGGCGACATCGACAAGATCGTCGCGGCCGAGCGCAAGGCGATCCTGCGCGTGTTCGGCATCGCCGCCCTGGTTACCGCCATCCTGTCGATGCTGCTGGCCTCCACCATCGCCAACCCGCTTCGCCGGCTTTCCGCGGCGGCGGTCAGGGTTCGCCGCGGCGTCAAGAACCGCGAGGAAATCCCCGACTTCTCCGACCGCCAGGACGAGATCGGCAATCTCTCGATCGCCGTGCGCGACATGACCAATGCGCTCTACGCCCGTATCGAGGCGATCGAAAGTTTTGCCGCGGATGTCTCGCACGAGCTGAAGAACCCGCTTACCTCGCTGCGCAGCGCTGTGGAGACATTGCCGCTGGCCAAGAACGACAATTCGCGGAGCCGGCTGATGGATATCATCCAGCACGATGTGAGGCGGCTGGACCGCCTGATCACCGATATTTCCGATGCCTCCCGTCTTGATGCCGAGCTGGCGCGGGAAGACGCGGGAACCGTCGACCTGAAGAAGTTCATCACCGATCTGGTCGCCGTCTCGCGCGAGGCCACGCGCAACAAGAAGGCGGTCGAGATCGAGTTCAAGGTCGCCAAACTGCCGCAGGGCGTGAAAGGCTACTTCGTCGTCGGCCATGATCTGAGGATCGGCCAGGTGATCACCAACCTGATCGAGAATGCCCGCTCGTTCGTTCCCGAAGATCGTGGCCACATCACCATATCGCTGGCACGCGCCGGCAAGTTCAACATCGTCACCGTCGACGACAATGGCCCCGGCATCCGGGCCGATAACATCGATCGCATTTTCGAACGGTTCTATACCGATCGGCCGGCCGGCGAGGCGTTCGGCCAGAACTCGGGCCTTGGCCTGTCGATATCCAGGCAGATCGTTGAAGCCCATGGCGGCACGCTGAGCGCCGAGAACATCCCGGGCACCAAGCCTGGCGAGATCAAGGGCGCGCGCTTCGTGGTGACACTGCCGGCGGAAGGCTGAGGGATGAATTCCAATCACGCCTGGTCCTATTGTGCAGCCTGAACACATTCACGGCACCGCGATCCTGATAGGTGATCGCGGCATTCTCATCACCGGACCGTCCGGCTTGGGCAAGACGACGCTGGCGCTCGCCTTGATCGATCATTGCAGCCAGCGCGGGCTGTTTTCCCGGCTGATCGGCGATGACCAGCTCTTTGCCGCCGATTGCGAGGGGCGGCTGGTCTGCCGCGCACCAGCCAGCATAGCCGGCCTCGTCGAGGTGCCGGGATTCGGCCCCAAACCGA
The DNA here is from genome assembly GCF_040323405.1 of Mesorhizobium sp. M0048. Lineage (NCBI taxonomy): Bacteria > Pseudomonadati > Pseudomonadota > Alphaproteobacteria > Hyphomicrobiales > Phyllobacteriaceae > Mesorhizobium > Mesorhizobium sp. M0048. The sequence goes on along the minus strand of NZ_JAMYUV010000005.1, from coordinate 143,567 downwards.
TACAGTTCGAGCCAAGCTGCGTGATCGACCTCATTATCCGGCTGGTGCCAGCCGGCAAAATGGTCCGCTTCCAGGAAGACTGCAGCGAACTCGTTGTCGGCGTGACAGTGCCGCGCATCGATCTTGCCGGGCGCAATGTCCCGGCCGCCTTGCCGGCAGTGATGTCGCGTCTGTCGATTGCGCCTTTCCTGTGATCCGATTTCGATTTTTTGCTGCAATGCGTCAAATTGGCTTGGGCCGGCGCAATTTTGGGCTTGTCAACGGGCCTTGCGTCGACAAGATAGCGCTCCCGCCGCCTGGAACGGTCGGCGAGCATAAAATGCGCCTGTGAAGCGGCGATGACGGGAGCCACCAAAGAATGATCGGACTCGTGCTTGTAACGCACGGTCAACTGGCCGCCGAGTTCCGCAATGCCGTGGAACACGTCGTTGGGCCACAAGACAATTTCGAGACCGTGGCGATCGGTGCCGACGATGATATGGAACAGCGCCGCCGCGACATTATCGACGCAGTCGGCCGCGTCGATACGGGATCAGGCGTCATCGTTTTGACCGACATGTTCGGCGGCACGCCCTCCAACCTCGCCATTTCCGTGATGGAATCCGGCCGCATCGAGGTCATTGCCGGCATGAACCTGCCGATGCTGATCAAGCTGTCCAGCGTTCGCAAGGGCGACAACATGACGGCAGCGCTGGATGAAGCGCAGGCTGCCGGCCGCAAATACATCAATGTCGCCAGTCAACTCCTGAGCAGCAAATGAGCGCGCTGTTGCCGGAAAAGGACAAGATCGTTCGCGACTTTCCGATCGTCAACCAGCGCGGCCTGCATGCGCGCGCCTCGGCCAAGTTCGTTCAAATTGCCAGCGGCTTCAATGCCACGGTCCAGGTCGAGAAGGACGGCGTCAAGGTCGGCGGCACCTCGATCATGGGCCTGATGATGCTGGCGGCAAGCCCCGGTTATTCGATCCGCGTCACCGCCACCGGCCCGGAGGCCGAAGAGGTCATCGATGCGCTGGAGCAACTGGTTGCTTCCCGTTTTGGCGAGGAATGCTGACGTGCTGATCGCTTCCGAAGACATGCACGGATAAAGATTTCTTTATATCCCATTGTCGTCCAACTCTCGATCTGCTAGTCAGGCCGGCAACTCGCGCCCTCCGACACGCCTTCGGGGCGGGGCGCGTCCCGCAATCAATTCGCATCGGAGCACTGCCATGACGGGTAGCAAGGACTATGTGGTCGCAGACATCGCGCTTGCCGGCTGGGGCCGCAAGGAGATCGAGATCGCCGAAACCGAAATGCCGGGCCTGATGGCCTGCCGCGAGGAATTCGGCGACAAGAAGCCGCTCAAGGGCGCGCGCATCACCGGCTCGCTGCACATGACCATCCAGACGGCGGTGCTGATCGAAACGCTGAAGGCGCTCGGCGCCGATATCCGCTGGGCTTCCTGCAACATCTTCTCGACCCAGGACCACGCCGCCGCGGCCATTGCCGAGGCCGGAATTCCGGTGTTTGCCGTCAAGGGTGAGACGCTGGAGGATTATTGGGTCTACACCGACAAGATCTTCCAGTGGGCCGATGGCGGCACCTCCAACATGATCCTCGATGACGGTGGCGATGCCACCATGTACATCCTGATCGGCGCCCGCGCCGAGGCCGGCGAGGATGTGCTGTCCAATCCGGGCAGCGAAGAGGAAGAGATCCTGTTTGCCCAGATCAAGAAGCGCATGCAGGCATCACCCGGCTTCTTCACCAGGCAGAAGGAAGCGATCCGCGGCGTCACCGAAGAGACGACGACCGGCGTCAACCGGCTCTATCAGTTGCAGAAAAAAGGCCTGCTGCCGTTCCCGGCAATCAACGTCAATGATTCCGTCACCAAGTCGAAATTCGACAACAAATATGGCTGCAAGGAATCGCTTGTGGACGGCATTCGGCGCGGCACCGACACGATGATGGCCGGCAAGGTCGCAGTCGTCTGCGGCTATGGCGACGTCGGCAAGGGCTCGTCGGCTTCGCTCAAGGGCGCCGGCGCCCGCGTCAAGGTCACCGAGGTCGATCCGATCTGCGCGCTGCAGGCGGCGATGGACGGTTTTGAGGTGGTCACGCTCGAAGACGCGGCGCCGACGGCCGACATCGTCATCACCACCACCGGCAACAAGGACGTCGTTACCCTCGATCACATGCGCCTGATGAAGGACATGGTGATCGTCGGCAACATCGGTCACTTCGACAACGAGATCCAGGTGGCCTCGCTGCGCAACCTGAAATGGACCAACATCAAGCCTCAGGTGGATATGATCACCTTCCCGGACGGCAAGCGGATGATCCTTTTGTCGGAAGGCCGCCTGCTCAACCTCGGCAACGCCACCGGCCACCCGAGCTTCGTCATGTCGGCGTCCTTCACCAACCAGGTGTTGGCCCAGATCGAGTTGTACACCAAGCCCGGCCAGTACGAGAACCGGGTCTATGTCCTGCCGAAGCATCTCGACGAAAAGGTCGCGCGCCTGCATCTCGACAAGCTCGGTGCCCGCCTGACCGAACTGTCCGGCGAACAGGCCGCTTATATCGGCGTCACTCCGCAGGGACCGTTCAAGCCGGAACACTACCGCTATTAACCACGGCGAAACTTGCCACTAGATATTGAAGCCGGGCGATTGACTTTTCGCCCGGCTTTATTTTTGCGCTGATTGATTCTTCACGCCGATTCGCGCAAGCGCTATGGTGCTGATTCGCGGTCCGGGGACGAGGCCCGGCGCACGCATCAGGGCGGTCTTGCATTCAGGCGGCGAAGAGGACCAAGACATGCCGGGGGATAACCCGCCTTGCGCGGGACAGGCCGTTTCCGGCGGCCATAACGATTCGGTCACGGGCTCCGCTGCCAGAGGCGGCAGCCTTCTATGGCGCGCCGGCAGCCGTGTCGGGGTGCTGCTTGCTTCTTCCGCGCTGGTTGGTCCGCTGCTTGGCTTTACTGCACATGCCCAAACCCGCGCGGCGCAAAAGGCCGGGCTGTCGGTCAGCACGGTCGAGGTCATGCAACTCGCCATGTTCGTCGGCGTCATGGGGGCGGCATTGCTGTCGGCCATCTTTCTGATCCGCGAACGGGCGCGCACCGCGGCGGAAAATGCCGAGCTCAGGACCCGCATCGCCGATGTCAATGCCGCGCTGCAGCGCTCCGAGGCGCTGCTCCATTCCCGCGATCAGCGCGTGGTCGTATGGGCGGCCGAGAACAAGAAGCCCGAGCTTGTCGGGACATTGCCGATCGAGAGCGGCGCGCCGGAGGACCGGGCGGCCTTCCTGGCTTTCGGCCGCTGGCTGATGCCGCGTTCGGCGGCCGCACTCGAACATGCCGTCGCATCACTGCGGGACAAGGCAAAGCCGTTCGATCTGGTCATCGAATCGCAGGCCGGCCAGCCGCTCGAGGTTCACGGCCGCAAGAGTGCGGCGCATGTGCTGGTTCGCTTCGTCTCGCTTTCGGAGACACAGCGAAGCCAGGCCAGGCTGAAGATCGAGAACCAGCGCTTGGCCGCCGACCATGAGACGCTGATCGGTCTTCTGGATGCGCTCAAGATGCCGTCATGGCTGCGTACTGTCGACGGGCGGCTGAAATGGGTCAACCGGGCCTATGCCGAAGCGGTCGAGGCCGAGAATGCCGAAGCGGCGGTTCGTGACGGCAAGGAATTCCTCGGAGGCCAGGCGCGCGACACCATCGCTGCGCAGCACAAGTCGCACCCCGTCTTCGAACAGACGCTCTCCACGGTGATCGAAGGCGACCGCCGTATGTTTGCCGTGACCGATTTTGCCGGGGCGGATGGTTCGGCTGGTCTTGCCTGCGACATCAGCGCCATCGAGGCCATTCGCGCCGAATATGAGCGGACCGTGCAGAGCCACGCCGACACGCTCGATCAGCTCAACACCGCCGTAGCGATTTTCGATACCGACGAGAAATTGCGGTTTTTCAATCAGGCGTTCCAGAAACTATGGGGCCTCGACAGCGGTTTCCTGCACAGCGCGCCGGATAACGCCTTGCTGCTCGACCGCCTGCGCAGCGAAGGCAAGATCGCCGAGCAGCCCGAATGGCGGCGCTGGAAAGAGAGCCTGCTCGGCGCCTACCGCGCGGTTGAATCGCAGGAGCATTGGTGGCATCTGCCGGACGGCAAAACCATTCGCGTCGTCGCCAATCCGCAGCCCAAGGGCGGCGTCACCTGGGTGTTTGAGAACCTGACCGAGAAGATGGACCTTGAAAGCCGCTATCAGACCGCTGTGCGGGTTCAGGGTGAGACGCTCGACAACCTTGCCGAAGGCGTCGCTGTGTTCGGCCCCGACGGCAGGCTGAGATTGTCCAACCCGGCCTTCGCGGCCCTGTGGGGGCTGGATGCCGATGCCTCAAAACCCAACGTCCATGTCTCGACGATCCGCGAACTTTGCGACCGCCGTGCCGTCGACAGTCCGTGGGGCGGGTTCGTTGCCGCCATCACCGGCTTCGACGACGAGCGCCGCGACCGCCACGGCCAGACCGAATTGAACAACGGCACCGTTTTGCGCTACGCCGTCATCCCTTTGCCCAACGGCCAGGTGATGATGACCTTCGTCGACGTTACCGACAGCGTCAATGTCGAGCGGGCGCTGAAGGACAAGAATGAGGCGCTGCAAAAGTCCGACCAGATCAAGAACGAATTCGTGCAGCACGTCTCCTATGAGCTGCGCTCGCCACTCACCAACATCATCGGCTTTACCGAGCTTCTTTCACTGCCGTCGACTGGTCCGTTGAACCAGAAGCAACGCGAATATATCGGGCATGTCGGCTCGTCCTCCTCGGTCCTGCTCACCATCGTCAACGACATCCTCGATCTGGCGACGGTGGATGCCGGCATCATGGAACTCGACATTTCCGAAGTTCACATCAATCGAACCATTACGGCCGCCGCCGAACTGGTCGCCGATCGGCTGGAGGAACATGCGATCAAGCTTAGGATCGACGCGGCTGCCGCGCCGAAGACCTTCCACGGCGACGAGATCCGCGTCCGCCAGATACTCTACAATCTGCTCAGCAATGCCGCCAATTACGCGCCGGAGGCGAGCACCATAACGCTCGCCTGCCGCCAGCTTGCCGACGGCGTGGAATTTTCCGTTCACGATGACGGCCCCGGCATGCCGCCGGACCTGCTTGAGTCAGTGTTCCGGCGCTTCGAGCCGCGCACCAATGGCGGCCGCCGCCGTGGCGCCGGGCTCGGCCTGTCGATCGTCAAGAGCTTTGTCGAACTCCATGGCGGCAGCGTCCGCATCGAGACCGGCAGGGATAAGGGCACCACGGTTGTTTGCGCTTTTCCCGACACGCCGTCGGGCATCCGTGCGGCGGCCGAGTAGCGCGGTCGATGGCGGTATTGGTGCTGGAGCGTTTTCTCGCCGACGAGGCTGCGACGGCAAGGCTCGGCGAAGATCTTGCCATGTCGCTGCGCATTGGCGACGTGCTCGCTCTCAAGGGCGATCTCGGCGCCGGCAAATCGACCTTGGCACGGGCGCTGATCAGGGCGCTGGCCGACGATGCCGGCCTCGACGTGCCGAGCCCGACCTTCACGCTGGTCCAGAGCTACGACACGCGTGTGCCGGTCCATCATTTCGATCTCTACCGCTTGGGCACGGCATCCGAGCTGGACGAGCTGGGCTTCGACGAGGCGCTGACGCAAGGGGCTGCGCTGGTCGAATGGCCGGAGCGGGCAGAGGCATATTTGCCGAATACGTCGGTGCTGGTCGAACTTCTCCAGCAGGGCGACGGCCGACTGGCGAGACTGTCGGGAGAGGGCGCCGCCTTCGAGCGCGCGGCGCGATCGCTGGCAATGCGTGATTTTCTCGAACAGGCCGGTTGGGGCGAAGCGCAGCGACGACATTTTATCGGTGATGCCTCGGCTCGCTCCTACGAGATCGTCACGCTCGCCGGATTTCCGCCGCGCGTGCTGATGAACTCGCCAAGGCTGGTGCTCGGACCGCCAGTCCGCGACGGCAAACCCTATGCCGAGATCGCCCACACGGCGCAATCCGTTTCGGCATTCGTCGCCATCGACCGGGCCTTGCGGGCCGGCGGTGTCAGCGTCCCGGAAATCCATGCCCAGGATCTCGAGCAGGGTTTTCTTCTGCTGGAGCATCTCGGTTCCCAAGGCTTTCTCGACAAGCGCGGCCAGCCGGTGGCCGCGCGTTATGCGGCGGCGGCCGAACTGCTTGCCATGATGCACGGCAAAACATGGCCGGCCCGCATGCAGGCCGGCCCCGGCGTCTTCCACGAGGTGCCGCCTTTCGACCGCGACGCCATGATGATCGAGGCCGAATTGCTGGTCGACTGGTATGTCCCGGCGATTTCACGCGCTCCGCCAAGCGAGGCGCTGCGCGCCGGTTATCGCAGCGAATGGAATGCGGTGCTCGATCGGCTCGAGGGGCGCGAATACACGCTTATGTTGCGCGACTTCCATTCGCCCAACCTGATCTGGCGCGCTGACCGTTCCGGTCATGAACGCCTCGGCGTCGTCGATGTCCAGGATGCACTGATCGGACCGTCCGCCTACGACGTCGCATCGCTCGCCATGGACGCACGCGTCACCATTTCACCTGAAATCGAAAAGCACACGCTCGCCGCCTATATCGCCGCGCGGCGCGCGGCCGGCGTCTTCGACGAGGACGAATTCCTCGAAACCTATGCAATCATGGCCGCACAGCGCAATTCCAAGGTACTCGGCATCTTCGTGCGGCTCGAAAAACGCGACGGCAAGCCTTATTATCTGAAGCATCTGCCGCGCATCCGCGACTATCTTCGCCGGGCGCTGACGCATCCGGCGCTGGCCGGGCTGCAGGATTTCTACATCGCCCACGGCTTGCTGGAGGAACGCTCGATTTGACGGCTAAGGATTCAGGCCTGGCGGTGTCGGACGAGGGACCGATGCCAACGACCGCCATGGTGCTCGCCGCCGGGCTCGGCAAGCGCATGCGGCCGATCACCGATACCATGCCGAAGCCGCTGGTCAAGATCGCCGGCAAGACATTGCTCGACTGGGGGCTGGATTGCCTAGCCGAAGCCGGCGTCGCCAAGGCCGTCGTCAACGTCCATTACCTGCCGAAACAGATCGTGGACCATGTAGCCCGCCGCAATGCGCCGAGAATCGTCATTTCGGATGAGAGCAGCGGCCTGCTCGACTCTGCCGGCGGTATCGTCAAGGGATTGCCCTGGTTAGGGGCGCCCTTCTATGTGCTTAACGCGGACACCTTCTGGATCGACAGCGGCGTTTCCAATCTCAGGCGACTTGCTCTTGCATGGGAGGACGCGACAAGGGACATTCTGCTGATGCTTGCGGATCTTCAGTCGGCAACCGGACATAGCGGCGGCACCGATTTCCTGATGGCGCCGGACGGCGCCTTACGGCGTGCGAACAACGATCCGGCCGGCCTGATCTATGCCGGCGCCGCAATCATCCATCCGCGCATCTTCAAGGATGCGCCGGCCGGCCCGCTGTCGCTCAACGCCTATTTCGATGCGGCAATCGCCGCCGGCCGCCTGTTCGGCATGAAGATGCAGGGTCACTGGATCACAGTCGGCACACCTGACGCGATCCCGCGGGCGGAAGCAGCGGTCGCCGCCGCGCTTGCCGGCACGCCCAATGCTGTTGCTGAGGCACCCGGCGCTCTTACCGAGTCGAAATGAGCGGCTCCCGCCGCGTTTTCTCGATTCCGCCCGGAGCGCCGTTCCTGCCGACGCTGGCCGAGGAGCTGCTTGCAGGGCGCCTGGTTCCCGGCTTTGCCTACGATGGCGATCCGCTGATGCTGGCCGATCTCACCATCTATGTGCCGACGCGCCGTGCGGCGCGGGCGCTGCGCGGCGTCTTCGTCGATGCTCTCTCGCGCTCCGGAGGCCGCTCGGCGATCCTGCCGGTCATCCGCCCGCTTGGCGAGTTCGACGAAGATGAAGCGGCCTTCGAGGCAGGAGCTTCGGCCGCCATCGACCTTGCGCCGCCGATCGCCGCGGTAGAGCGCCTGCTGCTGCTTGCGCCGCTGGTGCGAGCGTGGAAACGCCGCCTGCCGGCACATGTCGCGGCACTGTTCGACGAGGAGATCGTCATCCCGGCCTCCGCCGCCGACGCCCTCTGGCTGGCGCGCGACCTGGCGCGGCTGATGGACGAGATCGAGACCGAGGGCACGGATTGGGCGAGGCTCGCCGACCTTGTGACCGGCAATCTCGCCGGCTGGTGGCAGGTGACGCTCGATTTCCTGAGCATCGTGACCGAGAACTGGCCGAAGCTGCTCGAGGAACGCCATCGCTCCAATCCCGCCGCGCATCGCAATGCCCTGATAAGGCTGGAGGCAGCGCGGCTGAGGCGCAATCCGCCGGCCGGGCCGGTGATCGCCGCCGGCTCCACGGGATCGATCCCAGCCACGGCCGAGCTGCTTGCCGTGATCGCCGGTCTGCCCAATGGCGCCGTTGTGCTGCCCGGGCTCGACCGGACACTGGACGAGCCGTCCTTTGCCGCCATCAGTGCACTCGGTGCGCGCCCGGCCCTGCTTGGCCACCCGCAATACGGCCTGGCAAAGTTGATCGGCAAGATCGGCGTGCCGCGCGCCGATGTCGAGGACCTTGCTGTTGCGCCGCGGCCGCTTGCATTGCGCGCCGCACTCGTCGGCGACGCGCTTCGCCCGGCGGAGACTACCGAGCTCTGGGCCGAGACGCGCGCCCGCTTTACGGCCGGTGATATTGCCGAGGCTTTCGCTGACGTGACGCTTCTCGAAGCCGCCAGCGAACGCGATGAAGCCGTGGCGATCGCCGTCGCGCTCAAACAGGCCGTCGAACGGCCCGGCCAGCGCGCCGCGCTGGTCACCGGCGATCGCGCGCTGGCGCGGCGCGTCTCGGTCGAGCTGTTGCGCTTCGGCGTCGCCGCCGACGATTCCGGGGGCACGCCGCTCATCAACACGCCAGCCGCCAGCCTGCTCAGGCTGGCGCTTCAGGCAGCCTTCCGCCCGGGCGACCCGGTCGCCTTGCTGTCGCTGCTCAAGCATCCCCTGCTAGGCCTCGGCCGAGAGCGGGCAAGCGTGCGCCATGCGGCCGAAATCGTCGAACTCGTGGCGCTGCGCGGTGGCACCGGGCGTCCGGACGTCGCGTCGCTGCCGCAGCTCTTCGACACGCGGCTCCTCGAATTCGACGGCGGCGGCAATCGCCGCCCGCCTTTCTGGCGATCGCGCCTCTCGGTCAGGCGCATCGAACAGGCGCGCGAGCTGCTGATCCGGCTAGCGGCTGCGCTGGCGCCGCTGGTTGCTTTTCGCGGCGAGGAGAATGCCGATCTTGTCACGCTTGTGCGTGCCAGCGTCGTTGCGCTCGAAAGCCTCGGACGCGCCGCCGACGGCAGCCTGAGCGAACTCTATGCCGGCGATGCCGGCGAAAAGCTTGCCGAGCTCTTGCGCGGGCTGGTCGCGGCCTCGGTGTCGTTCTCCTTCGCGGCTGACGAATGGCCTGACGTGATGGAGGCGCTGATCGCGCCCGAGATGGTCAAGCCGGCGCAGGGCACTGACAGGAACATCGCCATCTGGGGTGTGCTGGAAGCGCGGCTTCAGGATGTCGACACGCTGGTCGTCGGCGGGCTCAACGAAGGCGTGTGGCCGCGCAAGCCGGAGAGCGACCGCTTCATGTCGCGGCTGATGAAGACCGGCATCGATCTTGAACCGCCGGAGCGGCGCATCGGCCTTGCCGCCCATGATTTCCAGATGGCCATGGGCGCCAAGAAATTGGTGCTGGCCCGCTCCGCCCGTTCCGGCGACGCACCGTCGGTGCCCTCGCGCTGGCTGCAGCGTATCCTTACCTTCGTCGGCGAGGACCATGCTACGGCACTTCGCCGGCGCGGCGATGAACTGCTTGCCTGGGCGCGTGCGCTCGATGCCGGCGAAAAGCAGGACTTTGCGCCGCGGCCGCAGCCGAAACCGCCGCTCATCGTACGGCCGCACCACTTCTCGGTCACCGAGATCGAAACGCTGCGTCGCGATCCCTATGCGGTCTATGCCAGAAGGATACTCGGCCTGATGCCGCTCGATCCGGTCATTCGCGATCCGGGCGCCGCCGAGCGTGGCACGCTGTTTCACGCAATTCTGCACCTCTTCTCGGCGAGGGTGGCCGACCCGCGCGCGCCGGAGGCGCTGGACGGGCTCATCGCCGCAGGCCGCTCCTGCTTTGCCGAGGCTGCGCTGCCCGCCGATGTCGAGGCGGTGTGGTGGCCACGCTTCGAAAAGCTTGCCGCCGGCATCATCGAATGGGAGCGCGGCCGGGCCGCAGCCGTGGCACGGCGGCACGCCGAGGAACGCGCCGAAAAGACCGGGGTCGGCCGATCCGGCGTAACCCTGTCCGGCTATGCCGATCGCATCGATCTGCTGGCTGGCGGAATGGCCGACATCCTCGACTACAAGACCGGCTCGTCGCCATCCAAGGCACAGGCGCACACGCTGCTCGCGCCGCAACTGGCGCTGGAGGGCGCGCTGCTCAGGCGCGGCGCTTTCAAGGAGCTTGGCGCATGCGAGCCGTCGCAACTGGCCTTCGTGCGGCTGAGGCCGAATGGCGAAGTGTTCGAGGAATCCATCCTCGAATACAACCGCAGGCCGCGAACCGCTGCCGATCTCGCCGAAGAAGCGTGGGCGCGGCTGGAAAAACTGCTGATCCACTACGCCGACCCGGCGACCGGCTATCTGTCGCGGGCGCTGCCGTTCCGCGAGGGCGAGACCGACGGCGACTATGACCATCTCGCCCGCGTGCTCGAATGGTCGGCCGGCGGCGACGCCGACGACGAGGGAGGGGAGGCATGAAAAAGGCCTACCCCATTCCAAGCGACACTGCCGCGAGCCAGGCAAGCGCGTCCGACCCGCGCAATTCCGCCTGGGTGTCGGCCAACGCCGGATCCGGCAAGACCCATGTACTCGCCCAGCGTGTTATCCGGCTTCTGCTGCGTGGCACCGATCCGTCCAAGATCCTGTGCCTGACCTATACGCGTGCCGCCGCCGCCAACATGTCGAACCGGGTGTTTTCGACCCTGTCGCAATGGACGACCTTGGGCGATGCCGAGCTCTCGAAACGGATAGAGGCGCTGGACGGCCGCCAGCCCGACCGCGAAACCATGCGCCGGGCGCGGCGGTTGTTTGCGGAGGCGCTGGAGACACCGGGCGGGCTGAAGATCCAGACCATCCACGCCTTCTGCGAATCGGTGCTGCATCAGTTCCCGCTGGAAGCCAATATCCCGGCGCATTTCGAAATGCTCGATCCGCAAATGGAGGCTTCGCTGTTCGCCGCCGCCCGCCGCGACATGATTTCGGGCGGCGTTGCAGGCGATGCGGCGTTGGCCGAGGCCTTCGCCACCGTGCTTGAGCGCGGCGGCGAACATGGGCTCGACGCACTGCTGGCCGAGATCGTGCGCAAGCGCGATGGTTTGCGTGCGTTCATCGCCGCGGCCGGCGGCGATGGTTTTCAGGCGCTGTTCGACGAGTTTCAGTTCCGCGCCGGCCAGACGGCCGAAGGCATAGCCGCCTCCGTCTGGCCGCTGCCCGGCTTCCTGCCGGATTATCTCGTCACCTTTTCACGGGCGGCCGAGGCCGCCGATGCGCGCGTGGTGCTGAACAATATGCTGCCATACGCCCGTCTCGCCTTCGCCGAGGAGCATCCGGTGCGTCGCCTGAATTTGCTCTCCAAGGCTTTCCTGAGGGCCGACGGCGAGCCTTACGATCCGGCAAAGACGTTCAAAAGGGCATTGCTTGACCGGTTGCCCGATCTTGCCGAACGATATCTGGCGGCGGTCGACGCCATTCTCGAAATCTCCGACCGGCTGGCCTTGTTCAGGATGCTGGAAGGCACCCGTGCGGCGCTGACCATCGCCGACTGGCTGATCGCCCGCTACGAGCAATTGAAGCGCGCCCGCGGCTTCCTCGACTTCAACGACCTGATCACCCGCACGGTCCATCTACTGGCGCGGCCCGACGCCGGCCCATGGGTGCAATACAAGCTCGACCAGGGCATCGACCACATCCTCCTCGACGAGGCGCAAGACACCAGTCCCGACCAGTGGGAGGTGGTCAAGCGGCTGGCGGAGGAGTTCTTTGCCGGACTCGGCGCACGCGACGCCGTCCACCGCACCATCTTTGCGGTCGGCGACGAAAAGCAGTCGATCTATTCCTTCCAGGGAGCCGCCCCGGACTCCTTTGCCGACAGCCGGATTTTGTTTGCCGGCAAAGTCAGATCCGCCGCCGCCGCCTTCGCCGATCTCAAGCTGACCTGGTCGTTTCGCTCGACCGACGACGTGCTTGCGGCGGTGGATCGTGTCTTTGCCGACCCGGACGTGCGGCGCGGCATCAGCCACGATCCCGATCCGCTCGACCACAAGGCGATCCGCAACGATGCGCCGGGCTATGTCGAGGTCTGGCCCTCGCTCGGCGCCGACATCGTCGACGAACCGGACGACTGGACGCAAGCGGTGGATCACGCCCACGCACCGGCGGTGCGCGTTGCCGAAAACGTTGCAGCGACCATTGCCAGCTGGATCGGCGGCGGCGAGGTCATCGAAGGGCGCGGCAAGAAACTCCGGCCCGGCGACGTGCTGGTGCTGGTGCGCAAGCGCGACCGCTTCGTCCATGCCCTGACACGGGCGTTGAAGCGCCGCGACATCCCCGTGGCCGGCGCCGACCGGCTCAGCCTGCCTGGCCATATCGCGGTGAAGGACCTGATCGCACTCGGTCATTTCCTCATCCAGCCCGAGGACGATCTGTCGCTGGCCGCCGTGCTGCGCAGCCCGGTCTTCGATGTCTCGGAAGAGCAGCTTTTCGCGCTTGCTGCGGGGAGGCCGTCGGGCGTCTCGCTGATCGCCTCGCTGCGCCGGCATGCCGGCGAAAGCGAGGCGTTGGCCGCCGTCGTCAGCCGGCTCGACACATGGTCGAACGAGGCCGCATTCAAGCCGGTGTTCGAATTCTATGCTGCAGCTCTCGCCCGCGACGGCCTGCGCAAGAAGATGATCGCGCGGCTCGGGCCGGAGGCCGGCGACATCCTCGACGAATTCCTGAATTTCTGCCTGGCCGAGGAGCGGACCGGCCTGCCGGGACTGGAATCCTTCCTGTCGACGCTGGAAAACGCCGGCCCCGAGATCAAGCGCGAAATGGACCAGACCCGCGACGAGGTTCGCGTCATGACCGTGCATGCCGCCAAAGGCTTGGAGGCGCCGGTGGTATTCCTTGTCGATGGCGGCTCCGCGCCGTTCAGCGACCAGCATCTGCCGAGATTGATGCCGTTCGAAGGCTCGGGCGACTGCTGGGAGGGCAAGGGTTATCTCTGGCGTTCGGCCAGCGATGTCGCCAATGGATTTTCACGCGCCGCATCGGCCCGCGCCCGAGAGCTCGCCGACGATGAATATCGCCGGCTGCTCTATGTCGGCATGACCCGCGCCGAGGATCGGCTGATCGTCTGCGGCTACCATGGCAAGCGGGCGCCGAATACCGGCACCTGGCATTCGATCGTCAGCCGCGCACTGGTCGGTGCCACGGAGAGCGAAGAACGCCGGCATCCCGCCACCGGCGAGACCGTGCATCGTTTCCAGGTGACGAAACTGCCGCCCATGCCACTGGCGTCCGTGGATGAGGCACGACAGGCTGAACGCTTTGCGCCATTGCCGGAAACCCTGTTCCAGCCTCTGCCGCCCTTCGAGGAATTGCCGCGGCCGCTCTCGCCGTCCGGCGCCTCGGTGCTGATCGACGAGGCGCGGCAAGCGGTAGCCGACACGCGTTCGCCGGTGCTGGATGCCGACGCCGAGCCCGGCTTTGCCGTCGTGCGCGGGCTGGCGCTGCACAAATTGCTGCAGATGCTGCCCGGCATCGCCGAGGGAAAACGCCGGGATGCCGCCGAACGCTATCTGGCAAGAGCCGGCGCGGCATGGCCCGACGGCGAGCGCGACAAGGCCCTGGCTGGCGTTTTCAGAATTCTTGCCGACAGCCGTTTCGCACCGCTGTTTGCGCCAAACTCGCGCGCCGAAGTCGCCATCATGGGCAGCCTGGGAGTGAGGGGCAAACTGCGCTCGATTTCCGGCAAGATCGACCGGCTTGCAGTAACGCCGGACAAGGTTTCGATCGTCGACTACAAGACCAATCGGCCAGCGCCAGCTACGCTCGCCGAAGTCCCGCAAGCCTATGTTCTGCAGCTCGCACTCTATCGCGCCCTGCTTCAGCCGCTCTATCCGGGACGCGAGGTCTCGGCGGCGCTGCTGTTCACCGAGGCGCCGCGGCTGATCGATCTGCCGGCAGCGGCCATGGACGACGCGCTTGCTAGACTCACGGGAGCGTGACACAACACTTGCTTGAAGACGGACGCGATCACCACCACATTTGGTGCGACGAACAAATCGAAAGGATCTCAGCATGGCCACCGTCAAGGTCGACAAGAGCAATTTCCAGGCCGACGTGCTCAACGCCAAGGAGCCGGTCGTGGTCGATTTCTGGGCGGAATGGTGCGGCCCGTGCAAGATGATCGCCCCGGCGCTCGAGGACATCGCCATCGAACTCGGCAGCAAGATAAAGATCGCCAAGCTCAACATAGACGAGAATCCTGAGCTGGCCGCGCAGTTCGGCGTGCGCTCGATCCCGACGCTGATGATCTTCAAGGGCGGCGAAGTCGCCGACATGAAGGTTGGTGCTGCGCCGAAAACGGCATTGTCGCATTGGATCAACGGCAGCCTCGCCTGATCCGATCAAAATTTTGCAGAAAGCCCGGCCTTGTGCCGGGCTTTCTTTTGCTGGCGTCATTGGTGGGGCGCTCTGGCACTCGCGGCTTGCCGCCCGGTATTCTTCTGTTCGGAATACAAAGGGGAAGCGATATGACCGGATCCGCCAAGGCCACCGTCTTCATCGACAATGAGCGAGTCATTGTCACCGAATACCGTTTCGCCCCGGGCGACAACACCGGCTGGCACCGCCATGGCCACGACTATGTGATCGTGCCGTTGACCGACGGTAAGGTGAAGCTCCTGACCAAGGATGGGGAATCCTTTGCCGAAATGAAGAAGGGCTCGCCGTATTTCCGCAATGAGGGCGTCGAACATGACGTGATCAGCGCAAACGATAGCGAATTCGCCTTCATCGAGGTCGAACTGAAGTAGTCCACCAACCACCGGCTGCGCCGCTACAATTGTCCGGCGCGGCGCTATTCACCAATCCGCGATACGATCGCCGCCGACGAATTGTGCGCTTTTCTCAGTGTATTCGAACAGTTCGACCTTCACACCGTTGGGGTCGCGGATCCAGGCCTGGTAGGTGTCATCGCACGCGCGTTTCTTGGAAGTGACATCGACCCCCTTTGACCTCAGATGGGCGATCGCGGCGTCGATGTTTTCCACTTCGAGGCAGAAGTGGTTGATCTGGTTCAAGTCGCTATAGCTTGCGCCGTCTTTCTGGAACACCTCGACATGGCTACGGCTGCCGCAATTGAGGTAGAAGCCGAAAGTCTTCCCGTCGCGCAGGAAATTGAACTGGGTGTCCATGCCGAGGACGTCCCGATAGAAGCGTCGCGTCATCTCCAGGTCATTCGCGAAAATGCAAACGTGTGCGAGCTGCTTTACCTTGATCATGACTGGCTCCTCGCGGTGATCTGACAGGTGTGGCGCCATCGCGGCCCGGGCGAACGCACGCCTCAGGTTGGCGGCGTGCCGTTTTCGGCCAGTACCCCGCCGGCCAGGTAAAGCGATCCGCCGATCAGGATGCGTGGCGGCGGTCCGTCCCATGTGTGGCGCAGCAGCATCAGTGCGCTTGCAACGGAACTAACCGGTTCGGCCGACAAGCCTGCCTCAATGGCGCGGGTCGCCAGTTCGTCGTTTGGCACGCCGGCGTCGCTCAGACTCACCGGCACGGTGTAGACGTGCCGCACCAGCCCTTTGAAGGCCCGGAAATAGCCGCTCTGGTCCTTGGTGTTGATCATGCCCGAGATCAGGAACAGCGGCCGCGGGTTCTTTTCCTCCTGCTCCGCCAGCGCCTCAGCGACGACCACGCCTGCGCCGGGATTATGGCCGCCGTCGAGCCAGATGTCGGCGCCCTTCGGCGCCAGTTCGCTCAGCCGGCCTTGCGGCAGCTTTTGCATGCGGCCCGGCCAGGCGACATTCGCCATCGCCTTCTCGGCGGCGCGGTGGCTGATCTCGAAGCCGGCCGCCTTGACCGCCGCGATCGCTGCCGCTGCATTGGCGAATTGATGGCGCCCCGGCAGGCGCGGCGGCGGCAGGTCCATCAATCCATCTTCGTCCTGATAGACCATGCGGCCGTTTTCCTCATAGGCAAGGAAATCCTGGCCATAGACGAAGGCGGGGCAGTCGAGCCGTTCGGCGGTTTCGATGAGCACCTGCTGGGCCGTCTCGCTTTCCTGCGCGCCGATGACGACCGGGCACCCGCGCTTGATGATGCCGGCCTTTTCGGCGGCGATCAGCTCGACGCGGTCGCCGAGATAGGCTTCGTGGTCGAGCGAGACCGGCATGATCACCGACACGGCCGGCTCGGCGATGACATTGGTGGCGTCGAAGCGGCCGCCAAGGCCGACCTCGAGGATGACGGCATCGGCCGGATGCTCGGAAAACAGCAGGAAGGTAACGGCGGTGAGGATTTCGAACACGGTGATCTTCTGGCCTTGATTGGCCTCGGCGACCCGGGCGATGGCTTCGGCGAAGACCTTGTCGTCAACCAGCCTGCCGCCGCCATCGGCGGCCAGCCGGTAGCGCTCGTGCCAGTTCACTAAGTGTGGCGAAGTGTGGACGTGGACGCGGTAGTCGGCTGCTTCGAGCAGCGCCCGTGAAAAGGCGGCACAGGAGCCCTTGCCATTGGTGCCGGCGATGTGGATGACCGGCGGCAGCTGGTCCTGCGGATTGCCGAGGCGTTCGAGCAGCCGCGAAATGCGGTCGAGCGAAAGGTCGAAGCCCTTCGGGTGAAGCGCCATCAGGCTTTCGATTTCGCGGTCGGCGGCAAGCGTGGTCATGGGAGAATCCTAGGCGCGTGCGCAACGGCACACAACAGCCGCTCGCGCCGCGGGCTGTCGCGTCAGGCGTGCGGCCGGGCTTCGGCCGGAATCACAGACGGCGGCAGGATCTCCGGCTCCTGCGGTTTTTGCTCCTCCGGCAGCTTGAGCAGCATTCTCAACAGCCGCGCAATCGTCTGGCGCATCTCCAGCCGTGACACCACCATGTCGACCATGCCGTGTTCCATCAGATATTCGGCGCGCTGGAAGCCTTCGGGCAGTTTTTCCCTGATCGTCTGCTCGATGACGCGCGGTCCGGCAAAGCCGATCAGCGCGCCTGGTTCGGCAATGTGCACGTCGCCCAGCATGGCGTAGGAGGCGGTGACGCCACCGGTCGTCGGGTTGGTCAGGACGACGATGTAGGGCAGGCCGGCCTCCTTCAGCCTGTCGACGCCGACCGTGGTCCGCGGCAACTGCATCAGCGACAGGATGCCTTCCTGCATACGCGCGCCGCCGGAGGCCGCAAACAGGATCAGCGGCCGCTTGCGCTGCAAGGCGACCTCGAAACCATGCACGATGGCGTCACCGGCCGCCATGCCGAGCGAGCCGCCCATGAAGGCAAAATCCTGCACCGTCACCACCACCGGCACGCCTTCGACCGTGCCCAGCGCATTGATGATGGCGTCTTCCATGCCGGTCTTGGCCTTGGCATCCTTCAGCCGGTCCACGTAGCGCTTCTCGTCGCGGAACTTGAGCGGATCCTGAACGACCTTGGGGTTTTCCAGCGTCTCGTATTTGCCGTCGTCGAGGAAGAATTTCAGCCGTTCCTTAGCCGATATCTTCATATGGTGGCCGGAGGACGGGATGACGAACTGGTTCTGCTCCAGATCCTTATGGAACACCATTTCGCCGGTCTCGGGATCCTTGATCCACAGGTTTTCCGGCATGTCGGTGCGGCGGCCGAGCATCGAATTGATCTTCGGACGGACGTAATTGGTGATCCAGTTCATCGCTTCGGCTCCTGTCCCTTAAGAAGACGTAGGAAGATTATTCGGCGGCAGCAAGGCGAGCCGCGCGAACCCCTTGCGAAAGCCCGCTGACCAGCGTGGCGACGGCCTCGGCCGGATCGGCGGTCTTTTCGCCCTTCGGCCCGAGCACGTTGGCGACGGCATTGACAATCGCGGTGCCGACAACGACGCCGTCGGCCGACGCGCCGATGATGCGCGCCTGCTCTGCGGTCTTGACGCCGAAGCCGACGCAGACCGGCAGGTCGGTATGGCTCTTGATGCGCTTGACAGCTGCCGCCACCTTGCCGGTGTCGGCCAGCGCCGAACCGGTGATACCGGTCATCGACACATAATAGACGAAACCGGAGGTGTTCTGCAGCACCTTGGGCAGGCGCTTGTCGTCGGTGGTCGGCGTCGCCAGCCGGATGAAATTGATGCCGGCCTTGAGTGCCGGGATACAAAGTTCCTCATCCATCTCCGGCGGCAGGTCGACGACGATCAGCCCGTCTATGCCGCTGGCCAGCGCGTCGCTCAGGAAGCGCTCGACGCCGTAGATGTAGATCGGATTGTAATAGCCCATCAAGACGATCGGCGTTTCACTGTCGCCGGCGCGGAATTCCGAGGCCATCTTCAGTGTCTTGACCAGTGTCTGGCCGCCCTTCAGCGCCCGCAGGCCGGCCGCCTGGATCGCCGGGCCGTCGGCCATCGGATCGGAAAACGGCATGCCGAGCTCGATGATGTCGCTGCCGGCGCCGGGCAGCGCCTTCATGATCGAGAGCGACGTGTCGTAGTCAGGGTCGCCGCCCATGAAATAGGTTACGAGTGCCGGTCGGCCCTCGGCCTTCAGCTTTGCCATGCGGCGGTCGATACGGGTGGCCATGATCAGATCTCCATGCCCAGCATATTGGCCACCGTATGCACGTCCTTGTCGCCGCGGCCGGACAGGTTGACGATGACGATCTGGTCCTTGTCCATGTCAGGCACGATCTTCACCGCCTGTGCGATGGCATGGGCCGATTCAAGCGCAGGAATGATGCCCTCGACGCGTGTCGTCAACTGGAACGCCTCCAGCGCCTCGCTGTCGAGGATCGGCACGTAGTCGACGCGGCCGGAATCGCGCAGCCATGAGTGCTCCGGCCCGACGCCGGGATAGTCGAGGCCGGCCGAGATCGAGTGGCCGTCCATGATCTGGCCGTCGGCGTTCTGCAGGAGGTAGGTACGGTTGCCATGCAGCACGCCGGGCGCGCCGGCACTCATCGAGGCGCAATGCTCGATGCCGTCGAGGCCGCGGCCTCCGGCTTCTACGCCGATGATGCGCACCTCACTGTCGTCGAGGAAGGGATGGAACAGGCCGATAGCGTTGGAACCGCCGCCGACACAAGCGATGATGGTGTCCGGCAGCCGGCCTTCCTGCTCGAGGATCTGGGCGCGCGCCTCGGTGCCGATCACCGACTGGAAGTCGCGCACCAACTCCGGATAGGGGTGCGGGCCGGCGGCGGTGCCGATCAGGTAATAGGTATCCTCGACGTTGGTCACCCAGTCGCGCAGGGCCTCGTTCATGGCGTCCTTCAGCGTGCCGTGGCCGGCCGTCACCGGCCGCACCTCGGCGCCCAGAAGCTTCATGCGAAAGACGTTGGGGCTTTGCCGGGCGACATCGGTCGCGCCCATATAGACGATACAAGGAAGCCCGAAGCGCGCCGCGACCGTGGCGGAAGCGACACCATGCTGGCCGGCACCGGTCTCTGCGATGATCCTCGTCTTGCCCATGCGCTTGGCGAGCAGGATCTGGCCGAGGCAGTTGTTGATCTTGTGCGAGCCGGTGTGGTTCAGGTCCTCGCGCTTGAAATAGACCTTTGCGCCGCCCCCGAGGCCCTTCGCCGAGGAGACCTCACGAAGATGCCTGGTCAGGCCTTCGGCGAAATAGAGCTTCGACGGCCGCCCGGCGTAATGCGTCGAGAGATCGGTCAGTTCGGCCTTGAAATCCGGGTCGTTCTTGACCTCGTTCCAGTGCCGCTCCAGCTCGAGGATCAGCGGCATCAGCGTTTCGGCAACGAAACGACCGCCAAAAATGCCGAACATGCCCTGCTCATCGGGGCCGGTGCGGAAGGAATTCGGTATCGCCGGCTTGTCCATCGCCGATCTCCTGGTCTGAGGTTTGAAGCGTGGTCAGGCGGCGCGGTTGTCGCGTGCTGCCCCGACGGCGCGGAAAAATTGTTCGATCAGCGCCGGTTCCTTGACGCCCGGCGCGCTCTCCACGCCCGAGGAAACATCTATTCCGGGCGGGTTCGCCAGCCGAAAGGCGTCGCCGATATTGCCGGCATTGAGCCCACCGGAAAGCATGTAATCAACGCCGGCGTCAAGGCCGGCCAGAATGCGCCAGTCGAAGGCAAGACCGTTGCCGCCCGGCAATTCCGAACCCTTAGGCGGCTTGGCATCGAACAGGAAGCGGTCCGCAATGCCGATGAAGGGTTTGACCCGCGCGAGATCGGCAGCCTCGCTGACCGGCAGCGCCTTCATCACCGGCAAACCGTAGCGGGCCTTCACCTCGGCCACCCGCTCGGGGGGCTCGGCGCCGTGAAGCTGCAGCATATCGGGCTGTATCTTTTCGACGATCTCGTCCAGGAACGCATCGCTGGCGTCGACCGTCACGGCAACCGCCTTAGCCTTGCCGCGCGCCGCTTCGCGCAGGCGGTCGGCTTCGGCCGGCTCGACATAGCGCGGGCTTTTGGCAAAGAAAATGAAGCCGACATGGCTGGCGCCGCCGGCCAATGCCGCGGCTAGTGCCTTGTCGGTCTTCAACCCGCATATCTTGATGTCGAGCGCCATGGCGCGGGATTGGCACGAAACGGCCAAAGAGTCGAGAAAAAGCATCCTGTTTGCCGCCAGCGCGGAACGCGCTACCTTGCTAATGTAAGAGCGGAACGCGCTACCTCGCTAATATAAGAGCGCAACGCTACTTGCTCAGGCACAAAGGCGGGAGAACAAAGATCATGCCGGAAAAGACCGTCGCGGAACTCAGGCAAAAGCTGGCGCAGGCCCATGAGGTCATCGCTCATTTGATGGACAAGGCGGCTTTCAACGGCGCCGAGGCGCACCGAGCCCTGGCTTATTTCAGCAACGAGACGTTCGAGAAGGATTTTCTGCCCTGGCCCCGCCATGTCGATGAGGGGTTGCGGCCGGAGGAGTTGAACGCGGCGAATGACGATTGATCGGACAACTACTCGAACGCGATCGCCTGCAGCGCGCCGCCATTGCGCTTGAGCCAATCCTTGCAGCGTTCGGTATCCGGGCAAAGCTGCTCGCACAGTTTCCAGAATTTCGGCCCGTGGTTCATCTCCTTGAGATGCGCCACCTCGTGCGCGACGAGGTAGTTTATCACCGGCCGTGGCGCCATCATGATACGCCAGGAAAACGACAGATTGCCGTCCGACGTGCACGACCCCCAGCGGCTCGACGTATCCTTGAAGCGGATCGCCTTGGCGCGCTTGCCGACCGCCGCGCTGTGCTTGGTCACCAGCGCCTCGATCTCGCGCTTGGCTTCGCGCTTGAGGAAATCGGCGATGCGGCGCGGCAGATGCACGCGTTCGCCATGCACGATCATCAGCGGCCCGCGCTCGTCGCGCGACAGCGTGACGGTGCCGCGTTTCGACGGTTCATGGACGATGCGATGCGGCACGCCGCGCACCGGTATCTTGATGCCGGGCCGCACCTGCGGCCGGTTGGGCACCTTGGCCAGCCTTTGCTCCAGCCAGTCCTGATGGCGGTCGAGAAATTTTTCCACCTCGCCGCGCCGCAGCCCCGGCGGCACGGTGATGCGCAGACCACGGCCACCGGAATCGATGCGCAGCGTCAGGCGCCGCGCCCGGTCGTTCTCAACGATCTTGAGCGGCAGCGTGCGGCCGGCAACGCAATGCTCGCGCTCCACGACGGGCGTGGGCTTGGGTTTCGTCGGGGTGCGAAAGAAGCCGAAGGACATTCCGGGACGATACGTGATTCGAGGGAAACGACTAGAACAAAAAAGAAACGGCGCCGCTGACGCGACGCCGTTGGATTATCTATCTGCGCACGGGACCTTACTCGTCGAGCAGGCCTGGCGTGGACTTGCCGCTGGGTTTGTTGTTCGTCGCCGACCCGGTCGTGGGGGACGTCGACTTGTTGCGATTGGCCATGAAGCGATCGAACTCTTCCTGGTCCTTGGCGCGGCGCAATTCGCGGGCATACTCGTCGAACTCGCTCAGCATCTCGTCGAGCTTGCGGCGTTCCTCGGCAAGACGCTCGAGTTCCTTTTCGCGCCAGTCATCGAAAGCGACGTTGCCGGTGCGGGCGGAGCCATGACCCCAGCGCGCGGCCTTGTCGGAACCGCGGCGGCAGCCGGCGAAGATGCCGTCAGTGGCGCGGTTGACGTCGCGCTTGAAGCCCTCGAGCCGGTCGCCCCAGATGATGTAAGCGAGCATGGCCAAGCCGAGCGGCCAGAACACCATGAACCCGATCACCATCAACGCGATGGTCGCCGGCGTCCAGGCCGGACGGATCAATGCAGATGTGTTCATTTCTCCCAATCCTTCAGTTGGAGACAGCCAAATCCGGCTGCGTTGAATCGAAATGGGATGGAGAAAACGGCGATTCAAGACAGCGATCGCCAAAACCGGACAAGCGGCTGAAATGATTATCGCTTTTTGAGATTTTCGAGGAAAAGCACGACCAATCCGGCAATCAGCCCCCAGAACGCCGCGCCGACGCCGAACGGCGTCAGCCCCGATGCGGTGACGGCGAAGGTGACCGTGGCGGCCATCCGCTCGTCCTCGTCTTTCAAGGCGATCGACAGTGCATTGGCGAGCGGTGCCATCAGCGCCAGGCCGGCGACCAGCGCGATCAGGCTCTGCGGCAACACGGCGAAGATCGCCACCAGCGAGGCGCCGAACAGGGCAAAGACGAGATAGGCCAACGCATAGAACGGCCCGGTCTTCCAGCGCTCGGCCGGATCGGGATGCACGTCGGGCCCGGTGCAGATCGCCGCCGAGATTGCCGCCAGATTGGTGGTCGAGGCGCCGAACGGCGCCGTCAGCAGCGAAAACAGGCCGGTGACGCCGATCAGCGGCCCGGGTTCGGGATGATAGCCGGCTGCCCTCAGCACGGCGAGGCCGGACAGGTTCTGCGAGGCCATGGTGACGAGGTAGAGCGGCAAGGCGAGGCCGATGATTGCAGTGGCGGTGAACTGCGGCATCACCAGCGTCAAGCTTGAGAGTTCCGGTGCCGGCAGACCGCCGACCCGGCCGGTGAGGAAGGCGGCGAGACCGCCGCCGATCAGCACCAGCAGCACCGACAGCGCCGGGTTGAACAGGCGAATGACGAAGAATGCCGCAACCAGCGGCAGGATCAGCCAGGGGTCGACGGGAACGGTCTTGACCGCATTGATGGCGAAGGTGACGACGATGCCGGCCAGCATTCCGGATGCGACCGACGCCGGTATTCTGGCGATCAGCTTGGTCAAGGGCCCGAACAGGCCTGTGGCGATCAGCAGGACCGCGGTGACGACGAAGGCGCCAACCGCCTCACCCATCGAAAAGCCGGTCGACGCGGCGATCAGCGCCACGCCTGGCGTCGACCATGCGGTGATGACCGGCATTTTTGTGCGCCAGGACAGCCACAGGCTCTCGATCGCCATCGCCAGGCAAAGCGCCGTCACCCAGCTTGCCGTCTCGACCTGCGTTGCGCCGACCGCCTTGGCGGCGGCAATGACGATGGCCAGCGTACCGCCGAAGCCGACGATCGCCGCCACGAAGGCGGACACCGGAATGGAAATGCGCATGCCTCTATCCCGCCTGCCGCACCATAGCGTCCACCGTCCGCACCAGCATGTCGAGATCCTGTGGCCGCGACAGGCGGTGGTCGCCGTCCGGGATGAGCGACAGCGTGACGTCGTCGGCCGGCAGCAGGCTGACCAGCTTCAGCGCATGGCTCGACGGCACGTCGGGATCGGCCAGGCCTTGCAGGATGTGGACCGGACAGTGCGTGTCGATCGGCCCGGTCATCACCCGGTTGTTGCGGCCGTCCTCGATCAGTGCGCGCGTGTAGATGTACGGTTCGGCGGAATAGTCCGACGGCTCTTCGAAAAAGCCCTTTTTCCTGAGGTCGCGCTTCTGCGCACCGGTCAGCACCGGCTCCACCAGTTCGAACGTGAAATCGGGCGCCGGCGCCAGCAGCACAAGGCCGGCGACGCTGTTCTCGCCCGCCTTGCGCAACTCCTGCACCATGCGCAGCGCGATCCAGGCGCCCATCGACGAACCGACCAGGATTTGCCTGCCCTGGGTGAAACGGCGGAAAACCGCCAGGCTCTCGCCCAGCCATTTCGAGATGGTGCTGTCGGCAAAGGCACCACTCGATTCGCCGTGGCCGGAATAATCGTGGCGCAGGAAGGCGCGGCCTTCTTTGCGCGTCCATTCCGATAAGGTTTCGGCCTTGGTGCCCAGCATGTCGGATTTGTAGCCGCCAAGCCAGACGATGCCGGGCTCGGCACCTGCCGCATGCCTGACGGCGATGCTCGTCCCGTCGACGTCCAGGAAGATCGGGGTGGTGCTCATGGTGTATTCCCTCACGCCGGTCTTTTGGCACAAGCGGGGGTTCAACGAAAAGTGCTCTGCTACTTTCTTCGCTTGGTGCAGAGGAGCATTCATCGGGCAGGTGATTTCCTGAGAATGCTGTGCTATTGACTCCGACCGCGCGCTCACCACATTGCGCGTTCGCAATTCTGAACTGAAGAACCCCTTAACGAAACGGCTCAAGGAGACCACGACCATTCGCAGACCTTTCAAAGCAGCGGCGCCCACCAAGGAAGGCCCGCGCTCCAACCGTGACATCCGGGTTCCCCGGGTCCAGCTAATCGACGCCGAAGGCCAGAACCGCGGCGATGTCTCCATCAACGACGCATTGCTGCTCGCCGAAGAGGCTGGGCTCGACCTGGTCGAGATATCGCCCAATGCAGTGCCGCCCGTCGTAAAGATCCTCGATCTCGGCAAGCTGAAATACGCCAACCAGAAGAAGGCGGCCGAGGCGCGCAAGAACCAGAAGGTCATCGAGATCAAGGAGATCAAGATGCGCCCGAACATCGACAGCCACGACTACGAGACCAAGATGAAGGCTGTCCGGCGCTTTTTCGAGGAAGGCGACAAGGTCAAGCTGACATTGCGCTTCCGCGGTCGGGAGATGGCGCATATGGAACTCGGCATGCAGCTTCTGAACAAGGTTCGCGAGGAAGTGGCGCCCATCGCCAAGGTCGAAGCCGAACCGAAGCTCGAAGGCCGCCAGATGATGATGGTGCTGGCGCCCCGCTAAAGCGCGTTGCGCTTTAGTTCTGTTTTGTGCATGTCGTTGTCGCAAAACCGCTGCGCACTTTTGGGCGACGTGCATAAAATCCGCCTGAATCATGTTGCAAGGCGTCCCGGCGATCGGCGGGGCGCCTGTTTTCTTGGCCAGACGCTGCGATCGCCGGCGAGAGCAAAGACGCTCTGGTTCCCTCGACGATCGGATTCCCGACATGGTCAATGACATCAAGCATTCGGAAGCCAAATATGGGCTGGGCAGCTACCAGCACACGCGCAGGATGGTGCTTGCCGTCGTCGTCGTCGTCCTGTTCGCGATGCTTTTGTTCGGGCAGTCGGTTTTTCCGCCCGATACGCCTGTGCATGAAACGATCGAAATGGTTGGCGTCGTGCTGATCTTTCTCGGCATCGTCGGACGCTTGTGGTCGACGCTCTATATCGGCGGCCGCAAATCCTCCGAAGTGGTGACCGGCGGCCCCTATTCGATCACCCGCAACCCGCTCTATGTCTTCTCTACTTTAGCTGCCGCCGGTGTCGGCGCACAGATCGGCTCGATCACCGCCACGATCGGCTTTGCAGCGCTCTGCGCTGGTGCCTTTTACATCGTTATCCTGCGCGAGGAGAAATTCCTCAAGGAGGTTCTCGGCGCGCCATACCAGGCCTACCTGGCGAAAGTGCCGCGCTTTTTTCCCAAGCTGTCGCTGTATCAGGAAGGCGACACCGGCGGCTTCAAGCCGCGCCTGCTGCGAACCACGCTGCTGGACGGTCTGGTCTTCCTGGTTGCCTTGCCGGCTTTCGAACTGATCGACGGCGCCCAGCAGTCCGGCATATTGCCGGTGCTGTTCCGTTTCCCTTGAGTGCAGTGTTGCTGAGTACAGTGTTGCTCGGCACGGGGTGTTGCGCGCCAGCCCGCTTTGACGTATAGGACCGCCGTTCCCAAAAAACCGCCCGGCAGGGCATGCCGTGGCGGTTTCATTTGCTTTTCGGGCTTTGGTCGGCCTGAAGCGAACAAAAAGCGCATTGGTGCGCATATAAACGGAGTAGCAAAATGCCCAAGATGAAGACCAAGTCGGCCGCCAAGAAGCGGTTCAAGATCACAGGTACGGGTAAAGTTCTGTCGGCTGCGGCCGGCAAGCGTCACGGCATGATCAAGCGTTCCAACAAGTTCATTCGAAATGCCCGCGGCACGATGGTTCTGGCTGAACCGGACGGCAAGAAGGTCATCAAGAATTTTCTGCCGAACGGCCTTTAGAGCATTCGGCCTGGACAACGTTTAAGGAGATCATGACATGGCACGCGTAAAGAGAGGCGTCACCTCGCACGCCAAGCACAAGAAGGTCCTGAAAGCCGCCAAGGGTTTTTACGGCCGTCGCAAGAACACCATCCGGATCGCCAAGCAGGCGGTGGAAAAGTCGCTACAGTACGCCTATCGCGACCGCAAGAATCGCAAGCGTTCGTTCCGCGCGCTGTGGATCCAGCGCATCAATGCGGCGACGCATGAGCATGGCCTGACCTACGGCCGCTTCATCGACGGTCTCAACAAGGCTGGCATCGAGATCGACCGCAAGATCCTGTCGGATATGGCCATCCACGAGCCGCAGGCCTTCGCCGCACTCGTGGCCAAGGCCAAGGTCGCGCTCGAATATCTCAAGAACACCACGCCGAATGCTTTTGAAAGCGCTGTCGCTTAAGACCAGCGCTTCCCAAGCTATTCGACACTTGATTTGGGAAACCCGCGCTGGCAGGGCTGGCGCGGGTTTTTCTTTGCTTCCAATCGGATCTGGAACATGAGTGACATGGAAACTCTGGAACATTCCCTGATGGCCGAGATTGCCTCGGCCGCCGACGAGCAGGCGATCGAGGCGGTGCGTGTCTCGGCCCTCGGCAAGAAGGGCTCGGTTTCCGAGATGCTGAAGACGCTTGGCTCGATGAGCGCCGAGGAGCGCCAGGTCAAGGGCCCGGCGATCAACGGCCTCAAGAACCGCGTCACCGAGGCGCTTTCTGTTCGCCGCGCCGAGCTGAAGGACGCGGCGATTATGGCGCGTCTCGCCGCCGAGAAGGTTGATGTGACGCTGCCGGTCAGGCAATCGCCGGCCGAGCGCGGCCGCATCCATCCGATCAGCCAGGTTATCGACGAGATCGCGGCGATCTTCGGCGATCTCGGCTTTGCCATCGCCGAAGGTCCCGACATCGAGACCGACTATTACAACTTCACCTCGCTGAACTTCCCGGAAGGCCACCCGGCGCGCGAGATGCACGACACCTTCTTCTTCCAGCCGGACGCGCAGGGCGAACGCAAGCTTTTGCGCACTCACACCTCGCCGGTGCAGATCCGCACCATGGAGATGCAGAAGCCGCCGATCCGCATCGTCATACCCGGCAAGACTTATCGGCAGGATTCCGATGCCACCCACTCGCCGATGTTCCATCAGGTCGAGGGGCTGGTGATCGACAAATCGGCCAATGTCGCCAACATGAAGTGGGTGCTGGAGGAGTTCTGCAAGGCCTTCTTCGAGGTGCCGAGCGTGAAGATGCGCTTCCGGCCGTCCTTCTTCCCGTTCACCGAGCCCAGCCTCGAGGTCGATATCCAGTGCGACCGTTCGCGGCCGGGCGAGGTGCGCTTCGGCGAAGGCTCCGACTGGATGGAGATCCTCGGCTGCGGCATGGTGCACCCCAATGTGCTCCGTTACGGTGGCCTCGATCCTGACGAATACCAGGGCTTCGCCTGGGGCATGGGAATCGACCGCATCGCCATGCTGAAATACGGCATGCCGGATCTGCGCGCCTTCTTCGACGCCGATGTCCGCTGGCTTTCGCATTACGGTTTTAGGCCGCTCGACATGCCGACGCTGTTCGGGGGCTTGAGCGCGTGACGAGCCGGCCGCAGCAAATCCGCGGGCAGCTCGCCTTCCTGCACATGTCGGACGCGCGGCCGCACAGCTTCAAGTGCAACGTGCCCAGACCAGTCAGCCTGGAAAGACCAGTCAGCCTGCAAAGACTAGACGGAACACAGTCATGAAACTCACCCTCTCCTGGCTCAAGGATCATCTCGAGACCGACGCCTCGCTGGCGGAGATCGTCGAGCGTCTCACCTCGATCGGCCTCGAGGTCGAGCATGTCGACGACCGGGCGAGCCTGGCCCCCTTCGTCATCGCCAAGGTGGTGACGGCGGTGCAGCACCCAGATGCCGACCGGCTTCGCGTGCTGACCGTCGACACAGGCGACGGCAAGCCACCTGTGCAGGTCGTGTGTGGAGCGCCGAACGCCCGCGCCGGCCTGATCGGCGCCTTTGCGGCACCGGGCACCTATATCCCCGGCATCGACGTGACGCTGACCGTCGGCAAGATCCGTGGCGTTGAAAGCCACGGCATGATGTGCTCCGAACGTGAGCTCGAATTATCCGAAGAGCATGACGGCATCATCGACCTGCCGGCCGATGCGCCGGTCGGCACCAGTTTCGCCGCCTATGCCCATCTCGACGATCCGCTGATCGAGATCAATCTGACGCCGAACCGGCCGGACGCCACCAGTGTCCATGGCATCGCCCGGGATTTGGCGGCGAGCGGGCTCGGTACGCTGAAGAGCGCGCCGATAGAGCCGATCCCCGGCAAAGGCGCGACGCCGATCAAGGTGACGATCGAAGCGCCGGAGCTCTGCCCCGGCTTTGCCCTGCGCCTGGTGCGCGGCGTCAAGAACGGACCGTCGCCGAAATGGCTGCAGCAAAGGCTTCTCGCCATCGGCTTGAGGCCGATCAGCGCGCTCGTCGATATCACCAATTACGTCACCTTCGACCGCGGTCGGCCGCTGCATGTTTTTGACGCTGGGAAGGTCACCGGCAATCTCACCGTGCGCCGGGCGCGTGACGGCGAAAAGGTGCTGGCGCTCGACGGCCGCGAATACACGCTGACGCCTGAGATGTGCGTGATCGCAGACCAGGACGGCATCGAATCGATCGCCGGCATCATGGGCGGCGAGCATTCCGGGTGTGACGAGAACACCACCGATGTGCTGATCGAGTCGGCGCTTTGGGACCCGATCGCCACCGCCCGCACCGGCCGCACGCTCGGCATCATCAGCGATGCACGCTACCGCTTCGAGCGTGGCGTCGACCCGGAAATGATGGTTCCCGGCCTGGAGCTGGCAACGAAGCTGGTGCTCGATTTCTGCGGCGGCACGCCGGCGCAAACCGAGGTCGTCGGCTATGCCGGCCATCGGCCGAAGATCGTCTCGTTCCCTTTGTCGGAAGTGAAGCGGCTGACCGGCATCGAAGTGCCGCGCTCGACGAGCCTCGACATTCTTGCCCGCCTCGGCTTCAGGCCGGAGGGCACGGGCGATGTCGTCAATGTAGCGGTCCCGTCCTGGCGGCCGGATGTCGACGGCAAGGCCGACCTGGTCGAGGAGGTCATGCGCATCCATGGCGTCGACAATATCGCGCCGCAGCCGCTTGGTTCGCACGATGCGGTCAACGCCAAGATCCTGACTGTGCTGCAGATACGCACCCGCGCCGCCAAGCGGGCGCTTGCCGTGCGCGGCATGATGGAGGCCGTCACCTGGTCGTTCATTCCGGCAAAACACGCCGAATTGTTCGGCGGCGGCCAGCAGGCGCTAAAGCTTGCCAACCCGATCGCCGCCGATATGTCGGATATGCGGCCGTCGCTGCTCCCGGGGCTGATCGCGGCAGCGCAACGCAATGCCGACAAGGGCATCGGCGATGTCGCGCTGTTCGAAGTGTCGGGCACTTACGAGGGCGACGGCGCCGACCAGCAGCGGCGCGTTGCCGCCGGCGTGCGGCGCGGCACCGCCAAGCTCGAGGGCTCCGGCCGCCATTGGGCCGGCAACGCCGGCGCCGTCGGCGTCTTCGATGCCAAGGCCGATGCGATCGCTGCACTCGAAGCCTGCGGCGCGCCGGTCGAGCGGCTGCAGATCGAGGCCGGCGGCCCGGCCTGGTATCATCCCGGCCGCTCCGGCACGATCAAGCTTGGGCCGAAGGTAATCCTTGGTACGTTTGGCGAGTTCCATCCGAAGACGCTGGAAGGGCTTGACGTCTCCGGCCCGCTCTGCGGCTTCGAAGTATTCATTGATGCGGTGCCTGAGCCTAAGGCCAAGCCGACGCGGACAAAGCCAAGGCTCGATCTGTCCGCCTTCCAGGCGGTCAAGCGCGACTTCGCCTTCGTCGTCGACAAGGCGGTCGAAGCCGGCACACTCGTTCGCGCCGCTCTTGCCGCAGACAGGAAGCTGATTTCCGGCGTCTCGGTGTTCGATGTTTTCGAGGGTGCCGCCCTCGGCGCGGCGAAGAAATCGATCGCCATCGAGGTGTCGATCCAGCCCGTCGAAAAGACGCTGACCGATGAGGATTTCGAGGCGCTGGCCAAGCGCATCGTCGAGAACGTGCACAAGCAGACCGGCGGCGTGCTGCGCGGCTGAGGGGTTGCGAGAGCCTGGCGAATCGCCGTCCAAAGGGCGATGGACCATTTGCGCTATTCGGGGCTGCCCTTCGAGGAACAGCGTCCAGTCTTTCTCGATATCGTCTCGGCCGATCCGCTGATCGGCGAGACGCTGTCGCGGGTACGGGGGCTAGGCCTGCCGGACTGGCTGGTCGTCTCCGGTGCGCTCTACAACAGCGTTTGGAACCATCTGACCGGAAAGCCTTCGGGGTACGGCATCAAAGATGTCGACCTGTTCTATTTCGATGAGAACGATCTGTCCTACGAGGCCGAGGATTTGGTCATTCGTTGTGCAGCAGCGCATTTCGAAGGGCTGACGGTGCCGGTCGAGGTTCGCAATCAGGCGCGGGTGCATCTGTGGTATCCGAGCAAGTTCGGGCAGGAATGCCCGCGTTATATGAGCGCTAGCGAATCGGTCAGCTATTTTGCGTCGAAGACGCATGCAGTCGGCGTGCGCTACGATGCCGAGGGGCGCCTCGATCTGGTGGCGCCGTTCGGGCTCGACGACATTTTTTCGTTCCGCATCACGCCGAACAGGGTGCTGGATAATCAGCGGACCCATGAAATGAAGGGCAGGCGGGCACAGGAGTGCTGGCCGGAGATTACTGTCGTGCCTTGGTAGAATGTTGGCGCGAGGCACCCCCCTCTGCCGGGCATTTCCCCGCAAGGGGAAGATTGGCAGTTCCATCGCCCTGCCCGCCCTTCCGGCGCCGGTGATTGGCGAAAGCCGAGGTGACGTCCAATTTCCCTCCTTGAGGGGGAGATGTCCGGCAGGACGGAGGTCGCGCCAATTTCTCCCAATTATTTGCACCGCTGCGGCACTCGAAACGGGGTGCCGAAACGCCCCGTTTCGATTGCACTGTCGATTGCCGTTCACCCGTCGACCACGGCCAGCAGCTCCTCGGTATAGCGCTTGCCCATCACCTTTTCCGGCGACAGGGCGTCGCCGATGGCTGCCACTTCGGCCGGGGTCAGCACGATATCGGCTGCCGCCGTATTCTGTTCGAGATGTCGGATCTTGCGGGCACCGGGGATCGGCACAATGAAGTCGCCCTGATGCAGCACCCAGGCGAGCGCCAGCTGCGCCGGCGCCACGTCCTTCTCGGCGGCCATCTTTTCCAGCACGGCGACGACCGCCGCATTGGCCGCCATGGCGTCGGCCTGGAAGCGCGGCAACCCCCGGCGCCAGTCGTCGGCGCCGAGAACATCGGGCTTGGCGATCGTGGCGGTGAGCAGGCCGCGGCCGAGCGGGCTATAGGGGACAAAGCCGATGCCGAGCTCGCGGCAGACGGCAAACACCTCCTCCTCCGGATCGCGGCTCCACAACGAATATTCGCTCTGCACCGCGGCGATCGGATGCACGGCATGCGCCCGGCGGATGGTCGCCGCACTCGCCTCCGACAGGCCGAGCGTCCGCACCTTGCCCTCGCGCACCAGCTCGGCCATGGCGCCGACCGTATCCTCGATCGGCACGCTGGGGTCGACGCGGTGCTGGTAGTAGAGATCGATGATCTCGGTATCCAGCCGCTTCAACGACGCTTCGGCCACCGCCTTGACATGCTCCGGGCGGCTGTCGACGCCGGCCATGCGCTCGGTGCCGCTGCCTTCTTCGAGGATCTTGAAGCCGAATTTGGTCGCGATCGTCACACGATCACGCACCGGCTTCAGCGCCTTGCCGACCAGGATCTCGTTCTCGTAGGGGCCATAGACCTCGGCGGTGTCGAAGAAATTGACCCCGATCTCGACGGCGTGGCGCAGCGTGGCAATCGCCTCCGCCTCCGGCTGGCCACCATAGGCAAAGCTCATCCCCATGCAGCCGAGGCCGACTGGGTAGACGTCGAGTTCATTGCCGAGCTTGCGGGTTTGCATCACGTGTCTCCTTGTTGTGATGGTTGTGATGCCACGGAGATACCGTCTTGCGCAGCGTTCGATAATCGCCTCTTATGTGCACGAGCTGTTCCCAAAAATAGATCAATGAAGCGAACACATCTTTCACAGCTTGCCGTGCTGGCAACGGTCGCCCAATGCGGCAGTTTTCGCGGCGCCGCCAAGGAGCTGGCAATCGCGCCGTCGGCGGTCAGCCACGCGGTGTCCAGCCTGGAAGCGCGTCTCGGCGTGCGCCTTCTGGCGCGCAGCACGCGCAGCGTCGCTCCGACCGAGGAGGGCGCGCAACTGCTCGAGCGCCTCAGGCCGGCGCTGTCGGAAATCGACCTGGCGCTGGAATCGGCGATCGAGGCGCGCGACCGGCCGGCGGGCAATCTCAGGCTGACCGTGCCGCGCACCGCCGCCCACCTGGCGCTGACGCCAAGGCTCGGCGCCTTTGCGGCTGCCTATCCCGACATCGTGCTGGAGATCGTCATCGACGACCGCTTCACCGATGTGGTCGAGGGCGGCTTCGATGCCGGTGTGCGGCTGGGCGAGAGCCTGCAGCGCGACATGATCGCAGTGCGCATCGGGCCGAACCTTCGCGGCGCGGTGGTCGGCACGCCATCCTACTTCGAGACCAGGCCCAAGCCGCAGCATCCGCGCGATCTCGCCGCTCACCGCTGCATCCGCCTCCGCTTCTCCAGCGGCATCATCTATCGCTGGGAATTCGGGAAAAACGGCGAGGAGATCGAAATCCCGGTGCAAGGGCCATTGATCCTCGACGAGGACCATCTGATTGCCAATGCTGCGGTTGACGGCGCCGGGCTCGCCTTCGTGTTCGAGGACTATGTCCACGACCCGCTCGCCGCCGGCAAGCTCGTTCGCGTGCTGGAGGACTGGTGCCCGCCCTTCGATGGTTTTTTCGTCTATTATCCGAGCCGACGCCAGATGCGGCCGGCGCTCAGGGCCTTTGTCGATTTCTTCAAAGTGAGTACATAGTGGCACCGTCGAAACAGCGGAGGGCAATCTATTTCGGCGTGAATGCTCGTCTTACGGCCGTTGGCACCGGCAATTGGTCGTCTCCAAACATAAGTGGAAACCGCCTTTCCGGGATGGAAGAAAGCCGACCTGGCATTCGTTCACAGACCATGTCAGCACTACCCAAACACCAGCCGACCGGCTACGGCTGGACAGCGATCATCCTTCACTGGCTGATCGCGGCGCTCTTTATCGGCCAGTTCGTGCTCGGCTTCGTCATGGTGCGGCTGTCCAGCCAGCGCACCGCCTTCGAGCTGATTCAGCTGCATAAATCCTTCGGTTTCCTGCTGCTTGGGCTGGTCATCCTGCGCATCGCCTGGCGCCTTGGCAGACCGGCCCCGCCGCTGCCGCGCTCAGTCGGCCCTTTCGAGCGCCGCATGGCGCCGCTTGTCCATCTTGCGCTTTATGCTTTTCAGCTCGCTCTGCCGCTGTCCGGCTGGGCACTGGTCTCGGTCTCGGTGCTGGAGATCCCGAGCGTGCCGTTCAATCTGTTCGTCATGCCCAATCTGCCGCTTGGTGAATCGGACATGGCAGAAAGCTTCTGGGCAGCGACGCACTGGTATCTCGCTTATGCCGGCATCGGACTTGTCGCTTTGCATATCGCCGCTGCGCTGCGTCATCATTTCTGGCTGAGGGATACCGTGCTGACGCGCATGATCACGGCTTCGTCACATCGCGAGACGGAATAGAGCGGGCGGCTCATTCGTTCATGGGGCGAGGACGCAAGAAAGCGTTGCCTGCCAAGAGGACCATTTCCATGTACGCGCGCATCTTCGGATTTGCGGCAGCCGCCGCTTGTTTTGCCATGCCTGTTTTCGCCGCCGTTGCCCTTGGCGAGGCGGCCGGCAGCTACGCGATCAGCCCAGGGAGTTCCAGCATCCACTTCTCCATCGCCAAGCTCGGCGGCGGCGGGCTCGACGGTGCCTTCTCCCGCTTCAAGGGCAATATCCTTATCGACAACAGCGATGTCGGCCGGTCCCAGGTCAATTTCACCATCTTCCCCGAAAGCGTCGGTACCGGCCAAAGTCGCATCGATGCCTTTCTCCGCTCGGACGCGGTTTTCGACGCGACCAACAATCCGGAGATCCAGTTCCGTTCGACCAGCGTCAAACGCACCGGCGACACGTCGGCCCTTGTCACCGGCCGGCTGACGGCGCGCGGCAAGACCTTTCAGGAAAAGTTCACGGCCGAGCTCGGCGGCCTCAAGGCGGGCACGATAAAGTTCCACGTCACAGGCAAGGTGTTGCGGTCGCGCTATGGCATGGATGTCGGCACGCCGATTTATTCCAACGTCGTCGAATTCGACATGACGCTGACGGGTAGAAGAGGTTGAGCGGTTCTCCCTGCGGTTTCACCGTCACTGCAGGACCTGGGTTCCTCTCCCCACTTCGTGGGGCGAGGAACCATGCTCCTGCATTGGCTTTTCCGTCGATTTCAGGCAAACCTCCAGGCCTGCAATCGAGAGGAGAAATCTGATGTTCCGATGGGGTGTTTTGTCGACGGCCAAAATCGGCCGCGAGCAGCTTTTGCCGGCAATCGTCGAGGCGGAGAACGGCGTGCTGTCGGCGATCGCCAGCCGCGATCTGTCGAAAGCCCGGGCGCTGGGCGAACGCTTCGGCGCGCGCCACGCTTTCGGCTCCTATGAGGAACTGCTCGCCTCCAGCGACATCGACGGCGTCTACATTCCGCTGCCGACCTCGCAGCATGTCGAATGGACAGCCAAGGCGATCGAGGCCGGCAAGCATGTTCTGGTCGAAAAGCCGCTGGCGCTCGACGCCAAGGACATTCCGCCACTGATCAAGCTGCGCGATGCCAGGAAGGTGCTGGTCTGCGAAGCCTTCATGGTCGTCTACCATCCGCAATGGATCAAGGTGCGCGAGCTGATCGCCAACGGCGCCATCGGCGGGCTGCGCCATGTCCAGGGCGCGTTCTCCTATTACAATGTCGACCCCAACAACATGCGCAACAAGCTCGATCTCGGCGGCGGCGCGCTGCCCGACATCGGCGTCTATCCGACGGTATCGACGCGCTTTTCGACCGGCAAGGAGCCACTGCGCGTCCAGGCGACGATCGAGCGCGACAAGACATTCGGCACCGACATCTATTCCTCGATCCGCGCCGATTTCGGCGACTTCGAGTTGTCGTTTTACCTGTCGACACAGATGGCGGCACGCCAGGTGATGGTCTTTCACGGCGAGAAGGGCTTCATCGAGGTGTTCTCACCGTTTAACGCCGGACTCTACGACCATCACCGCGTCGAACTGCACAACCAGAACCACAGCGAGGCGCAGGTCTTCCGCTTTCCCGGCACGCAACAGTACCGGCTGGAAGTCGAGGCCTTCGCGCGCGCGGCACAGGGTGGCAAGGATCGTGTCTTCACCCTGGAAGAATCGGTGCTCAACCAGAAGGTCATCGATGCCATCTTCCGCGCCGGCGAGAAGGAAGGCTGGGAGGCAGTCTAGGCCGGCCGTGATCCTGCAACGGGCCGGTTTTTTGGACGAGATCTTGGCCAAATAGATGCCCGACGATGCGGATGTGATCATCGTCGGCGCCGGCCTTGCCGGCTTTGTCGCGGCCGCCGAACTGACTGCGGCCGGCAAAGGCCGTCGAGCAGGAGCCGGAGCAGTCGCTTGGCGGCCAGGCATTCTGGTCGCTCGGCGGCATCTTCCTCGGTGGGGTGAACAAGCCCCGCCGGCGCCGTTGCGCCAAGGTGGCGGTCGCACCGAACGGCCAACTTTCCCTCTGAGCATTTTGCAGCCAAATGGAATCATTCGGCGCCCGCATAAATGCGGCAAAACAGATAGTTAGAGCCGGTTACCGGTTCCAGGAGAACCGCTCTAGGCGAAGGGCTGCAAATTGACGTCCCGAAGCTTGGAACCGGCAAGCAAAGCCTCGAGCACCTGCTTCTTGAGAAACAGGCACTGCGAACGGGCAAGTTTGACGATGCCGGAAACGTCGCCTGCCTCGCAGGCAAGAACCAGTTCCTTTTGCTGGGCGATGATCAACTGGGTGAAGTCGCGGGATTTGAACCCAAGGTGGAGAACCCGCGCCGACTGGTCGAGTATCTGGTCCAGTAGATGCGCCAGTCGTAAATTTCCCGAGAGCCCCGCAAGGGCCAGACGAAACGCACGATCCGCCGCCAGGAATGCAACATGACTACGCAACGTCTCCGGCTTCAGCACTTTTTTCGCTGCCAGCCCGATGTCCTCCAGCCCGCGCTCGGTAATGTTCGATGCCGCCACCCTGAACACTTCCGGTTCGATCAAGCTGCGGACATCGAAGATCTCGTTGACGTCCCGCAGGCTGAGCGTTGCAACGACGTAGCCGCGGCGCGGCTCGCTCCTGACCAGACCTTCCTGCATCAGACGGGCCAACGCCGCGCGGATGGTTGCCTTTTTGATCTGGTATCGATCGCCGATCTGTTTTTCGGTCAGCGCTTCGCCCGGGCGCAGCACGCAGGCAATGATGTCGTTCCTCAGCTGCTCATATGCCTGTTCCCTGCGAAGGACGTCGGCGGCTGACAGTGCTGTCGCCTCGACCGTGGCCGGCCTTGCCGGTTCGGCGGTCAACTTCGTCGTTTTCATATTTTGTCCGTTTGGCTGTCCGGTTGACGCTGGCATCGACATTCGCTAGCGTGAGCACCTCAGGTTGAAAATCTGAGCATCTCAGGGAGGATAACTGATATGCCTTTACCCGCCAACTCGCCTCTCTACGCTGTTGCCGATGATATCGTCAATGCCGCGAAGGGGCCAGATCCCCTCGAAGCGGTAAGGACGGTCCTGGGCGATTACATCAACCGTTTTCACGCATCGGGAACACTCGCTCACGAAGAAGACGACGACGAGGTTCTTTTGCATGCCAGCCCGAA
Organism: Mesorhizobium sp. M0048; assembly: GCF_040323405.1. NCBI lineage: Bacteria > Pseudomonadati > Pseudomonadota > Alphaproteobacteria > Hyphomicrobiales > Phyllobacteriaceae > Mesorhizobium > Mesorhizobium sp. M0048. Next base: position 106,057 of record NZ_JAMYUV010000005.1, on the reverse strand, counting down.
CCTGACGATCTATCACATCACGTTGTCGCCCGGCCTGCAGTACCCGCCCCACAACCACCTGATGGATGCCTTGATCGGCATCTACAAGGGCAGCGAGACGAACTTCATCTATCCCGTTGCCGGCAGCGAACTCGATGTTCCCGAAAGGCAGGACATCGCAGCGCCTGCCGTCGTGCACATGGCGTCAAATACCGTGCATGCGGTTGCGAATACGGGCAGCGCGCGATCCGGTGCGCTGCATGTCTATCTCGGCGATCTCACACGAACCCACCGGCAGCTGTGGAGCCCGGACAGCAACCAGGCCGAACCGTTTGACAATGATCGCTACCTGGCTGGCGCACGGCCCATTCAGCAGTCCGGGCACGAATGAGCAGAGGCGTCACGGGGCGGCGAAATTGGCCGTGATCAGCGAACCCGTCGGAATCGCGTCACACTTGTCACTCTCGCCAATCCGCTATCGCCCCTATCCTGGCTCATGACCGATCAGCAACACGTCGCGCCGGGAATGGTGCGACAACAGACCAGCAAGGGAGATGCACAATGACGGCACATCAGAATGGCACAGGCGAGCAGACGACGCGGCTCGCGATGAAGACACCACCGGTCGTTTCGCCTGATGCGTGGGAGGCCGCGCGCCAGCAGTTGCTCGTGAAGGAGAAAACCGTGACCCGGGCTCGCGACGCCTTGGCCGCCGAGCGTCGGCGGATGCCGTGGATGGCGGTGGAGAAGGCCTATACGTTCGAGGGCCCCAACGGAAAGGTGAGCCTGCTCGACCTGTTCGAGGGCCGCCGTCAGCTGATCGTCTACCGCGCTTTCTTCGAGCCCGGCGTATTCGGCTGGCCCGATCACGCTTGCCGCGGCTGCTCGCTGGGGGCAGACCAGGTCGGCAATCTTGCCCATCTGAACGCCCGCGACACCACGCTTGCCTACGCCTCGCGCGCACCGCAGGCCGACATTGCGCGGCTGAAGGCGCGGATGGACTGGAAGATGCCCTGGTACACCATCACCGACAGCTTCGATGCCGATTTCGGCGTTGACGAGTGGCACGGCCATAACGTGTTCATCCGCGATGGCGATCGCGTGTTCCGTACCTACTTCATCAACAACCGCGGCGACGAGGCGATGGGGACCGTATGGAGCTATCTCGACCTGTCGCCGCTCGGCCGCCAGGAGGTTTGGGAGGATTCGCCCGAAGGCTATCCGCAGACGCCGACGTACAAGTGGTGGAACTGGCACGACAATTATGGCGCCGAAACCGTTCCCGACAACAAGTGGGTCGAGGTGTCGGACGCCGGAGAGGCCGCGTTCCGGAACCGCACCGAATAGAACGTTTGGCGTCGCGGAAATGCGGCTAGGACAATTGGAGGAGCGGGATGCACGTTCATTCGACGCATCCCGCTCGTTATGCAGGACTATGGCCATGAGCGAGATTCATGCAGGCGGATCCACCGCCGATGCGAGCCCGGCCGGCCTTGGCGCAGCCGATTGGCTGTCCTTTGCGGCCGCGCCGGCCTTCGCAACCATGGCGCTGCTGACGTTTCTTGGCGGAGCGCCGGATATGATGTGCTCGACCGGGCAAGATGCGTCGCCGCTGGGCGGCATGGTCCCGATGTACCTGCTGATGAGCGCCTTTCATTTGGGACCTTGGTTGAGGCGGGTCTCCGGCCGACGCCGCCGCAAGTAGAGCTATAGCGGCCGATAAAGGCCCTTCGCGGTGAGGAGGACAGCCCTCACCAGATCCATTCGCCCTTCCCAAGTACCGTCACGGCATCGACAATCCGGGTAAAGCTCGAGCGGGCGCGGCCGGCCGTGTGCCTGGCTCTGAGATAGCCGTGCACCAGCCCCGGCTCCTCGAGCCACCAGGCACGTCCGCCTGCGGCAACGACGCGGTCGCGATAGGCTTCGCCGTCCGACGACAACGGGTCGCATTCGGCGGTGATCACGACGGTAGGCGGCAGATAGGCGAAATCGGCGTCGGCGAGCGGAGACAAAGTGATGTCGCCTGTAGCGTCCACTCCGCCAGTCCGGATGTTTTTATAGAACTCCAGGTCGCGCATCGTCAGCATTGGCGCTTCGGCATGCGTGACATAGGAACCGAGTGAACGATCGCCACCAAGGCCAGGATAGATCAGCACCTGGCCGACCGGCTTTGTCACGTGGCCACGCGTCGCATGACTGACGGCACAGGCGAGATTGCCGCCGGCGCTGTCGCCGCAGAGCAGGACGGGGCATTCGTAAGTGGCGGTGGCCCATTCGAAGGCGCCCATCGCATCGTCGAAGGCGGCCGGGTGCAGATGTTCCGGCGCCAGCCGGTAGTCGACCGAGACCACCTCATAGCCGGTGCGGGCGCAAAGCTCGGCGCAGACATCGTCGTGGCTGTCGAGCCCGCCGAGGATGTAGCCGCCGCCATGGACATAGAGCACCATCGCAGAGGCGTTCGGCGCCGCGCTGCGATAAATGCGGATCGGGACGTCGTGCGCTGGCGCGGCAATGGCGGTGGTTTCAGCCGTCACGCCATCCGGATAGCCGGCAGAGAATTCGCGGCACATCCGGTCGTAGATCGCGCGCTGCTCGGCGATCGTGTAGTCGATCGTATCCGGCGGATAATACGAATTGGTCCGCTCGATGAACGCCCAGGTCTCGGCGTCGATGAGTTTCTTGTAGTTAGTCATGGGAACGGAACGGATAGTGACGAATCCGCCTGAACACCCTCCTCTGGGACGGAACGCCGTCGTTCCAGGGACACTCACTATCTGCCCTTCCACACCGGATCGCGCTTTTCGGCAAAGGCGCGAAAACCCTCGAGATTGTCCTCCGAGCCGTAGAGCGCGTCAACCGTCGGCAGTTGCCGGCGCGTCACCCGGTTCATGGCATCCTGGAAGGTCAGCGATTCTGCGACCCGGGCCGTTTCCTTGATCGCGGCGAAGACCAGCGGCGGGCCGCTGGCGAGCAGCCGGGCGATCTCCCAGACGCGGTCCTCCAGTCTTTCCTTGGGCAGCACCTCGTTGACCAGGCCCCAGCGATGCGCCTCGGCGACATCCATCCAGCGGCCCGTGAACAAAAGGTCCATGGCGACGTGATAAGGGATGCGCTTCGGCAGCTTGATCGTTGCCGCATCGGCCAGCGTGCCGGCGCGGATTTCGGGCAGCGCGAAGGAGGAGTGGTCCGACGCGTAGATGAGGTCGCAGGACAGCGCCAGCTCGAAGCCGCCGCCGACCGCCATGCCGTTGACGCAGGCGATCACCGGCTTGTTGAGGTCGCGCAATTCCTGCAGCCCGCCGAAGCCACCGACGCCATAGTCGCCGTCGACGGCATCGCCGCCAGCCGCTGCCTTAAGGTCCCAGCCGGCGCTGAAAAACTTGTCGCCGGCGGTCTTGACGATGGCGACGCGCAGGTCGGGATCGTCGCGAAACCCCTTGAACGTCTCGCCCATCAGCCGCGACGTCTTCAGGTCGATGGCATTGGCCTTGGGCCGGTCGAGCATGACTTCGAGGATCGTGCCCTCGCGGCGGGTGGTGATGACGTCAGACATTTTTGTTCTCTCCCAGCACCAGCAGCGCGTCGGCGATCCAGGCGCCCTTGCTCTCGGTGCAGACGATCAGAGGATTGATGTCGAGCTCCTCGATCTCGCCGGCATTTTGCTGCACGAAAGCAGCAATGCCCGATATCGCATCGATTGCAGCTGCGACATCGGCCTTCGGCCGACCGCGATAACCGTCGAGCAGCGGGAACAGCTTCAACCCGCGCAAAGCGGCCTCGATGTCATCACGGGTCGCCGGCAGCATCAGTGTGACGCTGTCGCGCAACAGCTCGACCAGCACGCCGCCGGTGCCGAGCGTCATCACCGCGCCGAACATCGGGTCGCGAGTGAAGCCGACCAGCAGCTCGGCGACGCCGTCGCGCACCATGCGCTCGACATAAAGGCCGGTGCCGAGCGGGCCGAGATCATGGGCGGCGGTGCTGACCGATTCGGCATCCCTGAGGTTGAGCCGGACCGCGTCGAGCTCGGACTTGTGGATGACGCCAAGAGCCTTCAGCGCCACCGGGAAGCCGAGCGCCATCGAGGAGATCACAGCTTCGACCGCATTGCCGGCGCGCTCGCCCTTCGGCACGGGGAGCCCGGCCTCGATGAGCCGCGCCTTCGCCTCGGCCTCGTCCGGCGTGACATGGTCGCCGGCCGGCGCGCCGGACGCGGAAGTGTCGATCGGCTGCGCCTGCGGCTCGCGCCACGCCCAGCCGATGAAGGCTGCCGCCTGGGCGGCGTCCATGGCCTCGGAAATGCCGAACAGCGGCACCATGCCCCGCGCCATCAGGCCGGCAGTGTATTCCTCGGGCAGGTTTTCCGGCAACGAGGAGACGATCGCGCCCTGCGCGCTGTTGGTCTTCAGCGCCGATTCGAAGGCGCGCAGCGTCGCCCACCAGTCCGTGTCCGAGCAGCGGTCGGGACGCGGAAAGTCGAGCACCAGCATATTGAGGTCGAAGCCGCCAGACACCATGGCGGTGAAGGCGGCGGTCATCGCCGGTTCGTTGTTCCAGATGAAGGTGTGATAGTCGAGCGGGTTGGCCACCGCGACCAGCGGCCCGAGCGTCGATTTGACCCGCGCGCGGTGCTCGGGGGTGAGTGGCGGAAACGTCACCCAGCGGCCTTCGGCGCTGTCGGCCATGACCGACGCCTCGCCGCCCGAGCAGCTCATCGATGACAGCCGGTAGCCGGGCAGGGGGCCAGTGACGTGCAATAGCTTGAGCGCCTCGATGAAGGCGGGAATTGAATCGATCCGGGCGATGCCGAGCCGCCTCAGGAAAGCGCCGGACGCCGCGTCCGAGCCGGCCAGCGACGCGGTATGCGAGACGGTCGCCTGCCGCGCCTGCTCGGAGCGGCCGACCTTCATGGCGATAACAGGCTTCTTCAGCTCGCGTGCCCGTGCCGCCAGCCTTTCGAAGCCGGCTACCGAATCGAAGGCCTCGATATGCAGGCCGAGCGCGGTGACGCGGTCGTCCTCGATCAGGCCGAGCGCCATTTCGGAAAGCCCGGTCTGCGCCTGGTTGCCGGCGGTCATCAGGAAGGCGATCGGCAGGCCGCGTTTCTGCATCGTCATGTTGATGGCGATGTTCGACGACTGGGTGATGATGGCAACGCCGCGACCGCCTTCCGGCAGCCTGATGCCGCCATGCTGGTCGGGCCACAAAAGCGCGCCGTCGGCGTAATTGATCAGCCCATAGCAGTTCGGCCCGATGATCGGCATTTGGCCGGCCGCCTCGACCAGTTCGGCCTGCAGCCGCTCGCCGTCTTCGTCATAGGCCTCGGTTTCGAGAAAGCCGGCGGCGAAGCAGACCGCACCGCCGGCGCCGCGCTCCGCCAGCGCCTTGACCACTTCGATGGTCAAGTGCCGGTTGACGCCGACGAAAGCGGCATCCGGCGCACTGGGCAATTCGGCCACCGAGCGATAGGCCTTGCGGCCGGCGACCTCGTCCTTGGTCGGATGCACCGGCCAGATCTCGCCGGCAAAGCCCATTTTGATCGATTGCGCGACGACGGCCGCCGCCTGCGCACCACCGAAGACAGCGATCGATTTCGGCCGCAAAAGACGTTCAAGCCTGTGCATTGTCATCTTTTCGTCTGAGCATGATCTTTTCCAAAGACCGGATTTCACTTTTTGGGGTCACGCTCTAGCCCCCGAACGGGCGCAGCAGCGCGCGCGAGATGATGTGTCGCTGGATTTCCGAAGTGCCTTCCCAGATGCGCTCGACGCGGGCGTCGCGCCAGATGCGTTCCAGTGGCAGGTCGTCCATCAGCCCCATGCCGCCATGGATCTGGATCGCCTCGTCGGCGACGAAGGCAAGCATCTCGGTGGCCTTCAGCTTGGCCATGGCCATGTCCTGGTCGGTGACGGTACCCTGATCGTACTTCCAGCCGGCTTCGAACACCATCAGGTCGGCGGCCTTCAGCTCGGTCGCCATGTCGGCGAGCTTGAACGACACGCCCTGGAATTTGCCGATCGGCTGGCCGAACTGCTGGCGCTGCGCGGCGTATTCGACGGCGTGGCCAAGCGCCCGCTCGGCGCGGCCGAGGCAGGTGGCGCCGACCTGCAGGCGCGTCGCGCCAAGCCATGAATTGGCGACGTCGAAGCCTTTGTGGACCTCGCCCAGAACCTGACTGGCCGGCAACCGGCAATCGTCGAATTCGAGGATGGCATTGGTGTAGCCGCGATGTGAGACGTTGCGGTAGCCGTCGCGCACGGTGAAACCCTTGGTGCCCTTGTCGACGAAAAAGGCGGTGATCTTCTTGCGTTTTCCACGCGAAGACTCTTCCTCACCCGAGGCCATGAAGACGATGGCGAAATCGGCGAGGTCCGCATGGCTGATGAAATGCTTGGTGCCGTTCAGCACCCAGTCGTCGCCGTCTTGCACGGCGGTTGCCTTCATGCCGCGCAGATCGGAGCCGGCGCCCGGCTCGGTCATTGCCAGGCAATCCCATTTCTCGCCGCGAATGCAGGGAAACAGATATTTTTCGCGCTGCTCCGGCGTGCCGGCGAGAAGGATGTTCGAAGGCCGCGCCACGCAGGTCCAGTGCAGCGCGTAATTGGCGCGGCCGAGTTCCTTTTCATAGAGCAGCCAGGTCACTGTATCGAGCCCGGCGCCGCCGACTTCCGTTGGCATGTTGGCGGCATAGAGGCCGGCTTCGATCGCCTTGGCCTTGATCTCCTCGATCAGCTCGCGGCGCAGCACGCCGGTGCGTTCAACCTCGCGCTCATGCGGGTAAAGCTCGTTCTCGACGAAGGCCCGCGTCGTCTCGACGATGAGCTTCTGCTCCTCCGAAAGACCAAAATCCATGGTCTCAGCCTCTCTTCTTTTTCTTCGGCTTTTCAGCCTTGGCCTTTTCGGCCGCCCTGGAGGCGCTGGGCTTCTTTGCCGCAAGCTTGGCCAACTGCCTGGTGTAGTCCCTATGCAAGGCGCCGGCACCCCAGCCTTTGCCTTTGTTCTGCTTCGACAGTGCCTCCATGATGGCGACCAGATTGTCGTCCCGGATCTTTTCGAGATCGCGGATCGACAGACCGTGCGCCTGGTCGTCCGACTGGGTCGCGATCAGCTCGACCAGCTCGTCGTTGAACTCCGGCACGTCCATCAGCTTGGTCCAGGGCCATTTCAGGCACGGGCCGAACTGCGCCATGAAGTGCCGCATGCCGGCCTCGCCGCCGGCGACGCGATAGACCTGGAACATGCCCATCTGCGCCCAGCGCAGGCCGAAGCCATAGCGCATGATGTCGTCGAGCTCCTCGACCGTGCAGATGCCGTCCTTGACCAGCCACAGCGCCTCGCGCCATGCCGCTTCGAGCAGGCGGTCGCCGACGAAGGCTTCGATCTCCTTGCGGATCACCACCGGCTTCATGCCGATCGAGGCATACATCTCCTTGGCGACGTCGATCGCCTCGGGAAAGGTCTGTTCGCCGCCGACGATCTCGACCAGCGGCAGCAGATAGACGGGGTTGAACGGATGGCCGACGACCAGCCGCTCCGGATGCTTCTTCATCGCCACCTGCATGTCGGTCGGCTTGATGCCGGAAGTGGAGGAGCCGACAATTGCGTTGGCCGGCGCATAAAGGTCGATTTCGGCCAGCACGCGGTGCTTCAGGTCGAGCCGCTCCGGCACGCTTTCCTGGATTAAATCGGCATCGGCCACCGCCTCGGCGATCGTCTTGGCGAAGGTGAGCTTGCCCTCTTTCGGCAAGCCGCCGGGCAGCATCTGCTTGTAGGCGCGTCGCGCTCCCTTCATCACCTCGCCGACCTTGCGTGATGCCTCGGGGTCGGGATCGAAGATCGATACGTCGATGCCGTTGAGCAGCAGCCGCGCGACCCAACCGGCGCCGATCACGCCGCCGCCGATGGCTGCCGCCTTGTTGATGATGCTCATGCGGAAGCTCCGGTTCTTGTGCTGGCTGTTGCGGGGTCGGTGAGGGCGACGCGTTCGCCGGCACGGATCACGGACGCGTCATAGGCCTTGCGCGCGAACACTTCGAGCACGAAGGGCCGGAAGAAATCGATCGGCAATGTCTCGTAGTCGGGATCGAAGCTCGACTGATCCCATCGTTCGCAAAACTCATCGCAATCGTCGAAGTAGATGTGCCCGGCGAAACGGTCGCGGGCGTGCGGATTGCCGCCGAGGTGATGGGCGTAATAGAGGCGCTGGAAGTCGCCGTGCTTTTCCACCACCCAGGTGCATTGCTCGCGAACGAAGGGTTTCAGGATCGACGCCGCATATTCGTCATGATTATAGGGCGCGTAGATGTCGCCGATGTCGTGCAGCAAGGCGCAGGCAATCCAGTCGGTGTCGGCGCCGTCGCGCCAGGCCCGCGTTGCCGCTTGCAGCGAATGGCCGAGCCGGGTGATCTTGTAGCCCGAGAGACCCGCATCAAGCTGGACGAGCGCGTCGAGCAGCCGTTCGCCGGTCTTTGCCGCGTAGTCGATCTCGTGCTCGGTGAGGAAGGCGTAATCCTCGCGGTCGCCGTCCTTCATGGCGGTGAATTTCACGGTCTTCATCGGCGGCTCCTCCCAACCGATTCCCTGTTCAAAGCGGTGCGCGCTTCGTCAGGTTGAGCTTCTTGCGGACTTCGTCCGGGCCGATGACCCTGGCACCCATATTCGACACGATGCTGACCGCCCGCTCGACCAATTGCGCATTGGTCGCCAGCACGCCCTTGTCGAGCCAGAGATTGTCCTCCAGCCCGACGCGGACATTGCCGCCGGCGAGCACCGCGGCAGCGACGTAGGCCATCTGGTTGCGGCCGATGGCAAAAGCCGACCAGTTCCAGGTCGACGGCACATTGTTGACCATCGCCATGAAGGTGTTGAGGTCGTCCGGCGCCCCCCACGGCACACCCATGCATAATTGCACCAAGGCGTCCGGCTTCAGCACTTCTTCCTCGACCAATTGCTTGGCGAACCACAGATGCCCGGTGTCAAAAGCCTCGATCTCCGGCTTGACGCCGAGCGCCGTCATCATGCCGCCCATGGCACGCAGCATGCCGGGCGTATTGGTCATGACATAGTCGGCCTCGGCGAAATTCATCGTGCCGCAGTCGAGCGTGCAGATTTCCGGCAAGCACTGGCGGACGTGCTCCATGCGGTTGCTGGCACCGCCCATGTCGGTGGCTTTTTCGTTCAGCGGCAGCGGGTTTTCCGGCGGGCCGAACACCATGTCGCCGCCCATGCCGGCGGTCAGGTTCAAAACCACATCGACATCCGCCGCGCGGATGCGCTCCGTTACTTCACGATAAAGGTGTACGTCGCGCCTGGGCTTGCCGGTTTCGGGATCGCGCACATGACAGTGGACGATCGCCGCACCTGCCTTTGCCGCCTCGATGGCCGAATCGGCGATCTGCTTGGGCGAACGCGGCACATGCGGGCTGCGATCCTGCGAACTGCCGGACCCGGTCACGGCACAGGTAATGAAGACCTCACGGTTCATCGCTAACGGCATCGGACTCTCTCCCAATAGGACGTAGGGCAAGAATGCCTGACTTGCCGGAAACTGTTTTGCGTTTTACGAAGATCGTGTGACCAAAAACGAAAAACCGACGATCTTTCAGGCCGAGCGTTTGCCGCTCGAGGTAACGCTGCTGGTATTCTCCGGCTCATCGATCATGTGCGTCGCCTCAGCCGTCGATCCATTGCGCGCCGCAAACCGCATTGCCGGTGAGACGCTGTTCGATTTCAGGCTGGTCTCGGTGACGGGCGAGGCGCCGGTTACCACATGCGGCCTGCCGGTGGCGGTCAGCGGCCGCTTCGATGCGGCTGACACAACCGACATGCTGGTCGTCGTCGCCGGATTCGGCACGCAGAACTATGCCACATCGGCCCTGCTGTCCGGACTGCGCCGGGCGGCGCGCGCGGCACGCGCCTGCGGCGGCGTCGAGGCGGGTACGTGGCTGGTGGCGCGCGCGGGCTTGCTGGAAGGGCGCAGCGCCACCACCCACTGGGAGGACATGGAGGATTTCTCGTCGGCCTTTCCCGGCGTCGACGTGCGCCCCGATCGCTACGTCATCGACGGCCCGGTGTTCACCTCCGGCGGCGCCTCGCCGACCTTCGACCTGATGCTGCATCTGATTCGCACGCGGCTCGGCATGGCCGTGGCGCTCGATGTCGCGAGCGTCTTCATCTACGACCAGGCGCGCGCCGCGACCGACGCGCAGCCGCTGGTCTCGCTCGGCCGTCTCGACGGCTACGATCCCAGGTTGGCGCAAGCCATCCGGCTGATGGAAGCGCATATCGACCAGCCGCTGACCATAGCCGCGGTGGCCAAGCGCGCCGGGGTGACGGCACGAACGCTGGAAAGTATCTTTCGCAAGTCGATCGGCGAAACGCCCGGCGCCTATTATCTCAGGCTGCGCCTCGGCGCCGCGCGCCGGCTGGTGGTCGACACGCGCGTGGCTATGGCCGATATTGCCGGGCGAACGGGCTTTTCGTCCGCCGCGGCATTTTCCAGAGCGTTTTCAAGAGCGTTCGGCGAAGCGCCGGTCAGGTTGCGTCAGGGATAATGCATGTCGCCCAAAAGTCCGTAGCGGTTTTGGGACAACGGCATGCATAGACAAAGGTAGATCAGGCAGCGTCCAGGCGGTCGCTGTTGCCGTCGATCTGCGAGCGCATTTGTCTCGCAAGATGGGTCTCGAAGCGGCTGGCGACCGCGCGATCCCATTCGTTCGCACTCAGCGCACCTTGCTTCGGGTGCGGCAGCGCCATCAGCCGGTCGATGATCGATCCGGCCTCGCCAGATGAGAGCAGGGCGTCGATTTCGCGTTCGTGCTGCATATCGTTTCGCCTCCTTCTTTCCGTTCCCGCCACGAACCACACTATAGGAGGTTCGTGACGGCTGTTTGAAGGCAAGAGCGAGGCGATTGATGGGCGGCGCCGGGCAAAGTTTTGTCCGCCGCCGCCCATCTTGGGCACGATCGTACCAGTAGGTCAGGCAGTGCTTCAGCCAAGCCGCATCGACAGCTCGACATCCTCGCTGAACGACGTGGACATGTAGCCGCCTCCGGTCGAGCGCACCCGCTCGAGGTATTCGGGGCAAAGATCGGCGTTGTCGGCAACGACGAAGGCGCCCGGCCTGAGGCGGCTTTCGACCAGACTCAAGATCTCTGGATAGAGCGCTTTGGCGCCGTCGAGCAGAAGCAGGTCGACGGTTTCGGGAAGATCGACGCTTAATGTTTGCACCGCATCTCCTTCTCGGATTTCCACCAGGTCGATGAGACCGCCTGCCGTCAGATTGTTCCTGGCGCGCGCCACCTTGGATGGCTCGAACTCGCTGGTGATGAGGCGGCCACCGCCATTGTCCCGCAAGGCTGCGGCAAGGTGCAGGGTCGAGATGCCGAACGAGGTTCCAAATTCAACGATCGTCCTTGCGCTGCTGCCCCGTGCCAGCATGTAGAGCAGCGTGCCGGTCTCTCGCGAAACGGGAAGCCAGAGGTCCTTTAGCCGCCCATAGAAATCGAGGTATTCGGTCTTGCTTCGAACCAGGCGCATCCGATCTTCGGCGGAGAGCTCCGCCACCGCAGGGCTCGTTGCGGCAGCGGCTTCCTCGAACAGGCGATCCAGCAGGGGCGCGAGCGGCGTTGTCGACAGTGTAGTCATGTTGGTCTCCAGTCAGAATTGAATGCGTTCTTGCGCGGCACTCAAAATACGACTAATCATTCGCATTTACTAATCGCATTGGCGCGCCTCTCAATGAGCGATCACCGCAGTCCGCGGATTTCCTCGCGAAAACAGCCCAAGCAGGCCCGCTCGGCAGAGCTCGTTGCTGCGATTTTGCAGGCTGCTGTTCAGGTTTTGGCGAGGGAAGGCGCGCAGCGCTTCACCACGGCGCGGGTGGCCGAGAAGGCCGGTGTCAGTGTCGGATCGCTGTATCAGTATTTTCCGAACAAGGCGGCGATCCTGTTCCGGCTCCAGAGCGACGAATGGCGGCAGACGACCGATTTGCTGCGCGACATCCTCGAGGATGTCGGGAAACCGCCATTTGAACGGCTGCGCGCCTTGGTCCACGCCTTCCTCCGCTCGGAGTGTGACGAGGCCGCGGTGCGTGTGGCGCTCGACGACGCCGCACCGCTTTACCGCGACGCGCCTGAGGCGCAGGCGGCAAGGGCGTCCGGAGACCGCACCATCCAGCTCTTCATGCAGAAGGCGTTGCCCAACGCCGCGCAAGCGACTCGCGAATTGGCCGGCGACCTGGTCATGACGACGCTCAGCACGGTGGGGAAGCAGTTCTCGGAGTTGCCCCGAACCCCCGCGGAGATCGAAGCCTACGCCGACGCCATGGCCGACATGTTCTGCGCCTACCTGAGAGGCCTCGATCACGGCTAAGGCAAATGCCAGGCCCGGTCAGCAAGCAGACCGAAAGTTTCGCACGGGCAAACCTTGTCGGTGTCAGCCCCGCGGAAAGTCGTCTTTATCCCGCGGCCGCTGAACAATGCGGCCGCGGGATGGTATGCCTCAGACGTACCGGTTGACGACGTTTTCGAGTAGTTCCTGACGACCGGATCTGGGCTGCGGCTTGATCTTCTCCTTGACGACGCGCTCGGCAATTTCCTCCAGCGTGCGCTTGCCGGCAAGCATCGCCTTGGCTTCGGCCGAATCCCAGCCGGCATAGCGCTCGGCGAGCGGGCCGGACAGCGCCTTGTCCTCGACCATGCGCGCTGCCGCCTTGAGGCCGCGAGCGCAGCAATCCATGCCGCCGATATGGCCGATCAGCAGATCCTGCGGATCGAGCGACTGGCGCCTGAGCTTGGCGTCGAAATTGGTGCCGCCGGTCTTGAAGCCGCCGGCCTGCAGCACCTGATAGTAGGCGAGAGCCATCTCCGGCACATTGTTGGGGAACTGGTCGGTGTCCCAGCCCGACTGGTAGTCGTTGCGGTTCATGTCGATCGAGCCGAAGATTCCCAGCGCATTGGCCAGCGCCAGTTCATGCTCGAACGAATGGCCGGCCAGGATGGCGTGGCCCTGCTCGATGTTGAGCTTGACCTCATTCTCCAGTCCGAAACGCTTGAGGAAGCCATAGACGGTGGCGACGTCGTAATCATACTGGTGCTTGGTTGGCTCCTGAGGCTTCGGCTCAATCAGGATGGTGCCTTCGAAGCCGATCCTGTGCTTGTAATCGACGACCAGATTGAGGAAACGGCCGGCCTGTTCCTGCTCGCGGGCAAGGTCGGTGTTGAGCAGCGTCTCATAGCCCTCGCGGCCGCCCCACAGCACGTAGTTCTCGCCGTTCAGACGCTTGGTGACGTCGATACAGTGTTTCACCGTCGCCGCCGAATAGGCAAAGACGTCCGGATCGGGATTGGTGGCGGCGCCCGACATGAAGCGGCGGTTGGAGAACAGGTTGGCCGTGCCCCACAACAGCTTGACGCCGGTCTGCTTCATCTTTTCCGAGAAATAATCGGCGATCTCGTCGAGCCGCGCCGCACTTTCGGAAAAGTCCCGGCCCTCCGGCCGCACGTCGGCATCGTGGAAGCAGAAATAAGGCGCGCCCAGCAACGAAAACATCTCGAAGGCGACGTCGGCCTTGAGCTTGGCCAACTCCATCGTGTCGGTGCTGCCGGCCTTCGGAAACCACGGCCGGTCAAATGTCTGGCCGCCGAACGGATCGCCGCCCGGCCAGGCAAAGGAATGCCAATAGGCGACGGCAAAGCGCAGATGGTCTTCGAGCCGCTTGCCGGCGACAATCTCGTCGGGATTGTAGAACCGGTAGGCCAGCGGATTGGTCGAATCCGGTCCCTCGTATTTGATCTGTTGGATGTCGCCGAAAAAACCGCTGCTCATGTTCTTTTCCTCTCGCATGGTTCGGCCTGATTACCTCAGGCGTAATTGGTTTCGCGCTGGCGCTGGTCGAAAAGGCTCATGTCAAAGCCACCCAACGAAGGAGACAGACCATGACCGACCTCAACACCATTGCCGAAAACTACATCGCCGCCTGGAACGAGAGCGACGCCGCACGCAGGAAAGCCTTGCTCGAGGCGACCTTCACCGAGGACGTCGGCTACCGCGATCCGATCATGCAGGGCGACGGCCATGACGGCATCGCTGCGCTGATCGAAGGCGTGCAGCAGCGCTTTGCCGGCTTCAGGTTCTCGCTGAAAGGCAAGCCGGACGGCTTCGCCGATACCATCCGTTTCTCCTGGAATCTCGGGCCGGAAGGCGTCGAGTCCGTCATCGAAGGCACCGATATCGGCGTCATCGAAAATGGCCGGCTGAAAAGCGTCACCGGCTTTCTCGACAAGGTGCCGGCACAGTGAGGCCTTCTCGGCAGGCCACGGCGAGGGTGGGAAACCGCTCACGCCGTGGCGCTCCTGATCGCCGGGTAAAGCTGGCGGTAGCGCTGATAGGCATCTGCATAGGCACCGCCGAGGGCGGCGACCGGCTCGACCGTGGCGTCCGTCGCCGGCGCCGTGCACACGGCGCGCGGATCGGCGCCGGTCGCCGCGATCAGGCCAAGCCGGGCGGCGCCAAAGGCGGCGCCGAAATCGCCGTCGGCTGGAATATCGACTGGCAGGCCAAGCGCTGTGGCGACGGCCTTCAGCCAGTAGCGCGAACGCGAGCCGCCGCCGATCGCCGTCACCCGGGTCAGCGTCGTGCCGGCTTTGGCCAGGGCTTCGAGGCTGTCGCGGAAGGCGAAGGCGACGCCTTCGAGCACGGCCTGGGTCAGCGCCGCGCGGCCGGACTCGTGGGCAAGCCCGGTAAAGGCGCCCCGAATGACGGAATCATTGTGAGGCGTCCGCTCGCCTGACAGGTACGGCAGGAAGGAGACACCGGTCGGCGCCTGCAGCGCATCGCCGAGTTCGGCGGTCAACTCGACGGCGCCTTTTCCCGCAATTGCCGACAGCCAGTTGAGTGAATCGGTTGCCGACAGGATGACGCCCATCTGGTGCCAGGTGCCGGGCAGTGCGTGGCAGAATGTGTGCACCGCACTTTCCGGATTGGGCAGATAGGACGCGTTGGCGGCAAAAAGCACGCCCGACGTGCCGAGCGAGACGAAAGCCTGGCCGGCGCCGACCGTGCCCATGCCGCAGGCCGAGGCCGCGTTGTCGCCGGCGCCGCCGGCGATCGGGATGCCCGTCTGCATGCCCCATTTCGCAGCCAGTTCGCCGCGCAAGGCACCGGCCTTGGCCGTGCCTTCGACCAATGACGGCATCTGCCTTTCATCGAGCGACGTCGCTGCGAGCAGTTCGGAGGACCAGTCGCGTTTGCCGACGTCGAGCCACGACGTGCCAGCCGAATCCGACATTTCCGAGATATGGTCGCCGGCGAGCCAGAGCCGCAAAAAGTCCTTCGGCAGCAGGACCTTTGCCACCTTGGCAAAAACAGCCGGTTCGTTGTTTTTCACCCAGGCGAGCTTTGGCGCGGTGAAGCCGGGAAAGACGATGTTGCCGGTCAGCTTGCGAAAGCGCGGGTCGGCATCGAGTGCAGCCGCCTCGGCGTGGCTGCGTGTGTCGTTCCACAGGATGCAGGGGCGCAGCACCTGGTCGGCGGCATCGAGCAGGGTGGCGCCATGCATATGGCCGGAAAGGCCGATGCCTTTCACCGCCGCGAGCTCCTTCGCATGCGTGGACCGCAGCTCGGCGATCGCCGCTTCGCAGGCGCGAATCCAGTCGGCCGGGTTCTGCTCGGACCAGCCGGGATGCGGGCGCGACACATCGAGCGGCGCATGGCCGGAACCGACGATGCCCTGACTTGCATCGATCAGCAGCGCCTTGACGCCCGACGTGCCGAGATCGAGGCCGAGATACATGCTTCCTCCCATGTCCGTCAGGCCTGGCGGCGACGGTCTTTGTTGCTCCCCAGCCCAGTCCTGCGACACGGACGGCGAAGATATCCCGGCAATCGTGCTGCCGGAAAAACGCTCCAGTCAACACGCGAAGATTTTTTCGACACTCGAAAAAATCTGGCCGGGGCAGTTTTTAAGGCAAGATTTGATCTTGGTCAATTCGCGGCGAGAGCGATTGCGCGCCGTGAAAACAGTGCCGACAACGGGCTGTCCGGCCGTGCCAGCGCGCGTTCCGCCGCCAGCGCCCTTGCCAGCGCGCCATCACCGGAACGCAATGCCGCCTCGATCAGCGTCAGGTCGATGACGTCGCGTTGGGCGTGGCTGCCGCCGAAGCGATGGGCGATCGCCCGGATCGGCCGGATCAGGCGTATCGTCCCGGCATAATTGCCCTCGCCGAATGCCTTGATGGCGAGCGTCAGGGGATGGCCGACATCCCGGGTGAAAGCGGCGTTGTCGTCTTTGCCGCGCATCGCCTCGCGCTGCGCCTCGAGCAAGCCGCTGGCCGGCGCGTCGAGGCCGGCACCGACAAACGCCATCATTGCGTGGGCGTCGTTGAAGGCATAATGGCCGGCGCTGGCCTTGGGCAACCAGTTGGCGGCGAGCGCCGCCCAGCGGCTGCCGACATCGACGCCGCCGAGATGCAGCCGCCACAGGATCGCCGAGGCATCGACCATGTTGAGCGTCAGCGTCGAGCGCTCGCCATAGATCGGCCCGTCATAGAGCGCCAGCACCTCGTCGATTTCGCCGAGATCGTAGTGGAACAGCGCCAGGTGCCACCAATTGTGCACCTGCAGGAAACTTTCCCGCGTCCACGCTTCGGGATTGGCGCGCATCCACAGAATGCCGTCCTTTTGCCGGCTCTGCATCTCCATGACATGGGCCACCGCATGCTGGGCCCAGCCGTCGCGCGGCTGGAGATCGACCGCCGTACGGCCAAGTTTTTCGGCGCGCGCGTAATCGCCCATTTCCTCCAGGCCAAAGGCCTGCATACCGAGTATGGCGTGATAGCCCGGCATGCCGCTCTGCCAGGACGGCAGCGCGCGGCCGATGCGGTCGCGCAGCATGCGCGCGTTGCCGGTGAAGAAGTCGATCTGGTGCCCGGTCTGCAGCGCCAGCGCATCGAGCGGAAACTCGATGGCGATATCCTCCAGCACGCGGGCGGCCTCGTGCCAGCGTCCCTCCGCAAGGTGGCCAAGGGCGGCGACATGCGCCTGCTCACGTGTCGTCGCGGCAAGCGGCAGCGCCGCCTCGTGACATGCCTTGGCCACCGCCGTCGCCTCACGCTCGGTGGCGAGGCCAAAGAGATAACCCTTGAACACCTGCGCCATGACGAAGCCGGGATCGTCGGCGATTGCCCGGTCAATGGAGCCGACCGGATCGCCGATGAAGCACTGCAATTCGCGCACGGCCTGGCTGTAGGACGAAAACCCGGCCTCCGTCGCGCCAGACAGTGTCAGGCCGAATGCATCCCTGACCGCCATGGCGTGTCCTCAGTTGCCCGATCGCATCGCCACCGTGGCGATGCCTGCGCCGACCAGCAGCGTGCCGCCGGTGCGGTTGAAGATGCGGATCGCCTTTGGATTGCGCACGACGTTGCGCGCCCTTGCGGCGATCAGCGCATAACCGACGGCGTTGGCGAAGGCGAGCGTCAGGAAGGTCGTCTCGAAGATCAGCATCTGTGTCCAGAAATCCGCGTGCCGGTCGAGGAACTGCGGCAGGAAGGCGACGAAGAAGGTGATGCTTTTCGGATTGAGCGCAGTAACCAGCCAGGCATGCGCCGCCATTTTCGCCGATGACACCGCATCGGTGCGCGGTTCGGCCCGGAGCGCGCCGCCGGCGCGAAACAGCTTGATACCGAGATAGATCAGATAGCCGGCGCCGATCACCTTCAGCACCGCAAATACGGTGGCCGACGCCGCCAGCAGCGCGCCGATGCCCAGCATCGACAGTGTCATCGCGGTGAAGTCGCCGAGCGCCACGCCGACTGCCATCGGCAGCGCGGTGCGCCAGCCTTGGCCAAGTGCATAGGAAACCACCAGCAGGATGGTCGGGCCAGGAATGACCAGAAGGACCGCCGAGGCAGCGGCAAACGCGGCCCAGTTTTCGAAGGACATTTTCTTCTCCTTGAGCTCAAAGAAGAGGATAAATCCTTGACCTCGCGCAGATGTAAAGAGGCAAGAATCGAAAAAGCCCCTCGTTAACGCCAGGCGGCTGGCCTTCACGCTTTTTCAACCATGATTGGTGAAAATGCCTGCTATCCGGCCGGACCGTGTTTCCCGCCGACAGCGTAGGGTTTGGGTAAATGCGTGAGTTGCCGCACGGTCTGTCGCTGCCGCATAATGGCGACGCAATCGAAACCGAACTACAGCTTTCCCGCCGCACGGTGCTGTCCGGCGCCGGCGCGCTAGCGCTGCTCGGCGTCACAGGCTGCAGCCAGACGCTGGATCTGCCGTCGCTCCAGCTCGACGACGTCACCACCGGCTCGATCCGGCCCGTCCGTCCGAGCATCAGCGTCGACAAGAACATCACCAGCCCCGACGTGATGTACGCTTCGCTTACCGACGGTGGCTTCAACGTGCCGGAGGTGCCCTATCTCAAGATCAAGCCGGAGTTTCGCCGCCAGATCGTCGTCGATCCGACCGGCGAGCAGCCCGGCACCATCGTCGTTCACTCGCAGGAACGGCTGCTCTATCTGGTGCAGCCCGGCGGCGAGGCGATCCGTTACGGCGTCGGTATAGGCAAGGACGGATTCCGCTGGTCCGGCCGCGCCAACATCCAGTACGGCAAGGAATGGCCGGTCTGGACCCCGCCGCCCGAGATGATCGCCCGCAGGCCGGAACTAGTGAAGTGGCAAGGCGGACAGCCGGGCGGCCTCGACAATCCGCTCGGCGCGCGTGCCCTCTACATCTATCAGAACGGCAGCGACACCGGTTATCGCATCCACGGCTCGCCCGAATGGTGGAGCATCGGCCAGGCGATGTCGTCGGGCTGCGTGCGCCTGATCAACCAGGACATCATCGATCTCTACAGCCGCGTCTCCAAGAAAAACCCGGTCGTCGTCGTCTGAACGGCGGCTTCGCCTTCAGCGATCACTCTGCCGTTGCGCGATGCCGCAAGACAGGCGAAAGTGCCTGCGATTTCATCGCCCGGGAGACGTGAACAATGGCCGGAACTTTTGTCATCGCGCAAGGCGGCGGCCCGACCGCCGTCATCAACCAGACCGTGGTGGGTGCTGCGCTCGAAATCCGCAAGCGGCATCCCGGCGCCAAGGTGCTTGGTTCCATCCACGGCGTGCGCGGAATTCGTGACGGCAATTACGTCGATCTTTCCGCCATCCCCGAGGACCGCCTGCGGCTGATCGCGGCGACACCGAGCGCCGCGCTCGGTTCGACGCGCGACAAGCCGGATGCCGCCTATTGCGACCTCATCCTCAGCGGCTTGAAGAAAGCCGGCGCCGATGCCTTCATCTATATCGGCGGCAACGACACCTCGGGCACGCAGCAGATCCTCACCGACGCCGCCGGCGGCAAGATCGCCTTCGTTCACGCGCCGAAAACCATCGACAACGATCTCGAGGAGAACGACCATACGCCCGGCTTCATGTCGGCGGCCGAGTTCGTCGCCGGCGCGTTTCTTTCGGTCGATCTCGATTTCCGCGCTTTGCCGGGCATTTATGTCGGCATCGTCATGGGGCGGCATGCCGGTTTCCTGACGGCCGCATCCGCGGCCTGGCAGCTCGACCAGGACAGCGGCCCGCATCTCGTCTACGTGCCGGAGCGGCCGTTCTCGGCGGCCGGTTTCATCGACGACGTGCGCGCCACGCTCGACCGCCACAAGCGCTGCATCGTTGCCGTCTCCGAAGGCGTCAGCACCGCCGACGGCAAGGCGCTGGTCGAAAGCCTGGTGCCGCCGGAAAGGCTGGAGCGCGACCAGCACGGCAACGTCAAGCTGTCGGGCAGCGACCTGCCGGCAGCCTTGGAGCGCGCGCTCGCCGAAGGATTGCCGGGCAAGCGGGCGCGCGTCGATGCGCTCGGCTATATGCCGCGCGGCTATGTCGGCGCCATCAGCGCGGTGGACGCGCAGGAGGCCTTCGATGCCGGTGCCTTCGCCGTCACCGTGGCCGACGAGGGCGGCGGTTCGGTGGCGCTGCAATATGACGGCAAAAAAACCGTACTGAAGAAGGTGCCGCTGAAGAACGTCGCCGGCAAGACGCGCCATATGCCGGATGATTTCATGCTGCCCGACGTCAACCGGCTGTCCGATGCGGGCATGGCCTATCTGAAGCGGCTGGTTCCGCGAAAGTACAAGGTCGGCAAGCCGTTCGTCTGATGCCGGCCTTGATCTGATGGACAGCTGGTTCAGCAAAACCATCGTCGACGCCAAGACGATGATGCTGACCGAGCCCTTCGTGCATGATTTCATGCGCGCCAACATCTGGCATGTGCGCGGCCGCGATGTCGACCTGCTGGTCGACACCGGCATGGGGATCTGCCCGCTGGCGCCGCAGATCGACACGCCGGCCGGCAAGCCGCTGCTCGTCGTCGCCACGCATATCCATCTCGATCATGTCGGCTCGCTGCACGAGTTTCCGTTGCGGGCAGGTCCGCGCCACAGCGCCACGCAGTTCGACAGCATGGACGAAGCGGTGACCTACGCCTACATGTTCCATGATCTGGAAGGCGCCGTCTCCAGACTGCCGGCAAAGGGCTGGAAAGCGGCCGATTACAGGATTCCACCGGCGCCGCTGGACCGGACCCTGGACGAGGGCGATAGGATCGACCTCGGCGACCGGCAATTCCGCGTCCTGCACCTGCCCGGCCACTCTCCGGATTCGATCGCGCTGTTCGATGAGGCAGACGGCCTGTTCTTCGCCGGCGACGCCATCTATGACGCCACACTGATCGACGACCTGCCGGATTCCGATCGTGCCGCCTACCGCCGCACCATGCAGCGACTGCTCGACCTGCCGATCCGGATCGGTCATGGCGGCCATGGACCGAGCTTCGACGGCAGGCGGATGCGCGAGATCGCCTCGGCGTATCTCAGGCGAACGGACGGGACAGCGGCATAGAAGCCTTGGCGGGGCAGTGAGGGGGGCCTGAAGCTATTTGGCTTGGGTAGCTATTTTGTTCTTGCTTTGTGCCGGCAGCTATGCTAGTAATTTGGGTATGGTGCTGATTTGCCCCAACGACCCGCCGCAAGGCGGGTTTTTGTTTTCGGGTTTCGGCGCCAGCCCGGCACGGCGGTTGCCAGCCGAAAATTAAATCTTCGTAACATTATCTGGAAACCATGATCGGCGCCCTAGATGCGGGGCTGTCGATCCGGTCGGCTGCCTGACAGGCGAGACAGGCAAGGCCGACGACCGACGCGCCGATGAATTGTTCCGGTGACGGAACGTTAGGGCGCTTCACCAATCTCTCGCCCGGACAACGGCCATGTCACCAATTCAGACCCTTCGCAGACATCGCGTCGCCGCTCTGCTGGGCGCAGCGTTGATCGTCAGCCCTTTCGCCCTGCCTCTCGCTCCCAGGCTGAATGATGTCCTGGCGGCAACGGTCACCCCTCCCGTCACCGGCATGACGGCGCCGAGCGGCTCGTTCGCGCCGGTCGTGGCGGCCGATAAGCCGGCGGTGGTGACAATCACGACGGTCATGAAAGTACAACAGCCCGACACCATGAGCGACGCCTCTCCCTTTGGCGGAACCTCCCCTTTCGACGACTATTTCCGCCATTTCTTCGGTGACCAGGGATTGCCCGCTCCCAAAACACCGCCGGAACAGGCGCCGCGCACCGAGGCGCTCGGTTCAGGCTTCATCGTCGCCAGCGACGGCACCATCGTCACCAACAATCACGTTGTCGATGGCGCCCAATCGATCAAGGTGACGCTCGACGACGGCACCGAGCTTCCCGCCAAATTGATCGGCCATGACGCCAAGAACGATCTTGCCGTGCTCAAGGTCAAAGCCGGCAAGCCCTTGCCGACCGTCAGATGGGGTGATTCCGACAAGCTCATGCCGGGTGACCAGGTGCTCGCCTTCGGCAATCCGTTCGGCCTTGGCACCACGGTCACGGCCGGCATCGTCTCGGCGCGCGGCCGCGACCTGCACAGCGGGCCGTTTGACGACTTCATCCAGATCGACGCACCGATCAACCGGGGCAATTCCGGCGGCCCGCTGACGGATGTGAACGGCAATGTCGTCGGCATCAACACGGCGATCTTTTCGCCGAATGGCGGCAGCGTCGGCGTCGGCTTCGCCATCCCCTCGGACCAGGCGCAAAAGGTCGTCGCCAAGCTGATGAAGGGCGGCTCCATCCAGTACGGCTACCTCGGCGTCCAGATCCAGCCGGTGACGCCTGATATGGCGACCGCCATCGGCCTCGATCACCCCGCCGGCGTGCTCGTCGCGCAGGTCAGCGACGGATCGCCGGCCGCCAAGGCCGGCATCGAGACCGGCGACGTCATCACCAGCTTCGCCGATCGCGACATAAAGGACCCAAGGGACCTGTCGCGCGCCGTCGCCGACGTTGCGCCCGGCACAAGGGAAACCCTCAATGTCTGGCGCAAGGGCCAAAGCCTGCAGATCTCGGTCGAGATCGGGCGCAACGAAGACGACATGGCAACGGGATCGGTGACCGGCGATCAAGGTCAGCCGTCGACGGAGCAGGGCCTCCGTGCACCGGCGCTCGGTCTCCGCCTGATGGATGTCACCCCGGATGTACGCCAGGCAATGAACCTGGCAGGCAACCAGCACGGCGCACTGGTCGAGCGCGTCGACCCGAACAAGGCGGCATCGGCTTCCGGCATCCAGCCCGGCGATATCATCGTCGCCGTCGACCAGCATCCGGTGAGAAGCGCCAGGCAGGCTAACCAGGCGATCGTGCAGGCTGCCAAATCCGGCAAGAAATCGGTGCTGCTGCTTGTCCAGCGCGGCGACGCCCAGATGTTTGTCGCCGTCCCCTTCGCCAGTGGCTGAGGCAGGCGCCGCGCTGCCAAGATCGATGGAGGGGCATTGCCGGCCGAGCCAAGATTTCGGTTGCCCGCGCGCGCGTCTTCGAGAAAACTGACAAAGGTCGATTGGACCTTGCGCAAACGGATATTCTTGATGGCTACCCGAGGCTTCTCTTCCGGACGAAAGCCGCCGACGGATACGGGTGCACGTATCCCGCCGGGGCAATATCTCGAGCACGGTTTCCCGGTCCTGTCGGCCGGCCCGACGCCGCATGTGCGCACCGAGGATTGGTCGTTCACGCTTAAGCACGGGCCGCGGCCGATCAAGAAGTGGAACTGGGCCGAGTTCAACGCGCTGCCCCTGACCAAGATGACGCGCGACATCCATTGCGTCACCGCATGGACCAAGTTCGACACGGCGTGGCAGGGCGTGCTGGTCGACGACATCCTTGCCGACGCCGGCATCGAGCCGCCCACCGCCTTCACGCTGGCGTTGGGTTTCGACGGCTATTCCACCAACGTGCCGACGAAGGATCTCACCGGCGGCAAGGCGATGGTGGCGCTGCTTTACGAGGGCAAGCCGATCACCCCCGACCATGGCGGCCCGGCGCGGCTGCTCGTTCCGCATCTCTATTTCTGGAAATCGGCCAAATGGCTGAACGGGCTGCAGTTCACCGAGCGTGACGAGCCGGGTTTCTGGGAGTTGCGAGGCTATCATATCTATGGCGACCCGTGGCGCGAGCAGCGCTACACGAACGATCCATGAGCGACGCACCGGCGGCGCAGTCGCCCTGGCAGATAGTGACCATCACCCGCATCCAAAAGCGCACGCCGCGCGTCACCAGCTTTTTCCTGCAGCCGTCGCGGCCCTTCGCCTACCGTGCCGGACAGCATGTAGATGTCAGGCTGACGGCGCCTGACGGTTATCAGGCGCGGCGCTCCTACTCCATCGCCTCGGCACCGGAGACCGGCGAGACCATCGAGCTGGCGATTGAAAAACTCGAGGACGGGGAGGTCTCGCCGTTCTTTCACGAGATCGCGGCGGTGGGCGACGAGTTCGAATTGCGCGGGCCGCTCGGCGGCCATTTCGTCTGGTCCGACGGCGATGGCGGACCGCTCCTGCTCGTCGGCGGTGGGTCGGGCGTGGTGCCGTTGATGTCGATGGTCCGTCACCGGGCGATGCGGGGGTCGCTGGTTGCCGCCGCCCTGGTGGTTTCGGCGCGGGTCTGGGACGAGGTGATCTTTCGCGATGAGCTGATCGACCTCGCCGAGCGCCGGGATGGCTTCGACCTGGTGCTGACGCTGACGCGCGAGCCGGCCCGCCGTCCGGCGGATTATGCGCGGCGGGTCGACGCCGCGATGATGGTGCAAGCCATGACCAGGTTGCCCGCGCCGCCGAAGCTGGCCTTTGTCTGCGGCTCGAACGCATTCGTGACGGCCGCCGCCGAGGCACTGATCGATGCCGGGGTGCCTGCGGCTCTCATCCGCACCGAACGCTACGGGGTCTGACCCGGTTCTGCTTGCCCGGTTGCTGCCTTTGCCGGCCGGCCTAAACGGGCCGAAAACCGGCAGAACGGCGAGGCCGCGCTTGGCTGAAATGGTTAACGATTCGACAAACAACCCCGGCTGCGACTTTTATCGGTTTAAAAAATCGAACCGAACGGTTCGTTTCTGTTGACAATGCGTGCAGGACGCTGTGAACGCTGCCTTCCAACTCCCCTTGCAGTCAGACCGAGGCGATGGGCTATCTTGTTGACATTAAACGGTAAAAATGTGGCGGAGGGAGTCCGTGGCACAATTTCAAGGTGTAGATTCTTGGTCCACACCAAACAACTTCGTGATTGGAAACTGGCCATTGGCTTTCCCACATCGGGGCGGTCCGAACGACGCGAACTCCTCCCAAGACACGCCGCTAGACGGACTGAGACTAAGATACTGGAGTACTAAAAATGAAAAAGATCGCTCTTGCCGCCGTCGCCGTTTTGGCCATCACCGGCAGCGCCTTCGCCGGCAGCGACAATTATGGTTCCAATGGTGCGAACCAGCCTGCCGCCTCGGGCGACAGCTCGTACACGGCTTCCATTCAGAAGCCGGCTGATGCTGACAAGCAGCCTGTCCAGGGCGCCGACCGGAACCTCTTCGGCAACAACTAACAGCCGATCCCAGCATCAGGGCGGCGGGCATATCCGCCGCCCGGGATCTGAAAAAATTCAGGAGTATTGAAATGAAAAAGATCTTTCTTGCCGCCGTCGCCGTTTTGGCCATCACCGGCAGCGCTTTCGCCGGCAGCGACAATTATGGTTCCAACGGAGCCAACCAGCCGGCTGTCGCGGTCGACAGCTCGTACACGGCCTCCCTCAAGAAGTCGGATCAGGCTGAAAAGCAGCCGGTCGGCCAGGGCGCCGATCGCAACCTCTTCGGCAACAACTAACAGCCGATCCCACCATCAAGGCGGGCGGGCATGCCCGCCGCTTTGATCCGAAATCCAGGAGTATCCAAATGAAAAAGATTGTTCTTACTGCCGCCGCTCTCTTGATTGCCGCCGGCGGCGCCTATGCCCAAAACGACAATGTTGGCGGGAGCGACATCAATAAGCAGTCGACCGTCAATGTCGACAAGACGCAGACGTATTCGGTGCGTGACAGCAACTCGCCGATCTACAAGTTGCTGAATTCGTCTGGCGATGTGCCCAAGTCCGCGCCTCAGGGCGCCGACCGCAACCTCTTCGGCAACAACTAACAGCCGAACCGGAATTCCAGATAAGAGCGGCGGGCCAGGCCCGCCGCTCTTGTCTTTTGCGTGGCGGAAAAACGCCTGCCTCAAGCCGCCTTTGCTTCTGCTTCATGGAGCGCGAAGGAGTGTCCGTCCGCGTCGAAAATATGCAGGTCGCCGGCATCCGCCGTCAGCCGCATCGACGCCCCGCGCTTGACCTCGACATTGCCCGGCAGCTTGGTCACCAGCGGCAGGTCGGCGCGGCCGATGTCGACATAGACGAGTTGGACCTCGCCGAGTTGCTCGACATAGTCGACCGTCCCTTCGAACAAATAGTCGGCGCCGGCTGCGATCATCAGATCCTCCGGCCGCACCCCGAAGCTCACCGCAGCGCCTTTCGCCGAGGCAGGCGTTGCGATCGGCACCGTTGCCTTGCGGCCGCCGACATGGCTGACGACCGTCGGGTTGCCGGTCCTGTCGATCGTCGCCGGCAGGATGTTCATCGCCGGCGAGCCGATGAACTGGGCGACGAACAGGTTGCCGGGCCGCTTGTAGAGCTCCATCGGCGTGCCGACCTGTTCGATATGGCCTTCCTTCAGCACCACGATGCGGTCGGCCAGCGTCATGGCCTCGACCTGGTCGTGGGTGACATAGATCATCGTTGTGGCCGGCATCGATTCCTTGAGCTTGGCGATCTCGATGCGAGTGGCGACGCGCAGCGCCGCATCGAGGTTGGATAGCGGCTCGTCGAACAAGAAGACCTTGGGATTGCGCACGATGGCGCGGCCGATGGCGACACGCTGGCGCTGGCCGCCCGACATCGCCTTGGGCAGGCGGTCGAGATATTTGGTCAGCTGCAGGATCTCGGCCGCCTGGCGCACCCGCTTGTCGATCTCGGCCTTGCTTTCCTTGCCGATCTTCATCGAGAACGCCATGTTGTCGTAGACGGTCATGTGCGGATAGAGCGCATAGGACTGGAACACCATCGCGATGCCGCGCTTTGACGGCGGCACGTCGTTGACAATCTCGCCGTCGATCTTGAGCTCGCCCGAGGTGATCTCCTCCAGCCCGGCGATGCAGCGCAGCAAGGTGGACTTGCCGCAACCAGACGGACCGACGAAGACGATGAATTCGCCCGACTTTATGTCGAGGTCGACGCCGTGCAGAATGTTGAGATTGCCATATGATTTCCTCACTTGCCTTAGCGTGACATCGGCCATGGTACTCTCCAGTTCTTCCTTGAATTCAGTCGATACGCCCGAACCAGGCGCCGTAGCCGCCGAGGCGGATAGTGCCGGCGCCAGTCTGTCCCGAAAACCCGTGTCCCGGCAAGGGCTGCAGTGAGCGGCCGTCAAGATCGACCTCGGCCGGCTTTGCGCCGAGATTGAAGGCGCAGACGATCTGCTCGTTGCCTTCGCGGCGTGTGAAGGCGACGGTGTCGCCCTCGCTTTCGATGAACTCGATATCGCCCTTGGCCAGTGCCGGATGAGCACGGCGGAAAGCCAGGAAGCGCCGGTAGTGCTCGAGCAGCGAGCCGTCGTTGCCTTGCTGCACATTGACCGCTTGCGCAAGGTGCTTGGCCGGCACCGGCAGCCAGGGCTTTGCCGTCGAGAAGCCGCCATTGCGGGCAGCGCCGTCCCAAACCATTGGCGTGCGGCAGCCGTCGCGGCCCTTGAATTCCGGCCAGAAGCGGATGCCGTACGGGTCCTGCAGATCCTCGAAGCTGAGTTCGGCCTCGCTGAGCCCGAGCTCCTCGCCCTGATAGATGCAGACCGAGCCGCGCAACGACATCAGCAGCGCCGAGATGACCCTGAGGTACGCGGTCGGGTCCGGCTCGCCGGCTGCCCAGCGCGAGGCAGGGCGCATCACGTCATGGTTGGAGAAGGCCCAGCACGACCAGCCATCGCTGGCCACCTTGCCGAAGGTTTCCAGCACCGAGCGCACCTTTGCCGCGCTGATCTTCTCCGGCGCCAGGAAGTCGAAGGAGTAACACATATGGACGCGCTTGCCGCCGGCCGTATAGGCCGCCACGACTTCCAGCCCACGCTGCGAATCGCCGACTTCGCCAACCGCGGCCGTGGCCGGATATTCGTCGAGCAAGGCGCGGAAGCGTTCGAGGAAGCCGAGGTTTTCAGGCCGGCTCTTGTCGTAGAGATGGTCTTGGTAGTTGTAGGGGTTGACGGCCGGCGCCGTCTGGTCGTTGCGCTGCTCGGGCGGCAGCGGCGGATTGTCTTCCAGGCCTTGGCTGTGGAAGTAGAAATTGATGGTATCGAGGCGGAAACCATCGACGCCGCGCTCCAGCCAGAAGCGGGTGACATCGAGCAGCGCGTCCTGGACCGCGCGGCTGTGGAAATTGAGGTCGGGCTGCTCGGCCAGGAAATTATGCAGGTAATATTGCTGGCGGCTGGTGTCCCACTGCCAGGCCGAGCCGCCGAAGATCGAGAGCCAGTTGTTGGGCGGCGTGCCGTCCGGCTTGGCGTCCGCCCAAACATACCAGTCGGCTTTTGGATTGCTTCGGCTGGAGCGGCTCTCCTTGAACCAGGGATGGACGTCGGCGGTGTGCGAGAGCACCTCGTCGATCATCACCTTGAGGCCAAGCCGGTGCGCCTCGGCGGTGAGCGCGTCGAAGTCGGCGAGCGTGCCGAACATCGGATCGACGTCGCAATAATCCGACACGTCGTAGCCAAAGTCCTTCATCGGCGATTTGAAGAACGGCGAGATCCAGATGGCGTCGACGCCGAGCGAGGCGATGTAGGGCAGCCGGCCGATGATGCCCCTGAGGTCGCCGATGCCGTCGCTGTTCGAATCCTGATAGCTGCGCGGATAGATCTGGTAGATCACGGCACCTCGCCACCAGTCGCGATCGATAGCAAGATCGGGCTTCGGAGTGGCCTTCAAAGCGGATTGCATGATCTCAACCTCCTTTCACCGAGCCGGCAAGCAGCCCGCGGACGAAATAGCGCTGCAGCGAGAAGAACACGATCAGCGGCACGATGATGGTAACGAAGGCCGATGTCGTCAGGATCTCCCAGTCGCCGCCGCGCGAGCCGAGCAACGCATTGAGCTTGGCGGTCAGCACGATCTGGTCGCCCTCGGTACCAAGGAAAACCATTGCCACCAGCAGATCGTTCCACACCCAGAGAAACTGGAAGATGGCGAACGAGGCCAGCACCGGGAACGACAATGGCAGCACGATCTTGACGAAGATCTCGAAATCGCTGGCGCCGTCGATGCGCGCCGATTCCATGATCTCGCGTGGCAGGCCGGCAATATAACTCCTCAACAGATAGATGGCGAAGGGCAGGCCGAAGCCGGTATGCGCCAGCCAGATGCCGAGATAGGTCTTCGACGGCACTCCGAAGAAGCTGCCGACGCCGTTGTAGAGCTTCAGCAGCGGGATCAGCGACATCTGCAGCGGCACGACCAGGAGGCCGATGATGACGGCGATGAGCAGAGCCCGGCCAGGAAAGCGCATCCAGGCCAGCGCGTAGGCTGCGAACGCGGCGATCAGGATCGGGATGACGGTGGCCGGAATGGTGACGGTCAGCGAGTTCATGAAGGAGCGGCCGATGCCTTCCGAAAACAGCACCGTGTCGTAATTATCGGTGGTGAATTTCGGCGGCGCCGAGGAGGCGTAATAGACGCGCTGGCCGCGTTCGCCTTCGAAAGCCTTCGGCGAGGTCATGACGAAACTGCCGTCGGCATTGAGCTGCAGGGTCACGCCGTCGCCGAGATCGGCTGTCGTGCCGGCGGGATATTGCGTCGGCGCTGCCGACTTGATGCCGAAGGCGCTGATGTTGCGGGCAGGGCCGTCGCCGAAGATATTGCCTTGCAGAACGAACTTGCCGTCCTTCTCGACCTGCGCCGAGGCGGGCGGCAGCCGTCCGGCTTCCGTCTGGCTGGAACTGGTGAACGAGTTCCACCAGCCCGAAGCGATGATCTGGTCCTTGTCGCGCAGCGACGAGACCAGAATGCCGAGCGTCGGGATCGTCCAGATCGCAACGAAGATGAAGACGGCGATATGGACGCCGAAACGGCTGACAAAGGACTTTCCGGTCGCCACGGCCATCTCAATGTCCCTCCGTCTCTTTGTTCGCCTGGCGGATGTTCCAGACCATGATCGGAATGACCGCTATCATGATGATGATGGCGATGGTGGCGCCGCGGCCGAAATCGCCGCCGCCGCGGAACATCCAGTCGAACATCAGATTGGCCAGCACCTGGCTGTTCCACTGGCCGTTGGTCATGGTCAGCACGATGTCGAAAACCTTCAGCACCAGGATGGTGATGGTGGTCCAGACGACGGCGATGGTGCCCCAGATCTGCGGCACCATGATCTTCCAGAAGATCTGGAAGGGGTTGGCGCCGTCGATCACGGCGGCTTCCAGCGTCTCTTCCGGAATGCCGCGCAAGGCCGACGACAGGATGACCATGGCAAAGCCGGTCTGGATCCAGATCAGGATGACCATCAGGAAGAAGTTGTTCCAGAACGGCAGCGATATCCAGACCTGCGGCTGGCCGCCGAAATACTGGATGATGGCGTTGAGCAGGCCGATCTGTGTCTGGCCCTCGCCGCGATACTCGTAGATGAATTTCCAGATGACGCTGGCGCCGACGAAGGAGATGGCGAGCGGCAGGAAGATCAGGCTCTTGGCGATGGTGCCCCACCAGATCTTGTCGGTGAGCACGGCGATGATCAGGCCGAGGAAGGTGCAGGCGGCTGGCACCACCGCCAGCCACATGATGTTGTTGAGGATCGAATTGCGGAACTCACGGTCGCCGAACGCCCATTGATAGTTGGCCAGGCCGACGAAATGGGCGCCGCCGCGATCGAGGAACGACAGCCTCAGCGTCTCCACGACCGGGTAGATCAGGTAGATAGTGAGGATGATCATCGCCGGGCCGACGAACAGCCAGGGCCGGATCACCCCCTGCCAGCGCAGATTGTCGATCGCCGCCTTGCCGGAAACGCCGCGTGCCGGAAAGATCGTGTCGAGTGCCTTGTTGGCACCCCAGAAATAGGCGACGCAGCCGCCCACGCCGATGATGATGACGAATATCGCCGAAAAAATCTGAGCCGCCATGGGTCCCTCCCCCTGCGCACGGATCCGCCAGTCGAGAATGGCTTTGGCGACGGGATCATGCGCCGATTCAGTTGTCTGGAGCGCGACCAGCCGAAAAGCAGGTCACTGGGCGCGCGTCATGCCGGAATGCGTCGTGCTCACGACAATCGACGCGACGCCAGGCACCGAAGAAGGTCCGGGCCGTTTGAGGCCCGGACCGCATCACATGGGACTCGAGCCGGCCGCTTACTTGATCGCGTCCCAGCTTTTCTGGATGTCGGTGGCGACGTCCTGGGCGGACTTGCCACCGACCAGGTCGATCATGCCGGTCCAGAACGCGCCGGCGCCGATCTTGCCCGGCATCAGGTCGGACCCATCGAAGCGGAAGGTCGAGGCGTTGGCCAGGATCTCGCCCTGCTTCTTCAGCGCGTCGCTGGCATAGGCGTCCTTGTTGACCGACTTGAACGGCGTCACGAAGCCGCCCTGTGCCATCCAGATCTCATGAGCGAGCGGCAGCTTCAGGAATTCGATGAAGGCGCGGGCACTCTTGCTATCTTTGGTGATCATGGCCAGCGTGCCGGCGCCGAGCACCGGAGTGCCGAGCTCGGGCTTGGAGGCGTAGGGCGGGTAATAGAAGAAGTCGGCATCCTCGCCGATCTTGGTGCCTTGCGGGAAGAAGGTCGGGATGAACGATGCCTGGTGGTGCAGATAGCATTTCGGCGGCACCGAGAAGAGGCCCTTCGGGCTGTCGCGGAAATCGGTCGCCGCAACCGCCTTGGCGCCACCCTCGACCATCTTGTCGTCGGTCGCGATCTTGCCGAAAATGTCGATGGCGTTGACCACGGCCGGATCGTTGAACGGAATTTCGTTCTTCACCCATTTGTCGTAGGTCTCGGGCGTCTGGGTGCGCAGCATGATGTCTTCGACCCAGTCGGTCGCCGGCCAGCCAGTGGCGCCGCCCGAACCAAGCCCGATGCACCATGGCGTGCCGCCGTCGGCGATGATCTTCTTTTCGAGCTCGGCAAGCTCTTCCTGCGTCTTCGGCACCTTGTAGCCGGCTTCCTCGAAATTGTCCGGCGAGTACCAGACCAGCGATTTCACGTCGGCCTTATAAGGAAAGGCGAAGAAGCCGGGCTTGCCGTCCTTGTCCTTGAAGGTGCCGAGGTCGACCCAGGATTGGCCGGCGCCGTAATTGTCCTTGACCCAGTTGGCCGTGTCGTCGCCGAGCGGCGTCAATAGGCCCTTCGATGCCAGATCCTGGATCAGGCCCGGCTGCGGCAGCACGGCGATGTTGGGCGGGCTGCCAGCCTGCGTGTCGATGACGATCTGCTGCTCGTAATTCTCCGACGAGGAATACTTGATCTCGGCGCCGGTGGCTTCGGAGAAATAATCGAGAACGGTGCGGATAAGCCCTTCGTCCTCGCCGCGCCACGGCCCGAAGATTGTCAGTGTCTCGCCCTTGAGGTCGACCTTCTTGAGCTCTTCGTAGTTGGCCCAGTTGAAACGGGGATCTTCGCCCGGCTTGAATTTCAGTTCGGCTTGCGCGGGCATGGCCAGGGCGAGCGTGGCAAACGCAGCGCCCAGCAGAAGCATTTTTTTCATCGGTATTCCCTCCCAGTGGTGACAAACACCGAACGAAACCTCCATTCCGTCCGCCGGCGCCGCAGGACTGTGACTCAGTCGGAAAGGAACTGCAACCTTTCGTGGAGTCTTCCAAAGCGCTTTGGTCATTTTTGATCTCGCCACTGAATTGACCGCGAGTCAATAGGAAGCCAGGCTAATCGATTTAATTTTTCCGGCCGGGTGCTGGCAAAAGTGCGCTGCAGCACAGTTTTCTGGCGGTGCAGCAGCAAATTCGGCTTCAAACCGGTCCGAACCGTGCGTATGGTCACTGCGCTCGGCAACGCGGTTCGTAGGGCCAGATCGTTTCAGATTAAAAGCGCTTTGAGGTTTGGAGGCCTCCGGTGAACCTCAAGCAGCTCTCCCACATGCTGGCGCTTTCGCAGACAACGGTGAGCCGCGCATTGAACGGCTACCCGGAAGTCAACGAGGAAACGCGCCGGCGGGTGGTCGATGCCGCCAAGCGTCATGGCTATCGCCCCAATCCGAGCGCCCGCCGGCTGGCGACCGGCAAGACCGGCATGATCGGCTATGTGCTGCCGACGGGAGCGACCGTCGATATCGACCCGCATTTCGTCGAGTTCCTGTCCGGCCTCGGCGACTATGCGCGTTCGCACGAGCTCGACCTGGTGCTGTCACCGGCCGATGCCGACGACCAGGAGACGACCTACCGCCGCATTGTCGCCAACCGGCAGGTCGACGCGGTCTATATCTCCTCGCCGAGGCCGGCCGACCGGCGGGTGGCGCTCGTCAACACCCTCGGCATTCCCTTCATCGTCCATGGCCGCAGCGAAGGCTTCGATTTCGACTACCCCTTCACCGACATCGACAATGAGGGCGCCTTCCACGAGGCGGCGCGGCTTCTCGTCCAGCTCGGTCACAGGCGTCTGGCGCTTATCAATGGCGACGATCGCGAAACCTTCGCCATACATCGCGAGCGCGGCGTGCGGCGCGCGCTTGCGGCAAGCGGCCTGGTGCTTCGTGATCAGCATGTCTGTTCCCTGACAATGACCGAGGAGAACGGCTATCGCGCCGCCAGGCGTCTGCTGGAACAAAGCGACGCGCCGACGGCGATCGCCTGCTCCAGCCTGATCATGGCGCTCGGCGTGGTGCGCGCGGTGCGCGATCTCGGCCTGACCATTCCGGGCGACCTGTCGCTGATCGCCCATGACGACGTCTTTCCCTGGCTGAAGCCGGAAAATTTTTCGGTGCCGCTGTCGACGACGCGTTCGTCGATCCGCCTGGCCGGCGCACGCATCGCCGAACGGCTGGCGGCGCGGATTTCCGGCTTGGAGGAGGGCGCTCGCGGCGAGGTCTGGCCGGTCGACCTGGTGGTCAGGGGATCGGTCGCCGGCGCACCGGCCTAGGGATCAAAACTCAATTACCCTGAGCGACCGAGTTCGAGCCCATATCGGTCATTTGAGGTAACCGGCCGATTGAGTTTTGCCCCCAATATCTGATGCCCAACATTATGCAGCGGCTTCGGGAGAACGGCATGACGCCGACCGGGCGGCCATCCGGAATGCCGAAGCGCACCAGCGTGTTGCCGAGCAGCCGCCTTGGCGCAGTCGGCGTCGGCAGCACGTCCCCGGTTCAGGCAGTCGATCTCCGCCTGGGTGAGGTTAGGATCGTTGGTTTGTGCGACGGCAGACGTGGCGAAGATTGTAATCGTCGCCGTCAATCGAACGACCGCCTTAGCCGCCATCAGCCGGTTTCCTTCCCTCCAGGGCAGCTTCGGTGAAAGGCTGGGCGGCAATAAGGCCAAGCAGTTTCTGATAGTCGGCGGCGGTCTTGGCCGGAACGCCGAGCCGGAAAACGCCGTCGGCGGTGGGCCCGCCGGCGATCGTCAACTGGTTCTTGTCGAGAAAAGCGACGATGTCGGACAGCTTCGCATCCGGTTTGAACTTCACAAGGGCAAACGGCATTTTGGCCAGATCGTCGTCCGATCCGGCAATCTCGAAATCGCCATCTTTGTTGCCGGTCTGCACAAAGGATTGCGTGACGACCAGGGCCAGCAGCACCGCGGCCGCGGCCCAGGCGATGCCGGCGGGCACCGCCATGAAGCGGCTCCAGGCCTGCGCCAGCCAGGACGATGCCGCCGGCCCGCGGGCGGGGCCGGCCTCGGCATCGAGCGCCTTGGCAAAGCGGCTGAGCGCATCGGCAGGCGGGCGGATTGCCTCGTTTGCGGCAGCGGTGCCGGAGAATTCGGCCTCGGCCTCGCCTAGTGCGGCCATCGCCGCCGGATCGCTTGCCAGCCATTCCTCGATGGCTTCGAGCTCGGTGCCCTCCAGCGAGCCGTTCAGATAAAACGGCAGCAGCATTTCCATTTCGTCGCGGCGCGACATCTTTTCAGCGGCGCTCATGGCCACCCCCTGTCGTAACCGGCGGCCTTGAGGGCTTCGCCGAGTTCCTTGCGGGCGAAGAACATCCTGGTCTTGACCTGGCGACCGGGATGCCGAGTACCTCGCCGATCTCGCTCACCGATTGCCCGTGATAATAGGCAAGGTCGATCACCGTACGGTGCTCTTCCGGTATGGCATCGATGAAGCGTCGCGAGGCAGCGGCCTTGTCTTCTTTCATCGTCACGACTTCCGGCGTGTCGGCGCCGTCGGCGACCTGGGCCGCGTCATCGTCGTCGATCCAGTCTTCCTTCTTCTTGCGCAGCAGGGACAGCGCCTTGAAGCGGGCTATGCCGAGCAGCCATGTCGAGACCTCCGAGCGGCCCTCGAAGGCCGGCGCCTGCCGCCAGAGTTCAAGGAATACCTCGTTCGCAATATCGTCGGCCATCAGTTCCGATCCCGTCTGGCGTGCCGCGAAGCGGTAGACCCGCGCGTGGTGGCGCATGAACAGGAGCCGCACGGCGGCACGGTCGCCCTTCGCGACCCGCTCGACGAGCGCGCGATCGGTCTCCGCGGCAGTCATCGCCGGTCGAGCCGCCTGGCTCCTGCCTGCTCTGTCGCTGATCGGCCCAAAAAGGTTCACCGCAGCCGCCCGTATATTTGCGGAGGCTAACTGAAGAGCGGGAGCGTCGCCAGAGGGAGAAGAGGGCGCGCGCTCAACTCAGGAACGGCTTTGCCTTCATCGTCGCCGGCGCCGGCACGCCGAGGCGCGCAAGCACTGTCGGCGCGAGTTGCAGCTGATCGAGCAGCGTATTGGCCTCCGGGCCTTCGCCGGATCCGAAGTAATAAAGTGCGAAATCCTGCATCTCTTCGTCGTGGCCACCGTGATGGCCGCGATCGGTCTGGCCATGATCGGCTGTGACGATCACCTCGTAGCCGGCCTCCCGCCAGCGCGGCAGGAAGCCGGCGAGCATGGCGTCTATTGCATAGACGGCATGATCCATCTCGCGGCAGTCATGGCCGAACCGGTGGCCGATCGAGTCCAGCGTGCAGCTGTGCAGGATGCCGTAGTCGATGCCGTAGCGCCTGGTCAGCAGGGTCAACGTCGCGAACAGGTCGACGTCGCTCGGCGTCATCTGGTTGCTGGCGTTGTAGCCGGTCATGGTGTGGAACCGGCCATGGCTGATCGGCCTGCCCGGCTGGTCGAACTCTATGTCCTCAACCAGGTCGAACGGATAGGCTCGGAAGAACTCGGACCAGTAGGAATGGGTGACCGCACCCGTCTTGCCGCCGGCCCTACTGACTTCGGAAAAAATGTCCGGCTGTTCGACGCGAAACCGGTTCTCGTTGGACAGGATGCCGTGCACTTGAGGCGGCACGCCGGTGTGGATCGAGGCATAGCAGGATGCCGAGGTCGACGGCAGCACGGAGCGCATCTTCCACACGCGCGCGTCGCCGGATTGCACCCAGCCTTCGAGATTGCCCATCAGCCGTCGCCAGTTCCGGTAAGGCACGCCGTCTAGGATGATGAGCAGAAGTTTTGTGTTGAGCGCCAAGGGCGCCTCCATGCGGCTTGATCGGAAAAGTCAGGGCGGGCCTGCCGTTCAATCCACGCCCGGACAGGATCGTCGGGCACAAGGGGCAGCCGGCTAGTTCCCCGCGCTGGCCATGCGCCGTCCCTTGATCGCTTTCTCTAACCAGCCAATCTCCATTTCGGGCACCGACGACAGCAAAAGGTCTGTGTAGGCGTCGAACGGCGGCGTCAGAACCTTGCTCTTGGGGCCGTAGCGCACCACCTCGCCGCGATACATCACCGCGATCGAATCGGCGATCGACTTCACTGTTGCGAGATCATGAGTGATGAACAGATAAGCGACGTTTTCCTCTTTCTGCAGCTCGAGCAACAGCTCCAGTATGCCGTGGGCGACCAACGGGTCGAGCGCCGATGTCACCTCGTCGCAGATGATGAGCTTCGGCTTGGCGGCGAGCGAACGAGCGATGCAGACGCGCTGCTTCTGGCCGCCCGAAAGCTCGGCCGGATAGCGGTCGACATAGCCTTTACCCATTTCGATCTTGTCGAGCAGTTCGGCGACCCGTTTGTCGCGCTCGCGCCCGCGCATCCCAAAATAGAATTCCAGCGGCCGGCCGATGATGGTGCCGACCGTCTGGCGCGGATTCATCGCTACATCGGCCATCTGGTAGATCATCTGCAGCTGGCGCAGATCCTCCTTCGGCCGGTCGGCAAGCCGGTTGGCGAGTGGCCGTCCGTCGAAGGTGACGGTGCCTTGTTCGGGCGGCAGGAGGCCGGTGATGGCGCGCGCCAGCGTCGATTTGCCGGAGCCGGACTCGCCGACCACCGCCAGCGTCTGGCCCGGGAAAATGTCGACCGAGACGTTCTTCAGCACCTTGATGTGGCTGCGGCCATAGGTGGCGGTGATGTTCTTGACCGACAGGAACGGGCTCGGGCCGGGCTTCTGCTCCTGATGTTCGATCTCATGCACCGAAACCAGCGCGTTGGTGTATTCCTGGCGCGGCTCCTTGATGATCTGGCGCGTGCCGCCCCATTCGACCAGCCGGCCGTGGCGCAGCACCATGATCTCGTCCGAGACCTGGGCGACGACGGCAAGGTCATGGGTGATGTAGAGTGCCGCCACATGCGTGTCGCGGATGGCATCCTTGATCGCCGCTAACACGTCGATCTGCGTCGTCACGTCGAGCGCCGTGGTCGGCTCGTCGAAGACGATCAGGTCGGGTTCCGAGCACAGCGCCATTGCCGTCATCACGCGCTGCAGCTGACCGCCCGACACCTGGTGGGGGAAGCGCTCGCCGATGCTTTCGGGGTTCGGCAGGCTGAGCTTCTTGAACAGCGCCACGGCGCGCTTTTCGGCTTCGGCCCGCGTCGCCGTACCGTGCAGGAGTGCTGCCTCGACCACCTGGTCCATCAGCCTGTGCGCCGGATTGAAGGCCGCTGCCGCCGATTGCGCGACATAGCAGACCTCGCGGCCGCGCAATTTGCGGAACCCTTCGTTGCCGCCCTTCAGGATGTCGCGGCCATTGAGGATGACCTCGCCGCCGGTGATGCGCACGCCGCCGCGGCCGTAACCCATCGACGACAGGCCGATGGTCGATTTGCCGGCGCCGGACTCGCCGATCAATCCGAGCACCTTGCCCTTTTCGAGCGTCAGCGAGACATCGTGCACCAGCACGATGTTCTTCGGCGCCTCGCCCGGCGGATATACCGTGGCCTCGATGCGCAGATTGCGGATGTCGAGCAGCACGCCGGACTTCGGTTGCCCGGGCTTCGGTTGCCCGGGCTTCGGTTGCTTGTCGGCCATTACCCGCGTCCTCCCTTCAGGCTTGTCGTGCGGTTGAGCACCCAGTCGGCGACGAGATTGACGGAAATTGCCAGCGCTGCGATCGCCGCCGCCGGAATGAGGGCGGCGCCTATGCCGAAGACGATGCCATCCTTGTTTTCCTTGACCATGCCGCCCCAATCGGCGTCCGGCGGCTGCACGCCAAGACCGAGGAAGGACAGCGTCGACAGGAACAGCACGGCATAGATGAAGCGCAGGCCGAGTTCCGAAACCAGCGGCGACAGCGCGTTGGGCAGGATTTCGCGAAAGATGATCCAGCCGCTGCCTTCGCCGCGCAATTTGGCCGCCTCGACGTAATCCATGACGTTGATGTCAACGGCGACCGCCCTCGACAGGCGGTAGACGCGGGTCGAGTCGAGAACGCCCATGACCAGGATCAGCGTCACCAGATTGGATGGCAGCACCGACAGCACGACAAGGGCCATGATCAGCGTCGGGATCGACATTAGGAGATCGACGAGACGCGACAGCAGCGTGTCGAACCAGCCACCGAAAACCGCTGCCGAGAAGCCGAGGATGGCGCCGAGCGAGAACGACAGCGCCGTCGCCAGCACCGCGATGAACAGAGTGATGCGGGCGCCATAGATCATGCGCGACAACAGATCGCGGCCGAGATTGTCGGTGCCCAGCCAATGCGCCGCCGACATTGGCTCCCAAGGGACGTCGCTGACGATCTCGGCATTGCCGTGCGGCGCGATCCACGGCGCAAAGATCGCCGCCAACACAAACAGCGCCGTCAACACCAGTCCGACCAGCGCCGGGATGGGAATGCGTTTGATGACGAGCATACCCGACCCCCTCATTTCGGATGTCTGAGGCGCGGATTGGCGACGATTGCCGCAATGTCCGCGATGATGTTCAGGCTGATGTAGACGGCGGCGAAGATCAGCCCGACCGCCTGCACCACAGGCACGTCACGCTTGGTGACGTGGTCGACCAAGTATTGCCCCATACCCGGATAGACGAAGATCACTTCGACGACGACGACGCCGACGATCAGATAGGCAAGGTTGAGCATGACGACGTTGATGATCGGCGCAATCGCATTGGGGAAGGCATGCCTGCGGATAACCGCGAAGGCCGAAAGCCCCTTGAGCTCCGCCGTCTCGACATAGGCCGACTGCATGACGTTGAGGATCGCAGCGCGCGTCATGCGCATCATATGGGCGAGCACCACCAGGGTCAGCGCCGCCGCCGGCAGTGCTATGGCCTGGATGCGTTCGCCGAACGGCATCCCCTCATAGACGGTGGAAATGGCGGGAAACCATTGATGTTGCACTGCGAAGAAAAAGACGAGCACATAGCCGACGAAGAATTCCGGGAAGGACGTCGAGGCCAGCGCCAGTCCCGAGATCAGCTTGTCGACCCAGCCATTGCGGTAACGCACCGCGATCAGCCCGAGGATGATCGCCAGCGGCACCGCGACGATCGCCGCCCAGAAGGCGAGGAACAGCGTGTTCCACAGCCTTCCCTTGATCGAGGTTGCGATATCCTGACCGCTCGACATAGCCGTGCCGAGATCACCGGTCAGGATGCCGCCGAGCCAGCGAAAATAACGGATGTAGGCGGGATCATTGAGGCCGAGCTGCTCGCGCAGATTGGCGAGCGACTCCGGTGTTGCCGACTGCCCGAGAATGGCTTGCGCGACGTCGCCGGGCAGGATCTGGGTGCCGGCGAAGATCAGGACCGAAACGGCCAATAGAAGGATGATGCCCAGCGCAATGCGCTGGGCCACCAGTTTCACGATGGGTGAGGACATATCCGCAAGGCCGGGCTCAGGCTTCGAGCCAGCACTTCGCCAGAGCATATCCGTTCATCAACTCCTGATGCGGATCATCCACCCAGCCGGCAACCTTGGCGCCCGTCGCGTCGATGAACTGATTGAACATCGGCAGAATCAGGCCGCCCTCGTCGCGCACCATCACAGCCATGTCGTGGTACATTGCCTTGCGCTTGGCCTCGTCAAGCTCGGCGCGAGCCGCCAGCACCATCTTGTCGAAATCCGGACGCTTGAACCGTGTGTCGTTCCAGTCGGCCGTCGACAGATAGGCGGTAGAGTACATCTGGTCCTGCGTCGACCGGCCACCCCAGTAGGAGGCGCAGAACGGCTGCTTGTTCCAGACTTCCGACCAGTAGCCGTCGCCCGGTTCGCGCTTGATCTCCAGCTTGATGCCGGCCTTGGCCGCGCTTTGCTGGAACAGCTGTGCGGCATCGACGGCACCGGGGAAGGCGACATCCGACGTCCGGAGCAGGACGGCACCGTCATGGCCCGACTTCTTGTAGTGGAACTTGGCCTTGTCGGGATCGTATTTGCGCTGCTCGATCTCGGTGAATAGCGGGTACGATGCATTGATCGGGAAGTCGTTGCCGAGCGAGCCATAGCCACGCAGCACCTTGTTCAGCATTTCCTCGCGGTCGATCGCCAGCTTCAACGCCATGCGCAAGTCGTTGTTGTCGAACGGCGCGGTGTCGCAGTGCATGATGAAAACGTAGTGGCCCGGTCCCGAATGGTTGCGGATGGTGACGCCGGGCACACGCTTGATCAGATCGACGATCTTCGGCTCGACGCGGTTGATCATGTGGACCTGGCCGCCCTGCAGCGCCGCCGTACGCGCCGTGGCGTCGTTGATGACGATGATCTCGATCTGGTCGGCATGGCCCATCTTGTCGCCCTGCCAGTAATTGGCGAAGCGCTCGCCGCCATGGCGCACGCCGGGCTCGTTGGTGGTGACCTTGTAAGGACCCGCCGAGATACCGGCATCGGCCTTATCCTTGCCGCCGTTCGGCTGGATGATCAGGTGATAGTCGCTAAGCAGATAGGGAAGATCGGCATTCGGCTCCTTCAGCGTCAGCACCACTTCCTTGCCGCTGGCCTTTATGCTCTCGATGCCTTTCATATAACCGAGCGCGCCGGACTTCGACTTCTCGTCCGAATGGCGTTCGAGGGTGGCGGCCACGTCCTCTGCGGTCACCTTCTTGCCGTTGTGGAACTCGACGCCATCGCGGATCTTCAGCGTCCAGGTCTTGGCGTCGTCCGACGAGCCGATCTCCTCGGCAATGCGGTTCTCGAGCTTGCCTTCAGGAGACAGTTCGACGATCAGTTCGCCCCACATCTTGCCGAAGGCGAACGGCACCTGCGTCATGAACAGCGCCGGATCGAGACTGTTGGTGGACTCGCCACCGACCAGGCCGGCCTTCAGCGTGCCG
This sequence comes from Mesorhizobium sp. M0048, assembly GCF_040323405.1. Taxonomy (NCBI): domain Bacteria; kingdom Pseudomonadati; phylum Pseudomonadota; class Alphaproteobacteria; order Hyphomicrobiales; family Phyllobacteriaceae; genus Mesorhizobium; species Mesorhizobium sp. M0048. The sequence goes on along the minus strand of NZ_JAMYUV010000005.1, from coordinate 64,985 downwards.
CCCTTGACCGGACCCGCCGCGCGGGAAGCGCTGGATAGCAGCGAATTGGCGAAGGTTGCGGTGACGCCAAGCGCAGCTGCCCGGCCGAGAAAATCGCGACGGCTCAGCTTGCCGGACGCAACGCGCCGGCTCAGATATTCCAGTTCGTTCGACATGTTAAGTTCCTCACTCTGTTGGTCCGACCTTATGGTCGTTTTTTCTCATTTCGATCGGGAGAATAATGACCGTAAGGGAAAGCGGTAAGCAAGACCGAATGCGACATGCCGTGGCGTAAATCGTGCGTCGCAATTGGACCAATCGCTATAAGCGCTCAAAGCAGTACGCGCGGGATTTTCTCCTTGAAGTTGCGCTCGAAGACCAGTTTCTCGCCTTCATAGGCTTCAATTCTGGCGCTAACCATGAAGCTTTGCGCGTCGGAGCGCATTTCGGCGAACGTTTCGGTGCGCATCGACCATTCATTTCGCGACAGCGTCTGGGTCCAATGCGTCTTGCCCGACGCTGACAGCGGATTGTCGGGATGGATCGCCCATGTCTCTCTGGCGATGCTCCCGTGGGTGAGGCCATGCTCCAGGTCGCGCACTTCGCCGAAATCGTCGACGATGGAAAGCGTGATCAGTCCGGTCTTTTCGTCGCGATCGACATGACGTTCGGAATTGGCGGGCCGAAGTGTCTCCGTTGCCCAGGGCGTCGCGCCTTCGGGGGCGGGGAAGGTGACCTCATCGCCCGTCGCCGGCGGGCGCAGCGGCAGCATCAATGTCGCGGCCGACAATTCGAGCCGGACCGGCTCCGGCGACGGCCAGATCATCGGCCAATAGCTGTTGGAGATGGCAACGCGCAAGCGGTGGCCGGCCGGCGCCCGATAGGCGCATTGGTCGAGCACCACCCGGGCGCTGACGGTTTCGCCGGGCACCAGCGCTTCGGGAAATTCGTGCGAGTTGCGATGCGTAAGGTTAAGCACGCCGTACGAGATCAGCTCCGACGCTCCGTCCGGGTGGACGTCGCACAGCCGAACCGCGATGTTCGCCTGGCGCCGGTCCGACGAGACTCTGACCAAAACTTCGGGAGCACCGACAATGTCGATCGCTTCGGTCAGCACCGGCTGGTCGAAACACACCGACAGCGCGTCGTCGGAGCGCTGGTCACCCGGCAGTTCCGGGCCGAAGGTGAAGGGGAAATATTCGCCGCCGGCAAGGCCGCAGTTTTGCGGCGACGCGACGATAGCGTGATTGCCTTCAGCGATAAGCTCAACCTCTTGCGTCCGGATGTTGGGTGACGGCCATTCCGATTCAGCGACCCAGCGGCCCGGCCGCGCGGGATGCCAGCGCGCCGGACGCACGCTGTCCATGAGATAGGCGCGGTAGGCGGGGTCGGCCTCGACGCCGGTGTCGATGTCCTTGAGCCAGCGGTCCCACCAGCGCAAGGCCTCCTGCAGGAAGCCGATGCGCGGTTCGGGCGCGGCGTAATGCGGGTATTTGTGGATCCACGGGCCGACGATGCCCTTGACCGGTGCCTCGATATTGGCGGCGAGATGGGAAATCGTATTGCGATAGCCGTCATGCCAGCCGCCGATCGACAGCACCGCGGCATGGATGGCGGAATAGTCCTCGCAGATCGAGCCGCGCTTCCAATAGGCATCGCGATATTGGTGCTTCAGCCACAGCGGTGCCAGAAAGGGCTGGTTCTCCAGCCTGGTCAGCCACAGGTCGCGCCATCTGTTGTCGCCGGCCAGCAACGGATCCGGCGGCCTTGACGAATAGGACAGCATGGTCGAGGCCCAGCCGAAATTCTCGATCAGCAGGCAGCCGCCCTTGTAGTGGATGTCGTCGGCATAGCGGTCGACCGTCGAACAGAGACTGATGACCGCCTTCAGCGCTGGCGGCTGCTTAGACGCCACCTGCAGGCAGTTGAAGCCGCCCCACGAAATGCCCATCATGCCGACATTGCCGTTGCACCAGGGCTGGTCCGCCGCCCAGGCGATGACGTCGCAAGCGTCCTGCAATTCCTGCTCGGAATATTCGTCGTCCATCAGCCCTTCGGAATCGCCATTGCCGCGCATGTCGACGCGGATCGAGGCGTAGCCATGGCCGGCAAAATAGGGATGCGTCAGCTGATCACGATAGATCGTGCCGTCGCGCTTGCGATAGGGCAGGTGTTCGAGGATTGCCGGCACCGGATCGTCGGCGGCATCGGCCGGCATCCACACCCGCGCCGACAGCCGGCAGCCGTCCGGCATGATGATCCCCATGTCGGGAAATTCAACGACCTTGCGCGGGAATTCAGTGACGGTTTTCATGCGGCCACATGATGGAGCCGCTGCCGATGCGTCGTGGGCCAGCCAACGAATTCGGCTGGTCAATCCGCGTCAACTCAGCGGAATGTCGTTGTCGGCCTTGCTAGCCTGGTAGGCGCCGGACAGTTCGTCGTAGCGTGCGGAGATTTTGCCGATCCGCGTCTCCAGTCGCAGGCGTTCGGTCTCAGGCAGCGATCGCACCAATTTGCGGATCGAAAAGCTCCTCCAGTAGGCATTCTCGGCATTGTAGCCGCCGGGATCGAGGGTGAAGACCTCCTTCAGGATCTTCAGATCGTGCGGGATGTCGAAGCTGTCGCGCGAATCCTCATGGCTGAAAAGATAGTAGAAATTGTCGAAGCCGGTCCAGGTGATCGCCGACAGGCAGAGCGAGCAGGGTTCGTGCGTGGCAAGAAAGATCGCGTTCTTGGTATCGACGCGTTCGGCCTTAGGCATTTCGTAGAAGCGCTTCAGGCAGTGCATCTCGCCGTGCCAGAGCGGATTTTCGATCTCGTTGTTGGTTTCGGCAAGCACCAGCGAACGGTCGTCCTTGCGCAGGATCGCCGCGCCGAACAGTTTGTTGCCGTGCGCGACGCCTTCGACGGTCTTCGGCACGATGTCGTGCTCGATGACATCGAGCAGGCGATCGATCAGCGAACTGTCGGTCATCACCGGCTCCCGTCGGGAAGATGGATTTCGTAAGGATGCGAGAAATGACACTCTTCGAGATTGGAGCCGTCGCCGCCGCGGTCGACGACCACAAAATCCTGGACGTCGCCGATCGGCGTCAGCACGCCGTGCCACAGATTGCGCGGGTAGTTGACGCCTTGCCCGGGCGCGGTGATGAAGGCGTGCGGCTCGCCAGGTCCTTCCTCGCCATCATGGCAGACGACGACCAGGAACGGCCGTGGTGACAGCGGGATGAAGGCCTGGCTGCCGAACGGATGGCGCTCCACCATTGTCAGCTTCAACGGCAGTTCATAGGGCGTGCCACGCACCATGGAGATCAGCACGCGCGCATTCGGCCCTCGTGCTTCCGCGGTGGCGAGGTCGTGGTAGCGCTCGGCCTTGCCGCCATTGATCGGATAATGGTTGTCGCTGCCCATATCGATGACGTCGCCGAATTCGGCGAAGGTCTCGCGGGTCAGCGGCCGGGCGACGATTCGGGTCATGGCGCGCGCCTCGCGACGCCGGCGCCGCCAAGCTTGGCATGCCGGTTGACGTCCTTGTAAAGCAGGTAGCGGAATTTTCCGGGGCCGCCGGCATAGCAGGCCTGCGGGCAGAAGGCGCGCAGCCACATATAGTCGCCGGCCTCGACCTCGACCCAGTCCTGGTTGAGGCGGTAGACCGCCTTGCCTTCCAGCACGTAGAGCCCGTGCTCCATCACATGAGTCTCGGCGAAGGGAATGACCGCACCAGGCTCGAGCGTGACGATGGTGACATGCATGTCGTGGCGCATGTCGGCCGGATCGACGAAGCGCGTCGTCGCCCATCGGCCTTCGGTACCCGGCATCGGCGTCGGCGCGATGTCCTGTTCGTTGGCGAAGAACGCTTGCGGCTGGTCGATGCCGTCGACTGCGTCATAAGTCTTGCGGATCCAGTGGAAGCGGACGGCGGCACCGCTTTCATTGCGCACCGTCCATCCGCTCGCCGGCGGCAGGAAGGCAAAGCCGCCCGGCCTTAAGCTATGTTTCTTGCCGGCAAGCGAAACGCATAGCTCGCCTTCGACCACGAACAGCGCACCTTCGGCGGCGGCGTCAAGCTCAGGGCGGTCGCTGCCGCCGCCGGGCGCGAGCTCGACGATGTATTGCGAAAACGTCTCGGCAAAACCCGACAGCGGCCGAGACAGCACCCAGATCCGTGTCCCATCCCAGAACGGCAAAGCGCTGGTGACGATGTCCTGCATCACGCCTTTGGGGATCACGGCATAGGCCTGTGTGAACACAGCGCGGCCGGTCAGCAATTCACTCTGGCCGGGATGTCCGCCTTGCGGCGCATAATAGGTTCGCTCGGCCATTTTCATCATATCCATAAATTCAAGCCTGTTGCGGAAGCCAGGGCCTATCGCGGCAGCCAAGGCCTATTGCGGAAGCATGTCCTTGAGACGAAGCAGCGCGATGCGCTCGACCTGTCTGCAGGCGGTTTCGAATTCGACGTCGTGGCTGTTGCCGATACGCGCTTCGAACTCGGCCAGGATCTCCGCCTTGGTCCTGCCTTTCACCGCGATGATGAAGGGGAAACCGAAACTGGTGACGTAGGCGGCATTGAGTTTTGCGAACAGCTCGCGCTCCTTCTCGGTCAGCGCGTCGAGCCCTGCCGAAGCTTGCTCCTTGGCCGATTCGTCCGTCAACCTTCTGGCCTGCGCCAGTTTTCCGGCAAGATCGGGGTGGGCATTGAGCACGGAAAGCCGCTCGGCCTCGCTTGCTGCGCGAAACACGCGGCAGAGCGCATTGTGCAGGCCGCCGGCACTGTCATGGGCCGGGCCGAGCTCCAGCCCATAAGCGCGCTCGGCAACCCACGGCGAATGCTCGAACACGCCGCCGAATGTGTGGACGAAGGCCTCGAATTCCATTTTCGACGGGCGCAGCGCCGGCAACCGGAACGGATGCGTCTCCTGCCAATGTTTTGCAATGTCGATGCGCCGTGCCAGCCAGACCTTGTCGTGCGATTTGACGTAGTCGATGAAGCGCTTCAGTGCCGCGACCCGGCCCGGCCGCCCAACCAGGCGGCAGTGCAGGCCGATATTCATCATGCGCCGCCGCCCTGCCTTGCCCTCGGCATAGAGCGTATCGAAACTATCCCTGAGATAGGCAAAGAACTGGTCGCCCGAATTGAAGCCCTGCGGCGTGGCAAAGCGCATGTCGTTGGCGTCGAGCGTGTAGGGGATGATCAGCTGCGGCTTCGCCGACCCGTCCGGTGTCACATGCTCGAACCAGTAGGGCAGTTCGTCGTCATATGTGTCCGACACATAGTCGAAGCCGCCCTCTTCCGCCGCCAGCCGCACCGTGTTGATCGAGGTGCGGCCGGTGTACCAGCCGGTCGGCCGCGCCCCTGTGACCTCATAATGCAGCCGGATCGCCGCCTCCATGTCGCGACGCTCGTCTTCCGGGGTATGGTCGCGGTAGTCGATCCATTTCAGCCCGTGCGAAGCGATCTCCCACCCGGCCTCCTGCATCGCCGCAACCTGGTCGGGCGAACGCGCCAGGGCCGTGGCCACGCCATAGCAGGTGATCGGCACCTGTGCCTCGCTGAACAGGCGCAGCAATCGCCAGAAGCCGGCTCGGGCGCCGTATTCGTAGATCGATTCCATATTCCAGTGGCGCTGGCCGGGCCAGGGCGCGGCGCCGACGATCTCCGACAGGAAAGCCTCCGAAGCCTTGTCGCCGTGCAGGACGCAATTCTCGCCGCCCTCTTCGTAATTGACGACGAACTGCACCGCGACATGCGCCCCGCCGGGCCATTTCGGATCCGGCGGATTGGCTCCGTAGCCGCGCATGTCTCGTTCGTAACGCATTCTCGCTCCTGCCGGAAATTGTGATCAGGATAGTCGAAAGGAGTGCCTGCGCATTCCCCCGAAATTTTTGAAAGTGTTTTTGTCGCGCTCCGCTCGACCGGGACTTATGCATCGCCTTTAATTGGCGCACAATTCATGAATAGTGTTCGACCGTTCAGGGAATGGAGCAGCCAGTGGCGGAAACGTCGAAAGCCGAAGGCGGGCGCTTGACGACCCATGTCCTCGACACAGCGGCCGGCAAACCGGCGGCCGGTCTGTCGATCGAGCTCTATCATCTTGACGGGCAGGCCCGGACGCATCTGAAAACGGTTGTCACCAATGATGACGGCCGCTGCGATGCTCCACTGCTTGCCGGCGCGGAATTCCGCACCGGCCAATACGAGCTGGTCTTTGCGGCCGGCGATTATCTGCGCGGGCAAGGGACAAAACTGGCGGAACCGGCCTTCCTCGACCATGTGCCGATCCGCTTCGGTATGGCCGAGCCGATGCACTATCATGTGCCGCTGCTTCTGTCGCCGTACGGCTATTCGACCTACCGGGGAAGCTGAGATGGCCGGGATCAAGACACGCAACGAAATCCGCTTCATCCTCAATGGCGAGGACGTCGCGCTCGGCACGGTTGCACCCGACCAGACCCTGCTCGACTGGCTGCGGCTCGACCGCTCGCTGCGCGGCACCAAGGAAGGCTGCGCCGAGGGCGACTGCGGCGCCTGCACGGTGCTGGTCGGCAGGCTCTCGGCCGGCAGACTGGTCTATGAAAGCGTCAATGCCTGCATCCGCTTCCTTGGCTCGCTGGACGGCACGCATGTCGTGACCGTCGAGCATCTGCGCGGCGGCGCAGGAAAGCTGCACCCCGTGCAGCAGGCGATGGTCGATTTTCACGGCTCGCAATGCGGCTTCTGCACGCCGGGTTTCATCATGTCGCTTTATGCGCTGTGGATGCGGTCGCCGGAGCCGTCGGACGCGCCAATAGAAAAGGCGCTGCAAGGCAATCTCTGCCGCTGCACCGGCTACGAGGCGATCATGCGCGCCGCACGTGCCATCTCCAGCTACGGCACGGCGGCAAAGGATCCGTTGGCGGTGGAGCGCAAGGCAGTCACGGCCAAGCTCGAAGCGATGAAGGACGGTTCGCGCATCGAGATCGGCTCCGGCAACAAGCGGCTGATCGTGCCGGCCGATGCCGACGATCTGGCCAGCGTGCTGATCAAGGAGCCGGGCGCCACCATCGTCGCGGGTTCGACCGATGTCGGCCTTTGGGTGACCAAGCACATGCGCGATATTGCGCCGGCGATTTTCATCGGCAATCTCGATGGTCTGTGCGGGATTTCCGAGGACAAGGGCGTCATCTCGATCGGCGCCGGTGTCACCTATAGCGAGGCCTTCTCGACGCTGGCGAAACGCATCCCGGCGCTGGGCCCGCTGTTCGATCGCATCGGCGGCGATCAGGTGCGCAACATGGGCACCATCGGCGGCAATATCGCCAACGGTTCGCCGATCGGCGACACGCCGCCGCCGCTGATCGCACTCGGTGCCCGCCTGACGCTGCGCCGCGGCGACAAGCGGCGGACGATCCCGCTGGAGGATTTCTTCATCGCTTATGGCCGACAGGACCGGCAGCCCGGCGAATTCGTCGAGGCCGTGCATGTCCCGGTGCCGGCCGGCGAGACGAAATTTGCAGTCTACAAGATCACCAAGCGCCGCGACGAAGACATCACAGCAGCGCTGGGCGCGTTTTTCCTGAAGCTCGCCGAGGATGGCACGGTGGCGGATGTGCGCATCGCCTATGGCGGCATGGCGGCAACGCCGAAGCGCGCCTTTGGCGTCGAAAAGGCATTGCTGGGCAGGCCCTGGACGGAAGCGACGGTCGAGGCGGCGATGGCCGCGTACGCCGGCGATTTCACCCCGCTGACCGACATGCGGGCAAGCGCCGAATACCGGGCGCTGGCGGCACGCAACCTGCTGCTGCGCTTCTTTGCCGAAACCACCGGCACCCGGGCGCCGATCCAGGTATCACGGCACGAGGCGGCATGATGAACAAGCACGCCACGCCAAACCTGAAGGCGCAAAAAATCGCCGGCGGCGTCGCCACTGACCAGCGCCATGATTCCGCGCACAAGCATGTCAGTGGCACGGCCGTTTACATCGACGACATGCCGGAACCGGCCGGCACGCTGCACGGCTGCCTTGGGCTTTCGACGGCGACGCATGCCACCATCACCAGCATGGATCTTTCGGCGGTACGCGCCGCACCCGGCGTCGTCGATGTGCTGACCGCGAGCGACGTGCCAGGCGAGAACGACATTTCGCCGACCGGCCGTCACGACGAGCCGGTGCTGGCCGACGGCAAGGTGCAATTTTTCGGTCAGCCGATCTTCTGTGTCATCGCTGAAACCCGCGAGCAGGCGCGCCGCGCGACAAGGCTGGCCAAGGTCGAATACGAGGAATTGCCGTTCGTCGCCGATATCGGCGAGCTCAATCCCGGGAAAGACAAGCTGGTCACGCCGCCGCTGACGCTGAAGCGCGGTGACGCAGCGGCTGCGATCAATGCGGCGCCGCGCCGGCTGAAGGGAAAAATGCGCATTGGCGGCCAGGAGCATTTCTATCTCGAAGGCCATATCGCCTTGGCCATCCCTGGCGAGGACCACGACGTCACCATCTATTCCTCGACCCAGCACCCGAGCGAAATCCAGCACATGGTCAGCCATGCGCTCGGTGTTCCGAGCCACGCGGTGACGGTGGAAATCCGCCGGATGGGCGGCGCTTTCGGCGGTAAGGAAACGCAAGGCAATCAGTTTGCGGCATTGGCCGCTATCGCCGCGAAGAAACATCATCGGGCCGTAAAAATCCGGCCCGACCGCGACGACGACATGATCGCCACCGGCAAACGCCACGATTTCCTCGTCGACTACGAGGTCGGCTTCGACGATGAGGGCAATATTCTGGGCGTAGATTTCGTGTTCGCGGCGCGCTGCGGCTTCTCGGCCGACCTCTCCGGCCCGGTCACCGACCGCGCGCTGTTCCATTGCGACAACACGTATTTCTGGCCGGCGGTGCACGCGCAGTCGGCGCCGCTCTACACCAATACGGTATCCAACACCGCCTTTCGCGGCTTCGGCGGCCCGCAAGGCATGGTCGGCGCCGAGCGCGTCATCGACGAAGTCGCGTTTGCCGTCGGCAAGGACCCGCTCGAAATCCGCAAGAAGAATTTCTACGGCACCTCAGACCGCAACATCACGCCCTACCACCAGACGGTCGAGGACAACATCATCCACCGCATAGTCGCCGAGCTGGAGGCGAGTTCCAACTATGCGAGGCGCCGCCGCACTATCGATGCTTTCAATGCCAACAGCCGCTTCATCAAGCGCGGACTGGCGCTGACGCCGGTCAAGTTCGGCATCTCGTTCACCGCCACCCATTACAACCAGGCCGGCGCGCTGGTGCATGTCTATACCGATGGTTCGGTGCATCTGAACCACGGCGGCACCGAGATGGGGCAGGGCCTCTATGTCAAGGTGGCGCAGGTTGTGGCGGAAGAGTTCCAGATCGACCTCGATCAGGTCAAGATCACCGCGACGACGACCGGCAAGGTGCCGAATACCTCGGCCACCGCCGCGTCTTCCGGCTCCGATCTCAACGGCATGGCGGCGCAGAATGCCGCCCGCCAGATCAAGGACCGGTTGACCAATTTTGCCGTCGAGAGATACCAGGTGCCGCGCGACCAGGTGCTGTTCCTGCCCAACCGCGTGCGCATCGGCAACCAGGAGATCGCCTTCGCCGATCTCGTCAGGCAGGCCTATATGGCGCGCATCCAGCTTTCGGCGGCGGGTTTCTACAAGACGCCGAAAATCCATTGGGACCGCGACAAGGGCGAGGGCCGTCCCTTCTACTATTTCGCCTATGGCGCCGCGTGCTCGGAAGTCTCTGTCGACACGCTGACCGGCGAATATATCGTCGAGCGCACCGACATTCTGCACGAAACCGGCCGCTCGCTGAACCGCGCCATCGACCTCGGCCAGATCGAGGGCGGCTTCGTCCAGGGCATGGGCTGGCTTACAACGGAGGAACTGTGGTGGGACGACAAGGGGCGGCTGCGCACCCATGCGCCATCGACCTACAAGATCCCGCTCGCGTCGGACCGGCCGAAGATCTTTAATGTGACTTTGGCCGACTGGGCGCAAGCAGGCGAGCCGACGGTGTACCGCTCCAAGGCGGTCGGCGAGCCGCCCTTTCCGCTCGCAATGTCGGTGCTGCATGCGCTGTCGGACGCAGTGGCGAGCGTTGCCGGCCACAAGATCTGCCCACGCCTCGACCCGCCGGCCACGCCGGAGCGTGTGCTGATGGCGATCGAACGGCTGAAGCGGGAAGCCAGGACCGGCACTTGAATCCCGGAAACGTGCAATTCAGGCCGAAAAACTCTATATTTCCCGATAGGGAACACGAAATTATGAACGCGAAAGTGCAGAGCCTGAAAGCCTTTCTTGCCGGCGCCCGCCGGGTCGCCTTAGTTGAGGTGGCCGGGACAAAAGGTTCGACGCCGCGCGAGACGGGTGCCTTCATGCTCGTCTCAGGATCGGCCACTTTCGGCACGATCGGCGGCGGCCAGCTCGAATACATGGCGATCGACAAAGCGCGGCAGATGCTTTTCTCCCCCCTTGAGGGGGAGATGGCCGCGGAGCGGCCAGAGGGGGTCGTCTCAGAAGGCACCGCCGGTGCGTCGAGCACTGCCGCAGCGACCCCACCCGGCGGCTTCGCCGCCACCCTCCCCTCAAGGGGGAGGGATACCCTCGACATCGCGCTCGGCCCGGAGATCGGGCAGTGCTGCGGCGGCAGGGTCGAGCTGCTGATCCAGCTGGTCGACCCCGCGCTTGAAGCCAAGCTGGTTGCGGCGGCGGAAGCCGAGGAAGCGCAGCTACCGCATGTCTACATCCTCGGCGGCGGCCATGTCGGCCAAGCGCTGGCCTCGGCGATGGCCTTGCTGCCGGTGCATATCGTCGTTGTCGAGACACGAGCCGAGGCGCTCAAAGGCATGCCGGAAGCAGTCGAAACCAAGCTGACGCCGATGCCTGAGGCGATGGTGCGCGAAGCCCCGGCTGGATCGGCCTTCGTCGTCCTCACCCATGACCACGCGCTGGACTTCCTGATCGTCGCCGAGGCTCTGAAACGCCGGGATGCCGCCTATGTCGGCATGATCGGCTCCAGAACCAAGAAGGCGACGCTCCGGAACTGGTTCCTGAAATCGGCGGAAGGAAGCGAGGCGGAATTTGCCCGCCTCGTCTCGCCGATCGGCGGCGATGCCGTTAAGGACAAGCGCCCGCAGGTGATCGCCGCACTCGCCGTAGCCGAGATTATGACGGCGTTGGCCGGCCATGCGGCGGCACCGTCCGCTCAATCCAAAGCCCCTCACCGCAAGGCGATGGCCGGCTGACGTTTTGGCTATTCCTTCTCCTGCGTGTGCGCCTCAAGGAACCACAGCAATTTGTCGAGCGAGCGTGAATAGGCGGTGAAGATGTCGGCGGTGTCGGCATCGCCCGCGCCAGCCGCCTCGTCGATCGCCGCGCGTGCCCGCTTGGCGGTTGCGGCATAGCGGTCGATCAGCGCCGCCAGATGATCCCGGGTCTTGTGGATGTCGGTCGGATAGGCCTCGAGCATAGTCGCCTTCGACACCTCTTGCGATGTGCCGAGCGCCGTCCCGCCGAGTTGTACGGCGCGCTCGGCAATGGTGTCGACATGGCCGTCGATCTCCTCGCGGAACGTGTCGAGCATCTCGTGGATGGCGATGAATTGCGGTCCCTTGACGTTCCAGTGCGCCTGCTTGGTGATCAAGGCCAGATCGATGGCGTCGGCAAGGCGGGCATTGAGAAGATCGATACACTCTTTCTTGGCATTGGATTGCAGGTCGTTGCGGGTGGCGATGGCATCCATGATCGGCTCCTGTGGCGGTTGCGTCCGCTTGGTTTGAAAAAGGGCGAAGTTTGTGGAAGGTCAATCGAACATGCGCGCAGACGCCCTCATCGCCGCGCGGCACAGCATGCCAAAACGGCGATCTCCGACTTTCGTTCCGCTCGTCGTTTACGCCGGCCTTTTCAAGCCCAGATGGTCGCGCAGCGTGCTGCCTTCATAATCCGTACGGAACAGCCCGCGCCGCTGCAGCTCCGGCACGACTAGTGTGGCAAAGGCATCGAGTTGGCCGGGAAAATAGGATGGCATGACGTTGAAACCGTCTGCCGCGCCGCCCTCGAAGCGTGCCTCGAGCTCGTCGGCGATCTGGGCGGGCGTTCCGACGACGCGCCAATGGCCGCGCGCGCCGGCGAAATGACGGGCAAGCTGGCGAATGGACAGCTTGTCGCGGCGTGATTGCTCGATGACGAGCGCCTGCCGGCTCTGCATGCCTTCGCTGGCCGGCAGTTCGGGCAGCGGTCCGTCGATGGGATAGCGCGCGAGATCGGATATGCTGAGATAGCTGGAAAGCAGCGCGACACCGACATCGTCCGGTATCAGCTCCTGCAGCTCATCATGTTTTGCCCGGGCTTCCGCTTCGCTTGCCGCGACGACCGGCGCGACGCCGGGCATGATCTTGACGTCCTCCGGCTCGCGCCCATGGGCAGCCAGCCGTCCCTTGAGGTCGTCGTAGAAGGCCTTTGCCTCCTCGAATGTTTGCGCCGCAGTGAACACCACATCGGCGGTCCGGGCGGCGAGATCGCGGCCCTCATCCGACGCTCCCGCCTGGACCATAACCGGTGCACCTTGTGGCGAGCGCGGCAGATCGAGCGGGTCACGCGCCGAAAAACTTCTGCCTTCGTGTCCACCCTGGCCTTGCCAAAGGCCAGCAACCACGGCAGCGAATTCGCGCGCGCGTTCGTAGCGGTCCGCATGTGGGCGCAGTCCGGTCGAGCCGAAATTGGCGGCCTCGATCTGGCTGGCCGAAGTGACAAGGTTCCAGCCGGCTCGGCCGCCGCTCAGATGGTCGAGCGACAGGAAGGTTCGCGCAAGCCCGTAAGGCTCGTTATAGCTCGTCGACGCCGTTGAGACGAGGCCGATGCGCTCCGTCTGCACCGCGAGCGCCGCAAGCAGGCTGATCGGCTCGAAGCCGATCGAGCGCGACGTTTGGCTGGCGATGTTGACATTGGCTTCGCGCACGCCGGCGGCGTCCTCGCAGAAGATCATGTCGAACTTTGCCGCTTCCGCCGTCCGCGCCAGCTGGATGTAATGATGGATGTCGATACCGGCCGTGACATGCGCTTGCGGATGGCGCCAGGCGGCGATGTGGTGGCCTGTCGCCCACAGGAAGGCGCCGAGCTTCATCTGGCCCCGAGGGGCGCTCATTGCCGATCCTCCCCTGCAAGCCCGAGATGGGCGCGCAGTGTCGTCGTGCTGTAGCCGGACCGGACAAGGCCGCGGCGGCGAAGCTCCGGCAGCACGAGACCGACGAAATCGTCGAGCGCCGATGTGAACGGCATGGCGACGTTGAAACCGTCGCAGGCTTTCGAGCGAAAGCACTCTTCGAGCCTGTCCGCAAACCGGTCCGGCGCGGCGGTTATTTCGGCGCTGCCGGTAACGTTCATCAGCACTTTCAGCGCCTCCGGCCTGCGCCCGAAAGTAAGCGCACGGCGCTTCAGATCGCCCGACTTGGCCGGCTCGATCGATGGCTCATCCAGCAGGACGACATCGGCGGTGCGGGCGGCGATATCCATGGCGGGTTCGGACAGGCCGGACATGACCAGCACCGGCGTGTCCTGCGGCGACCGCGCCACGTTGAGCGGCCCGCGCACGGAAAAATATTCGCCCTTGTGGTCGAGAAGGTGCATCTTCTCGGGATCGAAGAAGCGGCCGCCAACTTTGTCGAACAGCAGCGCGTCTGCGTCCCAGCCTTTCCATAAACCTTGCACGATGCCGATGAATTCCTCTGCGCGCAGGCGGAGATCGTCGCCGAAAAACCCTTCCGGCCGGCTGAAATTGGCCGCCTCGCGCGGGTCGGGCGTCATGCTCGCGTTCCAGCCGGCGCGACCATGGCTGATAATATCGAGCGAGGCGAAACGACGCGCGAGATTGTAGGGCTGGTGGGCGACCGTCGACGCTGCCGCGACGAGGCCGATCCTGCTTGTCACCGTAGCCAGCGCTGCCAGCAAGGTCGTCGCTTCGAAGCGCATTTGCCGGTTCGGCCCACTTGCAACCGGCGCGGAATCGCCGCGCAACACCATGTCCAGGCCGGCCGCTTCGGCTTCTTGCACGAACCGCGCCAGCAGACTGAAGTCCGGGCCGGCGCCGGGCGGATGGGAAGGGGCGGCTTCCGGAGACAGTGAAACGGCGAGACACATTGTGGCGCCGTCGGCCATCGCTTTTCCCTGTTGAGCGAGATTCCTTGGGAATTATCTCGTCGGCCGGACGGAAAGCAACCGGCCAGCCGGCGATCATTTGCCGGCCAGAATATCCCGGATCAGCCGCTGGCAGCGCTCGGCCATGAAATCGAGCAGCAGCCGCACCTTCGGATCCTGCAGCTTTTTGTGTGGATAGACGGCGGCAAACTGCACCGGCGTCGGCGGCGTGTTGCTCAGGATCACCTTCAGCCGCTGGTCGCGGATAAACGGCTCGACCTCGAAGCGCGGTTTGTTGATGATGCCGCGGCCGGACAGCGCCCAGCCGGTCAGCACGTCGCCATCATCGGTATCGTAGGGGCCGTGCACCTCGAACTTTTGCGGCCCGTTCGGCGTCTGCAGCGTCCAGACATATTCGCGCGCGCCGGAATAGCGCAGCATCAGGCAATCGTGCTTCTTGCCGATCAGTTCCTGCGGCTCTCTCGGTTCGCCGCGCGCCTCCAGATATTGTGGGGCCGCCACCAGCACGCGCTCGCATTCCATAATGCCGCGCATTCTCAGGCTGGAATCCTCGATGATGCCCAGCCGGAACGCAACGTCGATGCCTTCTTTCATGATGTCGACATTGTGGTCGGAAAGCCGGAGCCGCACCTCGATATCGGGGTACCTGTCGTGGAAATCCGGAATGCCCGATGCCACCAGCCGCCGCCCGAGGCCGAGCGGAGCTGTCACCTTTATCGTGCCGCGCGGCTGGCCGGATAACGCGCTGACTGCCGCTTCCGCCTCGGTGACCGCATCCAGTACCTGCTTGGCGCCGGAGTAGAACACCGTGCCGTGCTCGGTCGGCATCAATTGCCGCGTTGTGCGGTTGAACAGCCTGACCCCAAGATGCTTCTCGAGCTCCTTGATCCGGTTGGAAGCGACCGCCGGCGAAATGCGCATGTCGCGCCCAGCCGCCGACAAATTGCCGAGCTCGACGACACGGACGAAAACGGCGATGTTATCGAGATAGGCCATGCGGCTTTCGTGGCTCTCATGTAGCTGCGTATGATCAGCCTAGTATTTTCCAATTTTTTTTGAAAGTCATCGTGCGTCTCGGCCCTTTCCGTTTGCGCTCCAACCCGTAAAGTCAGCCGATCGGCAGGGACGATTTTTCATGATGGATTTCGCGATATTCTGGGATTGGCTGAGTTTCGCCGTGCGCTGGCTGCACGTCGTCACCGGTATCGCCTGGATTGGATCGTCCTTTTATTTCGTCGCGCTCGACCTCGGGCTGCGCCAGCGTCCGGGCATGCCTGCCGGAGCCTTCGGCGAGGAATGGCAGGTGCATGGCGGCGGCTTCTACCACGTGCAGAAATACCTGGTGGCGCCGGCCGAAATGCCCGAGCACCTGACCTGGTTCAAATGGGAATCCTACGCCACCTGGCTGTCGGGCTTCGCCATGCTGTGCATCGTCTACTATGCCGGGGCGGACCTGTTCCTGATCGATCCGAATGTGCTTGCCATGTCGGTGCCTGCAGGCATCTTGCTGTCGCTGGCGACGATCGGCGTCGGCTGGGTGGTTTACGATCTCTTGTGCCGTTCGCCGCTTGGCAACAGCGACACCGGCCTGATGCTGGTGCTCTACGGCGTGCTGGTGTTCATCGCCTGGGGCCTGACCCACCTGTTCACCGGCCGCGCCGCTTTCCTGCATCTCGGCGCCATCACCGCGACGATCATGTCGGCCAACGTTTTCATGGTCATCATCCCCAACCAGAAGATCGTCGTCGCCGACCTGATCGCCGGCCGTAAGCCCGATCCGAAATACGGCAAGATCGCCAAACAGCGCTCGCTGCACAACAACTACCTGACGCTGCCGGTTTTGTTCCTGATGCTGTCGAACCATTATCCGCTGGCGTTCGGCACAGAGTTCAACTGGGTCATTGCCTCGCTGGTGTTCATCATCGGCGTGCTGATCCGGCACTATTTCAACACCAGGCATGCGCGCAAAGGCAATCCGACCTGGACCTGGCTGGCCGCCGCCGTCCTGTTCGTCGTCATCATCTGGCTGTCGACGGCACCGAAGCTGCTGACCGGCGAGGTCAAAACGTCCTCGGCGGCACAGGTCTACGTCGCCTCGGCGCATTTTCCCGCCGTGCGTGATACGGTGCTTGGCCGCTGTTCGATGTGCCATGCGGCGGAGCCGTCCTACGAGGGCATTTACCACGCGCCTAAGGGCGTGATGCTCGATACCGATGCCGGCATCGCCGAGCACGCCGGCGAGATCTACCTGCAGGCCGGACGCAGCCACGCCATGCCGCCCGCCAACGTCACCCAGATCACCGACAAGGAACGGGCACTGCTGGTAGCCTGGTTCGAAGGCGCGGGGAAATAGCATGACCAGCACGCTCCTGCGCGGCCGCACGCTGTCGTTTTTGCGCTGGCCAGAAACTATCGACGACCATTCCGCCTGGCGCTACGAGCAAGATGGCGGCCTGCTGATGCGCGACGGAAGGATCGTTGCCGCTGGCGCCTATGCCGAAGTCGAGAAAAAGGCGGGCGAGGGAACAAAAAAGATCGACCATAGGCCACATCTGCTGCTGCCCGGGTTCATCGATGCGCATGCACATTTTCCGCAGATGCAGGTCATCGCTTCCTTCGGCGCCGAGCTGCTCGACTGGCTGAACACCTACACCTTTCCGGAAGAGGCCAAATTCCAGAACGCCCAGCATGGCCGCCGTATCGCCAGGCTGTTCCTGGATGAAGTGTTGCGCCACGGCACGACGACTGTCGCAGCCTATTGCTCGGTGCACAAGGAATCTGCCGAAGCGTTCTTTGCCGAGTCGCATGACCGCAACATGCTCAACATCGCCGGCAAGGTGATGATGGACCGCAACGCGCCGGAAGGCGTGCTCGACACGCCGCAATCGGGTTATGACGACAGCAAGGCGTTGATCGAGGAATGGCACGGCAAGGGGCGCCAGCACTATGCCATCACCCCGCGCTTCGCCATCACCTCGTCGCCCGAGCAATTGGAGATGGCGGGCGCGCTCTGCCGCGAATATCCTGATCTGCACATGCAGACGCATTTGTCGGAAAACCATGCCGAGATCGCCTTCACGCAGCAGCTTCATCCGCAGGCGCGCGACTATACCGATGTCTATGAGCATTACGGGCTGCTCGGCCGCAGAAGCATGTTCGGCCATTGCATCCATCTCTCGGAACGCGAGGCGGACGCGCTTTCCGATAGCGGCTCGGTGGCGGTGTTCTGCCCGACCTCCAACCTGTTTCTCGGCTCGGGCCTTTTCGATTATCAGCGCTTTCGCCGCCGCGAGAAGCCGCTTCGCATCGCCGCCGCCACCGATGTCGGCGGTGGCACCAACTATTCGATGCTGCGCACCATGGACGAGGGCTACAAGGTGATCGCGCTGAACGGCGAGAAGCTCAATCCGTTCCAGTCGTTCTGGCAATTGACCCGCGGCAATGCCGAGGCGCTGTCGCTTGCGGAAAAGATCGGCACCCTGGAGGAAGGCAGCGACGCAGATATCGTCGTGCTCGACGCCCGCGCCACGCCGGCGATGCGGCTGCGGGTGGAGACGGCGGACACGCTCGCCGAGGAATTGTTTCTGCTGCAGACGCTCGGCGACGACCGCGCCGTGCGCGAGGTCTATGTCGCCGGCCGCGCGGCCAAGACGGACATGGCGGTTTAGCTGTCGCATGCGACCGGCTTGACCGTGCGGCAGCCATCCTGCAAAGCGTGCGGCGAAGTTGACAGGGGAACGACATGGCCGTTGCGGACGACATCGCTCTGATCACGAAACAGGAAGCCACGCTTGTCTTTTCGGCCTTCGATGAAGCCGTAGCTTTCGAGATCGGCTCGGCGATCCGCGACCGGGCTCTCAAGGAAAACCTGCCGATCATCGTCGATATCAGAACCTTCGACCGGCCGCTGTTCTATGCGGCAATGCCCGGCTCGAACGCTTCCAATCCGGATTGGGCGCGGCGCAAGATCAACGTGGTGCGGCGGTTCCTGAAAAGCACCTACCGCATGGTGCTGGAGCAGCAGCGCCCCGACCGCAGCTTCAAGCCAGGCGAGGGATTGGATACTGCCGACTACGTGCTGGCCGGCGGCGGCTTTCCCATCTCTGTCAAGGGCGCCGGCGTCATTGGCGTGATCGCCGTCTCCGGCCTGCCGGAGCGTGAGGACCATGGCGTGGTCGTCGATGCGCTGTGTGAGCATCTCCGCATCGACGCGCGCGAGCTGGCATTGCCGGCGGAAGCAAAATGACAGAGGTAGACCCCAAATCCTTTCTCATTTCGATCTTCAACGCCGCCGTTGCCGCCGCCGATCCCCAGAGGACGATCAAGGATCATCTGCCGGCAAGGCCCAAGGGCCGCACGATCGTCATCGGTGCAGGAAAAGGCTCGGCGCAGATGGCGGCGGCTTTCGAGAAGGTGTGGGACGGGCCGATCGAAGGGCTGGTCGTCACCCGCTACGGCTATGGCGCGGCCTGCCGGCGCATCGAGATCATCGAGGCGGCGCATCCGGTGCCGGATGCCGCGGGGCTCGCAGCTTCCCGGCGGCTGCTCGAAAAAGTCCAGGGACTGACTGCGGACGACCTCGTCGTGGCGCTCATTTCGGGCGGCGGCTCGGCGCTGCTGCCGTCACCTGCCGAAGGCCTGACGCTGGCCGACGAGATCGCCGTCAGCGAGGCGCTGCTCGCCTCCGGCGCGCCGATCGCCGCGATGAACACCATCCGCAAACATCTTTCCACGATCAAGGGCGGCAGGCTGGCGGCCGCCGCATATCCGGCCAAGGTGGTCTCGCTGGTTGTTTCTGACATTCCGGGCGACGATCCGGCTCTGGTCGCTTCTGGTCCGACCGTACCGGATATAGGCAGTCGTAAGGAC
Source organism: Mesorhizobium sp. M0048 (assembly GCF_040323405.1). NCBI lineage: Bacteria > Pseudomonadati > Pseudomonadota > Alphaproteobacteria > Hyphomicrobiales > Phyllobacteriaceae > Mesorhizobium > Mesorhizobium sp. M0048. The sequence goes on along the minus strand of NZ_JAMYUV010000005.1, from coordinate 45,982 downwards.
GCATTGGCGTCGATCGCTGCCTATGGCATGAACCTGCCGGCTTCGGTCATGGCGCATATCAATTCGCCGGCGGCCGATGCGCCACGACCGGACGACCCGCGTTTTATCCGCAACGAGGTGCATCTGATCGCTTCCGCCGGCGTCTCGCTGGAAGCCGCAGCGGCCGAAGCGAAGCGCCAAGGCATTCAGGCGGTCATTCTCTCCGATTCCATCGAGGGCGAAGCGCGTGAGGTCGGCGGCGTCCACGCCGCGATCGCGCGCGAAGTGGCGATGCGCAACCGGCCGTTTGCAAAGCCGGTTCTGATCCTGTCCGGCGGCGAGACAACGGTGACCTTGCGCGCGAAAGGCAAAGGCGGCCGCAACTCGGAATTCCTGCTCGCCTTCGCCATTGGCATCAGCGGCATGGTCGGCGTGCACGCACTGGCCGCCGACACCGACGGCATAGACGGTTCGGAAGACAATGCCGGCGCCTTCGCCGACGGCTCGACGGTGTCGCGGATGCGTAAGGCGGGCGTCGATGCCAAGGCCATGCTTGCCGGCAACAACGCCTGGACGGCATTCAATGCCGTAGACGACCTTTTCGTATCCGGTCCGACCGGCACAAACGTCAACGATTTCCGGGCGATATTGATCAAATAGCTCAGGCGGCCATCAGCTTTTTCACCGCTCTCATATCCTGCAGGAACCGGTCGCGTTCTGCCTGCTTATCCGCCGGCTCGCGAATGCGCAGGATGAAGGACGGGTGGATGGTGACGAAGACACGCAAGCCATCGTCGCGCTCCACCACCGCCCCGCGCATCTTCATGATCGGCACCACCTTGCCGAGCAGCGCCTGCGCCGCCGTTGCGCCGAGCGCAACCGCCAGATTGGGCTTGATCAGATCGATCTCCTTGTCGAGCCACCAGCGGCAAGCCTGCACCTCGCCGGCGTTGGGCTTCGAGTGGATGCGCCGCTTGCCGCGCGGCTCGAACTTGAAATGCTTGACCGCGTTGGTGACGTAGACTTTCAGCCGATCGACGCCCGCATCGTCCAGGATCGCGTCGAACACCTTGCCGGCCGGACCGACGAAAGGCTTGCCCGCCAGATCCTCCTGGTCGCCCGGCTGTTCGCCGACGAAGATCACCTTGGCTTTATCAGGGCCTTCACCGAACACGGTCTGCGTGGCGTCGTGCCATAGGGGACAGCGGCGGCAGATTTTGGCCGTTTCGCGCAGTTCAGGAATCGTTCTGGCGTCGATTTCTGTCGTTTCCGGAGACTTGCTTGCAGGCAAGCTTCTTGCCAGCACCTTGGCATGGTGCGGCGTCGGGGTTGTCTGCATCCTGGCGATCATGACTAAGGCGGCCTTGTTCGCTCCTGCAATCAGATACGCAATGAGAAAAGCCCGCCGAAGGTTCCGCTGAAATTATTCAGCATGCGCCTTCGACGGCGGATGGCCGACGATGTGATGCCCTACACCTCGTGCAGATAGAGGTGATAATCCAGTTCGCTGACCGTGCGCGCCACGCGCAGATATTCCGATTGCTTGATCGCCACGAACGTCCGGTGCAGGTCTTCGCCCAATGCGCCCTTGAGGAAGCTCGACGCCCTTGCGGCCTCGATCGCGGCACGCCAGTCGACCGGCATCGTCGTGCGCGTGACGGCGGATTCGTAGCCATTGCCCGTGGTTTCGGGACCGGGGTCGAGGCCTTCGTCAAGGCCTTTGACGATGCCTGCCAGCACCGTTGCTGCCACCAGGTAAGGATTCGCGTCGACGCCCGACGGCCGGTGCTCGATGCGCCGATTTTTTGCGTCGCCGGCCGGCACACGCAGTGCCACCGAACGGTTGTTGACGCCCCAGGTCGGCGCCACCGGCGCATAGGATTGCGAGACGAAGCGCCGCCACGAGTTGGCATGCGGCGCGAAGACCAGCATCGATTCCGCCATCGTCTGGATCAGTCCGCCGAGGCCGCGCAGCAGCGGCAGCGACCAGCTTTCACCGCCGGTTTCGGCAAAGACATTCTTGCCGGCATCGTCCAGCAGCGAGACATGAAAATGCATGCCCGAGCCGGCATATTTCTCGATCGGCTTGGCCATGAAGCAAGCGGTGACACCATGACGGCGCGCCTGCGCCCGCACCAGACGCTTGAGCATGACGAGATCGTCAGCCGCCCGCATCACATCCTTGCGGTAGTTGAGCGTCAATTCGTACTGGCCCGGCGCATATTCGGAAATGACCGTCTCGGCCGGGATGCCTTGCACCTTGGCTGCAGCATAGATGTCGGAAAACAGCGGCTCCATGCCGTGCAGATGATCGACGGAATAGACCTCCGTCTTGGCCGAGCGGCGTCCGTCGAGCACCGCGTGCGCCGGCTGCACCTTGCCTTCGGCATCGCGCTCGTTGGCGAGCAGGAAGAATTCGAGTTCGAAGGCGCCGGCCGGATGCAGGCCCTTGGCCGCGAGGATCTCCACCTGGCGGGCGAGCGCCAGCCGCGGGTCGGACGACATCGGCTGACCGTCGAGATGGTACATCGCCATCAGCACCTGGCCGCGCGGCGGCTGGGTGCCGAACAGCGGCACCAGCGTGCCAGGGATCGGCCATGCCCGGAGATCGCCGTCGCCAGTCGTCCAGATCAGCCCGGTCTCGTGCACGTCCTCGCCGGTGATATCGAGGCCGAGGATCGAGATCGGCATGTGCCGGCCGTTCTCGAAGATGCTCATCAGTTCGTGCCGGCGCACGATCTTGCCGCGCCCGACGCCATTGGCGTCGGTCAGCACGATGTCGAACGCTTCGATTTCGGGGTGAGCGTCGAGAAAGGCCTGCGCCTCGGCGGGCGTCGAGCCCGAAGGGGATGTCGTGACCAGGTTCAAACTTTGCTTGGGCGCTTGTTTCATGCCGCAAGCTTGTCTCACGCCGTAAGCTTTGCCGCAACTGCGCCGAAGGCAGTGATCAGCCGGTTCACCTGGGCGGCGCTGGTCGCAGGAGAGATCAGCATCATGCTGTGGAAGGGTGCGATCAGCACGCCGCGATTGACCAGCGCGACATGGATTGCCGCTTCGAGTTCGGGCGCATGGGCTGCTTCCGCTTGGCCGCCATTCATCAGCGGGCCGGGCGCGCAGATGAACTCGACGCGGGCGCCGGCACGTGAGACATGCCAGGGCAGCCGGTAGCGGTCGATGACGGCGGTCAGTCCGGCGTCGAGCCGCCGCGCCAGACGATCCATATGGCCGTAGGCCTCGTCGGTCATCACCTCTTCCAATGTGGCGCGCATCGCCGCGAATTGCAGCGGATTGCCCGACAGTGTCGTCCCCATGCCTGAATAGCCCGGCTCCTTCACCCTGTTATAGGCGGCATAGCGGGTCGCGACGTCCTCGCTCATCCCCCACACACTGGCCGGCACACCGCCGGCGATCGGCTTGCCGAGCACGAACAGATCAGGCTCCAGCCCGAATTTCCTCGTATAGCCGCCGGGTCCGGTCGAGATGGTATGCGTCTCGTCGATTAGCAGCAGCGTGCCGGTCGCACGAGTAAGACGCCGCAACCCATCATGAAAGCCGGCTTCGGGCAGCACCATGCAGGAGTTGGTCAGCACCGGCTCGGTGATGACGCAGGCGACATCGTTGCCCCGGAGAGCCGCGTCGAGCGCCGGCAGATCGTTGAACTCGACGACATCAGTTGCCCGCGTCAGGTCGCGGAACTCGCCGGCCAATCCCGGCCGGTTGACCGGTCTGCCGTCGATCAGCCGCACCATCGTCTCGTCGACCGAGCCGTGATAGCAGCCGTTGAAGACCAGGATCTTCTCGCGGCCGGTGACGGCGCGGGCAATCCGCAGCGCAAAGCGGTTGGCGTCGGTCGCCGTCGTTGCGATCTGCCAGAAAGGCAGGCCGAAGCGCTGTTGCAGCAGCGGTCCGATGGCCAGTGCGTCTTCGCTGGGCAGCATATAGGTCAGGCCGCGTCCGGCCTGCCGGCGGATGGCGCGGGCGACCGGCGGCGGCGAATGGCCGAACATCGAGCCGGTGTCGCCAAGACAGAAATCGTCCAGTCGGTTGCCGTCGATGTCGGTGATCGTGGCGCCCCTGGCGCTGTCGACCAGAATCGGGAAAGGCGTCGGCCAGTCGTTCATCCAGTGCATCGGCACGCCGCCGAAGAAGCCGGGCAAGCCATTGCCGATTATGGCCATCGATTTCGGCCGCGCCTGGCGGAAGACTTCTGCCTCGGTCTCGTACAACTCGGCGATCCGGGCCGGGCCGATGCCGCCGATGGAAGTCTTTGCATGGTCGATGACGTTCATGGCGGCCCCTCTCAGTCGCAGTTTAGACAATCGGCATCCGCCACCGCAATTGGCCGGGCGGCTGCCCTGTATTGGGTCAGCGGTCATTTAAATGGAAACAGGCGCTTGACCGCGAGCCGCCTTCGGGCGCCAATGGTACTTCGGCCGGAGGGGACAAGATGGTGCGGGCGATCGTCTGCGCAGCAACGCTGCTGTCGTCGGTTGGTGCGGCTCTGGGGTCGGGCGGCATCTGGTGTTCCGCCGAGGATGCAGCCGTCAAATTTCAGGTCGGTGCCGGGGTCACCAGAGGCATGGGCGGGCCGACCTTCAATTTTAGCGGCGAGCTCGAAATTCTGGGCAGGCCGGCTGCCGACAGTCTGCGCAAGACGGTGTTCGGGGATCAGAACCTCACGCAATATTGGCTCGACAACAAGGAACTGCGGCTGCTCGTCTACCACGAACGGCAGGTCGAGAACGCCTACGGCTATGTCGAACTGGCGATCCTGACCAAGGCCAGCGACGAAGGCGTCTATGACGGCCGCTATTTGCTCTCAATCTATGATGTTACGGCTGATGCCGAAAAGGACGGCAAACCGGATGAATTGACCGGCAAAGTATCTTGCGGAGCCGAGTAAGTAACAGGCTACGCCGAAATATCGATGACGCCGCAGTCACCCGCGGCGCTGCCAAAGGCGACGCGGCGCTCTTGCCTGTCCCACATCATCGAGGTGACGGCGCCCTTGCCCGGCCGGCGCAACAGCACTTCCCTGGCGTCGGCGAAACGCACCGCCATCACCATGCCGTCATCATAGCCGATAGCAACGACGTCCTGGCTCGGGTGACAGGCGACGGAGGTGACCATCGCATTGCCGCGCGTGCCGAGTTCCAGCGGCGCCTTGCCCATCGGCCCGTCCTTGCCCGAAAACGGCCAGACGATCGCCGCCGGCGCACCGGAACTCGCCAGCCATTTGCCCTTGGCGCTCCACGACAGGCTTTTGACCTTGCCGGGGTAGCCGGACATCCGCATGTGCTTGCCGTCGGCGAGCTTCCAGCCATGCAGCGCGTTTTCCTGCATGGTGGTGACGACGAAGCCGCCGTCCGGCGAGAAGGTGATGCCGGTGTGGGCACCGGCCCATTCGAGTTCGACCGGCTTGCCGTCGGCGGCCGGGAAATGCAGCGTCGCGCCATTGTAGCGGGCAACGCCGAAGCGCATGCCCTTGGGCGAGAAGGCCAGCCCCTCGACCGAGCGCGGATGCGAGAATTCCCTGGTTTTGCCGTCGGCAAAGCGCACATAGGCAATCTTGCCCGAAGCATAGGCAGCAGCGCCTTGCGGCCCGGCGGCGACGCTGGTGATCCATTTTTTGCCTGCGGTCGCCAATTCCGCGGTATTGCCGCCAGCGGTCACGGCAAAGATCCTGCCGTCCTCACCACCGGTGATCAGCCGGTCGTTCGCCGCATCATGGAAGGCGGCGAGCATCCCGTCATTGGCCTGCACCGTCTTGTGGCCGTGGTCGAGCCGATGGATTGTGCCGTCAGCCAGCGCAAAGTGCGGCACGTCGCCGAGGAACACGGCGGCGAGGCAGTGGCCTTCGAGATCGAGCGGGGCGACTGTGGGCATGAGAGATAATTCCGTCCGAGGTTTCTGCTGCCTCACCCTTAAGGGGTTGAGCCGCCCGTCTCAACCCGTGCTTCGGATCGTCGTGAGTAGAGAGCGCCAGCGTTGCGGCTGCCCCTCCTCCCACAAGGGGGAAAAGGAAGAAGGTAGCTAAAATCAAGCGGCCTGGCAGGCCTCGAAGCTTGTCTTCAGCCGCTCGGCATCGAGTTCGCGTCCGATGAACACCAGCCGGCTCTCGTGTTTCTCGCCGTCCTTCCAGGCGCGCTGGTGGTCGCCCTCGATGATCATGTGCACGCCCTGGATGACATAGCGCTCGTCATCGCCTTTCAGCGCGATGATCCCTTTCAGCCGCAGGATGTTCGGGCCTTCCATCTGGGTGACCTTCTCGATCCACGGGAAGAACTTTTTCGGGTCCATCTCGCCACCGCGCAGCGACACCGACTGCACGGTCACGTCATGGATGTCGGAAGGGTGCGCATGATGATGGCCGTCATGATCGTGGTGATAATGGCCGTCGTGATCGTGGTGGTGGTGGTCATGATCATGATCATGATGGTCGTGATCGTCATGCGCCTCGAGGAAGTGCGGATCGTTCTCCAGCGCCCGGGACAGGTCGAAGGCACCGCGATCCAGCACCTCGGACAGCGCCACGCTGGCGCGCGTGGTGCGATGGATTCGTGCCGCCGGGTTGATGGCGCGGATCGTTGCCTCCACCTTGCTCAGCTCTTCGGGGGTGACGAGATCGGTCTTGTTGAGCACGACGACATCGGCAAAGGCGATCTGGTCCTCGGCCTCGCGGGAATCCTTGAGGCGCAGCGGCAGGTGCTTGGCGTCGACCAGCGCCACCACCGCATCGAGCCTGGTCTTGGAACGCACGTCGTCGTCCATGAAGAAGGTTTGTGCTACCGGCACGGGATCGGCGAGGCCTGTGGTCTCGACGACGATGGCGTCGAAGCGGCCGGGCCGGCGCATCAGGCCTTCGACGACGCGGATCAGGTCGCCGCGCACGGTGCAGCAGACGCAGCCATTGTTCATCTCGTAGATTTCCTCGTCGGATTCCACGATCAGCTCGTTGTCGATGCCGATCTCGCCGAATTCATTGACGATGACCGCGTAGCGCTTGCCATGGTTTTCCGAAAGGATGCGGTTCAGCAGTGTCGTCTTGCCGGCGCCAAGATAGCCGGTGAGGACGGTTACGGGGATCTGCGTCTGTGCGTCGCTCATATTGTGCCTCGAATAGGGATTGTCGGCTCCATATAGGATGTGTGCTCGGCTTTTGCACGAGCCAAACCGGTGGACCAAAGAGAGGCTGGTATTGCCGAACTTTCCTCACATTGCCGAACTTTCATTGGCGCGGGTTGGCGGTGGGCTTAGACAGCCAAAGGTCATTCACGAGGGCTGTTCGCATTGAAGAGATGCCAGATCTCCGACAAGTCCTTGCCACTAAGCCGTCGGCAGGCGCTCCGTCTGGTTGCGGCTACCGCTGGCGGCATATTCCTGCCCGCCGGTGCAAGGGCCGGGAAGGTTTCGCCCTATGCCGGGCTTACTTTGTTCGAAGCCGGTGCCGGCGTCTGCGCCATCACGCCCGAGGTCGCCGAAGGGCCGTTCTATTTCGACCCGAAGCTCGAACGCGCCGATATCACCGAGGGCAAGAAGGGCATCGCCCTCAATGTGCGGTTGCAAATCGTCGACGCCGCCTGCCGGCCGCTTCCCGGCGCACGCGTCGACATCTGGCATTGCGACGCCCAGGGCGCCTATTCCGGTTATCCCGGACAGGGCGACGGGCAGGATATCGACACGTCCGGCCAGAGTTTTCTGCGGGGCTGGCAGAGAACCGATGAAAGCGGCATCGCTTCTTTCGCCACCATCTATCCCGGCTGGTATCGCGGCCGCACCACCCACATCCATTTCAAGATTTTCCCTGACGACCGCTCCGTAATGACCGGCCAGATGTTCTTCCCCGACAGCCTCAGCGAGCAGATATTCGCCACCGTCGCGCCCTATAAAGATCGCCCGGGCAAACGCGATACATCGAACGCGCGGGACGGCATTGCGCGGCAGGCCGGGCTGCTGTCGCAGGCAGCGCTGCGGGAAATGGCGGACGCCTTTCAGGCCTTGATGGTGGTCGCGGTGAAGGCCGGTTGAGAACGCCTCGTCATGTCCCATCCAGCCCTTCCAGAAAGTCGTTTGTCATCTAACTGAAATAAACATCTGGCATTAGCCACGGCGAACACCGCGATGCTTGCCGGCAAAGCTATTTTCCGAGCCGGAATGTTTTCGATGGTCATTGCCAACCGGCGGCCTGCTTCTATGCTGTCCGCTCCGGTTTGGCCGAGGAGGGATGAGCATGGCCAAGGCGGACAAGACTGCAACAATGAGCCGGCTGCATTCGGCGGCGCGGCTGGCGCGCACGGCGCTCGCCGCCCGGCTTCTGGCGCATGGTTTCTATGCCGGCCAGGACCAGATCATGCTGGCGCTCGACCGCGAGGATGGGCAGACGCCCGGCAACCTTGCCGGCCGCCTCGGCGTGCGTCCGCCGACCATCACCAAGACCATCAACCGGCTGCAGGCGCAGGGTTTTCTGGAAAAGCGCGCCTCCTCCGCCGATGCCCGCCAGGCGCATATTTTCCTCACCGACACTGGCCGCGAAATCATCCACGCCATCGAGAAATCGGTGAAGAAGACCGAAAAGCAGGCATTGAAGGGTCTCGACAAGAAGGATCAGAAAGCGCTGTTCAAGCTGCTTGCCCGCGTCGAGGCGAACCTGTCGAACGGCGAAATGGTGCTCCCGGACGACGAACTGGATATCGAAGACAAGATGCTTGAATAGCTCACGCGTTCGCCGCTGGCGGCCGCCGCGTCAGTGCCGACCAGCGTCCCGGTGTGACGCCGAACGCCTTCTTGAAATGCCGATTGAAATGGCTTTGATCACTGAAGCCGGCGGCCATTGCGATTTGCGCCAGCGGCTCGTCGGCTTCGATCATCCGACGGGCTCGCTGAAGCCGGCGCATCAACAGGAACCGGTGCGGGCTGGTCGAGAAGGTCGCGCGAAAATGCCGCGACAGGGCATAACGGTCCAATCCGGTTATCGCCTCCAATTCGTCTGAACGTACAATCCGCGCGACATTTTCCTCCAGATAGTCGCGCGCCAGGTTGGCGGCGCGCCACGCCGTTTTCGCTACCGGTTTCGCCGGCTGACCGGCGTGCCGGGCCAGGCTTTGCATAAGCTGCGTCATGAAATCGACGACAAACAGCTCGTCCAGTTGCTGATCCAGCGGCCCGAGCGCCGAAAGCAGCGTCGCGCGGAGATCGCGGTCTGTCACCACGGCATTCCTCACGAACGGCAGTGATCCGCCGCCGAGACAGTCGAGCATCAGGGACGGCTCCAAATAGAGCATTCTGTATCGCAAGCCGTCTTCGGTGCCGGCACCGCCATCGTGCAGTTCGTCTGGATGAAGGATAATGATCTGGCCAGGCAAGCTCCGATGCATTTGGCCGCGATAGCGGAAGCGCTGCACGCCATAAAGCGTCACCCCGATCGCATAGGTGTCGTGGCGATGGAGATCGAAGGCGTTGCCGTGGAACCGGGCCTCGATGCGTTCCATGCCGGCAGCACGGGGTGCCGGTACGATGCAGTTTTCGGCTGCATCCACGCACAAACGTCCAAGACCCTGAAAGGCTTCCCCGTCTAGACCGTGCGGCATCGCTTTTCTCGCAGCCTCGGATTGGCCCCTTTCGGATTGGAAACTGTCGCATGTTCGATACGAAATTTGCAATCGTGCTCAAGGATGATCTTCCCGTCTGGCAAAAGCTCAATGTCACCGCCTTTCTGACCAGCGGCATCGTCGCGCAATTTCCCGACATTATCGGCGACCCCTACCGTGATCGCGCCGGCAACATCTACAACCCGCTGTCGATCCAGCCGGTCATCGTGCTTTCGGCGGACGGCCAGACGCTCGGCGCGATCCAGCGGCGGGCGCTGGAGCGTGGTGTGACGGTATCGCTCTATGTCGAGGAAATGTTTTCGACTGGTTATGATCTGGCCAACCGTGCCGTCTTTGCCGAGTTTGCGCCGGAGGACGCCAAGGTGGTCGGCATCGCGCTTCGCGCCGAAAAGAAACTCGTCGACAGGATCACCAAGGGTGCCCGCATGCACGCTTGACTCGTCGGCCACCAGCAACAAAACCTTAGCCTGTCGTTGTGCCAGCCTCTTTTGGCTTGCCCGCAGGCGACAATTCCCGCATGGGTGAAGGACTGCCTTGCTTCCCGTCCGGCCTGAAATTGAATGCTTCCCCAAGACATGACGAAAGCGCGACATCGCCGGCGGCGATCCTGTGCATGCTTTCCGTCTATGTGTTTTTCACCTTCCTCGACACCAGCAGCAAGTACCTTGTCCTGGCCGGCGTCTCGGCGCTGATCGTCGCGTGGACCCGCTTCGCGGTCCATGTGCTGATCGTCGGCGTTTTTCTGCGCGGATGGCGTGAGCCGCTGCGCTTTCGTCCCGCCAACCTGCCGGCGCACATCACGCGCGGTCTGCTCTTGTTCGGATCGACGATGTTCAACATTCTGGCGCTGCGGACGCTGCAACTGGCGGAAACCACCTCGATCTACTTCTTCGGCCCGATGGTGATCACCGCGCTTGCCGGTCCGTTGCTCGGCGAATGGGCCGGCTGGCGGCGCTGGCTGGCGATCATGAGCGGCTTTATCGGCGTCCTCGTCATCACCCGGCCGGGCGTCGGCCTTTTTGGCGTCGGCCATCTCTTTGCGCTCGGCTCGATGCTGTCGAACAGTTTCTACGTCATCATGACGCGCCGCATGTCGGCTACGGAAACCTCCGAAAGCCTCATCCTGTTTTCGGCGCTGGCGCCGGCCGTGCTGCTTTTGCCGACACTGCCGTTTTCGCCTTCGCTGCCGCAGGATGGCTGGCACTGGTTCATATTGCTGATGCTTGGCGTCTTCGGCGCCATCGGTCATTGGCTTCTTGTGCAGGCCTATCGCCTTGCCACCACCACGGCCCTGGCTCCCTATCCCTATTCGCAGATGATCTGGATGATCATCTCCGGCCTGATCGTCTTCAACCAGTTTCCCGATGGCTGGACGCTGGTCGGTGCCACAGTCATCGTCGCCAGCGGCCTCTACATCGTTCACCGTGAGCACCGGCTTCGTTTGCGTAACCGCGCGACGCTGGACGCGGAGGCGGAAGCGCTGGCAAAAAAACTTTGATTTGCTCGGAATCGATGGCATAAGAGCCGGCCTTTAAACAGTTTAAATTGCTTCGGGAGCGCAGGGCGCTGGCACAGAAGATCAAGCTTTCGACCATCGCGGATGCGCTCGGCGTGTCCACGGCCACGGTCTCGCTGGCCTTGCGCGACAGCCCGCTGGTCGCCGGCGGCACCCGCGACCGCATCAAGGAACATGCCCGCGCCATCGGCTATATCTACAACCGCCGCGCCGCCAGCCTGCGCACCTCGCGCTCGGGCATAGTCGGCGTTGTCGTCCACGACATCATGAACCCGTTCTTTGCCGAGATATTGCGTTCGATAGAGAGCGAGCTCGACCGCAGCCGGCAAACCTTCATCCTGTCGAACCACTACGACCAGCTCGAGAAACAACGCACTTTCATCGACACGCTTCTGCAGCTCGGCGCTGACGGGGTCATCATGTCGCCGGCCATCGGCACGCCGCCCGAAGACATAATCATGGCCGAGGAGAACGGTCTCCCGGCAGTGCTGATTGCACGCACCGTCGAAGGTGCCGACGTGCCGGTGTTTCGCGGCGACGATGCCTATGGCACCGGGCTTGCCACCAACCATCTGATCTCGCTTGGCCACAAGCGCATCGCAATGATCGGCGGTACCGATCAGACGTCGACCGGCCGCGACCGCTATCAGGGATATGTCAACGCCATGGAGGCGGCGGGGCTTGAGGTCAGGCCGTCCTGGCGCATCGCCGGCCCGCGCACCAAGCAGGCCGGCTTCGAGGCTGCCGGGCAGTTCCTGGCGCTAAAGGACAGGCCGACCGCGGCCTGCTGCTGGAACGACCTCGTCGCCATCGGCCTGATGAACGGCATTGCCCGCGCTGGTCTGGTGCCGGGCATCGACATTTCGGTCACTGGCTATGACGACCTCGAGGAGGCGGCGATCGCGACGCCGGCGCTAACCACGGTCTGGAACGGCCAGCGTGAGGTTGGCCGCCGCGCTGCCAGCGCGCTGCTCGACAAACTCAACGGACAGACGGTGCGGCCGTCGCAGGAACTGATCAAGCCGGAACTGCATGTGCGCCAGTCGACCGGCAAACCGGTGGAACGTGCATGACAAAAACCGACCAGCAAGCTGTTACCATTCTGGTGCCGGGCCAGTTCAACGACCATGCGGTCGGCCGCATCGACGGGGCGTTCAGCCGCGTCCGGATCGAACGCGCCGATCCGTCGCTGGTCACCGACGAGATGCGCCTTACGGTGCGCGGCATAGCCGCCTTTGGCGGCATAAGCGCCGCGTTGATGGACGCGCTGCCAAAGCTCGAGATTATCGCCAATTTCGGCGTCGGCTATGATTCGGTCGATGTCCACCACGCCGCACGGCGCGGCATCATGGTCACCAACACACCGGATGTGCTGACCGAAGAGGTCGCCGATACGGCGCTCGGCCTGTTGATCAATACCATCCGCGAACTGCCGCGCGCCGAGGCGTGGCTGCGCGACGGAAGTTGGCTGCGCAACGGCAACTATCCACTGAGCCGGCTGACTTTGCGCGGTCGCCGTGTCGGCATCTTCGGCATGGGCCGCATCGGACTCGCCATTGCCCGCCGGCTCGATGCTTTCGGACTGCCCATCGCCTATCACAACCGGCGCCGCGTCGAAGGCCTGCCCTATGACTATCACCCGACGCTGAAAGGTCTCGCCGAGGCGGTCGACACGCTGATCTCGGTGGCGCCCGGCGGGGCCTCGACGGACAAGGCCGTCAATGCCGAAATCCTCTCGGCTCTGGGGCCGAACGGCGTCTTCGTCAATATCGGCAGGGGCAGCACGGTCGACGAACCAACTCTTGCCGCCGCACTTGCCAGCGGCAGCATCGCCGCTGCCGGGCTAGACGTTTTTGCCGACGAGCCGAACGTGCCTGCGGCGTTGCTTGCCGCGCCCAACACCTCGCTTTTGCCTCATGTCGGCTCGGCCTCGCAGCACACCCGCCGCGCCATGGCGGACCTGTGCGTCGACAATCTGGTCTCGTGGTTTTCGCAGCGCAAGGCGCTGACGCCGGTGCCGGAGACGGCAAACGTCAAGGCGAGGCCGTGACCGCCCTATTGTTAACTTCAGCTTAACCCTTCGGAATCATTCTGCCTCCTTGGCTAGTGTATGTCCCCTTGACAGCACATGGCAGCAAGATGAAGCGCGCCTCCTCCTGATGACATCGAACACGGCGCGCTTGAAATGCGCGGAGAAACAGGATGAAAACGCTTCCCGCATTGATGGCGATTGCTGCGCTGTTAGGCAGCGTCCAGCTGTTTTACGCCGGTAGCGGTCAAAGCCGCGCAGCCAGTGAGCCAGCACCTTCGTCCAGCACCTACAGGCTGGTAGCCCATGGTGACGAGGCGTCTTGTGCGGTCACCCGTGGCGCCGAGATTTCGCAAGGCCTGTCGCTGTTGACGGTCGCCGCGAATTGCCGCCGGGTGTTGCCCGGTGTCGAGCAGGCGAAGTTCTGGCGAGAGCAGGATGACGGCACGGTCACATTCAGCGCCAACGGCAACGATCCGATCGTCATGTTCTCGGTCGCCGATGGCGACGGTTACGAATCCTACGCGCCGGTGCTGCCGCTGCTGACCCTGGCGTCGGCCGGCAACTGACGAGCCCTATTCCGCCGCGGCGCGCGCACCCGATTTCGCCGCCTGATGCAGCCGCACGGCGTCACCGAAAGCGCGAAATATCTTTACCGAGATGCTGTCCGATTTGACCCAGTATTCGGGATGCCACTGGACGCCGACGGCGAAAGCGCGTGCATCGCGCACCGAGACCGCCTCGACAGTGCCGTCGGCGGCGACCGCTTCGACCTGCAGCTTTGGGCCAAGCCGGTCGACAGCCTGGCGATGCACCGAATTGACCATGATGTCGCCGGCGCCGAAGACCCCGGCCAGGCAGCTGCCGGGTTTTATCGACACGCTCTGGCGGATGGCGAAGCGTTCGTCCTGATTGTCGCTTGCAGGCGCACGATGATCGAGCGAACCGGCGCGTTCCTGGATTTCAGTGGCCAGCGTGCCACCCAGCGCCACATTCATCTCCTGGATGCCGCGGCAGATCGCGAGCAGCGGTACTCCGCGCTCCACCGCCCTGCGGATCAGCGGCAGCGTGGTGGCGTCGCGGGCGGGGTCGTAGGGACCATTGGCTTCACTGGCGTCACCGCCGTAGAGCGAGGGATGAACGTTGGACTTCGAACCGGTGACCATGACGCCGTCGACGGCGGAAAGCAGTTCATCGAAGTCGAGCCGGTCGCCGAAGGACGGTACCAGCAGCGGGAACACGCCTGCCCCTGAAAGCGCCGCTTCAAGATATTGCTGCGGCGCGGCATGCCAGGTGTAATTGTCGAACTGGCGGACGTCGGTCGATATGGCGACGAGCGGCTGGTGCATTTGGTCCGGATCCCATCGGGTGCAACGAATTATCTGCCTGCAAAATAGGCGATCCGAAGGCGCATTTCCATGGCAAGTTTCGGCGTGTCGCGTAGGCCAGTTAATCGACGTTAGACTATAGTTGCAAGATCTGGCCCAACGCCGTGAATTTCTCCGAAATGCGCCACTCAAACCGGGCTGCCGCGCTGGACTCGACTCCTTGCCTGTGTATTGTCGGCTCGAAGCCGATGCGGGCGCCGAAGCGTCCCGAACGTCGGTCAGTTGATCCAAACGGGAGGAACTTCATGGATCGTCGTTCGTTCATCCGCAAGGCCGGCACCACCGGTTTCGGCGCTGCGGCCGCTGCCGCGACACTTGCTGCGCCGGCCATCGCCCAGTCCAATCCGAAAGTAACCTGGCGGCTGGCGTCGTCCTTCCCGAAGTCGCTCGATACGATCTACGGCGGTGCCGAAGTGTTTTCCAAGATGCTTTCGGAGGCGACCGACGGCAACTTCCAGGTCCAGGTCTTCGCCTCCGGCGAACTCGTTCCCGGCCTGCAGGCCGCCGATGCCACCACAGCCGGCACGGTCGAGGCCTGCCATACTGTGGCATACTATTACTGGGGCAAGGACCCGACCTGGGCGCTGGGAGCGGCGGTTCCGTTTTCGCTCAACGCGCGCGGCATCAACGCCTGGCACTATCATGGCGGGGGCATCGATCTGTTCAACGAGTTCCTGGCGACGCAGGGTCTGTTCGGGCTGCCGGGCGGCAATACCGGCGTGCAGATGGGCGGCTGGTTTCGCAAGGAGATCAAAACGGTTGCCGACCTTTCCGGCCTCAAGATGCGCATCGGCGGTTTTGCCGGCAAAGTGGTGCAAAGGCTCGGCGTGGTTCCGCAGCAGATCGCCGGTGGCGACATTTATCCGGCGCTGGAAAAGGGCACGATCGATGCCGCCGAATGGGTTGGCCCTTATGATGACGAGAAGCTCGGCTTCTACAAGGTTGCGCCCTATTACTACTATCCCGGCTGGTGGGAAGGTGGACCGACCGTCCATCTGATGTTCAACAAGGCGAAATACGACGAACTTTCGCCGGCTTACAAGTCGCTGGTGCACACTGCCGCCCAAGCGGCCGATGCCAACATGCTGCAGAAATACGACTACCTCAACCCGGCGGCGGTGAAGCGGCTGGTTGCCGGCGGCGCCAAGTTGAGTCCGTTCAGCCAGGAGATCATGGCCGCCTGCTTCGAAAAGGCCAACGAGGTCTATGCCGAGATGGAAGCCTCGAACGCGCCGTTCAAGAAGATCTGGGACTCGATCAAGGCGTTCCGCAAGGAGCATTATCTCTGGGCGCAGGTGGCCGAGTACAACTACGACACCTTCATGATGGTCCAGCAGCGCAACAGCAGGCTCTGAACCTTGCTGCTCTGCGGCGCCGGCGTTCCTTCGGGACGCTGGCGCCGCAGCGCAATCCGTTTGCGATCAGCCGGGCACCACCAGAACCTTGACCTCGCCTGGCGCAGGCGGATTGGCGATCACTGCAGCTGACTCTTCAAGCGTGACCTGCCGCGATATCAGCCGGTCTACCTCGATAGCCCCCGAAGCGATAAGATCGGCGGCCCGGCGATGGGTAAAGGGATTGAGGAAGGAGCCCAGGACCTTCAACTCGCGGAACAGCAGGTCGAACGGTTCGAACGCCGCTTTCATGCCTTGCGGCATAACGCCGACGACGACAATTGTGCCGCCCGCTTTGGCCAGCCGCATCGCCTGCTCAACAGTGTCTTTCGCGCCTGCGCATTCGAACACCACGTCGACGCCGCCCGGCATCAAACCCGACCGGCCTACGATCGCATCGGTGACATCGAAGGCGCCGGGATCGAGCGTCGCCGTTGCGCCAAGTTGCTCGGCAAGAGCCCGCCGCGAGGCCTGACGCGTCGACAGGATGATGGTCGTCGCACCGGCGAGCTTTGCCAGCTGAACGGTGAGCAGGCCGATCACGCCGCCGCCGAGCACCGCGACCGACGAGCCTGGTTTGATCGCGGCAAGGTCCACGCCATGCAGGCAGCAACCGAGCGGCTCGCAGAAAGCACCATGCGTAGGCTTCAGATCGCCTGGCAAGACGAAGGCCTGTTTCTGCGGCAAGGCAAGATATTCAGCAAAGCCGCCGTCGCGATGGATGCCGATGGCACGCAGATTGCTGCAGAGATTGACTCGGCCCGCCTGACAATGCGCGCAGCGCCCGCAGGCAATATTGGGATCGCCGCTGACGCGGTCGCCGACCGAAAAGCCGGATACGGCAGGTCCGATCGCCTCGACGATGCCGGAGAATTCATGCCCGAGCGTCACCGGCGGCGTGCACGGGAATTCACCATGGAAAAGATGTCTGTCGGTGCCGCAGACGCCGCACGCCTCGATCCGTACCAGCAGCTCGTCTGGCCCGGCAGTCGGTTTCTCGACCTCGCACACGGCGAGGCCGCCCACTCGCTCCAACCGAACCGCCTTCATGGCTGCCGGGCCTTCCTCAGTTGAAACTCGCCTCAGTTGAAACTCGGGGGTTGCGACAGATCGATTGCCGGTGCCGCCGGCTTCGCGGGCGGCTTTTCGTCGAAGCTCGGCGGCTGCGACAAATCCGGTGTGGAAGGTGAGGCCGGGGCAGTGCCGCCGTTGGCCGGCGGCGTGCCAAGCGGCGACAAGCCGATGCCAGGCGTTTCCGGCACCTGGTAGTTGATGGTGCCCGGATCGACGACGGTGCCTTTGTAGTGCATCACCATCTGCGGGAAGGCGATGGTCAGGCCGATCATGATCACCTGGATACAGACGAAGGGCACTGCGCCCCAATAGATCTGCCCTGTGGTGACCGGCGCGATCTGCTTGCCGGTGAGCCGGTCGAGATAGGGCACGCGCGCGGCGACCGAGCGCAGATAAAACAGCGCGAAGCCGAAGGGCGGATGCATGAAGGAGGTCTGCATGTTGACGCCTAAAAGCACGCCGAACCAGATCAGGTCGATGCCGAGCTTGTCGGCCGCCGGTGCCAAAAGCGGAACGATGATGAAGGCAAGCTCGAAAAAGTCGAGGAAGAAGGCGAGCACGAAGACGAGGATGTTGACGCCAATCAGGAAACCGACTTCACCGCCCGGCAGCGAGGTCAACAGGTGCTCGACCCAGATGTGGCCATTGACCCCGTAAAAGGTCAGCGAGAACACCCGCGCGCCGATCAGGATGAACAGAACGAAGGACGACAGCCTGGTCGTCGAGGCCAGCGCCTGCTTGACCACGTCGAGCGACAGCCGCCCCTTCATCGCGGCCATTGCCAGCGCGCCGACGGCGCCCATGGCGCCGCCTTCCGTCGGCGTGGCGATGCCGAGGAAGATGGTGCCCAGCACCAGGAAGATCAGCGCCAGCGGCGGGATCAGGACGATGATCACCTGCTGCGCCAGCCTCGACATCAGGTTGATCTTCAGGCGCTGGTCGACGATCGCCACGACATAGATGAAGATGACGCCAATAGTGGCGCCGAGGATATCGGCGTCGCCGCCATGGTTCGGCGCAAGGTAGCGATACGCCGCATAGGAAACCACCACCGCCGCCAGCACCGCCGCCAGCAGCGACAGCACGCCGTGGCCGAGCGTGCGGGCCTCCAGCGGCAGGGCCGGCATCGACTTCGGCCGGAAGATCGACATGAGCAGGATGTAGAGCATGTAGATGCCGGTCAAAATGAGCCCGGGGATCAGCGCTCCCTTATACATATCGCCGACCGAGCGGCCGAGCTGGTCGGCCAGGACGATCAGCACCAGCGACGGCGGGATGATCTGGGCGAGCGTCCCGGACGCGGCAATGACGCCGGATGCCAGCCGCCGGTCGTAGCCGTAGCGCAGCATGATCGGCAGCGAAATCAGACCCATGGCAATGACAGAGGCCGCCACCACGCCGGTCGTCGCGGCAAGCAGCGCGCCGACGAAAATCACCGCATAGGCAAGGCCACCACGGACCGGTCCGAACAGCTGGCCGATGGTGTCGAGCAGGTCTTCGGCCATGCCGGATCGTTCGAGCACGATGCCCATGAAGGTGAAGAACGGGATCGCCAGCAGCGTATCGTTCGACATCACCCGGCTGCCATAGAAATTATCCGGCAACGCGTGCAGCAACGGCCAGGCGAGATTGATGGAGCCGCCCGAATAGGGCGACAGCAGCACGCCGATGAAGAAGAACATCAGGCCGTTGGCGGCAAGCGAGAAGGCGACGGGGTAGCCGATCAGCAGGAAGACGACCAGCGAGGCGAACATGATCGGCGCCATGTTCTGGGCGATGAACTCGATCACGAGCGCACCTCTTCCACGAGCGCCTTGGCTTCTAGCTCGGCCTGCTCATGCACCGATATGAACGGAGTGGGATCGTCCATCTGACCGCGCATGATGGCGATCTTCTTGATGATCTCGGAAATGCCCTGCAGCGCGAGCAGAAAAAAGCCGGCCAGCAGAATCGCCTTCGCCGGCCAGATGATCAGCCCGCCGGAATTGTTCGACATCTCGCCGCTGCGATACGACAGCGACACATAGGGAACGAAATAGACGACCATCGACGTCACGAACGGCATCAGGAAGAAGACGTGACCGAAAAGGTCGATCCAGTGCTGCACGCGGCGCGAGAACATGCCGTAGACGATATCGATGCGAATATGGTCGTTCTGCTTCAGAGTGTAGGCGGCGGCCAGCATGAAGGCGGCGCCGAACAGATACCACTGCAATTCCAGCCAGGCGTTCGAGGACATGTCGAACACCTTGCGGATCACGGCGTTGGCGGCGCTTACCAGGATCGCCAGCAGGATCAGCCACGAAACCCATTTGCCGATGAATTCGTTCAAACGGTCAATGGCTCTGGAAAGAGCGAGAAGCCCTGCCATGCATTCCTCCCTTGTGTCGGAGCGCGCCGGTTCCCTGTCCGTCGCGTCGCTGTGGACCAACGGTATGCAGTGCGTGGTTCGGCGGGTCAACATCGGACAGCCCGCATAAACACAGTTGTGAGGTGGCCGCCGGCAAAATGCTGCCGCGTCCTTTGCATGTCCAGGGGACATGTCATCCAACCAAAGTCGGATGCGGCTCAGGCGATCTTCTGTTGGTCGCGGCCGGAGCCGATCAGCACAAGCATGGCGACGAGGAACAGGTACATCCAGCCGTCCCGCCATTCGAGCGGGAAATAGCCGGCCCATAGCGATTCGGCCATGCCGAAAGCGGCGGCGCCCAGTGCCGCCCGCAAAGGCGAGAGATAGCCGCCCACTGCGGTCACGAACAGGATTTTCAACCCGTAGACCAACCCTGTGCCGAAGCTGATGTTGCCGTAGTAGAAGGCGGCGAGCACGCCAGCCATTGCCGCGCAAAGGCCGCCGAAAAGCACCGCACGCCGAAACACCGCGCGGACATCGACGCCGCACATCGCAGCGGCCTTTGGATCGTCGGATACGGCACGCCAGCTTCGGCCGAAGCTGGAATGTGTGAACCCCCACGCAGCCAGCGAAATAGCCGCCAGCACGGCGGCGCAATCGAGCAACTGAATCAGTGTCAACGTCGCCTTGAAGCTGGCATTCTGCGCGAAGACGATGGTCTGGGCCAGCATTGGCGGCAACCATAGGTCATGGGTGTCGGCGGCGATGCGGCTGGCTTCCGACAAGACCAGCAATATGCCGAGCGTCGTCACCACGATGGCGTTGGGCGAGCGGGCGGCCAGCGGTTCGAAGATGCTTCGCGACAGGACATGGCTGAGCAGCGCCGCATATAGGAATGCCGCCGCTACGCCGAGCGAGACCGATGCAAACAGCGTCAGCCACAGCGCCTGATAGCCGAACGCCGCGCTGAGGATCATCGTATGGCCGCAAAAGGCGAACAGCGCGCCATAGGCAAGATTGGTGCGGTGCAGGATGCCGTTGGTCAGCACGTAGCCGAAGGCAAGCAATGCGTAGAGCGCGCCCGAATGCAGCCCGTTCAGAACCTGCTGGAAGAAATAGAGCATGCAAGACCCTCGATGCATGCCCCACATCGGGGCGGGGCTTGGGACGAACGACATTCTCGATACGGCGATCGCCTCACTGACGAGCGTTGCACCCGGAATCTAACTTGTCAAACGCGATTTATCGGTTAGATTCGCGATATGACAGTATCCTGGACTCCGCACCGCTTCACCGGTGGCATGCTGGCGCTCGACACGGCGAATACCGTCGTTTTGCGGAACGATCCGGAGGAAACTTTCGACCGTTTCGACGATCCGGCCGAGATCGCCCGCTTTGCCGAAGCCGCGAGTGGCTTTCGCGCCGCCGAGCTCGGCGGCAGGCGGCTCGTAGCGCCGGCGCCTGAAAAGATCGCACCGGTGGTGCTGTCGATTCGCGAGACGACCGATCGGCTGTTTCGTGGCGCGGTATCGAACGGTGCGATCGACACCGCCGACATGCCTGAATTCCTGGAAGCCTGCGCCGATGGCCTCGCCGATGGCCGCACCGAAATCGGCACGCCCGGAAAACCGTTCGGCGATCCGGCAACGCCGATCGCCTTCGAGGCGGCGCTTGCGGTCTCGGCGCTGTCGCTGCTGCGCAGCGACACCATCGCCAGGCTGAGGATATGTCCGAACTGCAGCTGGCTGTTTGTCGACAAAAGCCGCAATTCCAGCCGCCTCTGGTGCGACATGGCGGTGTGCGGCAACCGCCAGAAGGCAAACCGATACTATCGCCGCCGGACCGCGGCCAGGGAGGTCACCAATGCCTAAGAAATATTCGCGCGCGATGATTGTCGTCGCGGCGTTGTTCGCGGCGGCCGCGCTCGGCGCCTGCCGGGATTCCGGCAAGGACCAGCTGTTCGCCATTTCCGGGAAGCTGTTCGAGTTCAACTACCGGCTGGGTATCGCCACCTACGTCATCACCCTCAATCCGCTGCGGCCGGTGGGTGAGGGGCAGGTCGCCGTGGTGTCCTTCCAGAACCCGGCCGGTGGTGATCCGATCATCGTCACCCAGAAAATATGGCCGAAGCTGCCGCATGTGACGCTCACCAGCCCGCCGCTCACCTGCGTTGTCAAGGACAAGCCCTATGCGGTGTCGATCCGCATCGAGGATTCCAGCGGCAAATTGCTGCAGAGTTTCGAGACCACTCTGACGTCCTCGCTCGACCAGTCGGTCCTGCCCGACCGGCCCCTGGTGGTCGGGCCAGTCTACGAGCTCAACAAGGACTTGGCCGGCCACGTCGACGGCAAGCTGCCCGGTGAACCGAAGCCCAGTTGCCCAAAGGCTGCATGATGCGTCACCAGCGGCACCGACCGCCGCCGGAGTTTTCGTGCTCGGCCATCCTCCCCGACAGGCGTTTCGTGGCGCCACACGGCCGCGCACCGATCGTTTGTTGCGGACCGCCTGGCACCTTCGATTTTGTTTGACCTCCCCGGCAAGGGAAGAAAGACTGTAGGCACTCGACTCCGACGTTGGCCGTGCATCTCCTGGCACGGTCTCCGCACAGGAAACGCCTGATGACGCTGCACAACGTCGCGCTCGACGACAAGTTCGACCTGGCAAGGGAGCGCATCTTCCTGTCGGGCGCCCAGGCAGTCATCCGCATGCTTCTGATGCAGCGCGAGCGCGACCGCCGGGCTGGCCTGAACACCGCCGGTTTCGTCTCCGGCTATCGTGGCTCGCCGCTCGGCGGCCTCGACATGCAGCTGTGGAAGGCCAGAAACCAGCTCGCGCAGTCGGACATCGTCTTCCAGCCCGGTCTCAACGAGGAGCTCGCCGCCACCGCGTGCTGGGGCTCGCAGCAGGCGGAATTGCTGGGCGAGGGTACCCATGACGGCGTTTTTTCGGTCTGGTACGGCAAGGGTCCGGGCGTCGACCGCTCCGGCGACGTGTTCCGCCACGCCAATCTCGCCGGGTCGTCGAAACATGGCGGCGTGTTAGCCCTGATGGGTGACGACCACATGGCCGAATCCTCGACCAACGCGCATGCCACCGAGTTCCTGTTCGTCGACACCATGGTGCCGATCCTCAATCCTGCCGGCGTCCAGGAGATCATCGACTACGGCCTCTACGGCTTTGCCATGTCGCGTTTTGCCGGCACCTGGGCGGCGATCAAATGCGTCAAGGACAACATCGAATCGACGGCCTCGGTCGATGCCGCGCTCGACCGGCTAGATATCGTCGTCCCGGACTTCGACATGCCGCCCGGCGGCCTCAACATCCGTAACGAGATCGACATGCTCGGCCAGGAGGAGCGGTTGCATGAATACAAGCGCGCCGCAGCTTCCGCCTTCATCCACGCCAATGGGCTGAACCGGATCGTCTATTCGGGCGGCAGCAGCGCCAGGCTTGGCATCGTCACCATCGGCAAGAGTTATCTCGACGTTCGCCAGGCGCTGGAGGATATCGGCATCGACGAAGCGGCCGCCAATCGTATCGGCATCAGGCTGTTCAAGGTCGGCTGCCCGTGGCCGCTCGACCTGCAGCACGTCGCCGACTTTGCTCGCGGCCTCGATACCATCGTCGTCGTCGAGGAGAAACGCTCGCTGATCGAGGTGCAACTGCGCGAGAACCTTTACGGCACCGCGACGCAGCCGGTCATCATCGGCAAGAAGGACGAGCGCGGCGACTGGCTGTTCCCGGCCAAGGGCGCGCTCGACCCCAACGATATTGCCATCGCGCTCGGCGAGAGGATTTTGCGAACGATCGGCCCGTCGGAGGAAATCGCCGCGCGGGTGGCGAAGTTGCGACAGTTCCAGGCGATGCTGGCCGACACGTCAGACATCGCCTCGCGCACGCCGTTCTTCTGCTCCGGCTGCCCACACAATTCCTCGACCAAGGTGCCGGACGGCTCGCTCGCCGCCGCCGGAATCGGCTGTCATTTCATGGCGTTATGGATGGACCGCAATACCGTAGGCTTCACCGCCATGGGCGGCGAGGGCGCGCAGTGGGTCGGCCAGGCGCCGTTCTCGAAGCGCGAGCACATCTTCCAGAACCTGGGCGATGGCACCTACAACCATTCGGGCGTGCTGGCGATCCGCTTCGCGCTGTCGACCGACGCCAACATCACCTACAAGATCCTCTACAATGACGCCGTCGCGATGACCGGCGGGCAGCCGCACGAAGGCGGCCTGACGGTGGACATGATCGCCAGGCAGGTGCGCGCCGAGGGCGTCCAGCGCATCGCCATCGTCACCGACGAGCCGGACAAATATACCGGCAAGGTGGAATTTCCCGCCGGCGCCACTATCCATCACCGCGACGACCTCGATCTCATCCAGCGCGAGTTGCGCTCGGTCAAAGGCGTCTCGGTGCTGCTCTACGACCAGACTTGCGCTGCCGAGAAGCGTCGTCGGCGCAAGCGCGGCACCTTCCCCGATCCCGACAAGCGTATCTTCATCAACGAGCTGGTCTGCGAAGGCTGCGGCGATTGCGGCGTGCAGTCGAATTGCGTCTCGATCCAGCCGGTCGAGACCGAATTCGGCCGCAAGCGCAAGATCGACCAGTCGAGCTGCAACAAGGACTTCTCTTGCGTCAACGGTTTCTGCCCGTCCTTCGTCACCGTCCACGGCGCCAAAATCAGGAAAGCCGAAGGCATAGCCGGCGCGGCCGACCCGCTCGCGGGGGTGCCGGCGCCGGCGCAATTTACGCTCGGTGAACAAGGCTGGGCGGCGATCATCGACGGTGTCGGCGGCACCGGCGTCGTCACCATAGGCGCGGTGCTAGGCATGGCCGCGCACCTGGAAGGCAAGGGCTGCGGCATGATCGACATGGCCGGCCTCGCCCAGAAGGGCGGCTCCGTGTTCACCCATGTCCGCATCGCCCGCACGCCGGACGACATCCACGCCATTCGGGTATCGGCCGGCAAGGCCGACCTCGTGCTTGGCTGCGATCTCGTCGTTTCGGGTGCCAAGAAGGTGCTGGCCGCGGTGCGCGAAGGCCATACCATCTTCCTCGCCAACACCGCCGAGATCATGCCGGGCGAGTTCGCCCGTTCGGCCGATTTCTCGCTGCCCGTCGAGCGGCTGAAGAAAGCGATAAGAACGGCCGCAGGCGACGACAAGGCGCATTTCTTCGACGCCACCCGCACCGCCACCGCGCTGTTCGGCAGCTCGCTTGGCGCCAACATGTTCATGCTCGGCTTCGCCTTCCAGCATGGCGGCCTGCCGCTGTCGGCGGAGGCGGTCGAGAAGGCGATCGAACTCAACGGCGAGGCGGTGGCGATGAATGTCGCGGCATTTCGCTGGGGCCGCCGCGCCGCCCACCAGCCGGATTTCGTGCGTGGCCTTCTCGCCCAGCCGGGCAAGGCCACGCAGCCTGCCGCCATTGCCGAGACGCTGGACGACATCATTGCCCGCCGCGTCACCTTCCTGACCGCCTATCAGAACGCCGCCTATGGCAAACGCTATGCCGACAGACTGGCGGCGCTGCGCAAGGCCGAAACCGATGCTGTGCCCGGGTCGACCGTGGTGACCGAGGCTGCCGCAAAGAACCTGTTCAAGCTGATGGCGATCAAGGACGAATACGAGGTGGCGCGGCTTTATACGGACGGCTCCTTTGCCGCGGAGCTCGCAAAGCAGTTCCAGAGCTACGGCAAGCTCGAATTCCATCTCGCACCGCCGATCATGGGCAGGCGCGGCAGTGACGGGAAGCCGAAGAAATCGAGCTTTGGCCCGTGGATGATGAACGGGTTCCGCCTGCTGGCGGCGATGAAGGGCCTGCGCGGCACCGCTTTCGACCTGTTCGGCTACAGCGCCGAGAGGCGTATGGAGCGGCAGCTTCTTGCCCTCTATGAAGCCGACCTGGAGCTTGTCGCCGGCGCGCTGACGCCGGGCAAGATCGAGGCCGCTGCCGCGCTTGTTTCGGTACCGGCGCTCATCCGCGGCTTTGGCCGCGTCAAGCAGGCCAGTGCCGAAAAAGCCGCCGGCGAACGCCAGCGTCTACTCGACCGCCTCTCGAGGGCGCCGCTGCGGCCGCAACTTCAAGCCGCCGAATGATTCCGCGCTCTGATACCCCTTGTTTACCTGAACTGTAGTTTCCCTGCTTCCGCAGCGTCACCAATGGATGACGGCAGGGCTCGAAACGCCGCTCTAAACCTTTCTTAAGGCCAATGTGACACTGCTGGGTTCCCCAGGGTTGGGATCCAGGCGTGCATCTGAGACGAAAAAACGAGATTCCGGTCGACGTTTACATTCCGTTCGTGGAAACACTGTTTCGCGACGGGTTCACGCTGTCGATCGGCCTTGTTGCGCAGACACTTCTCGTCATTCTGGTCTATTGGAAGACCATGGACCTGGCGTATCTTTTGGTTGCTGCTGGGCTCATCATCGTCGGTACTCTGCGCCTTCGCAACATCCGGAAATACGGGCGACTTCCTTCCCCGACGACGTGGGAAGAAGCCCATGATCGCGAAAATGATTACATAATTTTCGGTTCGATGCATGGTTTTATGCTTGGCGCGTTCTGTTTCGTTAGTATCTATCTGGCAAATGACAGCCACGACAACTATGCCGAAATAGCCTCTGTCTGCGTCACTCTTGCATCGGTCACGTCGATTGCCGGCCGCAATTATGGGTCGCCGCGCATGGTCATGATTTTTATCATTACCACCACATGGCCCATATCGCTTGGCTTTATCCTGCGCGGCGATATCTACCACATTATCCTCGGTCTGATGTCGGCCCCTTTTCTGTTTGCAATCAAGCGATTCGCCGACATCGTCCGCGAAGTCCTGTTTACCGCCCTGTCGGAGGAAAAGAAGGCGAACCGCATCGCGCAGCGTTTCAACCGCGCGCTCAATACCATGTCGCATGGCCTTGTCATGCTTGGTCCCGACGGCCGGGTTGCGGTGGCCAATGCCGAAGCCGCGCACCTGATGTCGCTCAAATCGGCCGATGCGCTGCTCGGCCGCTCGATCCACGGTCTGCTGATGCGCGGCGCTGCAGGCGGCATGCTGGCGCCGAAAGATTGCCGTTACATCGAAGCCCAACTGACGCGTGCGTTGCGCGAGGGCCGCGACCGCAAGGTCCTGGTCTCGCTCACCAACGGCCAGCACTATGAATTTTCGGCGCGCGAAGGCAGCCAGGAACTGGGCGTCGTCACTTTCGAGGATGTGACCGCCCGGGTCGAGGCGGAAGACAAGATCCGCTTCATGGCGCGCTACGACAGTCTCACCGGCCTGCCCAACCGCGGCTACTTCCACGAGTTGGTGGTGGAAGCCATGGCCTCAGGGGATCCCGCGCGTCTCTGCGGGCTGGTGGTGCTCGACCTCGACGATTTTAAGAGCGTCAATGACACGCTCGGCCATCCGGTCGGCGACGGATTGATCTACGCCGTTGCTGAGCGGCTGGCCGCGGTCGCTGGGCCAGGCATCACCGTCAGCCGCTTCGGCGGCGACGAGTTCATGATCTTCTTCGAGCGCATCGAGGATGAAAGCCACCTGATCGGCCAGGTTGATGAGATCTTTGTCAATCTACAGGGCGAGGTCGATGTCGCCGGCCACGGATTACGCATCCAGGCCAGCGGCGGCGCGGTGCTGTCGCGGGTCAAGGATACCGACGTCGACGCCATGATCGTCAAAGCCGACCTTGCACTCTACAAGGCCAAGGAGCTTGGCAAGAACGGTTGGCGGCTGTTCGAGGCCTCCATGGATGCTGCCTTCCGCAGCCGTCAGCTGATGAAGGCGGACCTGCGCAGCGCCGTGGAAAACAACGAATTGCGGGTGGTCTATCAGCCGATCGTGGCGATGAGCACGATGCGTATCGCCAGTTGCGAAGCGCTGTGCCGCTGGGATCATCCCGATCTCGGGCCGATTTCCCCCGGTATCTTTATTCCGCTGGCGGAGGAAATGGGGATTATTTCCGACATCAGCACCTTCGTCCTGCATGCGGCCTGCACGGAATGCGCGAAATGGCCGGCCCAGACCAGCGTGTCGGTCAATCTCTCGGCCAAGGATTTCCGCAACCGTGATGTCATCCAGAAGGTTCGCGACGCGCTAGCTGAATCCGGTCTTTCCGCCGGACGTCTGGAGATCGAGGTCACCGAGACGGCGCTGCTCGACGACAAGTCGCTGACACGCCAATATATCGAGGAGTTGAAGCGGCTCGGCGTGCGCATTGCGCTCGACGATTTCGGTACCGGCTATTCGAGCCTGAGCTATCTCCACAAGCTGCCGCTCGACAAGATCAAGATCGATCGCTCGTTCCTGATCGACGTCACCCAGAACAGCCGGTCGCTCGAATTGCTGAAGGGCATCGTCAACCTGTCGCGACCGCTGGGACTTTCAGTCACTGTCGAAGGTGTCGAGACCTTCGAACAGCTCAAGATCCTGGCATTGCAGGTCAAGCCGGACCTGGTCCAGGGCTTTCTGTTCGGATCTGCGCTCAGCGCGTCCGGCATCGAGACCATGTCGAGCACCGTCTGGCCTTTCGCCAAGGACATCCAGACGGCAAGGAAGGCGCCGCGGCGCTGACTTCGCGCTGAAAACCGCGTATTTTAGTATAATTTTATTAATTATTAACCTTAACGGGCGGTAAACGACCTCCTACTTGTTTTCATCTTTACATCTCATGACCCGTCCGTAGTGTCGGCTGGTGGCGGCAATCGCGGGGAATAGAGTTCATGTGTGCCCAGTTGAGTTCGCTCGGCCATGCGGCGGGCGCTGGTGGGAAAGATGCGTCCGAGACCATGTCCAGCTTCGCGCAACATGTCTATGCGCTGCTTGACCGGACGGAGTACCGACGCTGTGAAAGCGGCGAGGACTTCGAAAGCATTTACAGGCTGCGCTACAATTCCTATCGGATGAACGATCTGGTGCCCGAGAATGCGTCCCGTCAGGTCCATGACGAGTTTGACGAACTGCCCAATTGCCATACGTTTGGAATCTACATCGAGGGGCGGCTGGTCAGCACGATGCGCCTGCATGACGTGTCTGCTGATAACGCCACATCACCAGCGCTCAGCGTATACAAGGACTTGTTGATGCCGCGTCTGGCGGCCGGCGAAGTCTTTATCGACCCGAGCCGTTTTGCCGTGGACGCCGAATGGTCACGGCTTTACCCTCAGATCCCGTATGTGACGCTGCGCCTTGCCGGCATGGCGTGCTTCCATTTCGGCGCGCCTTATTGCATATCCATGATCCGTGAGGACCATGCGGCTTTCTACAAGCGCATCTATCGGGCGCGACCGATCGGTGATGCGCGGCCCTATGCCGGCGTGATCAACTGTTTTGCGCTGCTTTATCAGGCCGATGTCCTGGCGATCAAGAATGAAACCTACGCTCGCTTTCCGTTCTTCCGTTCGACGCCGATGGAGCAGCGCATGTTGTTCGATAAGCCCGGCGCCGGCGAACTCGCGCCGCTGACCATCCTGCCCACCGCCAAGTATTTTCGCGAAGCCGCCTGAACGAGCCCATGGAGCCTTCCGATCGCTTCGGCGTTCTGGGCAAGGGTGTTGGTAGGTCGGCATGGCCGACATCCATCACGCACCGCTTCGATAGCGATCCGATCAAAGGAACCGATATGACCATTTCCACGCTCGCCCTTACCCCGCTTATCTCGCTGATTGCAGGCGTGCTGATCCTGGTGATCCCGCGGCTACTCAATTATATCGTCGCCCTTTATCTGATCGTTGTCGGCCTGCTCGGTCTGTTCCCGCATCTCGCCGGCTAACGACATCGGCAATAGCGGACCTGCCATCCATTAGGATTGGTATCGCCGCGCTCCGCGCAGCGATTTCAAGTTTTGCTTGAGATTGTTGGCTGCGGCGATGCGGCAATAGCGCCATTGCCCTTAACGCGGCTTTTCGCTATGTGCCTGAAAGATGTCTTCGAAGGGGTATTCCAATGGCTGAACATACGCCGACCGGTCCTGTCGAACTGGGCGCGAAGATGGACTATGCCGAGCACGACCGCACCTATGCCGGCTTTGTGATGCTGGCCAAATATGGGTCGCTATTTTGCGCCGCCGTGCTTCTTGCCATGGCGTTCGGCTTCTTTGTGGGCGGCTTCTTCTCGGCGACTATCCTGTTCGTGCTGATCCTGGCCATCGGCGCCTTTATTCTCCGATAACTCCTCCAACCTTTGTCGAAGGCGCCGCCGCGGACGGTCGGTGTCTTGCGGTAACAGGGTTCCGGCCGAAAGGATCGTGCGGTGGGACAGACGGTTTTCATCCCTCGTGAGCTCGACGCAAACGAGCCTCGCGTCGCGGCCTCGTCCGATACGGTGAAGCGGCTGGCAGCGCTGGGTTTCGACGTAACCGTGGAAACCGGCGCCGGCACGGCGTCGCGCATTCCCGACGAGGAGTTTGCCAAGGCGGGCGCCGCGATCGGCAAAGCCGGCGATGCTGCCAAGGCCGACGTGGTGCTAAAGGTGCGCCGCCCCATGGACGTCGAGCTGAAGGGCTACAAGTCCGGCGCCGCCGTCATCGCCATCATGGATCCCTATGGCAACGATGCTGCCGTCGCAGCCCTTGCCAGGGCCGGTGTTACTGCCTTCTCCATGGAGTTCATGCCGCGCATCACCCGGGCGCAATCGATGGACGTTCTATCCAGCCAGGCCAACCTCGCCGGCTACCAGGCGGTGATCGATGCGGCTGCCGAATATGACCGGGCGTTGCCGATGATGATGACGGCGGCTGGCACGGTCCCGGCTGCGAAGGCGTTCGTCATGGGCGTCGGCGTCGCCGGTCTGCAGGCCATCGCCACCGCGCGCCGCCTCGGCGCCGTGGTCACCGCCACCGACGTGCGCCCGGCCGCCAAGGAGCAGGTCGCCTCGCTCGGCGCAAAATTCCTGGCCGTCGAGGACGAGGAGTTCAAGGCGGCCGAGACGGCTGGCGGCTACGCCAAGGAAATGTCGAAGGAGTACCAGGCCAAGCAGGCGGCGCTGACCGCCGAGCACATCGCCAAGCAGGACATCGTCATCACCACGGCGCTGATCCCCGGCCGGCCAGCGCCGAAGCTGGTTTCGGCGGCGATGGTCGCGTCGATGAAACCCGGCTCCGTGATCGTCGACCTCGCGGTCGAGCGCGGCGGCAATGTCGAGGGCGCCGTGCCCGGGAAGGTGGTGACCACCGCCAACGGGGTAAAGATCGTCGGCCATCTCAACGTTCCCGGTCGCGTCGCCGCCTCGGCCTCGCTTCTCTATGCCAGGAACCTCTATGCCTTCCTTGAGACGCTGGTCGATAAGGCGACGAAGACGCTTGCCATCAACCGCGACGACGAGCTGGTCAAGGCAACCATGCTGACCGATGCCGGCAAGGTCGTGCATCCCGCGTTCGTCAGGGCTGAACAGGAGCCACCAAAGGGCCAACATGTCGAACCACCGGCCATTCCGGCGAGGACGATGGTTGCCGAGGCTTCGGCGAAGCCGGCTGCGAAGAGACCAGCCGCTTCGAGGAAGCCCAAGACCACCGGAGGGATCGCGTGATGGATCAGACTCTGCAGAAAGCCCTCGACCAGCTCGACCAGGCGACAGCTGCCGTGCGGCTCGCGGTTCAGAACCTAGCCGCCGCGCCCGGCACCGAAGCGGCGGGTGACGCCGCTCACGCGCTGTCCGGCGGTGCCATCGATCCCTTCGTCTTCCGCTTCGCCATCTTCGTGCTGGCGATCTTCGTCGGCTACTACGTCGTCTGGTCGGTGACGCCGGCGCTGCACACGCCATTGATGGCCGTCACCAACGCCATTTCCTCCGTCATCGTAGTCGGCGCGTTGCTGGCCGTCGGCATCTCGGCCTCGGGCATCGCCACCGGCTTCGGCTTCGTTGCGCTGATGCTGGTATCGGTCAACATCTTCGGCGGCTTCCTCGTCACCCAGCGCATGCTGGCTATGTACAAGAAGAAGGAAAAGTAGGCCGCTATGAACGCCAACTTCGCTTCCTTCCTCTATCTGGTCTCCGGCATCCTGTTCATCCTGGCATTGCGCGGCCTGTCGCATCCGACCACCAGCCGCCAGGGCAACATGTACGGCATGATCGGTATGGGCATTGCCATCGCCACGACGCTGGCTCTGGCCACCCCTTCCGCCGGCCGCTTCGCGCTGATCGTGCTCGGGCTGCTGATCGGCGGCTCGGTCGGTGCGGTCACGGCACGGCGCATCGCCATGACCTCGATGCCGCAGCTGGTCGCCGCCTTTCACTCGCTGGTCGGTCTTGCTGCGGTCATGGTGGCGGCCGCCGCCATCTATGCACCGGAAAGCTTCGGCATCGGCACCGTCGCCGATATTCATGCCCAGGCGCTGATCGAGATGAGCCTCGGCGTTGCCATCGGCGCCATCACTTTCACCGGCTCGGTCATCGCTTTCTTGAAGCTCGACGGCCGCATGTCGGGCAAGCCGATCATGATCGGTGGCCGCCACTTCATCAACGCGGCCCTGGGCATTGCGCTGATCGTGCTGATCGTGCTGCTCGTCACCACCGAGTCCAAGCTGGTGTTCTGGCTGATCGTTGCCGGCTCGCTGGTGCTGGGCGTCCTTCTCATCATCCCGATCGGCGGCGCCGATATGCCGGTGGTGGTGTCGATGCTGAATTCCTATTCCGGCTGGGCCGCCGCCGCACTCGGTTTCACGCTCGGCAATCTGGCGCTGATCATCACCGGCGCTCTGGTCGGTTCATCGGGCGCCATCCTGTCCTACATCATGTGCAAAGGCATGAACCGGAGCTTCATCTCGGTCATCCTCGGTGGCTTCGGCGGCGAGACATCAGCCATTGCCAACGACGGCATCGAGCGCACGGTCAAGCAGGGCTCGGCCGAGGATGCCGCCTATCTGATGATGAATGCGCAAAAGGTCATCATCGTGCCGGGCTACGGCATGGCCGTCGCCCAGGCGCAGCACGCGCTGCGCGAGATGGCCGACAAGCTCAAGGCCAACGGCGTCGACGTCAAATACGCCATCCACCCCGTCGCCGGCCGCATGCCCGGCCACATGAACGTGCTCTTGGCCGAAGCCAACGTGCCTTATGACGAAGTGTTCGAGTTGGAGGACATCAACTCTGAGTTCGCGCAGGCCGACGTCGCCTATGTCATCGGCGCCAACGACGTCACCAATCCCTCGGCTCGTGACGACAAGTCCTCACCGATCTACGGCATGCCGATCCTCGACGTCGACAAGGCGCGCACTTGCCTGTTCGTCAAGCGCTCGCTTGGCTCCGGCTATGCCGGCATCGACAACACGCTGTTCTACAAGGACGGCACCATGATGCTGCTCGGCGACGCCAAGAAGATGACCGAGGAGATCGTCAAGGCCATGGATCACTGAAAAGGCCTCGTTGCCAATTCACTGCCGATCGTCGAATACAGCTCGGCTCCGCGCCGGGCTTTTTCTTGGCTGTTACCGGTTCTGAAGCTACGATGCCGACCCGTCGTCTTGCAAACGGCGTCATCGTGGAGGTGCTGGTGCCCGACCCTGGTTCTGCTGCATCGCCGGCCGCCGATCTGACCGCAGCAGAGAAGGCGCCACGCAAGCGCAGCCAGGCGGTAGTGGTCGTGCACGGCATGGGCGAGCAGCGGCCCATGGACACGTTGAGGGAGTTTGTCCAGGCCGTATGGAGCCACGATCCGGCCCGTGCACCGTTCTATGCCCATGTCGCCGATCCGGCCGACCCGATGGGTGCGAAGATCAACCAGAGCTGGATCACGCCCGACAGCCGGACCAATTCGCACGAACTCCGCCGGATCACCACGCCCTATGATGTCGATGGCCGCCGCACCGATTTCTACGAGCTTTACTGGGCCGACATCACCCAGGGCACGACCCGAAGCCGCCTTGCTGCCTGGGTGACGACCCTGCTCTGGCGCAAGCCCGTCGATATTCCGCGCGATGTGCGCAAACTCTACGTCGTCACGCTTTTGGCCACCATCGTCGTCCTCGGCGCGGCGCTGGCGCTCGCAACGTCGACCTGGCAAGGCTACATCTCCTGGACGACCGGTGTGCTTGTCACGGTTCTGGCGTCGTTCGTCATCTGGTCGGTGGACCAGTTTGGCTTGCCTTATTTCGGCGACGTCGCCGCCTATGTGCGGGCCGAAGCGGCAACGGTCGAGAAACGGGCGCTGGTCCGCGAGCGTGGCCTCAAGCTGCTGAAGCGTCTCATGATGGACGATGCCTATGATCGCATCGTGCTGGTCTCGCACAGCCTCGGGTCGATCATCGCCTATGATCTGTTGCAGATCTTGTGGGCTGATTTCAGGCCTAGAAAGCTGGAAGCCATTCGCGACAAAGCGCGGCTGAAGGCGATCCACGCCGTCGACAAGGCGACGCTGGCCGCCGATGCCTCCGCCTGGCCCGACAGCCTCAATGATCTCCCCGCATTCCGGCGCCACCAATGGGAGCTCTACCGGCAGCTTCGCGTCGGCGACGCCGATCATCCGCTGCCGTGGAAGATCAGCGATTTCGTCACGCTCGGCAGTCCGCTGACCCACAGCGAGTTCCTGGTGACCTACAACCTCGCCGAATTCAGGCGCGGCATCGCCGAGCGCCTGTTTTCGGCATGCCCGCCGATCGCCGACAGGGCGGCGGGCGGGACCATGCTCTACCAGGAAGGGCGCAGCCATTCCGGCAAGCCGCAGCGGGCGGTGCATCATGGCGCGGTGTTTGCCGCAACGCGCTGGACCAATATTTTCGACAGGGGCAATGGCTGGCTGACCGGCGACCCGATCTCAGGGCGGATGACGGAAAACTTCGGTCCCGGCGTGGAAAACATCCAGGTCGAGCTGCGCGGCTCGCTTGGCCGCGTCTTCACGCACAGGCTCTATTGGTCGCTGACGGCGAGCGGCGTCGAAGTCAATGCGCCGGTCGGCGCACGGCCGCGCTCGCACCTTGCCGTGCTGCGCGATGCGGTCGATCTCGGCCGCAAACTGGAAGCTGAGCTGTAGGCGGTGAGCACGACAATGCCGCGGCGGCACTTCAAGGCAAGGGTCCGCTTCGGGCGTAATCTTCCCGAAGCGGACCGAGTTCGCCTAGTCACCGATCAACGATTGGTCAGGAAAATTGCTTCCTCGTCGTCGCGCTGCCTGCCGCCAAGTGCTGCGGCCGCACTGGCAATGAAGGCGCCGATGACCAGCGACAGCGCGCCAATCAGCGAGAAGGTGGCGCCTGCCTTTCTGGCGGTGTCGGCCGCCTGCTGCGCCTTGACCTTGGCCTCCTGCGCTCTGGCGATTACTGCATCGACGCGAGCGGTGGCATCCGCTTCGGACAGGCCTGTGCGGGCGGCCACCAGCCGCGACAGATAGGTCTTGTCGTCGGCCGATATTTCGCCTGCTGCGGCACTCGCGATCAGAATGCGCGATGCCTGCGCCGATGCCGCGGCGTCGCTCTCCGGATTGGCGGCAGCGAGCCTTGCCGGATCGGCCGGGCGAAACAGCGTATCGACGAAATACGACGTGGCGTCGTTAGTCGAGGCGCCACCAGCGTTTGCGGCAGCACCTGCCGAAGCGCCCATTGCCGCGCCCGATGCCACAGTCGAAGCAGCCTGGACACCGCTGCCTATTGCGGCCGAAAGCGCCGTGCCGAGCACGCCGGCGACGAGCAACGTCGCCAGCGCCCAGGCCAGGAAACCGTGAGCGGTATCGCGGAAGAAGACTTCATCGGTGTGGATGCCGACCCATTTGGTGCGCAGGCGTCCGGCGAGGTAGCCGCCCAGCGCCGACGACAACCACTGCACGACGATCAGCCAGACGGCAGTGGAAACTGCGAAAGTGGTGACTGACGCACCCGAGCCGGACCATGGCGACACCATGCTCAGCCCAAGCCCGGAGCCGAGCAGCATCAAGATGAAGGTAAGCGTCGACGCAGCAAAGGCGCCGGCGACGATTGGCCCCCAGCTGACAGCGGGGGAAGCGGATTCCGTCGGTGCGGAAACGTCGGCAGTCGTTAGGGTGGACGGCATCGAAGCCCCCTACCTTGCAAACAGCATGATCAGAATAATGATCGGAATCGGGACTCCGAGAAGCCAGAGCAAAATGCCACGTCCCATAGATGCCTCCTGCGGCGATTGTGATCAACTACAATGCCTTGAAAGCCTTTCCGTTCCGGCGGTCCTGCTGATCTCTGTTGCTTGCAACAGTCGGCATCGGTGCGCCAAGGCGCACCAATGCACTTCATGCCTGCTGGCTGGGTATCTGAGATCGTGGCTCAGATGTCCAGATTGGCGACCGACAGCGCGTTTTCCTGGATGAATTCGCGCCTGGGCTCGACCTCGTCGCCCATCAGCCGCGAAAACAAGCTGTCCGCATCCGTTGCGTCATTGACCTTGACCTGCAAGAGCGAGCGCACATTCGGGTCAAGCGTCGTTTCCCAGAGCTGCTCGGCGTTCATTTCGCCAAGGCCCTTGTAGCGCTGCATGGTGAGGCCCTTGCGGCCGGTGGCAAACACGGCATTGAGCAGTGCCAGCGGCCCCGAAATGGTTTCCGAGACATCCTTGCGGCGCAGCACCGGCGGCTCGCCATAGATTTCCGCCAGACGCGGCGCATAGCGGTCGAGCTGGCGTGCGTCGGCGGAATTGATCAGCGCCAGGTCGAGATGTGCGAACTCCTTGACGCTGCGCACCGTTCGCTCGAAGACATAGCCGCCAATGCCCTCGTTCGAGGTCGACATGCGGCCGATCCAGCCGCGCTCGGTGTCCTCGGCGATAATGTCGAGACGGCGGGCAACACGCTCGGCCGTCTCATTGGCGCGGCCGAGGTCGGTGAAGATCTCCGGGTTGAGCGCGCCGGCAATCGCTGCCTGCTCGACCACGCCTCTGTTATAGCGGGTGTGCAATCCGTTGATGAGCTGGCGGACAGCCAAGGCGTCGTCGATGGCACTGCGCAGGTCCTGCCCGGCCCGCACCTCGCCCGTGCTGAGCGCAAGCGACGCTTCTTCCAGCCCGGAGCCGATCAGGAATTCCTCGAAGGCGGCTTCGTCCTTGATGTATTGCGAGCTCTTCCCGCGCGTCACCTTATAGAGCGGCGGCTGCGCGATGTAGAGATGACCGCGTTCGATCAGTTCCGGCATCTGGCGAAAGAAGAAGGTCAGCAGCAAGGTGCGGATGTGGGCGCCGTCGACATCGGCGTCGGTCATCAGGATGATCTTGTGGTATCGCAGCTTGTCGGCATTGAACTCGTCCTTGCCGATCGAGGTGCCGAGCGCAGTGATCAGCGTGCCGATCATGTCGGAGCCGAGCATACGGTCGAAGCGGGCGCGCTCGACATTGAGGATCTTGCCGCGCAGCGGAAGAATGGCCTGGTTCTGGCGCGAACGGCCGCCCTTGGCCGAGCCGCCGGCGCTGTCGCCCTCGACGATGAAGATCTCCGATTTTGCCGGATCGCGCTCCTGGCAATCGGCCAGCTTGCCGGGCAGCGAGGTGACGCCGAGCGAACTCTTGCGGGTAATGTCGCGTGCCTTGCGCGCGGCTTCACGCGCGGCCGCGGCCTGGATGACCTTCTCGATGACCGCCTTGCCCTCGGTCGGGTGCTCCTCCAGCCAGGTGCCGAGCGCTTCGTTGACCAGCCCTTCGACCACCGGACGGACCTCGGACGACACCAGCTTGTCCTTGGTCTGCGAGGAGAATTTCGGGTCGGGAACCTTGACTGACAGCACCGCCGTCAGCCCTTCACGGCAATCGTCGCCGATCAGCGCCACCTTTTCCTTCTTGGTCAGGCCCGAAGAGTCGCCATAGCCGGTTATCTGGCGTGTCAGCGCACCGCGAAAGCCTGCCAGATGCGTGCCGCCGTCGCGTTGCGGGATGTTATTGGTGAAGGCCAGCACGTTCTCGTGGTAGCTGTCGTTCCACCACATGGCGACTTCGACCGTGATGCCGTCGCGCTCGGCGCGGATCGATATCGGCTTGTCGAGCAACGGCTTTTTCGTCCGGTCGAGATATCGGACGAACTCTTCGAGGCCGCCATCGTAGTGCAATTCATGGCGCACGATGTCGGCATGGCGGGCATCGGTCAAAACGATGCGCACGCCGGAGTTCAGGAAGGCGAGTTCGCGCAGCCGATGCTCCAGCGTACCGTAGTCGAATTCGACCATGGTGAAGGTTTCGGACGACGGCAAAAACGTGATTTCGCTGCCGCTGCGGCCTTCATAGGTGCCGGGGAGCTTGTCTTGTTCATAACTGCCGGTAACGCGCAGCGGCGCGTCGGCATTGCCATGCGTGAAGCTCATCTCGTAGATCTGGCCGTTGCGGCGGATCTTCAGTTTCAGCCAGGCCGACAGTGCGTTGACGACCGACACGCCGACGCCGTGCAGGCCGCCCGACACCTTGTAGGAGTTCTGGTCGAACTTGCCGCCGGCATGCAGCTGCGTCATGATCACTTCGGCCGCCGAAATGCCTTCGCCGGTGTGGATATCGGTCGGAATGCCGCGGCCATTGTCGGTGACCGTCACCGATCCGTCCGGATTGAGCGTCACCGTGACCAGGTCGGCATGGCCGGCCAGGGCTTCGTCGATGGCGTTGTCGACGACTTCATAGACCATGTGGTGCAGGCCCGAGCCGTCGTCGGTATCGCCGATATACATGCCCGGCCGCTTGCGAACGGCATCCAAGCCCTTCAAAACCTTGATGGAATCGGCGCCGTATTCGGCTTCAACGCCGTTGGCGATGTCGGTCTGTTCGCTCATGAAAACCTGTCTGATTGATGCCGTGTGCAGAGCGCGAAAAATCGGCTTCGAATCGCGCATTTCTAATGTCGTAGATATAGGCGCAAAAGGCGGTTTTTCCAAGGTTTGCAGGCATTTCCGGACGGAATGACGGTCGCGTCGGCCGGCTACTGGCGCTTGGCTTCGATCCTGGCCAGCCGCTGACGCCGGAACTTGATCATGAATTTGTATCGCGGCGCCAACCGCCCGCTTCGGTCGAGCTCGAGCGTCATGTCGAGCGCCTTGGAAAGCACGGCTTTCGGATCCTTAGCGACTTGCGCGTAGTCGATATAGGCGACCACCAGGTCGCGCTGCCAGGTGGCGTTGTCCGGATCGGCCCGGGCAAGTTTCTCGCGAATGGCCAGGCTGTCCTGATAGGCTTGCCGGGCTCCGCTGAGGTCGCGCTGCTTTAGGCGCAGGGTGGCGACTTCGGACAGCGTTATCGACAAGTCACGCTGCCAGTCGGAATTGGCCGGATCGAGCTTGGCCAGCCGCTGCGCAATCGCGTAGCTGTCCAGATAGGCTTTCAGCGCGCCTTTGTGGTCGCCCTGTATCGCCAGGACGCCGGCGACTTTCTCGAGGCAGACGGACAGGTCGCGCTGCCATTCGGTGTTGTTCGGGTCGCCGACGGCGAGCGCGCTGGCCTGCGAAAGTGCCTCACGATAAGCCGAAAGTGCCGCCGGCCAATTCTGCTGGTCGCTCAGCGCATTGCCGATCTTGGCGTTGCCGACCGACAGGTCGCGTTTCAGCTCGGTGTCGTCCGGATCGCGTTTCGCCAGTTGCTTGACGATCGCGAGGCCTTCCCTGTAAGCCGCCAGCGCCCCGGCGGCGTCGCCGCGTTCGCGCAGCAGGTCGCCTATCGTATCGTGGCTGACCGAGACGTCACGCTGCCGGTCGGCGTCTCCCGGTTTGTCCGCCGCCAGCGCCAGCCGCACCTTCAGGCTCTCTTCATAGGCCGCCTGTGCGTTATCCAGTTGGCCTGCGACATGGGCAAGGTGACCGATCTCATCGTAGGTGATGGTCAGGTCGCGCTGCAGTTCGGCACGGTCGGGCTCTCCGGCGGCGAGCTGTTTCTTGATCGACAGACTTTCCTGGTAGACCTCTGCGGCGCCGGCCAGATCGCCTTGCGTCGCCAGTACGTTACCGATCTTGTCGTCGGCCATGGCGAGGTCGCCGAACCACTCCAGATTGTCCGGTTCTGCCTCGGTCAGGCCCTGCAGAATGGTCTTGGCCGCCTCATAGTTTTGCAGCGCTGTCGGCAGATTGCCTTGTGCCATCCGCACATTGCCGAGCTTGACGTGACTGACGGCGAAGTCGCGTTTCACGTTGGGATCGGTTTCATGATGCGACCGCCGTTCGAGATCGGCTTGCAGCGTCTCGAAGGCGCGGCCGGCCGCATCGATATTGCCAACCGTGGTATAGAGTTTGCCCAGCTCGTCCAGCGTGCGGATCAAGCGGTCGGCATCGTCGAGCGACAGCACCACCCGTCCGGCTTCGCCATAAAGCGCGAGCACGGATTCATAGTCCTTGATGGCTGTGGCGTAGTCGAGGTCGGCCCGCGCCGCCCCGCCGGACAGATAGCGCGTTGCGGCCTCGGAGAGCGTGCGGCTGACGAAATTGGCCTTCAGAGCGTTGCGAGAGACATTATCGATCTCGGCTGCCTCGGCGAGCTTTTTGCGCGCCGCATCGAACGCTCCCAGCGAAAGCTGCTCTTCGGCCTGCCGGCGCAACGCTGCCACCCGCAGATCGTCGGATCCAAGCGTCTGCATTTCGCTCCGCACCTTGA
Source organism: Mesorhizobium sp. M0048 (assembly GCF_040323405.1). Classification (NCBI taxonomy): domain Bacteria; kingdom Pseudomonadati; phylum Pseudomonadota; class Alphaproteobacteria; order Hyphomicrobiales; family Phyllobacteriaceae; genus Mesorhizobium; species Mesorhizobium sp. M0048. Next base: position 6,147 of record NZ_JAMYUV010000005.1, on the reverse strand, counting down.
CGAAGGCGTCGGCTGCCTCACGCAGCCTGGCGTTCAGACTGTCAGCGGAGAGGTGGCCGGTATCGGAACTGATCAACGCGCCATAGAGCGGTGCCAGCGGCATGTCGGCGTCACTGGCGATCTTCTCCACCTCGCCGCGCATCTGAGGCGTCACCTCGGCCATGGCAAGCAACAGGCGTTCGCGCTCGGGCAGTTTCTCCTTGGCTGTCGTGGCAAAGAACAGCTGCGGCAGGCCGCTCTCGACATAGGGCAATTGCTTGCCGCGCGAGAGGTCGTAGACCTCCTGCTGCACGAGCGTCAGCACGGAGCGGATCTCGAGTCCATCGGTGCCGAGATATTTCGTCAACGCCGCGGTGAACGGCGAATTCTGGCCGGTCCCATCCGCGGCGGTCTCGCCGGGCGCTGCCGAGAAGGCAAACAGAATGTTTTCTGCCCGCCCGACGCGGCCAAGACCCGGCCGGACCTTGACGCCGACCTCTTTTGCAAGCGCCGTTGCGCCGCGGCCTTCGCCGCCCGTAGCCGCAAACGGATCGCTGCGGCAGGCATCGAGCACGATCAGCCCGACCTTGCTGGTGGCGGCGACGGTCGTGCGGATCTGCTCCAGCGGCAGGCTGGTCCTTTCCAGCGCATCGAGCGACGACGCGTCTGCATCGACCGGCAGGAGCCGATTCTCGCCGGCGATCTCGACCCCGTGGCCGGAAAAGAACACCAGTACCACGTCGGCGCCTTTGGCATCCTCGCGGAAATCGTCGAGCGCCCGGCGCATGCGCCGCAGGTCGCGGTTGGTTTCGAGGAAGACCTCAAAGCCGAGCTTCCTCAGCACCGTTTCCATCACCTCGCCGTCGTTGACGGGATTGGCGAGCGGCCGGATCAGCCGGTAGTCGTTCTCGGCGATGACCAGCGCAACGCGCCGCTCCGCCACGGCAGCGGAGGCCGTCGAGAGGATCAGCAGCAAGGCAAACAGAAGACGCAAATCGAACCGCCCCGGCCCGGTCGTTTGCCGGAGCATTCCATCTCTTTATGGCATGAGCAAGTTATGGCATCGGCAAGCGCGGCCGTTCGCGTTGTCAGCCGACCCGCATCGGCTTCAGCGCTTCGCTCCAGCGGAACAACTCGTCCAGCATGGTCCTGGCCCCGCCGAGCACCTGCTCGCTGGGCAGGAAGGCGCCGGTCTCGTCGAGCAGCTTCTGGTACATCGGCAGCGCCACGCCTTCCGGGATCGGCATGACGCCGACGGAGGTCAGCAACGGTTTGACTGCCTGCGCCGCTCGCAAGCCGCCGGAGACACCGCCATAGCTGAGGATGGCGGCCGGCTTGTATCGCCATTCCCTGAGCAGGTAGTCGACCGCGTTGACGATCGCCGGAGCGGCGAAATAATTGTATTCCGGCGCTACGAAGACGAATGCGTCGGCGGCGTCGATTGCTTTCGACCAGGCTTTCGTGTGGCTGTTTTCGTATTTGCCGAGTCTCGGATGATGCGGCTCGTCCAGCACCGGCAGGTTGAAGGCGGCGATATCGGTGAGCAATGGCTCGAATTTGCCGTGTTCGCGCGCAAAGCTTTCCAGCCACTTTGCGAAAACCGGTCCGGCGCGGCCCGGCCGCGTGCTGCCGATGATGACGTTCAACTGGTGCTTCAAAGCGGGGCTCCTGCCGGTTTCTGACATCTGTGGTGCTGCCACCTAAGACACGCAGCCGGACACAGCAAGCAGGCAATTTCCGGTGCCCTGGTCACATTCCAGAGAGCGGATGCTTCGCCTTGTCGTCCAGTCACATGGACGCCTGCCTTGCCCGCCACTACATTGAGGTGTCAGCGGAGCAAGCCATGGACAGTCAGCCCGTCCCCTTCGTCCCGCCGGCGCCGAAGCCGCGCACAGCGCCGCCCTCGACGCTGGAGATGATCCGCATCGTCTACCGCAATCCGCTCGAGCTGTGGGGCGAGCCGACCTATAACGAGCCCTGGATTTCGGTGACCGGTATCGGTGGGCCGCTGGTCATCGCCAACGATCCCGGTCTCATTCGCCATGTGCTCGTCGATAACGCCAAGAACTACAAGATGGCGACGGTTCGCCAGCTGATCCTGCGGCCGATCCTGCGCGACGGCCTGCTGACCGCCGAGGGCGAGGTGTGGAGGCGTTCACGCAAGGCGATGGCGCCAGTGTTCACGCCGCGCCATATCTTCGGTTTCGCCGAGCCGATGCTGAAACGCACGCGGGAGTTCGTCATGCGCTACGAGGGCGGCGGTACGTTCGACGTCGCTCACGACATGACGCTGCTTACCTTTGACATCCTGGCCGAGACGCTGTTTTCCGGTGAGATTTCAGGCGAGCCGGGCAGCTTTGCCAAGGAGATCGACCGCCTGTTCGAGACGATGGGTCGGGTCGATCCACTCGACCTGTTGCGGGCACCCGACTGGCTGCCGCGCCTGACCCGCATCCGCGGCCGCAAGACCATGGCCTACTTCCGCAAGATCGTCACCGACACGGTGCAGATGCGCGAGGCGCGGTTGAGGCGTGCTCCGGACACGGTGCCGCAGGATTTTCTTACGCTGCTGTTGAGGGCGGAGGGACCGGGCGGGCTAACCCGGTCCGAAGTCGAGGACAACATCATCACCTTCATCGGCGCTGGCCACGAGACTACGGCCAGGGCGCTCGGCTGGACGCTCTACTGCCTTGCCGAAGCGCCGTGGGAGCGCGAAAAGATCGAGCACGAGATCGATGCGGTGCTGGCGCGTGAGCCCGACCCGACGAAATGGCTCGACGCCATGCCGCTCACCCGTGCCGCCTTCGAAGAGGCGCTCAGGCTCTATCCGCCGGCGCCATCGATCAACCGCGAACCGATCGAGCCCGAAACCTGGAACGGCCTCTACATACCGCGGCGTGCCGCGGTGCTGGTGATGCCGTGGGTCGTCCACCGCCATCGGAAATTGTGGGACCGGCCGGACGCTTTCATGCCGGAACGCTTCCATCCGGGGAATCGTGAAAAGATCGACCGTTTCCAGTATTTGCCGTTCGGCGCCGGGCCTCGCGTCTGCATCGGCGCCAGCTTTGCCATGCAGGAGGCAATCATCGCGTTGGCGATCATGCTTTCGCGTTATCGTTTCGATACCACCGCGCAAACCCGACCCTGGCCGGTGCAGAAGCTGACGACGCAGCCGCAAGGCGGGCTGCCGATGCAGGTTACCAGGCGCGCGCCGTAGGCAACCGGACGTCCGTTCGTGTTATGCGGCGGACTTGCGTTGGAACTGGCCGGCGGCGCGGTAGCGCCAGAGATAGCTTGGCAGGATGGTTCCGATCGAACGCGGCTGGATACCGAGGCCGGCAAGCGTCCTGTTGTCCTTGACGGCGTCATCCGACACGACATTGTGCTGGCGCAACAGCAGGACCTGGTCCTTGGTCAACAATGGATTGGGCAGCAGCCCGAGAATTGATGCCTGGAGGTTCGCCAGCCACCATGGCACGGGCAGCAAAAACCGCCTGCGTTCGATGATGACGAGCAGCTCTTGCATGCATTCCTTGAAGGTAAGCACCTGCGGCCCGCCGAGTTCATAGATCCGGCCGCCCTGGACCTTGCCGTCGACCGAGTGCGCCACCGCCTCGGCGACGTCGCCGACATAGACCGGCTGGAATTTCGTCTGCCCGCCGCCGATCAGCGGCAGCACTGGGGAAAAGCGGGCCATGTTGGCAAAGCGGTTGAAGAAACCGTCCTCCGGCCCGAAATTGATCGATGGCCGCAAGATCACGGCGTCTTGGACCGTCTCAAGAACGGCCTTTTCGCCGAGCGCCTTGGTCCGCGCGTAGTCCGATTGCGCGTGGAGCTCCGCTCCCAGAGCCGAGATGTGGGTGAGGCCGGCGCCGACGGCGCGCGCCGCTTCGGCAATAGCGCGCGCGCCGAACTCGTGGACGGCAGTAAATTTCTGCCGGCCGGCCTCATGCGCGATCGCCACCAGATTGACGACATGGTCGGCGCCTTGCACGGCGCGGTCGACCGACCAGCGCACCCGGACATTGGCCTGCACCGGCTGGATCTGCCCGACATTGCCAAGCGGTTGCAAATGACCGGCGAGATCGGGCCGGCGGCAGGCGACCCGGATGCGGTAGCCGCGCTTGGCCAGCGCCCGCACGACATGACGACCGACAAAGCCGGAGCCGCCGAAAACGACGACGAGCTTTGGGGTCTGAAGGATTTCGGTCATGGCTGGCTCCGGCGGGCTATCCAGATGGCTTGATTGAAGCCGTTTCATAGTCGGTTTCGCGCCAAAGGCAAAGGGCGACCATAGGTCGCCCGGCACTGTTGAAGCATGATTTTCCGGATCCGTTCGAAATGGCAGAAAACGCCGTCGAGGCCCGGCTTTACGGCAACTCCATTAGGAACAGGAACCTTTGTTCGCTAGGCGATTTTAGATGTATGGTTTGATTCCGAATGGAGGATATTGCCGATGACGACAAAACGCGTTGCGATCTTCGCTCTGGCTTTCGTAACAGGCTGCAGCATTGGTGCCCCGGCATTCGCGGCAAACCGGCATCACCAAGCGCAACCCGAACGCTACGTTCCCGCCAACGGCGACATCATCGACATTCTGTTCGGTGGCCCGCGCTACTATGACAACCCCCTGTTCACGACGGCCGCCGAACCCTGCTCCTACAACAGGGTAGGACCGGACGCGAATGCGGTGAACGTCATCAACGATCATCATTGCGGGAAGTAGGCTCGCGCTCCCGGATCGGCCGGCCTCTGCCGCTCATCGTACAAACGAATTTCTTTAGGACGAATAGCGCGCGGCGAATTCGGAAATGCGTTGCACCACGGCTTTCGGCGCGCTTATGCCGCGCGCCGCCGCCTTCTCTGCCGCTTCTGCCCGGGCACGCCCCGGCACATGCACGCCATAGCGCCGCCGCAACCTGTCGAGTTGGTCCTTCATCCGTTTCTCGAAGTTCGGATCGAGCAGCTTGGGCTCGACGGCGAGCACGAACAGGCCGGTCCCCGGACTGTCCGGCCCGCCGCTGAACCATGGCGCATCGAGCGACCAGTTGGCGCCCGACAGGCCCGCAGCCAGCACCTCGACCATCAGCGCGATGTTGGCGCCGCGCTGGCCGCCGAAGGCAAGCATGGCGCCTTTCATGGCGGCTGCCGGGTCCGTGGTTGGATTGCCGCTGGCGTCCAGTGCCCAGCCTTCGGGGATCTTCTTGCCGTCCTCGGCCGCCTTGCGGATGTTGACGAAGGCAGTGGCGCTCGACGACTGGTCGATGACCAGCGGCGCCCCGTCCGTGGTGGGTGCGGCAAAGGACATCGGGTTGGTGCAGTAGACCGGCTTGACCGAGCCCGAGCCGGCAAGCACGGCCGGGCCGTTGGTGGCGGCGAACGACACCAATCCCTGCGCGGCCAGCCGTCCGGTGAAATAGCCGAGCGCGCCGCAGGTATAAGCATTCTTCTGCGAAAAGATGGCGACGCCGAACAGTCGCGCCGCCTTGGCGAGGTCATCGATCGTGCGGTCGAAACCGGTATGCGCTAAGCCGCCGCGCGCATCGGAAAGATAGACCGCGAGCGCCGGCCTGGTGATCACCGGATCGGCGTTGCCGTCAATACGGCCGGCTTCCAGTGCTTCGAGATAATCGATGAAGTGCGACAGTCCGACTGTCGACAGTCCTTCAGCCTCGGCCGCGACGATCGAGGCAGCCAGCGACTGCGCCGCCTCTTCGTTGGCGCCGGCGCCAAGTGCGGCCATCCGGCACAGCCCTGTCGCCTGCTCGAGACTGAGTTGCATGGCAGCTGCCCTGAATTCGCGACTTTAACAGCTTTAGCCTAGCTTGCTCGGGATCCGCGCCTCGAGCCTGCGGAAACCGAACACCAGGATACCGGTGATGGACATATAGACCAACGCCAGAAGCAGCAAGGGTTCGTAGGTGATGAATAGATCCTGGCGCACCCGCGAAGCTACGGCATAGATGTCGACCATAGTTATCGTTGCCACCAGCGGTGTCGCTTTCAGCTGGAGAACAGTTTCACCCGCCAGCGTCGGCAGTGCCCGGCTGATCGCCTGCGGGAGCCATATGCGCCTGAAGATTTTCCAACGGCTCATGCCGAAAGCGCGGGCCGCTTCGAGTTGGCCAAGCGGTACCCCGGCGAAGGCGCCACGCATTACTTCGCCTT
>NZ_JAMYUV010000004.1:0-277314 GCF_040323405.1 Mesorhizobium sp. M0048 | reverse complement strand
GCGACGCATCCACACCAGATACGACCGATGTGCTCACACCTTCCTGTCGGCGATCGCCTTCGCTGCAGCCTTCATCTTCTGGATCAATGAGTCCTGACCCTAGCTACGGACGTGGTTCTTCGATATGCTCTTCTAGTCGAAGGTGAAGGTCATGGACGGAAGGACAGTTCTCATACTCGGCCTTGGCGTCGTTATTCTGCTGTTGCTGGGATTTTGTGCTCTGCCAACGTGATTTTTTGAGCCGGGGTCAATAGCCGGCTGAAGCGATCACTCGCATTGCAATGGTGTCGGCAAGCAACGCCGCAAATATTGCGAAAAGATAAACAATCGAATACGCAAACAGCGCCTTTGCCGGCTTCATCTCCTTGTCGGCGACGAGAACCTTCCAGGCCTGCCAAATGAAACCTGCACCCAACGCGGCTGAAGCAGTGCCGAAATATCCGCTCGCGAAGCCGAAGCCCCAAGGGAGCACGCCGATTGGCGCCAAGAGCAACGAATAGGCGAAGATTTGTTTTCTGGTCGAGTGCTGGCCGGCCACATTCGGCATCATCGGGATGCCGGCCGCGGCATAGTCGCCGACCTTGAAAAGGGCCAGCGCCCAGAAATGAGGCGGCGTCCAGAGGAAAATAATCAGAAACAGAATGAGACTTTCAATGCCGATTGCGCCTGTTGCGGCCGCCCATCCGATCACCGGAGGAAGGGCGCCTGCCGCGCCGCCTATGACGATATTCTGTGGCGTCGAGCGCTTCAGCCACATTGTGTAGATAACGACATAGAAAAAGATGGTGAACGCCAACAACGATGCGGCGAGCCACCCCACCAACACGCCGAGCGTCATGACCGACAGTGCGGAAAGCACCAGACCGAAGCCGAGAGCTTCGCCAGGCGTGACGCGACCGGACGGAATTGGTCGCTTGGACGTGCGAGACATCAAGGCGTCTATGTCTGCGTCGTACCACATATTGAGCGCGCCGGCGGCTCCCGCTCCAACCGCGATTGCGCCGATGGCGATTACGGCGATAACTGGATTCATCACGCCGGGCGCCATCATCAGGCCGACGAAGGCAGTAAACACTGCAAGCGCCATGACCCGTGGTTTCAAGAGCGCAATGAAATCACCCGCCGTCGCCTCCGAGAGGCGGATGCCGGTATCCTTGAGACGGCTTTCTTCAGTCGACATTCAGACGACCACCGATGGGAACGGCAGCCTAGCCGGCCAATGTCTTTTTTGCAACGAGCCGCCCTCCCCACCGACACTGCCGACAGATTGCGGCCGAGGCTATGCCTCGACCTGTTTGCGATACCAAGATCCGGCGGAAGAGCCGCGTTATTTGGAGAATTGCTTCAGGTAGGCAATGACATTGGCGATGTCCTCGTCTTTCTTGAGGCCGGGAAACGCCATCTTCGTTCCTTTGACCATCGCCTTGGGATCGCGAAGATAGGTCGTCAGCGTGGCTTCGTCCCATTTGACGCCCGACTTGCCGGCCTCGGTCATCGCCTTGGAATAGCTGAACCCCGGATGAGTCCCGGCCGTTCGGCCGATGACGCCGTTCAACGACGGACCGACCTTGTTCTGGTCCTTGTCTGCGACGTGGCAGACCTTGCATTTGGCGAAGACCTTCTCACCCGCCGCCGCATCCTGTGCCCGCGAGGGGCCGGCAATGACGGTGGCGACGGACATTACGATAAAAAACACAATGGCACGCATGGCATTTCCTCCCTGATCGCCAATTTGCCCTGGCTGACCTGCGCAGGCCCACCTTTAGTCCGCTGGCATGCGCTCTTGAATGGCAGAACGGATATCCACTGCCTGGAGTTGCGGCACCTACATACCACGGAACCCGGCCGGCAGGTAGAGTTCGATCATGCAATGGATTAATGCGGACAATCCGCTCAAGGCAATTTGGTGTTGCAGGTGGCGGCGATCCGGCCGACCGCCTCTTCAACTCCGGCGAGGTCAAACTCGGCTTTGCCGCGCCCCGACAGCAGCCCGAACCGCCAGGACAGCAGCAGCCGGTCCGCGGAAATCAGTCGCCTGATGCCGTCAGCACCGTCGCGGACCAGCATCCTGCTGTGCGGCCCGACCAACCAGCTTTCGTTGAGCTTGGCGGATTGATCGACAGTCACCGACATGGCGATGGTTCGGCTGGCGGAAACGGTGTCGCTCAGCTGCAGCCATTCGCTCCAACGCGGTTCGCCGGCTGTCCGGCAGGCGATCGTCAAAACCGGGCTGTAGCTCAATGCGCCGCCGCCGGTGATGAGCTTGTTGGTCGCGTAAAGCGAGGCGGTGACAAGGCCATCGCTGCTCTTGTCGAACCGCCAGTTGGCGAGAACCGTATCAGCCTGGGCACTGCCGCAGACCGACGCAAGCAGGAACGCCGCCGCCACGCTTCCGATACCGAAGAACTGTCTCAACGATGCCTCCAACAACCGCTGCGATTCCGCAACCCAGCGCAGATAATCATCAAAGTTTCGTATCGCTACCTCGACCGCCAGATACGTGAAATCCGTTGCGTCTGCGCCACAACGAAAAAGGCCGCCTCGAGAAGGCGGCCTTTCGGAATACAACAGGGACGTTATTCAGGGTCCTTGGCGGCCTTCTTCTTCGGCGCGGCCTTTTTCTTCGGCTCTTCGGCGTCGTCGTCGGCCTTCTTTGCGTCCGCTTTTTTCGCAGCCGCCTTCTTCGCCGGCTTGGCCTTGGTTGTCTCCGTATCCTCGTCGTCGGCCAGCAGCTCTTCCTTGCCGACCTTGACATCGGTGACCGAAATCTGGCCGAGCAGATGGTCGACCACCTTCTCTTCGAACATCGGCGCGCGCAACGTGTTCAGCGCTTCGGGATTGTTGCGATAGAATTCGAAGGCTTCCTGCTGCTGGTTGGCCGGATAGCGGCGTACCTGCTCGAACAGGCCGCGCTGCAGTTCCTCGTCCGTCACCGTGACGCCGGCCTTCTCGCCGATTTCGGCGAGAACCAGGCCGAGACGCACGCGGCGCTCGGCAAGCCGCATATATTCAGCACGCGCTTCTTCTTCCGTCGTCTCTTCGTCGGCAAAGGTGCGCCCGGCAGCTTCGAGATCGCGATTGACCTGATTCCAGATGTTGTTGAATTCGGCCTCGACGAGCTTGGACGGCGCCTCGAACGAGTAGGCAGCGTCGAGCTGGTCGAGCAACTGCCGCTTGACTTTCTGGCGCGTTATCGAGCCGAACTGGTTCTCGATCTGACCGCGCACCACCTCGCGCAGGCGCTCCAGCGATTCCAGGCCGAGATTCTTGGCCATCTCGTCGTTGATCTCAAGCGCGCCGGGCTTCGACACTTCCTTGACCGTCACGTCAAAAGTGGCTTCCTTGCCGGCCAGATGCGCCGCCTGGTAGTTTTCCGGGAAGGTAACCGTGACCTGCTTCTCGTCGCCGGCCTTGCTGCCGACCAGCTGGTCCTCGAAGCCGGGGATGAATTCCTTCGAGCCGAGCACCAGCGGCTGATCGGTGCCGGCGCCGCCGTTGAAGGCTTCGCCGTCGATCTTGCCGACGTAATCGATGGTCACGCGGTCGCCCTCGGCGGCCTTGCCGGTCTTCGGCTCGTAAGTGCGGGCAGATTCAGCGACACGCTTGACCTGCTCATCGATCTCTTCATCCGGCACGTCGAACACCTGGCGCGTCACCTTGATGTCGGAGAAATCCTTGATCTCGATCGGCGGAATGACCTCATAGTTCAGGCGGAACTCGAAGTCGGCACCGCCTGCCAGGATCTTCTCGGCTTCCTTCTCGTCCTCGGTCATGATCACTTCGGGCTGCATGGCAGCCTTTTCGCCGCGCCCAGTGATAATCGAACGGGTCGAGTCATTGAGGATCTCGTTGACCACTTCGGCCATGAACGATTTGCCGTAGACCTTGCGCAGATGCTGCACCGGCACCTTGCCGGGGCGGAAGCCGTTGATGCGGACCTTGTTCCTGGCATCGGAGAGCCGCGCCATCAGCTTGGCTTCCATGTCACCAGCCGGCACAGTGATCTTGATCTCGCGCTTGAGACCGGAGTTGAGCGTTTCGGTGACCTGCATCATAAAACCTTTGTTTCCACCAATGAGGCTGTCAAACGGCCCCTGCCGCTTACAGCCTGCCGGTATGATCTTGCCGGGAATGGCTTTTGGTGCGGGACTTGGCGATCTGTCCGCTCAACGCGGCACAAATCCTCCAGAAATACGCTCCAAAATGTGAATAAGTCTTTGTTTTTCCTACTTCTTATCACATTCTGCAGAAGCGGATCGTCGCGTCCCGTCACATTCGACACGCCTTTTGTCACAGGCGACGCCGATTTTCAACCATCTTTGCATTCCGGCCAATGATGCCGATGTGGGCTCTGACATTGACAGAATGATGGCTACATGGGATTGGCCGGGCAATGCGGATGTGGCGGAATTGGTAGACGCCCTGGATTTAGGTTCCAGTGCCGAAAGGCGTGGGGGTTCGAGTCCCTTCATCCGCACCATCCTTCGCTCTTCGAGCTTCGGGTGGCAGGCCACTCGAAGCTCCTCCGAAGCCCTGGCGAAGGAGGGTCATTGGCAAGGCAGTAGCGCGATCTAATAAAGCGGCTCCTCGAACAGTGTCTTGTCGCCGTCCACCAGCGCCTTGATCTGCGCCGTGCCGTTGGCCGCGATCGCCACGCGGATGCCGAACGGCCGCACCCGCATATCGTTCTGGATCGTTATCCCCTCGCCTTCCGGCAGATAGAAGCGCTCGATGCCGTACTCCGGCGCGATCGTCGTTGCTCCCTGGCTGATATCCCAGCCCTCGGAGACGTGTCCGACGATATCGGCTTCGCCGGATGCTGCCGGCGCCGGCGCTTGCCCGAACCAAGCCGCGGTCGGCCCCCAATAGCCATCACCGCCCTGCTTCAGCCTGACCACGATCGACGTTTCCTCGCTGGAAAGCTTGCCGGCCGGAATGTTGCCGATCAGTTTCACCGGTATGCGCGAAATATCGTAGCCGAGCAGAATGTAGTCACCGCGCAAGAGATCGCGCGGATCGATCGGCTCGACCCTGAGCAGGACCTGCTTGCCATCGCGCAGGATCGCCGCGCGTCCGGCGATGATCCAGCTCAGAAAGCCGATCTGGACGAGCGCCAGGACCAGCGCCGAGATGATCAGTCTTTTGCCGGTCATCATGCCGCCGCTCCTGTCATGTTCGAGGCGTTCATGCGCTTTTCTATGCGGATAATAATGAAAGCAAGAACGGCGAGAAGCACCGCCGCCGCAAGGAAGAAGCCTGCCGTGTCGAGCATTGATTGCAGCATCACCACATAGATGACGGCGAGTTCGAAGGCGAAGCCGGCATAGGCAACCCAGCGCAGTCCCCGGCTCTCGCGGCCGCCCAGCACGATCGCCGCGACGATGCCGGCCAGCGCAACAGCCGAGGCAATGGCGAAGCCGCTATTGTAGCTGCTTTCATCCGCCAGTTCGAATTGGATCATCGCCAGGCCGGTGAGAAAGCCGATCAGCGCGTGCAAGGGTAACCTGCCGCCGAGTTGCAAAACCCTCTCGACCGGCCCGGCAGCAAAGATCGCAGCGGTAAAAAGCAGCACCGACGCGGCAACGAGCGGGATGGCGACTTGCAGCGTGTCGTATTCCATGGCCAACAGCACGAGGTAGAAAAGGACCGACAGGATGATCAGGTGGCGCGCCGCCTGGCTGCGCGTCCAGAACGAAACGGCGAACAGAATTAGCGCCATGACCACGAAGAGATGCGGAAATTCCGTGCGCCAGAAGTAGTCGAACCCTCTCAGGAACAGCCAGGCATCGGCGATGCCGACGGCAGCGACGGTCAGCGGGTTTGAGCGCAGCGCCACCGCCGCCAGCGCCGTGCCGGCGCCCCAGGTGATCAAGGCCGAGGCCTCGTCGCCCGACAAATGATACATCTGGCCGATCAGCGCGATCGATCCGCCGAACGCTGCTGCCGCGACGATCCACAGCGCCTCGCCGATCGCCGCATGGTCGCGCATCTTCAGCACCGCCCCGCCGACATAGCCGGCAAGGATAACCGCAAAAAGTGCCGCGACCCGCACCAACCGCGGGATGACTTCCCAGTTGGCGGCGATGAAGATCAGGATAGCGGCGCCGAACAGCAGCGCCGCCATCATCGCCAGGATCGAGCCGAAACTCAGCGATTTGCGTTCGTTTGCCTCGACGTCGCGCGTCAGCGCAACGGCTGTCGGCGCGTCGATCAGGCCGGCCTGTTGCCATCGTGCGATATCCGACCTGACCCGTGACGAATAGCTCGCCATGCCCCTCCCCCTCTGCTTGGTTCCTTTTAGCTTGTCCGGCCAAGCGTTTGACCTAACGGCATTTTCCGATCTGGGCGGAAAACCGGACGCGCGTTAATGTTGCATTGCACAAATTGCATTGCTGCCATGCACCAATAGCGCTTTTAAATCGATATGACCCCACCTATTTTCACGGTGCACACAAAGACGGAATGATCCGAAAGAAAGACGAAACGAGACTACCATGAACCTGATCCGCAACTATCGCAACTGGCGCCGCTATAGGGACACCGTGTCCGAGCTGAGCCGCCTGAGCACCCGTGAACTGACCGATCTCGGCATCAGCCGCAGCGACATTCACTACGTCGCCCGCAAGTCGGTCTAATCCTTCGGGCCGCAAATGGTCCGAACCAGTTTGAAAAGAGAACGACAATGAACCTGATCCGCAACTACCGTAACTGGCGCGTCTACCGCGAGACGGTTACCGAGCTGGGTCGCCTGTCGAACCGCCAGCTCAACGATCTCGGCATCGTCCGCGACGAAATCAAGATGATCGCTCGCAAGGCGATCTAACCACAAGAATTTCGCCAGGGTCGACCTCCTCCCCGACCCTGACGGATACGGTCAGCCTTCACCTCCTCCCGAGGGTTGACCACAAAAACGGCGCCCGCCGGACCTCCTCCCCCGGCGGGCGCTGTTTCCAGGTTGTTTCTAAAAGGGTTTCGCGCCCTTCAAATGGCGAAAAGAATTTCGTCAAAGCCGACCTCCTCCCCGGCAATGACGAATACGGTCGATCTTCACCTCCTCCCGAGGATCGACCAACAAAACGACACCCGCCGGACCTCCTCCCCCGGCGGGTGTTGTTGTTTTGAGGCGGCTTCCCCCGTCAGCCATTCTCCCGCGTGGCAATTGCAATCCTTGCGCCAAGCGACTATTTCGGCGCTCATGAGCAACAATCCCATTCACGTCATCGGCGGCGGTCTCGCCGGCTCCGAAGCCGCCTGGCAGGCGGCCGAAGCCGGCGTTCCCGTTGTCCTGCATGAAATGCGTCCCGTCCGCGGTACCGACGCGCACAAGACCGACGGACTGGCCGAGCTCGTCTGTTCCAATTCCTTCCGCTCCGACGATGCGCAAACCAATGCCGTCGGCCTGCTGCACGCCGAAATGCGGCTGGCCGGTTCACTGATCATGAGCGCCGGCGATGCTCACAAGGTGCCGGCCGGCGGTGCGCTTGCCGTCGACCGCGACGGGTTTTCTGACGCGGTGACCAGAACGCTCGAAACCCATCCGCTCATCACCATCCAGCGTGAGGAAGTGCCCGGCCTGCCGCCGACGGAGTGGGACCAGGCGATCGTTGCCACCGGACCGTTGACAGCGCCGTCGCTCGCCCAGTCGATCGCGGAAGCAACCGGCGCCGACGCGCTCGCCTTCTTCGACGCCATCGCGCCGATCGTCCATTTCGACACGATTGACATGGACATCTGCTGGTTCCAGTCGCGCTACGACAAGGTCGGCCCCGGCGGCACCGGCAAGGACTACATCAACTGCCCGATGGATAAGGAGCAGTACCTTGCCTTCGTGCAGGCGCTGGTCCACGGCCAGAAAACCGAATTCAAGCAATGGGAAGGCACGCCCTATTTCGACGGCTGCCTGCCGATCGAAGTGATGGCCGAGCGCGGCGTCGAGACATTGCGCTACGGGCCGATGAAGCCGATGGGACTGACCAATGCGCATAATTCGTCTGTAAAGGCGTATGCCGTCGTTCAGCTTCGCCAGGACAATGCGCTGGGCACGCTCTATAACATGGTCGGCTTTCAGACCAAGCTGAAGCACGCCGAGCAGGTGCGCATATTCCGCACCATCCCCGGGCTGGAAAACGCCGAGTTCGCCCGCCTCGGCGGCCTGCACCGAAACACCTATATCAATTCGCCGACGCTGCTCGACGCTTCGCTGCAGTTGAAGTCGCGGCCCGGCTTGCGTTTTGCCGGCCAGATCACCGGCTGTGAGGGCTATGTCGAGAGTGCCGCCATCGGCCTGCTCGCCGGGCGTTTCGCCGCCGCCGAAAGGCTTGGCCATGCGCCGTCCCTGCCGCCCTTGACCACCGCTTTCGGCGCGCTGCTCAACCACATCACTGGTGGCCATATTGTCTCTGACGACGAGCCGGGAAAGCGCTCTTTCCAGCCAATGAATGTCAATTTCGGCCTGTTCCCGCCCGTGGAGGCGCCAAAGATCGAAGGCAAGCGGCTGCGCGGCAAGGACAAGACGGTCGCCAAGCGGCACGCGGTGACATCGCGCGCGCTCGCCGACTGCCGCGAATGGCTGGGGCTGCCTGCAACAGCGCAAGCTGCGGAATAGATCTCGGTTTTTGCGGATTTCGCGGCGGAGAAGTAGGATAATATCCTACTTTGTATCGCGAGCCAAATCCCATGGAATCCGCTGAGAAACTGTCCGTCACCGTAACACCCGCCATGGCGCGAATGATCCGCGAAAAGGTCGAGGACGGCTCCTACGGATCGGCGAGCGAGGTCGTCCGCGCGGCTCTTCGCGCCTTCCAGCGCGAAGAGGAAGAACATGCCGAGCGCATGGCCTCGATCCGGGCGCGCGTGAAGGCCTCGATCGAGGACACAAGGCCAAACCTTTCAGGCGAAGAAGTTCGTGCCCGTCTTAGGGAATTCGTCGCGCAGTATTCGAGCCGCGCCGATGATTCGGCGCCTTGAGGTCGAATATCGCGAAGACGCCCAAAATAATTTGGCCGATATTTTCCGGCATATTGTTGAGACTGGTGGAAATCCTGACGTTGCATTGAAATCGTCCTGCGCATCGAAGATCGATGTCAAAACATCGGCAATGCACCGCGTGGCGGCCAGCCGCGCGGCGACATTGCGCCAGGATTGCGAACGGTGCCGTTCGAGCACTCGGCTATCACCCGCCTATGTTGTCGACGATGATGTCGTCCGCATCGTCAACATCTTCTATGGCGGTCGCGACTATGAAATGCTGATGCGCGATGGCGGATCAAGTGATCCATCATGATGGAAACTACTCAGCCGGGCCGATGCTCGCCGCAGGCCGGATTTCCTCATTAGCAATCAGCCTTCACACAGCCGGCCAGCCTTGCGTCGCACGCCGGAACAAGAGCCAATGCCGGCGCAAGGCCGAAAGCCGTACCGCGCCATCAAGCGGTGAATGGCGGGAGCCGTCCATCTGGTCGAGATAGGCGCGCGTCAGAGCCA
Organism: Mesorhizobium sp. M0048; assembly: GCF_040323405.1. Lineage (NCBI taxonomy): Bacteria > Pseudomonadati > Pseudomonadota > Alphaproteobacteria > Hyphomicrobiales > Phyllobacteriaceae > Mesorhizobium > Mesorhizobium sp. M0048. Next base: position 267,831 of record NZ_JAMYUV010000004.1, on the reverse strand, counting down.
GCGGCAGAAAGGCCGGGCGCAGTGAAACCGGCAGAGCGAACGCCCCCTGCTCGAAAGCGGAAAGATGCTCGCGTGCCAGCGCGATCATCGCGGCGACCGCGCGTTCCGCGCCCGGCCCGCCGTCACCTGTAACGAACTCTTGCGGCGACGATCCCGCCGCAGCCAAAATATCGGCCGGGACAAAGCACTGTCCCCGCTTGCGATGCAGCGGCAGCAGAAGCAGGAGACCGGTCATCGCCTGCGCACAACCTGCCCTGCCGGCAAGATCGGCAAAGCGCGGCGCTTGGACCGGATCGAGCACCATCGCCGCAAGCTGGATGAGTGCTGCGGCAGTCTCGCCGCAATAGCCTTCGAGGTCGGTGCGTGACGGCATCGGATCGTCATAGAGATCGAAGATGCGCGCTTCGAGCATATTGTCGAAAGCGGCCTTAGGCAGGCGGTGAGCGGAAATCGCCGTCCTCAGCGCGTCCGCCACGGGATGGCCGATCTGAGTCCGATCCTCTTCGGCGGCGATGACGTCGCGCCACCATTGCAGCCGCACCTCGCCCGGCAGCGCCTCGTGGATGCGATCGCGTACGCCGGCGATTTCGGCGTTGAAGGCATAGAGCGAAAACAGCGCGTCACGCTTGTTCTCGGGCGCATAGAGCACGCTGAGATAGCGGTCATGGTCGGCGGCACGCACCGTCTCCATGACGAGTTTGGTGTTTTCGGCCACGTCAGTCGACGGCGATGAGCGCTGCGGCCACGGCGCGATCTTCCGCCAGCAGCACATTATAGGTCCGCACCGCCGCCCCCGTCGACATCGGATCGGCGGAAATGCCCGCTTCTTTCAGTGCCGTACGCAGCGCGGCAGGCAATGGTCTCAGATCCTTGCCGCTGCCAACCAGCAGGATCTCAACCTTGGCGGCCTCGTTGAACAGCTTGGCGAAATCCGCTGCCGTCAGCGCCAACGGATCGGCCGGCTCCCAGCCATAGATGCCCGAAGGCAGGCACAGCAGCGAGCCGCGATGCGACATGTCGGCAAAGCGGAAACCGCCATTGCCGTAAGCCTCGATCGGTGCGCGGCCCGGGAAATGCGCCTCGCGGATGACGATGCCCTTGGCCACTTTTGAGGCAAGCCGTCAGGTAGCTATGGCTTTGCCGCCGCCCACCGGCTTTTCCTCATCGGACGCTGTGGCCTGCGGCCGCAGCTTGAACAGGATAAGCAGTGGCGCGGCGATAAAGATCGACGAATAGGTGCCGAACACGACGCCGAACAGCATCGCCATGGTGAACGAGCGGATCACCTCGCCGCCGAACAGCACCAGCGCCAGCAACGCCAGGATCGTCGTCACCGAGGTCAGCGTCGTCCTCGACAGCGTCTCGTTGATGGCGTTGTTCAGCAGTTGCGGCAGCGGCATTCGCTTGTATTTTCGCAGATCCTCGCGAACGCGGTCATAGACGACGATGGTGTCGTTGAGCGAATAACCGATGATGGTAAGGATCGCCGCCAGCGACGACTGGTTGAATTCCAGGCCGGTGATAACGAAGAAGCCGATCGTCATGACCACGTCGTGCACGGTCGCAACGATGGCGCCGACCGCGAACTGCCATTCGAAGCGGAACCAGACATAGATCAGGATGCCGAGCAGCGCGATAAGCATGGCGATGGTGCCTTGCTTGGCAAGCTCGCCCGAGACCGTCGGCCCCACCACTTCGACGCGGCGGAAATCATACTGATCCTGCAGCTCGCCGCGCACCTTGTCGATGACGGTCTGCTCAGCGTTCTCGCCGCCCGCCTGCGTGCCGACGCGGATCAGCACGTCGTTCGGTTCGCCGAACTGCTGAACCTGCACCTCGCCGATATTAAGTTCCGTCAGCCTGCCGCGGATGTCGGCCAGATCGGCATTGCCGACCTTGGACTGCACCTCGATCAGTGAGCCGCCCTTGAAATCGATGCCGTAATTTATGTCGATGGTCATGAAGCCGATGACCGACAGCACCGAAAGCACGCTGGACAGTGTGAACGTCCAGCGCCGGATACCCATGAACGGAATTTTCGTGCCTGGTGGAATGAACGTCACAGGCGCCCGCGGCAACTCCTTCGGACGGGCGCGGCGAAGCCAGATCGACACGAGCAGGCGTGTGAAGGTGAAGGCGGTGAAGACCGTGGTCAGGATGCCGATGGCATAGGTGACGGCAAAGCCCTTCACCGGCCCGGTTCCGAGCCAGAACAGCACCACGGTCGCGATCAGTGAGGTCACGTTGGAATCGACGATGGTCGCCAGCGCCTTGCTGAAACCGGTATCGATTGCCTGAATGACCGAGCGGCCGGCACGTCGCTCCTCGCGGATGCGTTCATAGATGAGAACGTTCGAATCGACCGCCATGCCGATGGTCAGCACGATACCGGCGATACCGGGTAGGGTCAGTGTCGCTCCAAGCAGCGACAGCAGCCCGACGATCATCGCCACATGCACCGCCAGCGCGATGTTGGCGAGGAAGCCGAGGAAACCGTAGGCGACGAACATGAATGCCACCACCAGGATCGACCCGATGATGCCGGCGACCTTGCCGGCATGGATGGAGTCCTGGCCAAGTCCCGGCCCCACCGTCCGCTCTTCGATTACCGTCAGCGTCGCTGGCAAGGCGCCGGCGCGCAGCAGCACGGCGAGATCGTTGGCGCTCTCGGCGGTGAAATTCCCCGATATCTGTCCGGTGCCGCCCGGGATCGGTTCACGGATCTGCGGCGCCGAAATCACCTGATTGTCGAGGATGATGGCAAACAGCTTGCCAACATTCTGTGCCGTCGCCTGGCCGAACCGCTGCGCCCCTTTCGAATCGAACCGGAACGAAACAACCGGCTCGTTGGTCTGGGAATTGAACGTCGCCTGGGCATCGACCAGGTTTTCGCCGGAAACGATGACGCGGTTCTCGATCAGGTACGGAACCGGCGGGTCGTCCTGCGAATACAGCACCGAGGATCCCGGCGGCGGGCGGCCGTTCAGCGCATCCTGCACCGGCATCGACTGGTCGACCATCTGGAAGGTCAGCTTGGCAGTCTGGCCAAGAATTTCCTTCAGCCGTTGCGGATCCTGCAGACCAGGCACCTGCACCAGGATACGGTCGTCGCCTTGGCGCTGCACGATCGGCTCGGTGGTGCCGAGTTCGTTGACACGACGCTCGACAACCTGGATCGCCTGCGTCAGCGCCGTCGAGGTGCGATATTTGATTCCCGCATCGGTGACGGAGAATTTGAGCAGGCCGGGCTCGGAATCATCCAGCGTCATCTCCTGGATGGAGCCGCCGCTGAACAGGCCTGCGGCCACCGGATTGGTCAATGGTTTCAAGGCTGTCTTGGCAGCGTCGATCTGTGCGGGATCGGTGATGCGGACCTGCACCGTGCGGCCCGTTCCGGAAAGGCCGGTATAGCCGATCTTGGCATCGCGCAGCAGCGTCCTGATTTCGTCGCGCGTCGTCTCCAGCCGATCCTTGATCAGATCGTTCGGATCCATCCTGAGCAGGATGTGCGAGCCGCCCTGCAAGTCGAGGCCGAGCGTCATCTGCCGCTTCGGCACCCAGTCGGGCAACTTGGCCAGCGTGCTGGCGGAAAAAAGGTTGGGCGCAGCGAGGACCACTGTGGCGGCCACGGCCAGCCAGATCAGGATCATCTTGAAGCGCGAAAAATAAAGCATCAGTTCTTATCCGTTCAGGCGTACAAGCGGCAGCATTCCGCCATCGGTCGGTTTGCGGGCATATTTCTAATTCTGACCACGGCCGGCCCTATCGTGCTTCCTCGGCGATTGTCAATCTTGCTGGCAAGGGGCCGGTGCGCAGCAGCAGGGCGAGGTCATTGGCGCTTTCAGCGGTGAAATTTCCCGATATCTGACCGGTGCCGCCTTCAATGGGCTCTCGGATAACAGGCGCCGAAATAACCTTATCGTCTAATATAACCGCAAACGGCTTGCCGATATATTGCGTCGTAGCCCATTTGAAACGCGCCGTACCCCGGGAATCAAGCCGGAATGAGACGACGCGTTCATCGGTCGCCAAATTGCGGGTTGCTTGCGCATCCAGCACATTTTTACCTGAAAGGATAACCCGATTTTCGATCAAGTAGGGAACCGGAGGATCGTCCATCGAATAAAAAACCGCCGAGCCGACGGGCGGGCGGCCGCTGATTGCCTCGTCGACTGGCATCGACAGATCAACGAGTTGGAAGCTCAGGTGACCGGGCCGGGTGAGAATTTGTCCTAGCCTTTGCGGATCGGCAACGCCCGACGTGCGGACCAATATGCCGTCTTCATTCGTTGACCGAACCACCGGGTGGGTGGCGCCCAGGTCGCGGATACGATCTTTGATGACTTCAACCGACTGTGCAAGCGCGGCCGAAGTTCGATACTTCAAACCTGCATCCGTTACGGTGAATTTGAGCAGGCCGGGCTCACTGTCGTCCAGGGTCATTTCCTGGACGCCGCTGTCCGCGACAGGATCGGTCACCGTTTTGATTGCCGCCTTGGCGAGGTCAAGCTGAGCCGGATCTGTTATGTGCACCTGAACGGTCCGAGCCGAACTGGCAAGGCCGGTATAGCCGATCCTTGCTTCGCGTAGCAGCGACCGGACCTCGTCGCGTGTCGCTTTCAGCCGGCCCTCGATCACGTCGGTCACATCCAACCTGAGCAGGATGTGTGGACCATCTTGCTGGCTTGCTTCAACTATTGACTGGCTTTCGGCAAGCCATTCGGGTCGCGTGGTATGCAAACCGGCGGCGAAGATATTAGTCGCGTGGAAGACAACCGTGCCGGCCAAGGCAAGCCACTTCAGGATCATCTTCAGGCGCCAAAGGTGGAACATATGCCGTCGTTCGTCAGAGCCCTGCCCGCGGATCGTTCCGCCGACAATTCGGTTATTTCTTGGCGTTCTGGTTCGCCACCGGCTCGCCCTTGACGCGCACGTCGGCGATCGTCGATCGCAGCGCCGTCACCTTGGTGCCACCGCCGAGATCGATCTCGAGCTCGTTGTCGTCGATGACCTTGGTCACCTTGCCGACAAAGCCGCCGCCGGTGACGACGGTGTCGCCACGGCGAACCGCCGCCAGCATCTCGCCGCGCTTCTTCAGCTGCGTGCGCTGCGGCCGGATGATCAGAAAATACATGATCACGAAAATCAGAGCAAACGGCACGATCTGGATAAACATTGCGGACGAGTCCCCGCCGATGCCTTGGGCGTATGCCGGCGTCACGAACATCGAGGTACTCCTGAATTTTAAAAACAGCCGCAAACCGTTCTGGGAATTTGACGGCCCCGCCAAATTTGGCCGGAATATAGTCGGTAACGTTGCCAATGCAACTGCGCGGCCGGGCAAATCGGCTGCTTTTCCGGCCTGGTGAGCCGTGTTAGAGGGTGATCCCGAAAAGCGACGCTCGGTTTTCGCAAAAGATGATGCCCGAACAAATGCTTGGGACGAGTTTCGAAACCGCTGAAATCAGGTAGGTTGGCCTGCCGCACCGTCCCGAATGCGAACAAAAAGACAAGAGATGACCGACAGCACCATCGATATCCTGAGCCAGAAGCTCGACCGTCTGATCGAGGCGATCGCCCGCCTCGCGCCGCCGCCGGTGCCGCAAACCGACCTCGGCGACGCCGATTGCTTCGTCTGGCAGGCCGATCCCGGCTATCTGGAGCCGGTGCTCAAGGTCAACCGCGTCGACATCGGCCTGATCCGCGGGGTCGACCGCGTCCGCGACATATTGGTCGACAACACCGAGCGCTTCGCCTCCGGCTATGCCGCCAACAACGTGCTGTTGTGGGGCGCGCGCGGCATGGGCAAATCGTCGCTGGTCAAGGCCGTGCACGCCGCGGTCAACGCTTCGACCAAGCTCGACCTGCCGCTCAAGCTCATCGAGATCCATCGCGAAGACATCGACACGCTTCCGAAGCTGATGAGCCTGCTGAAGGCAGCGCCCTTCCGCTTTATCCTGTTTTGCGACGACCTGTCATTCGACCATGACGACACGTCCTATAAATCGCTGAAGGCAGCGCTTGAAGGCGGCGTCGAGGGCCGCCCGGCCAACGTCATCTTCTACGCCACCTCGAACCGGCGGCATTTGTTGCCGCGCGACATGATCGACAATGAGCGCTCGACGGCGATCAATCCGTCCGAAGCGGTCGAGGAGAAGGTTTCGCTGTCGGACCGCTTCGGCCTGTGGCTTGGCTTCCACAAATGTTCGCAGGACGAATATCTCGACATGATCGACGGCTATGTCCGCCATCACGATCTCGCCATCGATCCCGAGACGCTGCGCGCCGAGGCGCTGGAATGGGCGACGACGCGCGGCAGCCGTTCGGGCCGCGTCGCCTGGCAGTTCACCCAGGACCTGGCTGGCAGGCTCGGCAAGCCGCTGAAGGATTAGCCGCTCAAGGGCTAACAGCAGAAGAAGCCCGCACCTTGCGAAGCGGACTTCCTCGGCGGGCTGAAGGTCAGGTGGCCCGCAAATCGCTTTTCGTCGTCTATTCGAGATAGGTCGAAGGATCGACCGGCGCCGAGTTCTTGCGCACTTCGAAATGCAGTTTCGGCGAGTCGGTGGTGCCGCTCATGCCGGACAGGGCGATTTCCTGGCCGCGCTTGACCTTCTGGCCGCGCTGCACCTCGATCGAGCTGGCGTGGCCGTAGACAGTGACCAGACCGTTTTCGTGCCGCACCAGCACCGTGTTGCCGAATTCCTTGAGGCCGTCACCGGCATAGATGACGACACCGTTTTCAGCCGCCTTGACCGGCGTCCCCTCGGGCACGGCAATGTCGACGCCGTCCTTGCCGCCGCCGAAGCTTGAGATCACGCGGCCGCGCACCGGCCAACGCATCTTGCCGATGCCGGTCGCGTCCGGCGCCACCGCATCGTCGTCCTCGGCCTGCTGGATGACTTTCGCATCCTTCTTCGGCGGCGTGTAGGAGGCGAGCGTCTGCGTCGGCGTGGCCTTGGCCGGCGGCTGGGTGGTAGCCGTCGTCACCGGATCGACCTTTGCCGGCTTCACGCCGGCGACGACAGCGGTTCCGCCTGCCGGCACTTTCAGGGTCTGGCCGATCTTGAGCAGTCCATCCTGCATGCCGTTCGCCTGCTTCAGCGCAACGACGCCGACGCCGGTCTTTCTGGCAATGGCGGACAGCGTATCGCCTTGCTGAACCGTGTAAGTGCCGCCGGTACCGGCCGGTTTGGCCGTCGCCGAAGCCACCTTCGCCGCAGTCTTTCCATCCTTCGGCTGGCTCGCGGCAGCCGAGGCGTCCACCTGCGCGGCAGACTTGCCTTCCCTGAGCTTCGGTTGCTGCGGCAGCACGGCCACCTTCGCCGGCGCCTCGGCCGGCTGGTCGTGCCTGGTGCCGTTCGCGGGCTTGGCGTCGGCGACTTTCGGCGCGGCGCCGTTGCTCGAATACGCATAGGCCGGGATGACGAGCTTCTGGCCGGTCTTCAGCCCCTTGGTCGCGCTCAGCCCGTTGACTTTCATGATGGCATCGGCCGGCACGCCGTAGCGCCGTGACAGGCCGGAAATGGTCTCGCCGTCCTTGACGACGATCTCGGTTGCATGCGGCGCGCCGGCGGCCGTCGCCATGCGCGGCGCGTCGGGCTCGGCGTTCTTGAACGGCCTTGCCGCCGGAGCGACGGTGCCGGTTGCCGTCCTGTCGACACGAGGAGCGGCAGGCGCCAGGGCCGGCGCGGCAGCGGTACGCACCGGCCGGGCGGCAGGTGCCAGGGCGGGAGCCGGCGGTGGCAATTGCTGCGCCGTGACCGGTTCGAGGCTTGAGCGGCTGACCGACTGGGTGTGGCTGCCGTCGATCGGCGCGGCCGCAACATCGCCCGGATAGGGCTGGGCAGCATCCTGCTTGTCGATGATGGCGCGCTGGTTGTTGGTCGAGGCGGTGAACACGTCGTCGACGCTGTTGAACCGCGCCACCTGGGAACTACACCCCGTCGCAGCGCCTGCGATCATGAGGACGGCGCAGCCACGCGCCAGATTGCGTCCGTTTGCCTTCAAAACACTGAATTGCATCGCACTAACCCGCACAGACCCGGTACAACTGAGTGTGATTAAAGCGCGTTAATGTTACCGGTCGGTTAAACCTGTAGAATCAGGCGCAAATTTTCTTAAAATATTCCAGGATCCGGGCGCCGGGTGTGCCGAGATTCAGGTCAGGCCGAGCCGAAAATGGTAGGTTCCGAGAACCGGAGCGGAGCGTACTTTTGGGTACATGAGCACCGGAAGCGGAGCAAACCGCCATTTGCAGGCCGACCTCACCTGAATATCGACACAGCCTAGATCACTGCGGCGACACCGTGCAGGATCGGCTGCAGGCGCACCAGGCCGATATCCTCGCGTTCGAAGCGGCTGCCGACCTTGGTAAGCTTGGCCAGCACCTGCTCGCCCTCGTCGGGTCCGATCGGCGCGATGACGATGCCGCCGCTCGACAATTGATCGAGGAGAAAGCGCGGCAGGCTGTCGAAGGCCGCCCAGGCAACGATGCGGTCGAACGGCGCTTCGTTGGCCAGTCCGTTGGAACCGTCCGCCTGACGCACGATGACATTGCCGATGGCGAGTGCCTCAAGGCGCTGCCGGGCCTGTTCGGCCAGCGTCTTGTAACGGTCGATGGTGACGATCCGCGCGGCAAGCCGCGACATCACCGCCGCCGTGTAGCCCGACCCGGTGCCGATCTCGAGCACGCGGTTGCCCGGCTCGATCGCAAGTGCCGCGATCACCGCCGCCTGCAGGTCGGCGCCTTCGATGGCCTCGCCGCATTCGATCGGCAGCATACGGTCCGACCAGGCTATGGAGTGAAAATGCGGAGACAGAAAGCCGCGCCGCGGCGTCGCCTCAAAGGCGGCGATCAGCGCCTTCGGCGCCGTGCCCCTGCCGCGCAGGCGAAGCAGGAAGGCAGCGAAACCTTCGCGCTCGTCGACCGTTGCAGCGTGGTTTGAGTTCATGCGAGCGCCTTGGCCAGTTGATCGCGGATTTCATGCGCGGTGAGATCGAGCTGCAGCGGCGTCACCGACACCAGCCGATTGCGCAAGGCATGGAGGTCGGTGCCTTGCTTGCCCTCGACCGGCTCGCGGCCGAAGCGCAGCCAGTAGTAAGGCAAGCCGCGCCCGTCGCGCCGCTCGTCGACCCACAGGCTGTGGACCAGCTTGCCCTGCGAAGTAACCACAGTTCCGGCGATCTCTTCCGGCGTACAATTCGGAAAATTGACGTTGAGCAGCACGCCGTCCGGCAACGGCATGGCGACGAGCTTTTCGAGCAGCGCCGGCGCCAGCGCTTCGGCGGTCTCGTAGGGAACGACGCGGTCCTCGCCGACATAGGAATAGGCCTGGCTGATGGCGATCGAGCGCACGCCGAGCAGCGCGCCTTCCATGGCGCCGGCGACCGTGCCCGAATAGGTGACGTCGTCGGCGATGTTGGCCCCGGAATTGACGCCGGACAGGATCAGGTCAGGCGCTTCGGGCAGGATCTTCTTCACGCCCATGATGACGCAGTCGGTCGGCGTGCCGCGCACCGCAAAGTGCTTTTCGCCGATTTTCCTGAGCCGCAGCGGCTCCGAGATCGACAGCGAATGCGCATAGCCGGACTGATCCTGTTCCGGTGCCACCACCCAGACGTCGTCCGACAGCGTGTGCGCGATGCGTTCGAGTGATGCAAGGCCCTCGGCATGGATGCCGTCGTCGTTGGTCAGAAGGATGCGCATTATGTCGATTCGATCTTTTCCAGACCGCCCATGTAAGGCCGAAGCGCTTCAGGAATGGTTACGCTGCCGTCCTCGTTCTGGTAATTTTCGATGACGGCAATGAGAGCGCGGCCGACGGCGGTGCCCGAACCGTTCAGCGTGTGGACGAAGCGGTTGCCCTTGCCGTCCTTGTCCTTGTAGCGGGCGTCCATGCGCCGCGCCTGGAAATCGCCGCATACCGAGCACGACGATATCTCGCGATAGGCATTCTGGCCGGGCAGCCAGACCTCGATGTCGTAGGTCTTGCGCGCACCAAAGCCCATGTCGCCGGTGCACAGCGTCACGGTGCGGAACGGCAGGCCGAGCCGCTTCAGCACCTCCTCGGCGCATTCGGTCATGCGCTCATGCTCGGCAACCGAAGTCTCCTGGTCGGTGATCGACACCAGTTCGACCTTGTAGAACTGGTGCTGGCGCAGCATGCCGCGCGTGTCGCGCCCGGCCGAGCCCGCCTCGGAGCGGAAGCACGGCGTCAGCGCCGTATAGCGCAGCGGCAGTTTTTCGTGCGGCGTGATCTCGTCGCGAACGAGATTGGTGAGCGGCACTTCGGCGGTTGGGATCAGGCCAAGCCTGCCGTCCCCGTGCCGAACGAAGAATAAATCCTCCTCGAATTTCGGCAGTTGCCCGGTTCCGAAAAGCACCTCGTCGCGCACCATCAACGGCGGCTGGATCTCTACATAGCCGTGCTCGGTGGTGTGCAGATCCAGCATGAACTGGCCGAGCGCGCGTTCCATCCGCGCCAGGCCGCTTTTGAGTACGGTGAAGCGCGAGCCGGAAAGCCGTGCTGCCCGCTCGAAATCCATCATGCCGAGCGCTTCGCCGATCTCGAAATGCTCCTTCACCCAGTTCGGCCGCGTCGGCACCTCGCCGACGACGCGCTTGACGACGTTGTCGTGCTCGTCCTTGCCGACCGGCACGTCGTCGAACGGCACGTTTGGCAGCACAGCCAACACATCGTTCAGCGCCTTGTCGAGCTCGCGCTCGCGCGCCTCGCCATTCTGGATGAAGGCCTTGATCTCGCCGACCTCGGCCTTCAGCCTTTCGGCAAGAGCGGCGTCGCCCGAGCGCATGGCATTGCCGATCTCCTTCGAGGCGGCGTTGCGGCGTTCTTGTCTGGCCTGCAGCTCGGTCAGATGCTCGCGCCGCGCCTCATCCGCCGCGATCAAGTCGTCGACCGTGGACCGCGCATCCTCAGCCGACCACGAGCGCTTCTGGAGCGCTTCGACAAGGGCCTTCGGGTTGTCGCGAATCCATTTGATGTCAAGCATGGTCTGTTCGTCCTTGAGTAGGCCAGAGGGGGTAAACCGCATCGATGCAAGGCGTCAAGGCAGAGTTCCTTCGCGCCCCCCTCTGTCCTGCCGGACATCTCCCCCACGGGTGGGGAGATCGGCCGTCACTGCGGCTTTCGCCAATCTCCGGCGCTGAAAAAGCAAGCCATCGGCGAAGTTGCCATCTCCCCCCAAGTGGGGGAGATGTCCGGCAGGACAGAGGGGGGCGCTGTCCCGCCGACCTCAGGCGGCAACACCGGAACTTCAAAAGGAAGAAACAAAAAAACCCGCCCTGAGTGGGCGGGTTTTTGGAGCCAATTGGCACCATAGCCAAATTAGTAGCATAGCTGCCGGCACAAAGCAAGAACAAAGTTGCAGCGGCCGGAAGAAAGATGCTGTCCGCTTCAACCGAACCTACGTCGAAGACGCGTCCGCCGGCTTGTCGGCCACCTCTTCCGTGGCGTCCTGTTTTTCGCGAGCCACACGGTCGCGCTCCTTGCTGCGTTCGATCAGCCGGGCCGACCAGATCGAGACCTCGTAGAGCAGGATCGTCGGAATGGCGAGGCCGATCTGGCTCATCGGGTCGGGCGGCGTCAGCACCGCCGCCACGACGAAGGCGATGACGATGGCCCATTTGCGCTTCTCGGCAAGGGCCGTGGACGACAGCATGCCGACCCGCGTCATCAGGCTTGTCACTACCGGCAACTGGAACACCAGGCCGAAGGAGAAGATCAGCGTCATGATCAGACTGAGATATTCGGACACTTTCGGCAGCAGCGAAATCTGCACCTGGTCATTGGTGCCGGTCTGCTGCATTGCGAGGAAGAACCACATCACCATCGGCGTGAAGAAGAAATAGACCAGCGACGCGCCCATCAGGAACAGGATCGGCGAGGCGATCAGGAACGGCAGGAAGGCATTGCGTTCGTTCTTGTAGAGGCCGGGCGCGATGAATTTGTAGATCTGCGTGGCGATCAGCGGAAAGGCTATGACCATGCCGCCGAACATGGCGAGCTTGACCTGGGTAAAGAAGAATTCCTGTGGCGCCGTATAGATCAGCTCGACCTTGTGCGGGTCGAGCCCAGCCCATTGCGTGGCCCATTTGAACGGAATGACCAGAAGGTTGAACAGCCGCTTGGCGAAAAAGAAGCAGACCAGGAAGGCAACAAAAAAACCGCCGATCGACCAGATCAGGCGCCGGCGCAGCTCGATCAGGTGCTCCATCAGCGGAGCCGACGATTTTTCGATCTCGTCCTTTTCCTTGTCCGAAACGCTCACTTGGCGGCTCCCGCCGTTTTCCTGGCGGCCGGCTTCTTCGCTGCTGACGCCGGCTTCTTCGCTGCTGGCGACTGCGGTTTCGGCTCAGCTTTTGCGGCGGCCTTTGGCGCAGCGGTCTTTGCCGGCTTGGCCGGCGCGGCGGCCGCGGCTTTCGCGGGCGCCGGCTTCTTCCTTGCCGTAGATGCTTTTTGCGGCACTGCCGCCGCAGCCGTTTGCGCCTGCACGGCCGGCGCCACGACGGACTCGTCCGTCATCGCCGGAAAGATCGGCGTGGCCGGCGTCGGCTCCGGCGGGCTGACGCCCGGCATCGTCGTTGCGCCGTTGTTCAGCGGCTCGGCTGCCTGCTCCGTCGAAGCGGCGGCATCGACGGCCGGCTTGGGTTTCATCACGGCGTCGACGCCGGAACGGACGTCGGCGGCGGCCTGTTCGAATGGATTGAGCTGCTTCCTGATCTCGGCTGCCGGATTGAGACTTCTCAGCGAATCGACCGACTTCTTGACGTCGTCGAGTTCGGCTTCCTTCAACGCGTCGTTGAACTGCCGCTGGAAATCGGACGCCATGGCGCGCAGCTTCGCCGTCGTGCGACCGAAGGTGCGCAGCATGTTGGGCAAATCCTTGGGCCCGACGACCACGATCATGACGATCGCGATCACCAGCATCTCGGTCCAGCCGACTTCGAACATGGCTATACGTTCCGACTAAAGTTTGGGCTCAGCCTTTGCTGGCCTTTTCCTTCGGTACCGAAACGGTTTCGTCGGCACGGTGTTCGACGGTACGCTTGTCGTCGGCAGCGTCGTCGTCCGCCATGCCCTTCTTGAAGCTCTTGATGCCCTTGGCCATGTCGCCCATCAGCTCGGGGATCTTGCCGCGGCCGAAGACCAGCAGCACGATCACCAGAACGATCATCCAGTGCCAAATCGAAAATGAACCCATAGCAAATCTCTCTCGAACGGTTTCCCAGACGCTGATCTATGCGCTTTCGGGTTCGGATTCAAACAGAACTGCGACAGAGTTCATGAATGAGTGGCCGAAGTCACGCACTTTCGGCACAGCGGCCCGCTACCAATCGGCGCAGTTCCATCCTGCCTGTGGCTTTAAGATGGCGCTTGGCTCAATCTTCCGTGACGCGCGGCGTCAAAAGGCCGAGTTCCTCGAGGTCGATATCGGTCAGCGGATCCTCGTCGTCGGTGAGCGCATCGGGGTCGGCCGGCGGCAGCGGCACCGAGAAATTCGACGGCATACGGCCGGACAGCAGCCCCGCACCCTTCAATTCCTCCATGCCGGGGAGATCGCGTATCTCCTCCAGTGCGAAATGGTCGAGGAAAATATCGGTCGTGCCATAGGTGACGGGACGGCCGGGCGTGCGGCGCCGGCCGCGCATCCTCACCCATTCGGTCTCCATCAGCGTGTCGAGCGTCCCCTTTGACGTTTCGACGCCGCGGATGTCCTCGATCTCGGCGCGCGTTACCGGCTGGTGGTAGGCGATGATCGCCAGCACTTCGAGGGCAGCGCGGGACAGTTTGCGCTGCTGCACCGTGTCGCGGCTCATCAGGAAGGCGAGGTCGCCGGCGGTGCGAAACGCCCAGGCATCGCCGACGCGCACCAGATTGACGCCGCGCCGCGCATAGATCTGCTGCAGTTCGGCCATTGCCGCGGCAATGTTGATGCCGTCGGGCAGCCGCGAAGTGAGCTGTTTTTCGCTGACCGGCTCGGCGCTGGCGAATACGATCGCCTCGGCCATCCGTACGGCCTCCGCCATATGCAGCCGCTCGCCAGGATTCCGCGACAAATTTTGCCCCTGATTTTGTGCCGGGTTCTCGGCGACCGCGCCTTGCTCGGCGTCGTCGTCGACCTTGAACGGAATGACCGAAGCGTTGGCGCGTTCGCTCATGATGTCACCTCGACTATCTTGATGGCCTGGGCGCGGCCGCGCAGATAAAGCGGCGCGAAAACCTGGTCCTGCCGCATTTCCATCTTGCCTTCGCGCACCAGTTCCAGTGTCGCCGCAAACGAGCTGGCAACCGCGGTGCGCCGGTCTTCCGGGCCGGCCAGATATTCGACCAGGAAACTGTCGAGCGCCGTCCAGTCGCGCAGCGACCCGATCAGCCTGGTCAGCACGTCGCGCGCATCCTTGAGCGACCACACGCCGCGCCTGGCAATCGTCACATTGGTGATCGCCTGCTTCTGGCGCTGCTGGGCATAGGCGGTCAACAGGTCATAGAGCGAGGCCGAATAGGCATTGCGCTTCTCGACGATCACCATCTCCGGCATGCCGCGTGCAAACACGTCGCGTCCGAGCCGGTTGCGGTTGACCAGCCGTGCCGCCGCGTCGCGCATGGCCTCCAGCCGCTTCAGCCGGAACTGCAGTACCGCCGCCAGTTCCTCGCCGCTTTCGCCTTCGTCGCCGGGCTGCTTGGGGATCAGGAGCTTCGACTTGAGAAACGCCAGCCACGCTGCCATCACCAGATAGTCGGCGGCAAGCTCCAGCCTCAGCGCCCTCACCTTCTCGACGAACGCCAGATACTGTTCGGCCAGCGCCAGGATCGAGATGCGCGACAGGTCGACCTTCTGATTGCGGGCAAGATGCAGCAGAAGATCGAGCGGACCTTCGAAACCGGCCACATCGACGACCAACGCCGGATCGCCGGTCAGCCGGGAATCGTCGTTCTCGGCCCACAAGCGGTCCATCGGTGCGGCCTTGCCGGCCTTCAGGTCCAATGCTTCCGCCACTTCGCTTCCTTCGATGCTAGGCTACCGCGTCGAAATAACTGGCAAATTCGGCCCGAATCTCGGTCTCGTCCGCAACGTCACGGTTCCTGATATAGGTCAGCGCCCGCTCCGCGCGCTCAAACGACTTGCCTTCAAGCCCGGTCGTTCGCGATGCAATGCCGGCCATCTCCTCGAACACGCCGTTGCAGTGAAGGACCAGATCGCAGCCCGCCGCAAGGATAGCGGCCGCCTTTGACGGGAAATCCCCAGAAAGTGCCTTCATCGAAGTGTCGTCGCTCATCAACAGACCGTCGAAGCCGATTTCGCCGCGGATGATCTTTTCGATGACCTTGCCGGATGTGGTGGCCGGGTTCTTCGGGTCGATCGCGCTATAGACGACATGCGCCGTCATCGCCATCGGCAAATGGTTGAGCTCCCTGAATGGCGCAAAATCATGCCGCTGCAGGTCGCCGATCGAGGCGTCGACGGTCGGCAGTTCGAAATGCGTATCGGCGAAGGCCCTTCCATGACCGGGAATATGCTTCATCACCGGCAGCACGCCGCCCGCCATCAGGCCTTCCGCCGCGGCGCGACCCAATTCGATGACGGCGCGCGGCTCCTTGCCATAGGCGCGCGCGCCGATGACGTCGCTGGCGCCCTCGATCGGCACGTCGAGCACCGGCAGGCAATCCGCCGTGATGCCGTAGCGCAGTAGGTCGAAGGCATGCAGCCGCGCCATCAGCCATGCGGCACGGGTGCCGGCGTCATGGTCGTCGCGCCACAAGGCGCCGAGTGCACCGGCAGCCGGATAGTTTGGCGCCAGCGGCGGCCGCAGGCGCTGCACGCGGCCGCCCTCCTGGTCGATGAATACCGGCGCGTCCGCACGCCCGACGCAGTCGCGCATGGCGGCGACCAGATCGCGGATCTGCTCGGTCTCGCCGATATTGCGCGCAAACAGGATGAAACCCCACGGGCATTCGTTGCGGTAGAAACGGATCTCGTCGCGGCTCAGTGATTTCCCGGCGCAGCCGAGGATCATGGATTTTGATTCGGTCATGCGGAACAGTTTAGAGCTTCGCGACGACAAAGGGAATCGCCCGCGATTGCCTCCAAAGGTTTCCTTTCACGCAAAAAAGCCGGCGCGGGCGCCGGCTTTTCGAGGGCTTTGGTGCCGCTAGTGGGACACGAAGCAATTGCCGCCGGCAGCCTTGTAGCTGGTGCACAGTTTGATCGCCTCGTTGCGAGACTGCGCCGGAACGCGGACGCGGTAGAAGGTGCCCTTGCCGGCAATCTCGGCCTTGACGATGTTGGCGGTGCGGCCGGAAAGCACGCTGCCGTAGCGGCGCTGCAGATCCTGGTAAGTCGCCTGGGCGCTTTCGACTGTCGGCTGCGAAGCGATCTGTATCGACCAAGAACCAGCGCCGGCCGCGGCCGGATCGATGGAAGCAACCTGATCGGGCTTGACCTCGCCGACCACGTCGACCGGCTGGTCGGACGGGCGCTGCGGCGCCACCGGAACCGTGGCCGGGGTG
The DNA here is from genome assembly GCF_040323405.1 of Mesorhizobium sp. M0048. Lineage (NCBI taxonomy): Bacteria > Pseudomonadati > Pseudomonadota > Alphaproteobacteria > Hyphomicrobiales > Phyllobacteriaceae > Mesorhizobium > Mesorhizobium sp. M0048. The sequence goes on along the minus strand of NZ_JAMYUV010000004.1, from coordinate 251,302 downwards.
GTGGCCGACTGCTTGCTGGCTGACGCCTGGGCCTTGGCTTCAGCCTTTGTGTCGGGCTTGGGCGCCGGCTGCAGCTTGGAGGTTTCGGCCTGATCGCCGCTCGCCCGATCGCCGCTCGCCTGATCGCCACTCGGCTGGTCGCCAATCTTCGGGTCGCCAATCTTCGGATCGCTTGTCATTTGGTCGATCAGGGGCACGGTGCCGGTCTGCGCGGCGGCGTCGGCCTGGGCGGCCGGAGCCACGTGCTGCGGCGCCGGATCGGCCGGCTCGGCAGCAGCCATCTGCGGGGCGGCTGGCGCCGGATCTTCGCGCGCCACCAGCGAGCCGTCAGGTTTCACGACCATGGTCCGTACCTTGCGCGGCGCAACGGCGACGGTCTCGGCACCCTTCTCGGCCTCCTGCAGAACCTGCGCGATGCGATCCTCGGACTTGGGCGCCGGTGCGGCGGCTACGGTATCGCCAGCCGCGGTGCCAAGCGCATTGGTGTCAGGCGCGCTGGTGTCACGCGCGTTGGTGCCAGACGCATTGCTATCAGACGCCTCGGTGCCGAGCGCGTCGATATCGTCTGCGGCATCGGGGTCATTGGGCGAAAGATCGACGACGCGGCTCTCCGGTTCGTTGGCCTTCAGGTCGACAGGCTCTTCGGTGTTGGTGACCAGCTTCTGCTGAACCGGCTCGGCGGGCTTGGCGCCCTTGGCCACAGCGTCATAAACCTTGTTGTCCTGGTTCGGCACGACAGTGCCGCCTGGATTTTCCGGCTTGATCTTGATCGGCCTGTTGTCGGCTTTGACGATGACCGGCGCATCGCCGCCGCTCTTGCCGCCGAGGGTCAACGCAAAGGCGCCAAGGCCGCCGGCGATCGCAACGGCGCCGACCACCGCACCTATCAGCAGCCCGCGCCTGCGCGGCTGCCTTTCGGCCTCGCGTTCGGCGAGGCCGGGAACCGACATCTCCTCGTCCAGTTCGGGATCGTAGTCGAGCTCATCGAAGGTGAAATCGTCGGCTTGCGAAACCGGCTGGCCGCCGGGCAACGAGCCCAGATCGAAACCGTCCGCTGCATCCGCATAGGAAGCGGCTGCCGGGCTGACAGGGGCTTCCGCAGGCTTGGTGCCATAGGCGCGCGTCTCGCCGCGATCTTGCTTGTAGCCAGACGCGAGGCCGGCATCGTATTCATCGTCATAGCCAGCACTGCGCACCGGGGCCGGCGCTATATCCGTGGCATTCATTTCGGTGAGAAGGCTGGCAAAATCGGCATCGAGATCGTCGTAGGCGGGCGCCACCGGCTCGTCATCGTCGAAGTTGAGCTCCGGAATGTCGAGATCGTCCGCCAGCGCCACGACGCGCTCGGGCACGTCGACCGTCTCGACATCGGGCATCTCGTCATAGGCGGAAGGCTGTTGATGCGAGCTTGGCGCAGCTTCCATGCGGGCGGGCCGACCTTCATACGATGACCTATCTTCACGGGATGCCTGGCCTTCATAGGACGGCCTCTCTTCGACCGGTGCGGCCCGATAGGACGGCGTTGCAGCCGGTTGCGGTGGTGGTGCCGGACGCGCCACCGGCTGGCTTGCAAAGGCGGGTTGAGGCTGTGCAACCGGTGTCACGCGGCTCCACGAGCGGGCCGGCTCGGGCGGCGTGGCGCGTGTCGTCAGCCAGTTCAGCGCATCGAGCGGGTCTTCGTCGGCAGCAGCTGCCGCACTCTTGTCGGCCGAGTCGTGATCCAGGCCGATGTTCCTGGCGAAGTCGGCATCGAGCGCATCGTTGTCTAGATCACCCGCAGGTCCGGCAGCGGCTTCAATACCGAAATCCTCGCCTTCAAGCTCATCGAGGAGGACACTGCCAAGATCGGCGTCATCGGCGGCACTGGACTGCGGCGGCTCAGCGGGCTCGCGCTCGTCGAGTTCCCAATCCAGCTCGTCGACAGCATGCACCGGGTCGTTGGCGACGTCTTTGACCGCCGCCATTGGCTGTTCAGCAGCCACTGCTGGCTTCTGAATTACCGGCGCGATGGGCTGCTGAACAGCCATCACGGGCTTCTGGGCAGGCTGCTGGCTTGTCTGACGTTCCTGCTGGCTTGTCTGAGGTTCGTTGACCGCTTGTGCCGGCCGTGTGCTCATCGCACCCAACAGCGCGTTCAGTTCGTCCTCCAGGCTGCGTTCCTCGGCCACTGGGGCCGTTGGGACGACAGCGGCGGCCTGGGCCGCGGGTTCGGCTGCAACGACCTGGGCTACGGGCTGTTCGGGGTGCTCGGCAGGCGCATCGTCGAAGCTCAGATCGAAATCGTCGTCGAGCGCCGCTTCAGCGGCCGTGCCGGAAAGCCGGGCGGCCTCTGGCTCTTCGATCGACAGCTCTTCGATAAACTCTGGTTCTTCGATTTCGGCAGGCTCGTTCGCGCGAACGTCGAAGTCCATGTCGACATCGGCCATGGCATCATCGGCATGGCCGGCAAAATTCTCATCGGCCGCCTCAACCGGCGATACCGGGGCGGCGTTATCAGCCGGCTCCTGCTCGTCGAACATCAGCTCGTCTTCAAGCGAGCTTGCAACCGCGTCGTCGAACTCGTCATCGAACGCAGGCGCGGCCGCTTGCGCCGCCGTTTCAGCGGCGACCGCCTGCTCCATCGGCTCATGCTCTTCGAGCATTAGTTCGTCTTCGAGCGAGCTTGCCACGGCGTCGTCGAACTCGTTGTCGAAGGCGGGCTCGTCGACCAGCTCGATCGCCTCGGCCGCGGCCCTGGGTTCGTCCTCGCCGGTCACATCGTCGTCGAGCCGAAAATCCTGGTCGAGCGAGGCGGCAAGTTCGTCGTCACTCGAAAGGTCGTCCTCGAACGGCGACACGTCTTCGAGCGAGCCGGCGACGGCGTTATCGAACTCTTCATCGAACTCCGGCTCGACAGCGGGAGCGAACGCCCTTTCGGGGCCGGAGGCAATTTCGTCGGCGGCAACAGGAGCGGCCGCAACAGGAGCAACATCATCCACCGCACTGTCGTCGAACGCGAAATCCTGTTCGAACGAGGCGGCAAGCGCGTCCTCCATCTCATCCGTGGTAGCCGGTTCGGGTGCCGGCTCGCGAAGCTCGACAGGGAAAGCATTGTCATTGGCGTCGGCGCCGAATTCGCCCATCAACTCCTTCTCGAGATCGATCTCGAAATCGCCCTCGCCCACCGACGGTTCGGCGGCAGCGGTTTTCGGCTGGGCCGGCGTTTGCGGTTTGACCGGCTGGCGCGGGTCGAACCCCATGATCCTGGTCAGTTCCGCGAACGGATCATCGCTGGCGATGTCGTTGTGGTCGGCTGCTCTCAGCTGGGTTCTGTCTGCCATTATTGTTCCCGAACTCGCACTCATTCGGACGCCATGGACGTCGCGTAGGGTTGGCCCTTACCAGCGCAATGTGGGCAAAAGGTGACAGGTTTTTTACTCAAACCTAACGCATTTCGGTGGGCGCATTGGCTCCGATCAGCGTCAGGCCGGACGTCAAAACGTCCGAAACAGCCTGCACCAGCCCTAGTCTGGCATGCGTCAATTGTCGGTCGTTAACCTTAACAAAACGTAAGTCGGGATTGTCGGTGCCCCGGTTCCAGTGTCCGTGGAAGCTGGAAGCGAGTTCGTAGAGGTAAAATGCCAGCCGGTGGGGCTCGAGCGCGAGGGCCGCGGCTTCGATCAGCCGAGGATATTCGGCGAGCTTCCTAATCAGGCCGATCTCACCCTCGTCGGTCAGCAAAGCCACTTCGGCGGCCAGCTGGTTGCGGTCGAACATGGCCTCGCCCAATTGCTCGCTCGCCTGCCGGAACACCGAATGGCAGCGCGCCGAGGCATACTGCACGTAGAATACCGGATTATCCTTCGACTGCTCGGTCACCTTGGCGAAGTCGAAGTCGAGCGGCGCGTCGTTCTTGCGATAGAGCATCATGAAGCGGATCGGGTCGCGGCCGACCTCCTCGACCACTTCGCGCAAGGTCACGAACTCGCCCGACCGCTTCGACATGCGCACCGGCTCGCCGGCGCGAAACAGCCTCACCAGCTGGCAAAGCAGCACGGTAAGCTTGACCTCGTCGCCGGCAATCGCCCGGGCAAGCGCTTCCAGCCGTTTCACATAGCCGCCATGATCGGCGCCAAGCACATAAATCAGATCGACGAAACCGCGATCGACCTTGTCCTTGAGGTAAGCGACATCGGCGGCGAAATAGGTGAAGGTGCCGTCCGACTTGACCAGCGCCCGATCCATGTCGTCTCCGACTGCGGTCGAGCGGAACAGCGTCTGCTCGCGGTCCTCCCAGTCGTCCGGCTTCTCGCCTTTGGGCGGCGGCAGCTTGCCCTTGTAGATGTGCCCCTTCAGCGTCAGGTCGTTGATCGCCGAGCGGATCTTCTTCGCATTGTTGGCATGCAGCGTCCGCTCGGAGAAGAAGACGTCGTGATGCACGTTGAGCAGCGCCAGATCCTCGCGGATCATCGCCATCATCGCATCAATCGTCCTGTCCTTGACGATGGCAAGCGCCTCCTCGTCCGGCATCTGCAGCAGGGAGCGGCCGAATTCGCTGGCCAGCGCTTGACCAACGGGGATCAGATAGTCGCCTGGATAAAGCCCGGCCGGAATGTCGCCGATCTCATCGCCAAGCGCCTCGCGGTAGCGCAGCATAACCGAGCGTCCGAGCACGTCGATCTGCGAACCGGCATCGTTGATGACATATTCCTTGGTCACGTCGTAACCGGCGAAGGCCATCAGATTGGCGAGCGCGTCGCCGACCACGGCACCTCGGCAATGGCCGACATGCATCGGCCCGGTCGGGTTGGCCGAGACATATTCGACATTGGTTTTCTTGCCGCCGCCGATCGTCGAGCGGCCGTAATTGCGGCCTTCGCCGAGCAGCGCCGTCAGATGCGCCTGCCAGAAGCCGTCCTTGAGCCTGAGATTGACGAAGCCCGGGCCGGCGATCTCGGCGGCCGCGATATCCTCGTCGGCGCGCAGCGCCTCAGCCAGCCTTTCGGCCAGCGCGCGCGGATTCTGGCCGGTCGGCTTGGCCAACACCATGGCAGCGTTGGTCGCGAGGTCGCCATGGCTGGCATCGCGCGGCGGCTCGACAGCTATGCGCGACAGGTCCGGCGACGCGCCATCCTTGTCTTTCAAATCAAGCGCTTCGACGGCCTTTATGATTCGCTCGTTGAAATCGGCGAAGATGTTCATTGCTGTGGCTCTGACGGTTTTGCAGGGGTCCGGCTCGCTGGCCGGCAAAATCGAGCCCGCCCTAGCTCAAATCCGGCGTATGGTCAAACAAACGCCTGTGTTCCTTGAGCGCATAAGTGTCCGTCATGCCGGCCAGGAAATCGGCAACACTGCGCGCTTTGACGCGGTCCTCAGCCCGGTCGAGCCCTTCGCGCCAGCCATCCGGCATGGCGCGCGGATCGGCGAAATAGACGTCGAACAGGTCTCGGACGATCTGGTCGGCCTCGGCGCGCACCCGCATGACGTCCGCGTGCCGGTAGAGATGCTTGTAAAGAAAGGCCTTCAGCTCCTTTTCCCATACGGCCGTCTCGGCGGAGAAGCTCACCATCGTCTCGCAGGCCGCCCTTACCGCTTCGGCGCTGTCAGGCTTGATGCGCGCCAGATTGGCCGTTGTCGAGACGATCACGTCCTCGACCATGATGGTGATCTGCCGGCGCATCAGCTCGTGGCCGGTGCGTACGTCATCGAGCGCCGGATAGCGCTGACGCACGCCCTTGAGGATCGACCCCGGCAGCGAAACGCCCTCCAGCATATCGAGCGTCAACAGCCCTGCCCTCAGCCCGTCATCGATGTCGTGGGTGTTGTAGGCGATGTCGTCGGCAATCGCCGCGCACTGCGCCTCGATACCGGCGAAGCGGTCGAGCTCGAGGTCGTGCAGTTCGGAATAGTCGCGGATTGCCTGCGGCACCGGCCCCTTCAGCCCTTTGCCCTTGGCATCGGTCAGTGGGCCATTGTGCTTGACCAGCCCCTCCAGCGTTTCCCAGGTGAGATTCAGCCCATCGAACTCGGCATAGCGCCGCTCCAGCCGCGTCACCACACGCAGCGACTGCGCATTGTGGTCGAATCCGCCCCAGGCGGCCATCTTCTCATTCAGCGCGTCCTCGCCGGTATGGCCGAAGGGCGTGTGGCCGAAGTCGTGCACCAGGGCCACCGCCTCGGCCAGGTCCTCGTCGCCGCGCAGCGCCCGCGCCAGAGCGCGTGCGATTTGCGCGACCTCGATCGAATGCGTCAGCCTCGTGCGGTAATGGTCGCCTTCGTGTGCGACGAACACTTGCGTCTTGTGCTTCAGCCGGCGGAACGCCGTCGAATGGATGATGCGGTCGCGGTCGCGCTGGAACGGCGTGCGCGTCGGGCTTTCCACCTCGTCGAACAACCGCCCGCGCGACTTTGCCGGGTCGCTGGCATAGGCCGCGCGCGGCCGATAGCCGAATCCGATGTCGCCCAACTCGTTGGTCATAGCGTATGCCGCAGTTGACTTGCCCCGTCGCGCTTCATACCTATCATACGAAACCGAATGCAAGGTGACGCCCATGGGCGCTGATGCCAAGACTGCCATGAAAGTCGAGATGACCGACGCCGCCGCCAGGCGAATTGCCAAGATTGTGGCGAGCGAAGCCGGTAAGACGGCGCTGCGCGTTTCGGTCGAGGGCGGCGGCTGTTCCGGCTTTTCCTACAAGTTCGATCTGGTCGACAGGCGCAATGATGACGACGTCGCCATCGAAAAGGACGGCGCCACCGTACTTATCGACGACCTGTCGCTGGTCTACATGGGCGGCTCGGTAATCGATTTCGTCGACGATCTGATGGGCCAGTCGTTCCAGATCAGAAACCCCAATGCGGTCGCATCCTGCGGCTGCGGCACCAGCTTCAGTATTTGAAAATATGAAGCCGCTCCTCGAGGGCCTTGAGGATCCGATGACGGTCCTTGTCGTCCGCGAGATAGAAGCAATTTCCGATGTCGATATCGTTGGTTGGGCCAACCGTCACAAGGTAGCTCGGGTCTACTCAGACGATGCTGACTATGTGCAGCTCGTGCGGTGCAATCCGCGGAATGCTGTTAATCTTGCGGAAGCTCATGGTCATTTGAGGTCGCTGATCGCGCGGTATTTTCCCGATTTCAACGACAAGTCCGATGAAGCCAAGGAAATAGCACGTAAGCTGCTCCTTCGACGCATTCGGACTTACCTTGACAGCGACCTGGAACCCTTTCAGGTCTGCCGCATGGTCTCCCCTATCGAGCAGAAATACGACTTCCCGGTTTGGCTTGGCTGCCTCTTTGATGCCTGTGATTGGATGCACGAAAGCACGACGCGCGAGCAGGCATTGCATCTGCGGCAGGCAATTGAACAAATACTTGCGGAAAATGCCGAGCGCCAACCTTTCGGGAGCGAATGAACATGGGCCGCATAGGCGCGGTCCGTCAGGTCGCGCTTTCCGCCGGGCGCGACCTCGATGCGACGCTGGCGTTCTGGCGCGAAGTGCTCGGCATGAGCCTGCACGCGCGTTTCGACCCGCCGGGCATCGCCTTCATCCTGGCCGGTGACGTGCGCCTGCTTTTCACCGACGGCCTGTCGGCCGGCACCGTCTATCTCGATATATCGGGCCTCGAAGAATTCCACGCTTCGGCAAAGGCCGCCGGCATCCCCTTCACCGCGCCGCCGGCGCTCGTTCATCGCGACACCGAAGGCCTGTTCGGCCAGGCCGGGGAAAGCGAATGGATGGCCTTCCTAAAGGACCCGGCAGGCAATACGATCGGCCTTGTCGAACGTCATCCACCGGATCGCTAGTCTCCGGATCACCAGCCTATCGAGGCCGCCATGAAAATCGTCACCTGGAACATCAACGGCGTTCGCGCCCGCATCGGCAATTTGACCCACTGGCTGACGGAAAGCGCGCCCGACATCGCCTGCCTGCAGGAGATCAAGACGGTCGACGAGCAGTTTCCTCGCGCCGAGATCGAGGCGCTCGGTTACAATGTCGAGACTTACGGCCAAAAAGGCTTCAACGGCGTCGCTATCCTGTCGAAGCTGCGTTTCGATGAGGTCAATCGCGGCTTGCCGGGCGACGATGCCGACGAACAGGCGCGTTTCATCGAGGGCGTGTTCTCGACCGACAAGGGCGCCTTGCGCGTTGCCTCGATCTATCTGCCGAACGGCAACCCGATCGACGACGAGAAGAAGTTCTCCTACAAGCTTTCCTGGATGGCGCGACTTGAGCGCTGGGCTGAGGAGCGGCTTGCTCTGGAAGAGCCGCTGGTCCTGGCCGGCGACTACAATGTCATCCCCGAGCCAATCGACGCGAAATATCCGGAAAACTGGCTAAGCGATGCACTGTTCCAGCCCGCGACGCGGCAGGCGTTCCGGCGGCTGAAGAATCTCGGCTTCACCGAAGCCGTGCGTGCCGTCACCGACTCCGCGGACGTCTTTACGTTCTGGGACTATCAGGCCGGCGCCTGGCAGAAGAACAACGGCATCCGCATCGACCATTTGCTTCTGTCGCCCGAAGCCGCCAACTGGTTTTCCTCGGCTTCGATCGAGAAGCAGGTGCGCGCCTGGGAAAAACCCTCCGACCACGTGCCGGTGGCGATCGATCTGGCGCTGCGGCCAGCCTGACGGGACCTGCCGTCCGGCGGCACATTGATAAGTTGACCTCTTATCGCCACAAATCGCGCGCTTGATGCGAAATCATCATGGTGGCTGGGGTTCCCATGACTACTCGATTTGCACTCTGCCCGATTGGCTGCGCGCTTGCGATGGCGGTGGCGACGCCGGCTTTTGCCGATGCAGAGTGCCTTGCCAACGGCAAATCATTCCAGATCGGCCGGGTCGCCTGTCTGACGCCTGCCGGCCAAAGCTACCTCGCCCGTTGCGAGATGGTGCTCAACAACACGTCCTGGACAAAGCAGCGGGATGGATGCCCGGAGGACACGCCGGCCCCGCATTTGCAAGGCACACCGATCTCAACGCCGGCGCCCAGCGGCATGCCGGCGGAACCGAACGAGAATTGATCTCAAAACGGAATTTCTGCCGGCCTACTGGTCGCCGCCACCCTTGGTGAGGATGTCGTCGGCCAGCGAGATCGCGGTGCGGCGGTCGGCTTCGCCGGCGGCGGCAAACGCTTCTTCCTGCATGCCACGGATCCATGGCTGGTCGGCAGGTGAGGCCCGTTCGAGCGCCGCGGTCATCATCGCCAGCCCTCGCACGATCTTGCCGCTTTGGAAGAGCAGATTGCCGAGCGTCGCCTGCGCGCCCGCATGGCCCTTTTCGGCCGCCAGCTGGAACCAGCGTCCTGCCTGCTTGACGCTGGCCTTGACGCCGCCCTCACCCTTGAGGAACATCTGGCCCATCTCGAACTGGGCATTCGGATTGCGGTAGTTGGCGGCGGCACGCATGTAATATTCCTGGGCCGCCACCTCGTTCTCCTCGACGGGGCTGCCGGGAATGCCCTTCCTCAGATAGTCGCCAAGCGCCACCAATGCGTCCGAAACATAGCTTTCCTCGGGCGAACCGGGCTCGACATCCTGGTCGACGATCTCTGAGAAGAACTTGAACGCCGCGTAGTCGTCTCGCGCCACGCCATCGCCTTCGGCATACATGCGCGCAAGCTTCCAGGTGGCGCCGATCTGGCCGTTCTCGGCGGCATATTTATAGGCTTCCGCGGCCTGCTCCTTATGGCCGTTCTTGTAGGCGGAAAAGCCGAACTGGAACACCGCCCACGGGCTCGACTGCGGCTTCACGCCGGTCTTGTCGTCGAACACCTTGTCGTCAAAGGCCATGGCCTGGCCGACGGCGCCCAAGGTCGCGCCAAACGTGGCGAGCGCGACCATTGCCGAAAGGACAGACGACCTCAACAACTCAGATGTCCGCATAGCAGTGTGTTTCTTTGGCACCGCCGGGATGGGTGACCGCGCCGTCGCGGGCAGATCCGACCGTCTGTGCGTATTTCCAGATCGCGCCCGATTGATAGTCGGTCGTGCGCGCCTTCCATGCCTTTGCCCTCGCCGCCAGTTCGGCTTTGGACAATGCAACCTCGATCGTGCCGTTCACCGCATCGATCGAGATCAAGTCGCCATCCCTAAGCAGCCCGATCGGGCCGCCCACTGCCGCTTCCGGCCCGACATGGCCGATGCAGAAACCGCGCGTTGCGCCCGAAAAACGCCCGTCGGTGATGAGCGCCACCTTGCCGCCCATGCCCTGGCCGTAGAGAGCCGCCGTCGTCGACAGCATTTCGCGCATGCCCGGGCCGCCGCGCGGACCCTCGTAGCGGATGACGAGAACCTCGCCTTCCCTATAGTTGCGATGCGTAACCGCTTCGAAACATTCCTCTTCCGAATCGAAGCAGCGCGCCGGACCCGAGAATTTCAGCTCCGTCATGCCGGCGACCTTCACGATCGCGCCTTCGGGGGCAAGGTTACCCTTCAAGCCCACGACCCCGCCGGTCTGGGTAATCGGCCTGTTGGCGGGACGGACCACATCCTGGCTGTCATTCCAGGAAACATGTTCCATATTTTCGGCCAAAGTGCGGCCAGTCACCGTCAGGCAATCGCCATGAAGGTAGCCATGGTCGAGCAGCGTCTTCATCAAGAGCGGAATGCCGCCGGCCTCGAACATGTCCTTGGCGACGTACTTGCCGCCCGGCTTGAGGTCGGCGATGTAGGGTGTCTTCTCAAATATCCTGGCCACGTCGAAAAGATCGAACTTTATCCCGGCCTCGTGCGCGATCGCCGGCAGATGCAGCGCCGCGTTGGTCGAGCCGCCGGTGGCCGAGACCACGGTCGCGGCATTTTCCAACGCTTCCATGGTAACGATGTCGCGCGGGCGGATGTTCCTTGCGATCAGCTCCATGATCTTTTCGCCGGAAGCGAAATTGAAGCGGTCACGCATCTCGTAGGGTGCAGGCGCGCCGCAGGAATAGGGCAGCGCCAGGCCGATGGCCTCAGCGACGGTGGCCATGGTGTTGGCGGTGAACTGGGCGCCGCAGGAGCCGGCCGAAGGACAGGCGGCTTGCTCGATCTCGAGCAGCTCGGCGTCGCTGATGGTGCCGACCGAGTGCTGGCCCACCGCCTCGAACACGTCCTGCACGGTGATCTGCCGGCCACGGTAGCTGCCGGGCAGGATCGAGCCGCCATAGATGAAGATCGACGGTACGTTGAGGCGCACCATGGCCATCATCATGCCGGGCAGCGACTTGTCGCAACCGGCCAATCCAACCAGCGCATCGTAGCAATGGCCGCGCATGGTGAGTTCGACCGAGTCGGCGATGACCTCGCGCGACACCAGCGACGACTTCATGCCCTGATGGCCCATGGCGATGCCGTCGGTGACGGTGATGGTGCAGAATTCGCGTGGCGTGCCGTTGGCCGCCGCCACGCCCTTTTTGACCACTTGCGCCTGGCGCATCAGCGAGATGTTGCAGGGTGCGGCTTCGTTCCAGCAGCTGGCGACACCGACCAGCGGCTGCGCGATCTCGGCCGCCGACAGCCCCATAGCATAGAGGTAGGAGCGATGCGGCGCCCGCTCGGGACCAACGGTCACGTGGCGGCTCGGCAGCTTGGCCTTGGAGATCGCTCTGGTGTCCATACTCGTCCTTGCCGCGGGCGGTGCGGCCTGCCTCTTCGCCTAGCCTTTTGGCGCGTGTCCCGAGACAAATTCGAGGTGCGCCGCGTTTATGGCGGGAAATGGGCAATGTTCCCGGGCGGCCGGGTGGCGCGAGGGTTGTTCAGAAACTGTTGCCAAAACGTCACAATTACAGGAGCGAACATCTTGGGGGCAATTGTTGCGCCGCCGAATGCCGGACGAGCGCCGAACGAACCGACCGGGCAGTGCCCGGCCGTTTTGTCGTTTAAAAATCCGTAGTTAGAACTTGATCTTAACGGAAGCCGAACCGGCGAGAAGCAGGTCGTTGTCGTAAGTGTAGGTGACGGCATTTGCCTCGTCGCCGACACCGCTGAAAGTCGATGACCCGCTCGTCAGCACACCGATCGAGCCGCCGAGCCTGACCTCGATCTGGTCGTTCGGCGAATAGGAGACGCCGCTGGCCACGGCCCAGGTATCCGACTGATAGCCGGAGGTCGTCGAGGTGCCGCGATCCCAGGTCAGCGAAACCACGCCCGACAATTGATCGGTGAACTTGTGACCGATGCCGCCGGTGACCGTCCAGCCGTCGCGATAAAGCAGATCGAATGAAACGGGCGAGGGAGCACCGGTTACCGGACTGCGCACGCCATTGATGGCAATGACGCCAAGCTTGCTCCACTCCTGCCAGCGGACGGAACCAAAGGCCAGCCAGCCAGGAGCTATGCCGCTCTGCAGCTTGAATTCCAGAGCTTGAGGTATCTCAGCCGACGCCGAGACTGGGTACACGCCGGTAGAGCCGGGAATCAGATCCGCTGGAAAGGCGCCCCTGAAGCCGGTCGTGTCGACGGTTCCCGACAGCCCGTCATATTTGTAGCTCGAAGAGTACATTAGGCTGGCGCGCAGAGCGATCTCGGGGATCTCATAGGCTGCGCCTGCACGCCAACCCCATGCCTCGTCGGATAGTTTGAAGACGCCGAGGCCGGTATTGCCGAAGGCGAGCAGTGTCTGACGGGAAAGAAACGCGTCTACCTGCTGGTAGGAGACACCGCCGATGAATCGTATGGCGCCTTTGCCGACGTTCACCTTATAGGAGCAGGTGAGACCGAAATCGTCTGTGTCGACGGCGTATTTGACCGCTGTCGGCGAATAGGCGTTGTTCAGGCCGAAATTCGCGTCCGCACCATACGGTCTCGTATAGGTGGCAAGACAGTCTACGGGCTCAAAGATGTTGGCTTTGATACCGACATGCGGCACCGCATAATCGCCACCAACGTCCACCGCCGATGTCGACAAACCCGAGCCATCGAGACGCTGCACATTCTTGAGTTTGCGCTGTGGCGAAACATAGGTGACGCCCGCATCGAACGAATATGGCGCCGCGTCGAACAGCTGGTCGATGTTGACGCCGCCCCGGTCAAAGCCCCCGGCTTGCACCGTCCCAGCAAAAGCCAGCGAAAAAGCCCCCGCGCCCAGCAGCACTTTCAGACGCGAACAACACATGAATCTCCTCCCCGAAATGTCCTTGCATCAAGCTAGAACCAATTCAGGTTAACGGCGCAACAACGAATTCGCCGTGCGTACATGTATACCTTGGCGGACCGCATTTCCGACAAGGTGTCGGCCTTCTTACCGAGGCAGGAAAATGGCCGCCTCAATGCAAATCGACGAGAAAACTTGGTAAAACCGCCTAAATCACCAGGGAACAGGGAATTTTGCCTGCCCAGCCGGCCATTGTTACATTATGGCAACAATGGGGCAAAAACATTCAGTTTGCCTCAAGATTTACGCTGCGGAATGCCTGTTTTCGTGGCAGGCGGCCTAGCTGGAAAGCAGATTCGTGACCGGCGAATCTATTGCGGCCAGCCGGCCCGGTTTGTTTGATCAGCCCGCATCGCGCACCCGCGCCAATGCCACCGAAAGCTTCTCTTGCGCCTCGCGATATTCGGCGAGTTTTTCACGCTCGGCCTCCACTACCTCTTCCGGCGCGTTGGCGACGAATTTCTCGTTGGACAGCTTCTTGTAGAGCCGCGCTATTTCCTCGGTCACCTTGGCAAGCTCCTTGTGCAGGCGCGCTGCCTCGGCGGCAAGGTCGATCAGGCTGCCGAGCGGCAGGCAGATGGTCGCCTCGTTGACGACGATCTGGGCGGATCCCCTGGGTGGCGCCTCCGCTAGCGAGATGTCGCCGACCCGCGCCAGACGCTTGATGGCCGAGCCCTGACGCTCGAGCCTTTCGCGCGTCGTTTCGTTGGCGCCGATCACCACGAGCGGTGCGATCGCCGCCGGCGGCACGTTCATCTCCGAACGCACCGAGCGGATGCCGGAGACGAGATCGACCAGCCAGTTAATATCGGCGGCGGCCGCCTCGTCCTCGAAGTCGGGCGACGGCCAAGCCGCATGACAAAGCAGCGACGGCCGTTGCCTGCCCTCGCCGGCGGTTTCGGCCCACAGTTCTTCGGTCATGAACGGCATCATCGGATGCAGCAGCTTGTAGATCTCGTCCAGCACGAAGGCCACGCATGCCCTGCTCTCGGCCTTGGCGGCCTCGTCGGCGCCCATGAACACCGGCTTCAGCAGTTCCAGATACCAGTCGCAGAACTGGTTCCAGACGAACCGGTAGGCAGCACCCGCCGCCTCGTTGAAGCGATACGAGGTGATGCCGTCGGTTATGTCGCGCGCGGCTCGCGTCAGCTCCGTCAGGATCCAGCGGTTGACCGCCAGCTTGGCGTCCTGCAGCCAGAAATCGTCGTCGCGCGCCACTTCGTTCATCTCGGCGAAGCGCGTCGCGTTCCACAGCTTGGTGCCGAAATTGCGATAACCTGCAATGCGGGCCGGATCGAGCTTAACGTCGCGCCCTTGCGCTGCCATCACCGTCAAGGTGAAGCGCAGCGCATCGGCGCCGTATTCGTCGATGAGCTCGAGCGGATCGATGACGTTGCCTTTCGACTTCGACATCTTCTGCCCGTTCTTGTCGCGAACCAACGCATGGACATAGACGGTATGAAACGGCTCCTGATCCATGAAATGCAGGCCCATCATCATCATGCGGGCGACCCAGAAGAAGATGATGTCAAAACCGGTCACCAGCACGTCGGTCGGGTAATAGGTCTTCAGCTCCGGCGTCTGATCCGGCCAGCCAAGCGTCGAGAACGGCCACAGCGCCGACGAGAACCATGTATCGAGCACGTCCTCGTCGCGGGTCAGGATCTCGCCAGGCTGGAAATTCTCGAGCTTGTCCTCGACCCAGGCCTTCCACGGCCCTTCCAGCGCCAGATAATATTCGACGGCGGCACCGAGTGCCTCTTCCTCGGTCTTTTCGACAAAGACATGCCCGTCCGGCCCATACCAGGCAGGGATCTGGTGGCCCCACCAGAGCTGGCGCGAAATGCACCAGGGCTGGATGTTCTCCATCCAGTCGAAATAGGTCTTTTCCCAGTTTTTGGGCACGAAATTGGTACGGCTCTCGCGCACCGAGGCGATCGCCGGCTTGGCCAGTTCCGCCGCATTGACATACCATTGGTCGGTCAGAAACGGCTCGATCGGCACGCCGCCGCGGTCGCCGTGCGGCACCGTGTGGCGATGCGGCTCGACCTTCTCGAGAAAGCCGCCCGCCTCCATCAACTCGACGATCTTCTTGCGCGCATCGAAACGGTCCAGGCCGTCGAGGCTGTCCCATACGGCCTGGTGCTCCGGCGTCACTTCCAGCCCGGCGAGAAAGTCCTCATTGTCCTTGAGGCTCACCGCCGCATTGACGGCGAGGATGTTGACCGCCGGCAGCCGGTGGCGCTTGCCGACCTCGAAATCGTTGAAGTCATGCGCCGGCGTGATCTTGACCGCACCGCTGCCTTTTTCAGGATCGGAATACTCGTCCGCGACCACCGGGATCCTGCGGCCGACGATCGGCAGGATGAGTTTCTTGCCGACAAGATGCCGGAAACGCTCGTCGTCGGGGTGGACTGCGACAGCCGTATCGCCCAGCATCGTCTCCGGCCGGGTCGTCGCAACGGTGATGAAGGTCTTCGGATTTTCCGGATCGAAGGTCATGCCTTCGACCGGATAGCGGAAGTGCCAGAGGTTGCCGTTGACTTCCTGCTGCTCGACCTCGAGATCCGAGATGGCGGTCAACAGCTTCGGGTCCCAGTTCACAAGGCGCTTGTCCTTGTAGATCAGCCCTTCCTTGTAGAGCGTCACGAACACTTCGAGCACGGCCTTGGACAGGCCCTCGTCCATGGTGAAGCGCTCCCGGCTCCAGTCGGCCGAGGCCCCGAGCCGCTTCAGCTGGTTGAGGATGGCGCCGCCGGATTCTGCCTTCCACTCCCACACCTTGTCGATGAACTCATCGCGCGTCAGGTCGCGGCGGTGGATCTGCTTTTCCATCAGCTGGCGCTCGACCACCATCTGCGTGGCGATGCCGGCATGATCCATCCCCGGCTGCCACAGCACGTTCTTGCCGCGCATGCGCTCGAAGCGCACCAGAATGTCCTGCAGCGTGTTGTTGAGCGCGTGGCCCATATGCAGCGAGCCGGTGACGTTCGGCGGCGGGATGACGATCGTGAAGGCTTCAGCCCCCTCCTCGGCCCCGGCGCCGGCCCGAAACGCGTCGGCCTCTTCCCAGATCCTGGCAATCTTCGGCTCGACGGCTTTGGCGTCGTAGGTCTTTTCGAGCATGGGAAAACGGTCCGCGCTGTCCGGAATCTGTGGTCCGGTGTAAATCGGAAGGTTGTTGCCAAGTCAACCGCAACGGCGGCATGGCCAATAGATAGCGCCGGGATGGTTCGGTGCAACTCGCGCAACTGAATGTTGCAAGGCAATCGCTTCAGGTTTGCGCCGCCCTCATTGCCCTGCCGGGCATTTCTCCTCGTATGGTGACGGGGAGAAAGACGCCTGTACCGAAGCTTTCGCCAATCACAAACGTTGCGGAAAAGGCGCCCCAGGTTGCGGCCAATCCCTTCTCCCGCTCACTATGCGGGGAGAAGGTGCCGGCAAGGCGGATGAGGGGCAGCGCCGACTTCGACAATTCGCCGGTCGAGCCGCCTATCGGCGGCGTTTCCTCCGAACTGCTATTGTGCGCCGCGCGCGACGCGCTCGATTTCCTCGCGCACCAGCCGCTCGACCAGCGTCGGCAGGTTGTTGTCCAGCCAGTCCTGCAGCATGGGCCGCAGCATCTCTTCAGCCATCTCGTCGAAGGTCTTCTTGCTGCGGCTGGCAAACGCGTCGGAAAGCTCGCCGAAGGCGGCGGCAACCTGCCGGCCCGTATGCTCCGAAAGGATCGCCGGGCGTGCGGGCGGCGGCTCGCTCGCCGCCGGACGCGCCAATCCGACTTTCGAAGATTCCGGGCCGATTTTCGAAGATTCCAGGTCGATTTTCGAAGGTTCCGGGCCGAGTTCCGAAGGTTGCGGGCCGCCCTCCGAAAGCTCCGGCCCAATTTCCGAATGCTCCGGCGCAGGTCCAGCAGTCGCCTCGTCCTCGAAAACCTCGGCTTTCGGCTCGGCGTCCGGCGTCCGGGGTGGCTCGGCGCGCTCCGGCTTGGCCATCGCGTCGCCGACCGCGGCGATCTCGCGCCGCCAATCGGCAATGATGGTGTCGGTCGTCTCGCCAGCGTTGGCCATCGCAGGCCGATCCGGCTTTGCAGCCGGTGCGGGAGCGGCGTTCACCTCAGCCAGCGTCACCGGTGCTTTTACCGGGCCGGGGCGGAGCGGCGTTTCCAGGCGCTCAATAACCGGTGCGGCCGTTGGCTGCACCTCGGCCCGCGTGGCCGGCTTGGCGATCTCCAGTCCGCCGCGCAGTTCGGAGCGGAACGCATCCGCCTCTGCTGTGCGTCCGGCTGCCGGTGCCGGTTGCAGATCCTGGCGCAGCTCGTCCGCTTCGCCCGGCTGCTTGCGGCCGGTATCGCTGTCCTCGATGATCCTTCTGATGGAAGCCAGTATCTCTTCCATGGAAGGTTCGCGCTGTACGCTGCTCGCCGTCGCCATCGTCACATCCGCCGCCCTTGTGACTGGTTCTCAGATTTCCTGTCCGGCAATGCCGGATTCGAATCATGGCAACAGCGTAACCGACGGAACGCCTTGCGAGAATCCCCAATCTGGCGACATCTCGGATTTCAACAGATTAGGGTCGGGAGTTGGAGCCCGCGCGTCGTTCGAGCGCGGGCTGAAAGCACGGCCTGGCGATCAGCGGCCGTCCGGCGTGCGCAGGCCGATCCACTTGTCCTTGACGGCGTCGTAATGCTCTTCCGGCCTGTACTTCGTCACGTTGAGAGCAAGGCGGTCTGCCGACAAATGGCCAACCGCCGAGAGGATGGCATAGCTTGCCACCACCACATCGCGTTCGGCGCTGACAAGATTGATCTTGGCGGTGATGAGGGTCGCCTGCGCGTTGAGCACGTCGAGCGTGGTGCGCTGGCCGACATTGCGCTCCTCGATGACGCCGTTCAGGGCAAGCTGTGCGGCTGCGACCACCTGCCGATTGGCCGTGACGCTTTGCTGCGCGGCGGTGTATTGCGACCATGCGGAGGTCACAGCCTGGCGCACGGTGTCGCGGCTGACATCGACCTCGATACGGGCCTGGCTAAGTGATTCCTTTGATTGGCGAACCAGTGCCGAAGTGCGGCCGCCGGAATATATCGGTATCGTCAGTGTCGCGCCGATGTTCGCCGAATTGGTTACGCCATCCTGTGTCGAGGAGAGCGAGCCCGGCGCGGTGCCGCGAATGGCACTCGAAACACCCGCCGACGCCGAGAGCTGCGGCAGCAGCGCGCCTTCGGCAGACTTCACCGAAAACGCCGCCGCGTCGACCAGATGCGCGGTGGCGAGGATGGCCGGATGCTCGGCCGATGCGATCGCGATCGCCGCATCGAGGCTCGACGGCAACAGCTTCGACACCGGCGCAGCCGGCCTGAGCTTGCCCGGCTCGTCGCCGACGACCTGGCGATAGGTCGCAGCACTTGCCAGCGCCGTGGCGCGGGCGGCACTCAACTGCGCCACCGCGGAGGCGCGCTGGGCGTCGGCTTGCGCGACGTCGGTGCGCGTACCTTCGCCGACCTCGAAGCGCGAACGCGCCGCACGCGCCTGCTCGGTCAGGAATTGCAGGTTCTGTTCGGTCAGCACGGCGACCTGACGGTCGCGGATAACGTCCATATAGGCACTTGCCGCGTTGAAGAGAGTGTTTTCTTCGGCGTTGCGCAGGCTTTCGAACGAAGCGCGGACCCGCGATTCGGCGGCCGCCACATTGTTCCTGGTCTGAAAACCGTCAAACAGCGTCTGATCGATCTCGACGCCGAAGTTGCCGGTGGTTATCGAGATGTTTCGGTGCAACCGGTTGCTGTGGCTGGCGGTATAATCAATACTTCCGGAACCGGTGATGGTCGGGCGGTAGCCGGACTTGGCAATAGCAACGCCCTCGTCGGTGACGCGGGCGCCGGCGCGCGAAGAATTAAGCGAGGAATTGTTCTGGTAGGCTTTTGACAGCGCCCCGAGAATGGTTTCGGCCGAGGCGGCCAATGGAGAAAGCGCGGTCGCCGAAACGAGGACGGCGGTAAAAAGCAACTTGCGTACAGACGGCACGTTATATTCCCTCATTCGTTTTGCACGGGAACTGCGCCACGCTGGCTTCTCCTTCTGATCAGCCGGCGCCGCGTTTTTTATCGTTCCCCCGCTGAAAGCCCCAGAAACGCCCGGTTATGCAGATCAGCAACGATTGTTCAAACGCAAGCGATCATGACAACGCCTTCGCTGCAAGGCAAAATCACTCAGAATTCGAAGGCGGGAATGCGTTCGAATCCCGGTAGTGGCTTAATTGCCGCATTAAATGCGCGTCTTCCCGTTACAACCCCCCCAGTCTTAAAAAAAAGCCGGGCTACGCCCGAATTGCCCTGCCCTTCAACGGCGACGAGTCGGCCGCCTTCGGCAAGCTGGTCGAACAGCGCCGCCGGCACCTCGCCGACGCTGCCACCGATCAAGATGACGTCGTAAGGCCCATTGGCGGCATGGCCTTGCGGCAACGGTCCCTGGACCACGGTGACATTGCCGGAACCCAGCGCAGCAAGCGTCGAAGTGGCGGTCTCGGCCAGCGCCGGATCGCTTTCCAGCGCGACGACGGACCTTGCCAGCCGCGACAGGATCGCCGCCGCATAGCCGGTGCCGCAGCCGACATCGAGTGCCGAATCGCTTGGGCCGATATCGGCCAGCTGCATCAGCTTGGCCAATGGCGACGGTTCCATCAGATAGCGCGGACCATCGGCCGTATAGGCAATGCGGATGTCCTCGTCGATATAGGCAAGGTCACGCTGGCCGGGGGCAACAAAGGCCTCGCGCGGCACGACAAGCATAGCCTCGAGCAGCGGTGCGCTGGTCACGTCGGTGGTGCGGATCTGGCCGTCGACCATCTTCACCCGGCGTTCGGCAAAATCAGCGCTCATGTTCCAACCATCCGCTTGCCGCGCAAAGGCCGCGGCTGTTTCGACCGGAACTGAAGCCCCCTGGCGCTGACGCGCGGGAGCTCGGGCATTGGAGGCCTCGCCCGGAATCGAACCGGGGTGCAAGGATTTGCAGTCCTCTGCGTAACCACTCCGCCACGAGGCCTCATTGCTCCCGGCGTTCCACCCGGCTCCAATAGGTTGCGGCGAAAATGCCGTCAAGCGGCCACCATGCATTCCCAACGGTTCTTCCGACATCGAGGCTCTGCTTATCAATGCAATGCCATGCTAGCAATAACATATTAGCTTATCGTTAAGGATGATCCTCGGCGACAGGAACCCGAAACCGGCGGCCACGTTGGGCAGAAAGGAGGGTTCCGCCATGGGTCGAGCAGCTACGAAAGACGGCACACCGCGCGGATTGTCGCAGTCTGCAGAGCTTGTGCGCTATGCCATCGACCGCCTCAGCATAGAAGGCGCAAACAGCCTGCCGCCGCGCGACCGGGCGCGGCTGGCATCGGCTACCGCCGTTCTCAAGGAGCTTTGCGAACGTCTGGAGAGCTGCTTCGACCAACCTCGGTAAACGTATGGGCGGAGGACGCCGCTAGCCGACATATGGCAGGCTGGCGGCCGTCAGCGGGGCAATCTCAGTCAGGCCGGCGCCGTCGCTCCCACCAGACGACGAAGCGGCGCCGATGACGACGCACTAGGGCAAATTCGTAGGAGAGCACCAGCAGTCCGATCGGTACCATCCAGAAACCCAGGATCGGCAGGAAGCCGAGAATGCCGCCGATGATCAGCACAACGCCGATCGCAATCCTGAGGCCGCGCGAGCGCGGCATGGTGAACTGGCGGCCGAAGACCGAGATTTTCCGGGCCGGTGGCTGTTCGTCGCTCATTGCCGTCATGTGAAATGTCGATCCGTTTGCATCAGTAGCACCATCAGCCGGAGAAAGCCGCAACGGCCTTTTCTGTTCCGTGACAGGCGAGAGACAGCTCATATGAGGGCGCTCGCCGGCCATTGCCAGCAAGCCCTGCGCCAAAAAGCACCGAAAAAATGCGAAATGCTTCTTTGCAAAGCCGAAACGGGTTTGCTATAGGCTGCCCCACTCACGCAAGAGCCTCTGTTCCCCGGTAGCTCAGTGGTAGAGCAACCGGCTGTTAACCGGTTGGTCGCTGGTTCGAATCCGGCCCGGGGAGCCACTTAATCCAGAAAAGTCTTGAAACCCAAGGATTGCAAGGGTTTCCGCTTCCCCAGAGATACACCGCGAGATACACTGCGGGGTACCTTGAGCTATGAAGATCGACGTGAAGCACATCCAGAAACGTGGCCTTGCCGGCTGGCGCTATCGGCGCAAAATCCCAAAGAAACTTCAGGCCGCTGCGGGCAAGTTGGAAATCCTCGTTCCGCTCGGGGCTACCGAACACCAAGCTCTAAAGGCGTACCCCAAGGTGCATGCCCGGGCAGAGCAGCAGTTGCGCCTTTGGTCACAGCCGCACCGAGTCTCGCAAGGCGGTGGCCATGACAACGTGCCCTCCCCGACCGCGTTTGAGCAATTCAGGCGGAGCCGTTCGCAGCTCAGGGCGCTTAATCTAGATCCCGAGTGGAGCGGCCCCGAGGATGAGGATGATCCGGAGGCGCTCGCACGTGAGGTGATCGCTGAGCAGATTGCAGGGAAGTACCCCGTGGACCCTGATGGCAATCCTGTCGGCATTGCAGTGGAAGACCGCGCCCTCCTCCATGCGCTTCTGCTCAGCCAGCGCCAACAGCGGCCCGATCCAACTCTCGAAGACGCCAAGCGCCTTTATCTCAAGGAGCGTGTCGGGGACGACGAAACGAAGCAAATGGAGCTTGATCGGGTCTTCAAGCTGGTCGGCGAAGCACTTGGCAAGGACCGCAAACTGTCCAGCCTCAAGCGCGAAGACGCCAAGGAAGTCCGTGACCACATGCTCGACGGTCGCAAGGCGTCTTCTGTGGACCGCTATCTGAACGTCGTCCGCGCGGTGATAAACCATGCTGTCAGGGAGTTTGACCTGGCCGGCGTCATCAACCCATTCATGAATTTGGAAGCTGCGCCGAAGGACAAGGCCGAGCCCGATAAGGACAAGCGCCGCCCCTTCACGCAGGCCGAGGTCACAGCCATAACCGCCCGCATCGCGTACCATGCGAAGGCAGACCTTCAACACATCTGGGCAATCCTAAATGGTACCGGATGCCGCCTCGCCGAGGTCTCAGGTCTTCGTGTTGCGGACGTCCATCTTGACCACGCCATTCCGCACATCACGGTCGAGTGGCACGACGACCGACGCATTAAGAACAAGGTTTCTCGGCGAAATGTGCCGCTGATAGGTGGCGCGCTGGACGCTGCAAAGGAAGCCGTCAAAGCTGCCGGCAGCGCAACGATGCTCTTTCCGACCTACGGGCGTCCCAAAGGCGCGTCCTCAGCGTCTGCCGCCTTGGGCAAGCACGTTCGGGCTTGTGTGACCGATCCGAAGGCCACAACCCATTCGCTTCGGCATCTCATGAAGGACCGATTGAGATTGGCCGGGGTCACCAACTCGGACCAAGACATTGTGCTGGGTCACTCCTCGGGCAGCGTTGGGGAGGACTACGGGGGTGACGAGGCGCGGCTTGAGGTCGCCAGACGGGCGCTTGAGAAGGCACTTGCCTGACCCAAACGTGTTGCGTCGTGGCAACAAATCGGCCCTACCCGCAACTTTTTTCGTGTCACATGTCACAGGATTTTTCCCACATCTGTGGCATGGATTGCTGCAAGTCCCTGAAATCACTGATGCGCGCAAGGGATGTTAGATCCAGTGCGTCTACCAAATAGCTGTTTTTGCTGGTATTTTCTGCTTGCGATAGGCTGATCTCGCTGGCATCTATGCATCACCAAACGACATCGTTGTCATGACGGGACCGGGGACACTCCCCGGCGCAGGGGACCTTTGTGCCCCGTACAGCGGAACCAAAGGCCAGACCGGGGAGGAACCGGGCGGCTCCAGCATCGGGACAACCCCGAGCAAGGCGACTAATCCCGTGAAAGTCCGGGGTCTGGGGGCTTCCTATCGACGGATAGCCAGACACAAAGGCAAAGACCTAAACCCACAATTATCAACCCGCCGCGGGGACTGCGGGCAGCGCACGGGCCCGGGCGATGCCGAATCGCTAGAAGCCGTCACGCAGATCACCTTTCCGCACGGACCGTCCATGCCGGGGCCGAAGTGCCGTTGCTGTAGGAACAAGGCCGCAACAGACGCGGCATCTGAACCATAGGCTACAGACCCGCCCCCTGCACTTGAGCCATGCCCTCGTTTCCTGTCTCCATGAGGGTCCGGAGTGTCCGGCCGGTGATTTGAGGTTCATCGAGGGGTAAATGCATCGCGGGCCCTAGCATCGCGCCAAACGCATGCCGCTCGCCTGAAAAGCTCCGACTGACGGCACCACGAATGACCGCTCCTTGGGCGCCAAAAATAGGCGCTCCGCTCATTTTGCCGGGAATTTTTGCGTTGAAATCGAAGCAGGGTCCCGGGGTGGATACGTCTTTCTGCAAATGGTTCTCGGGAAATACTCGCATCACTTCACCTACAGAGACGAAAAGGTCCATTTCGAACTCTTTGATGACCATTCCGCCCTTACCGTAGTCTAAGGGAATGTCGTTCATCTCCGCATAGCCCAGCGAGTACGCTGCTTCGCCCGGTATGAATGGGTTCAACGACAAACTCAGAGGTTGATGCGCAGCGCCGTGGGGCATCTCTGCGATTTTGCAGATCGCAATGTCCGTCGAGTACTCAAACCTATCCTTCTCATAGACGAGGGGACTTTCCTTCCAGCGGCCCCATAGCCAGTATTTCTGAAAGGAAAAGTACCTAAATCCACGCGTCCCGTAGGCAGGGCTATAGGGGACGATGACGCCGAAATTTAGCGCCTCTGCGAAGACCATTTGGTTCCCCTGTCGCGTCGCACCGTAGCCGCTGTCGAAGGGGTCCATAAGAATGTGGGCTGCGGTCATGACGTAGCCAGAGCAACTAATAACGGAACCGGTCCCGATACACCGAATAAAATCGTCGCCCTCCCTCCAGGCAACGACAGGAACGATACTCTGCTTCATGAGAAAGTCTGCGGGTCCAAAAGAAGCCAGAGCTTCATGTATGTTTCGGCTCGGGGTGGAGGTCAGAAGTTCAATGTTGCCCTCAAATGTGAAATAGTCAGAATCGAAACCCGGCTTAGGCGTCAATTCGAGACCTCTAAGATCAGTGACGCCCCACCGTCCATCTGATCGGCGTGACCACAATGATTTCAGTATTGAAATAGGTGGTGTAATCACCACTTTCTCGCCCCCCTATTTTGCTACCCCTTGCGTAGCCTCGGTTGTAAATCCGATTTCGGCCATTCCTATTCTTAGAACGGATACAGCACCGGCGTCAGTCCTGCCGAATGACCATCATAAGGGTGGATGTACGATTCCGAGATCTTCCAATTCGGCTTAGACGCCACTTGGAAGAAGTAGCCAAACTCTGAACGCCAACGAAATGCTTCCATTTGTCCAAATTGGGCGATCAGCATGACGGCGCAGGCAACGACAGCATCGACAGCGTGGGATAGCGTCCCTTCTTCAAAACTTCCCTCGCGATCATGTTTCACTGCGTTGTACGCCCGATACCAAGGGAGCGATTCCGTTGGACGGGCGCTGTCCCAACCCTCAAATGGTCTCACCTCCTTCATCCACGGATAGTATGGGAGCAAGATTCCAAACTCACCCAGGCGCATCGCATTTTGAAGCGCGACGTAGTTCTGCGTGGTGAATTTACCTGACTGCCCATTCGCCTCAAGCACACCACGCCAATGCATTTCCACTTCAGTGCACGCAAGAATGAGGAGGTTTCTTATCTCGTGCCCGTACACTTTGAAGTTTGACGGCGAACGGTGAACAGTTTGGCAAATGTCAGTTAGCTTGTGCGTGAGCGAGACTAGCTGCCCGCGCATGACCGCAAGCTGGGACTCTACGGTATTCGAACCCGGGCAATGGTAGACCGCATTTGGGCTACCAACATGCTGATCAACCACTCTAGACATGCGGGGATAGTACTGCCCCGGTTTGAGGTGTGTATGCTCAAAGGCGAAGGGTGCTGACTCTGGAATGAGTTGCGCCAATTTTGTCCCGACAGCATCGAAGACGTCGCGCCCTGACGGAACCACGACGTGCGCTGACTCGTGATTGAGCGGCTCAGGAATACCGATCCGTGTCGCGACTGTTCCATCGAAATGCCACATCCCTTGGCCCTTTCCGTCTTTGTCGGTGCATCCGAAATACCCGCTTGATTGCGCCATAGTCCCCCGCGAAATTCTATTGAGGACAATCTACATCAAATCCCCGATTCTGGCTCCATGAACTGAACCTACGGGGCATCCCCGAGGCTAGAGCGGGGATAGCAACGTCCCCTTCTCCTGGCCGCCGCCTCGAATGCTCTACGGGCATCCTGAGAGGGCATGTCTCCTGCCATGGCGGCCATGCAGGTCTCGACCGCCTGTTTCCATTTGGGGCCAAGCTTGGTCCACTGGAGCTGCTCGGCGGCGCCCTCGTCGTGGCTGAACCCCATAGCGGAGCCCAGGTCGATCCGCCTTGACGTACACCGGAGAGTTGAACCAGTGAAGAGCCATGAGGGGAAGCTAATAGAGGTCGGGAATGTTTGGCAGAAATTTCCGAGCGGGGGATTGGATAACTGGCTCGCGCGAAGCCCCCCGTGCCCCCCGGGCGCCACGTGCTGTTTCGGAATTGCTGGCGAGTTGGGTCATTGGGCCTTGCTCTTCGCCGCTGGTTTGGCGGGCATCGCACCTTCGATGGCTCCAAGCAGCATCTTTCCTATCGCATTAATCGTGCCCATAGATTTGGCCTTCGAAGGAACGCCTTTTCTGTCTAGGGACTTCATCAGCTTGTCGACATCAGCGTGATCGAAATCGATCACAACGTCGCTGTGCGCAAAACAGTTTCTAATCTTTCTGAGCCTGTGTAGCTGCGCCGCCGCACTCGGCTCGACCAGTCCAAGCGCGTGCGCAAGATGAATGCGCGAACTGAAAGTCGCAAGTCCACCCGTTCCTTTGAACAATGCGTCCTTGTTGGTTTTGTTCAGCCCGCTCATGTTCGCTGCCAGCAAGTCGAGCAACTTTTTGTCCAACATGCCACACAGCACAAGAACCTTCCCTGCCGATCCTGCCTTGAGATGCTCGGCAAAACTCAACGCAAATTTCTCACGCTGCTCCTCAGTCAGTCCATCAAAGAAGTTTTTGGCCGTCTTTGCCATGATAATCCCCCACGCCCTTCGTTGAGACTACCAGAGGGACTGCGCGCCTCCTAGCCATCCCATTTGGCCTTCGATGGAGACCGGCCTCATGGAAGATTTGGCCGCGCCTCCTTGACAGTCACAACGAACGTTGACGTTAGACAATGCTTCGGCCACCACCTTGTCAGGCACAACGCTTGAGCTGGACAAAGCCGTGAAACAGTACGTCATCTACACCCGCGTTTTGACGGACTGGCTTTGCGTTTCGTCCGTGCTTATGAAGCAGCTCGCTCACCAGCTGGTTGCAATTGCCGTTGGCGCAACTTTCTGATGTGAATGACCCGACCACTAGCTATGAAGGCGATTTCCGCGCCTTCGCGCGGACCGGCCGCCTGGAAGAAGGTGACCTTGCTTTCCGGCTCGATCATGATGATTTCGCGCAGATCAGTACCGGCGATCATAGCTTCGCGCACGAAGTGGGTCGCGCTCTCCTCCACGACGTCGCAACGGGTGCAGAGGCCTGCGGGCAGGAACAGGCGGGCGTCGCGCGCCTTGAGTTCCAGGCCCTGCCATATCTGCGCACGGGTCAGCTTGGTCTCGCCTCGGGGATTCACCGGAACGGTAGCGGTCGAGTAAATCGTGATATGTCTCCTGGACAGAACGTCGGTGATGGGCCTCAGCCGGCAATTGCGGCCGCATAGTCGCGATAGGAGCGCAACGGTCGGCCCAGCAGCGCGGTCAGCCGATCGACATCGCCGGCATCGGGGACCATGCCGTCCGTGAGGAAGCGCTCGGCCATCAGGCGCATGTCGAGCGCCATCCAGCTCGGCATGAACTGCCGCAGGTTCTGCTCGAAGCCGGCGGTGTCGTCGCCGGGATACGCGATATGTCGACCGAGGACGTCCGTCCAGATGGCTGCGACGTCCGTGCCAGTCAGCGTGTCGGGGCCGACCAGGTTGATGCGGTCGAACGGCAGCGGCGCCGCGGCCTGCTCGCGGCGGATGAGTTCGATCGCGGCGATCTCGCCGATGTCCCGCGCGTCGATCATGGCGATGCCCTTGGCTCCGATCGGCATCGGATAGATGCCGTAGCCGATCACCACGTCCTTGATCGTGATGTCGTTGTCCATGAAGTAGGCGGGCCGCAGGATGGTGGCGTTGAGCTCCATCTGCTCGATCATCCGCTCGACGCCGAACTTGCCCGCGAAATGCGGCACGTTGACGTAGAGATCGCTGTGGATCACCGACAGGTAGACGATCCGCTCGAGGCCGGCCTCGCGAGCAACGGCCAGCGCTACCAGCGCCTGGGTGTATTCGTCGGCCACCACCGCGTTCAGCAGGAAAAGGGTGGAGACGCCGGAGAACGCCTTGCGCAGGGAATCGACATCGAGCAGGTCGCCCTGCACGACATCTACGCCAGTGGGGAAATTGGCCTTCGAGGGATCGCGAACCAAAGCGCGCACATCGGCGCCACGCTTCACGAGCTGTTCGACTACGTTGCGGCCGACATTGCCGGTCGCGCCGGTAACGAGAATGGTCATGGGATTACTCCTGAGTTGAGCCGGATGGCGTCCCACAAAATTAGTGATCCACGTTTGTGTCGGTAGGCATTATATCTGAACACGCCGTCCCACAGGTGGAACACATGGATCTACTTGCCCTTGCTGATTTCAATCTGGTCGCCCGCCACGGGGGCTTCGGTAAGGCCGCCCGCGCTGCCGGGCGCCCGAAAGCCACCTTGTCCCGACGCGTGGCGGAGCTGGAGGCGAGTCTGGATCTACGGCTGTTTGAGCGTGGCGCGCGCGCGTTAAAGCTGACGGAAGAAGGACGCGCGCTTTTCGAGCGCGCGGGCCGGTTGCTTTCCGAGCTCGAAGAGACGACGGCGGCGATCGCCTCAGGCGGCGAAAGGCCGCGCGGCCGGTTGCGGATCAGCGCCCCATTGCTGTTCGCACAGACCGCCATGGGGAAGATCGCCGCCGGCTTCGCCCTGAAATACCCGGAGGTCAGGCTCGAGGTCACGACCGAAGACCGCGTCGTCGACATGATCGAAGAGGGATTTGACCTGGTGATCCGGGTCAATCCGGATCCGGATGAGAGCCTCGTTGGGCGAGCCTTTCTGCGTGATCGGCTGGTGGTCGTGGCAAGTCCTGACCTCGCCCAGCCGGCCGAAGGCCTGGCAACCCCGGCCGTCATGCGTTCGACAGACCGCAGGGCTTGGGACGTGAAGACGCCCACTGGCCGGTTAACAATCGCGATCGAGCCCGTCCTTGCGTTGTCGTCGCTCATCATGGTCCGGGATGCCGTGCGAGCGGGCGTCGGCGCGGGACGCCTTCCGGTGTCGCTAGTGAGCCATGATCTGGCGGACGGAACGCTGGTACTTTTGGGGGATGTCGAGGGACCCGACATCGCCCTGTGGACACTCTATCCCTCTCGGCGACTGCTGAGCGCGCGCGTCTCCGCATTCCTCGACCATCTGAAACGCGCCTTTCCCATGGGGACACCTGACGAGCTGGCCGCCTATATCGGCAAATGACTCCCAGGAAACTGGCTAACCAAGCTGATGCGTTACTCCATAAATCTCTCAGCGTTACTTCACATCCGAATTACGAAATTACGGTGACAGTGCACTTTTTGCGACGGCATTCAGGGCCTTTCCGCCGCAAATCTCGAATGCGCGTTTTTTAGCCTTCCCTGACCGGCAGCGCCTTTTCCCCGGAATCGACCGCCCTATTTCGCCTCGACAGGTGGGTGGCTGCTTGCTGGACGAGTCCTTGCGGCGAGTACGGCATGTGCTTCGAGGTACCCCACATGAACTTCCACGATCGGCACCTATTGAAGTTGCGGGTGAACGGAGAGGATCACAGCCTTTCCGATCTCGATACCCGCGTCACGCTGCTCGACCTGCTGCGCGAGCGGCTTCATCTGACCGGAACGAAAAAGGGATGCAATTTCGGCGAGTGCGGCGCCTGCACCGTGCATCTCGACGGGCGGCGTGTGAATGCCTGCATGATACTTGCCGTGTCCGCCGAGGGACGCGAGGTTACGACCATCGAAGGGCTGGCAGACGGCGATGCGCTTCATCCCGTGCAGCAGGCGTTCATCGATCATGATGGTTTTCAGTGCGGATTCTGCACGCCCGGCCAGGTGATGTCGGCGGCGGCGCTGATCGAGGAGGGACATACCGGCTCCGATGCCGAGATCCGCGAATGGATGAGCGGTAATCTGTGCCGCTGCTCGGCCTATCCGCAAATCGTCGAGGCGGTGCGCGCAGCCGCCGGGAGGGCGAGCCAATGACCCCATTCGTCTATGCACGCGCCGACAGCCTGGGCGACACGATCGCAGCCGGTGCCGCGCCGGACAGCGCCTTTCTCGCCGGCGGCACCGAATTGCTCAACTGGCTGCGCCTTGGCATTGCCGAGCCGACCCGGATCATCGACATCTCCCGCCTCGACGGGCTGGATCAGGTCGAACCACTGCCCGGCGGCGGCTTGACGATCGGCGCGCTGATGCATCTCAACGATGTCGCGCTGCATGCGTTGGTCGCGCGCGACTATCCGGTGTTGAGCCAGGCGATCCTCAACGCCGCATCGCCGCAGCTGAGAAACCTGGCAACGATAGGCGGCAATCTTCTGCAGAAGACGCGCTGTGCCTATTTTCGTGCCGAAGAGCAGTTGCCATGCAACAAGCGTCAGCTCGGCTCCGGCTGTTCGGCATTGCATGGCATCAACGACAATCACGCGATATTCGGCTGGACCGAGGATTGCGTCGCCACCCAGCCATCCGACCCGGCCGTGGCGCTGGCAGCACTTGATGCGGTCATCGTCACCGCGCACCGCAGCGGCGGCCGGCGCATTCCGGCAGCGGAATTCCACCTGCTTCCCGACACGCGGCCCGAGGCAGACAATGTGTTGCAGCAAGGCGAACTGATCACGGCAATCGAGCTGCCGGCGCCGGCGCCGCGATCTGCTTACCTCAAGGTGCGCGAGCGCGAATCCTACGAATACGCCATCGTCTCTGCCGCCGCTGTGCTGGAGATGGACGGCCAAACCATCCGTCGGGCGGCCCTGGCGCTGGGGTCCGTGGCGCTGCGACCGTGGCGGCTGAGCGCCGCCGAGGAGCAGCTCGCCGGTGCCGAAATCGGCGATCGCGAGGCGTTGAGCACCGCTATCGAGCAATCCTTCGCCCAAGCGCGTCCCTTGTCGCAGAACGCCTACAAGATCGAACTGGCCAAGACCGCCGCTTTGCGGGCGATCGAAAGAGCAGCGAGGATGCCGTCATGATGATCAGCCAGCCTGTTGCCCGCCCTGACGGCGGCGTCAAGGTCACCGGCCGCGCCCGCTATGCGGCCGACTATTTCGCCCCCGACCTGCTCTATGCGGTACTCGTGACCGCGCCCGTTCCGGCCGGCCGCGTGACGTCGATCATGGTCGACGACGCGCTCGCCGAGAAGGGCGTCGTGCGTGTGCTCACGCATGAGGACATGCCCAAATTCGGCCGGTTCGCATCGCCGAGGGCCGAGCCCGATACGCAGATGCAGCAGGCCGAAGGCCCACCGGCAGCGCAGAGCTTCATGCCCATGCAGGGCGACGAGATACGTCACGAGGGTCAGCCGCTTGCCATTGTGTTGGGCGAGACGCTGGAGGCGGCGGAGGCCGGTGCCCGCCACGTCGCATTGCGCTTCGAGTTCGCCGAGCCGGAATTGCCGGCACTGCCGGAGTGGACCGCCATCGACAAGGCTGCGGTCGTGCCGAGGGAGAGCGGCTTCCTGTTCCTGGAGCCGACATTTACCAAGGGCGACGTCGACCGCGGGCTTAGCGACGCAGCCGCCATGGTCGAAGCCGTCTACCTGCAGCCGTCGCGCCACCACAACGCCATGGAGCCCTCGGCGACGCTCGCTGAGTGGAACGACGGAGAGCTGACGCTGCACGACGCCACGCAACACGTCTATGGTGTCCGCCAGGTGCTTGCCGCCCGTTTGAATGTTCCCGCCGGGAAGGTCCGCGTGATTTCCCGCCATACCGGCGGCGGCTTCGGCGGCAAGGGTTGGATCTGGCCGCATCAGGTGCTGGCCGCCGCCGCGGCGCGCATCATGCAGCGCCCGGTCAGGCTGGCGCTGAGCCGCGCCAATGCCTATTCCTGCCTCGGCTACCAGCCGCGCATGGCACAGAAGATCGTGCTGGCAGCGGACAGGTCGGGCAAGCTGACCGCCGTGCAACAGGACGTGGTCAACCTGACCACCGTGAGCGACGATTTCGTCGAGTTCGCCACCGAAGCCTCGAAGGGTCTTTATGCCACGCCGGCCATGCGTCTCAGCCAGCGTGTCGAGCGCGCGAACGTCGCCATGCCGACGGCGCTGCGCGCGCCGGTCGAGGGTCCGGGTACCTGGGCCCTCGAAAGCGCGATGGACGAGCTCGCCCACCGCCTCGGCATCGATCCGCTCGACCTGCGTCTGATCAACCATGCGGACACGGATCCGGCCACCGGCCAGCCCTGGTCATCGAAGAAGCTGCGCGAGGCTTATGAGGAAGGCGCCCGCCTGTTCGGCTGGCGCGAGCGCCCGCGCAAGCCGCAACGCGATGGCGATTGGCTGATCGGCTACGGCATGGCGACCTGTACCATGGGCTGTTTCCGCCACCCGACGCCTGCAGCCGAGGTCAGGCTGCACAGGGACGGCAGAGTGCTCATCCGCACCGGCACCCAGGACATAGGGACCGGAACACTCACCATCTTTCCGCAGATCGCGGCCGATGTGCTGGGCCTGCCGATGGAGAAGATCGAGTTGGAAATGGGCGATACAGAGCTGCCGGAGGCGGGACCGACCTATGGCTCGTCATCGACCATGGGGGTGGGCGCGGCGGTGCTTGCCGCCGCCGAAGATGCGCGTTCGCAGCTTGCCCGTCTTGCCAATCTGCTGCCGGACGAGGTGGAGATGCAGGACGGCAAGATTCGGCGCAAAGGCGCTGCCGGCGGTCAGACGATCGCCGACGTTATGAGGCATACCGACATCGGCGAGATCATCGGCTCCGGCTCGTTCGATCCGGCGCAGCATGGCAAAGGCCTCGCCATGCGCACTTTCGGCGCGATTTTCATGGAGGTCGGCGTCGATCCGGGGCTCGGCCTGCTCAGGCTTCGTCGCGCCGTCGGCAGCTACAGCGCCGGCCGCATCGTCAATCCCCGCACCGCCCGCAGCCAGATGACGGGCGGCATCATCTGGGGCTGGGGCATGGCGGCGATGGAGCAGAGCAGGCACGAACCAGTGCTTGGGCGGTTCCTGTCGAAGAACCTTTCCGGGGTCGCCATTCCGGTCAATGCCGACATTCCCGGCGACATCATAATCCACTTCGTCGACGAGGTGGATGAGCATGCCAGCCCGATCGGCGGCAAGGGCATCGGCGAGCTCGGCGCCACCGGCGTTGCCGCTGCGGTGGCCAATGCCGTCTTCGACGCCACAGGCAAGCGGATCCGGGAGTTGCCGATCACGCCGGAAAAACTGCTGTAGAAGGACCGGCCCGCGCAAGCGTCTGCTCGACGAGGTTGAGGTAATAGCGCATCACCGTCGGCACGATCTCGTCGTTGAAGACGTAGCGGTCGCCATGCAGGCCTTCGCCCGGGCCGACCTCGCCGGCACCGATCCACGCATAACAGCCGCCGGCGTCGCGGATCATGAAAGCGAAATCCTCGCAGCCGAGACTGGGGCTGAACTCGGTCAAGACATTCTCCCGGCCGACGACGGAGGCCGCCGCCTCGACGGCGCGGGTCGTCGCGTCCGCCGTGTTGATCAGCGGCGGATGGCCCTTCCTGTAGTCGAGCCTGGCGTTGAGCGAATACGCGGCGGCAATGCCTTGTGCGATCTCCCCGATCAGCATCTCGCAGTGATCGGAAAGGCCGGGCTCGAAGAAGCGGCAGGTGCCTTGCAGCCAGACCTTGCCCGGCACGATGTTGCCGACATTGCCGCCATGGATCTGCGTGAGGCTGACGACAAGCGCGCTTTGCGGGTCGACCGAGCGGCTGACGATGCGCTGGACGGCTTGCACAAAGGCGCCGGCGGCCAGGATCGGGTCGTCGCCGAGCTGCGGCATCGCGGCATGCGCGCCAAGACCCTCGAAGATCAGTTCGAAATTATCCACGGCCGCCATTTGCGCACCAGCGCGGGCGGCGACCGTTCCCAGCCTGACGCCCGGCCAGTTGTGGACCGCATAGACCGCCTCGACCGGAAAGCGCTTGAACAAGCCGTCCTCGATCATGCGCATGCTGCCGCACTCGTTTTCCTCGGCCGGCTGAAAGATGAAAGTGACGGTGCCGTCGAAGGTGCGCGATTGACTGAGCAGTTTGGCGGCGCCGAGCAGCATGGCGGTGTGGCCGTCATGGCCGCAGGCGTGCATTACTCCTTCTTTCCTTGAGGCATAGGCCAAGCCGGTTTTCTCCAGCACCGGAAGCGCGTCGAGCTCGGCGCGAAGGCCGATGGCGCGTGCGCCGCCACCGCTGCGCAGGACACCGACGACGCCGGTGCCGCCGATCCCTTCATGCACCTCGTCGACGCCGAAGGAGCGCAGCTTCTCTGCAACGAAACGCGCCGTTTCGTATTCATTGAATCCGAGCTCCGGATTGGCATGGATATGGTGCCGCCAGCCTACGACCTCTGGTGTCAGGGCGGCGATGGGGTCATTATGCAGCATGATGCCTCCTTCACGCCGGCAAGGCGGCGCGCTTTGATCCTGCCAGCCATAGAAGGCCCGACGAAAAGCGTCTTGAACCGGATTGACCATGGCAAAGACAATCGAAGCGGCAGAGACCGGGAAATACTGGCGCCATCCGTGCTTCCCCGACCTGGGCCTGTTCAAGGCGCGCTTCACCCAGCACCGCTACGACCTGCACACGCACCCGACCTATGTGATCGCCCTGATCACCGCCGGCTGCGAGCGCATTCGCATCGGCCGTCAAAGCGTTCTCGCTCCGGCGGGCGCCATTGCCGTCGTCAATCCTGAAGAGTGGCATGACGGCGAACGCGGGGCGGATGAAGGCTGGGCCTACCGGACATTTTATCCTTCGGTGCCGATGATGACCGCGCTTACCCGCGAACTCGGCCGCGACGGCGCTCCGGCGTTTTCGCGCGCGACGATCGAAGACAGCAGTCTCGCCGCAGCATTGACGGCAGCGCACCAGGGCTCGACATCCCCGGACACAATGACGGCAGAGACGTCCCTGCTCGTGGCGCTTAGACAACTGATCGTTCGGCATGGCGACTCGAGCGGACCGGCCGAAGAGATCGAAAGCTGCGGATCGCAGCGAAGATTTTCGCTGTACCGCGATCTTGTCGAAAGCGAGCTTGGCTCGCAGCTCGACCTCAAGCGGCTTGCCGGCGCGGCTGGCGTGACCCGGTTCCAGGTCATCCGCGATTTCAACAAGGCAATTGGCCTGACGCCGGCGGCCTATATCCGCGACCGGCGATTGCGCCGGGCGAGCGCGCTGATCGAACAGGGATTTGGCCTCGCCGACGCCGCTATTACGGCGGATTTCGCCGACCAGAGCCATTTTTCCCGTACATTCCGGGCCATGCATGGTATGACGCCGGGCATGTTCAGAAGAGCGGGATAAGGCGCTCCTGAACAGACAACCTTGCGCCTCAAAGCTTGCTGCGCAATGCTGACGCAGTTCGGGGGGAATCATGCGAAAAATCTTGGCACCGACGCTGCTGCTCACGGCTGCACTGTTTGCAAACAGCGCCCAGGCGCTGGATGCCAGCGGGACGCCGGTTGTCGTAACCCCGCTTGCCTCTCGCACCGAGACCGCGTCCGGCCAGCCGATCACGCTGCCCCAGAAGAACGTCCAGGTCCTGGTCTCGGCCTATCAGATCGCGCCGGGCGCGACCTTGCCGGTCCACAAGCATCCGTTTCCGCGCTATGCCTATGTCGAGGCTGGCACGCTTCAGGTCACCAACGTCGAGACCGGCAAGAGCAACACCTATCAAACAGGTGATTTCATCATCGAGATGATCGGGCAATGGCATCAGGCGACCAATGTCGGCGCCGATCCGGTCAAGCTGCTGGTCATCGACCAGGTCGAAGAAGGCACCAAGAACACCGTGTTGCGCCAGTAGCTGCCACGTCTGAAAATGGCGTCCGGGGGCGGATCCAGCACAGCGCGCAACAGACGTCAGAACGCGAACCCCTCCGGCAAATTGTGATTCCAATAGCCTTCCTCGACAAGTTCACTTATGCGCCAGCCCTCGGACGTGCGTACGACGCGGTCTCGATACCAAAGCCCCTGGAAGAAGACCTGCCTTTTGCCTTCGCCGAGGTCGACCACCATCGGGCATGAACAATGCACGCGCGCGCTGGCCTCATCCCCTCGGAGGTCCAGAAGGATTGTCGAAATGGCGTGTTGCGAGATCAATATCTTCGAAAGGGCGCCTTTCATGTAAGCAACATGCTCATCCACACCGCTCCTGATTCCACCTGTTACAGTGTCGTCAAGCACGGCATCGAGTGTGAATATTTTGCGATAGGCGTCCCAGTCGCGATCGTCCACAGCGTAGCAATAGCGAACAAGCAGCTGTTCGATCTCGAGCCGATCCGAAACCTCTTGCAATGAAAGGGTCATGTCCCGTCTCCGCGGTTGGCGGCACTAATGCCGCATGCGCCAAGCCTGCCCCGACATTTCGATCAATATTCACGTTGCCGATGCTCCGAGCAACCTCGCCGCGCGACTGGGCATGCGCAAACCCGAACACTCATTTGGCCTCCGCCTTTACCCGGTCGGCCGCAGCGGCCAGAACGGCGCGATCCCCCTCTTCGTACAAGCGGCGGATGGAGATTGCCTTGACGCGCCAGCCTTCCGGCGTCCGCACCAGCCAGTGGAGATAGCTGCCACCGACCGTCCAGAACCGCCCGTGATCCAGTGGGCTGCGCGGACATGGCTGCGTGCAACCGCGTCATTGCCCGCGCCTTCGACAATGATGTTGGTGATGAGGTGCTGGGTGGCGTCGAAACGCGGCAGCAGTCCTTGCCACTGGGCGATCAGCGCGTCGCGGCCGCTGGTCGCGGCTTCGCCGCCGAAGAGGCTGGTATAGTCGGTCGTGACGGACAGCACTTAGTTGGCGGCATGGTGCGACCCTAGCTGCCGCTTGCTGATAGCTCGGGCAAGTCCGGATCTGGTGCTCGGCATACGGCACGATGAATGGCCCGGTTTGGCCTTTGCGGACATCAACGCGGATACAAGAAAGCCGTCTTAGGTCTCCGACGCCATTTCTTTTGCCAATTCGCCGATCATCGAACGCAACCACCTGTGGGCTGGGTCGTGGCGGTAGCGAATGTGCCAAGCCATCTGCACTGGAAAAGTGCCGAGGTCGACGGGCGGCGGTAGTATCTTCAGGCGCGGATCCCTCTCAAGGCTGCGGCAGATCAGTCTCGGCAGCGTTGCGCAGTAATCCGTGACGGCAAGCATCTCTGGCACGGCCAGGAAGTGCGTGACAGAAAGGGCAATCTCTCGCTTGAGGTTTTGTTGCTCCAATGCCTGGAAGAGGCCCGCCCGCAGCCGGCCCGGCGGGAGCACGTTCACGTGCTTGAGCCTTTCATACTGTTCTCGGGAAATATGGTCTCGAACGTCGGGATGATCCTTGCGCACCGCGCAGGCGAGCCCATCGTCCATAAGATGCTGGACGACAAGATTGCCCGGCGGATCGACGATCCGGCCAATCACCATGGCCGTGGTACCGGAAATGACGCCGGTCTCGGCGAGATCGTTGCCAAATGCTGTCATGCGGAGCTTGATACCAGGCGCCAGCTCACGCGTCCTCGCGACGAGGGCCGGCATCAACACAAGCTCCACGTAACTGTTGGGGGCAAGCGTGAACAGCCGTTCGGCCTTTGCTGGCTGAAATTCCTGCTGGTTCAAATGAGATCGTCCAGTTGCGCCAGCGCTGCTTCGATCGTCGGAGCGATCTCCTCAGCCAATTGCGTCGGCTTTATGCCATACCTTTCCCGGATGAATAGCGGATCCCGGAGGGTGTCGCGCAGGCGGTTCAACGAATTGGACAGCGCCGGCTGGGTGATGCCCAGTCGCGCTGCTGCCCGTGTCACGCTCCGCTCTTCCATCAGGGCGAGGAAAACCGGGAGCAGGTTCAGATCGTATCTCATCGAGATATAATCTGACATGAATATATAAAATAAATGAAATAAATTTCTGAAATACATGGGCAGGTGCCATTATCCGTGCATCGACAGGCCGACGCGGCCGATCGAGCTCCAAATCAACCAACTACGACGCCTCATTGGCGCGGCATCACCTGAGAAAAGGATCCGACAATGAAAGTCCTGATGGTACTCACCTCCCACGACACTCTCGGTAACACCGGCAAGAAGACCGGCTTCTGGCTCGAGGAACTGGCAGCCCCCTACTACGTCTTCAAGGACGCTGGCGCCGAGATCACCCTCGCCTCGCCGAAGGGCGGCCAGCCGCCTCTCGATCCGAAAAGCGACGAGCCTATGTTCCAGACCGACCTTACACGGCGCTTCAGTGCTGACGATGTTGCCAAGGCGCAGCTCGCAGAAACCGTGCGCCTGGACAGTGTCGACCAGAAGGACTTCGACACGGTCTTCTACCCCGGCGGCCACGGCCCGTTGTGGGATTTGGCCGAAGATCCGAATTCGATCAAGCTGATCGGATCCTTCATCGCGGCCGGCAAGCCGATCGCCCTCGTTTGCCACGCACCGGGCGTTCTGCATCGCGTGACCAGTCCCGACGGCACGCCGTTTGTGCAGGGACGCTACGTCACCGGCTTCACCAATAGCGAGGAGGAGACCGTAGGTCTCACGAATGTCGTGCCGTTCTTGGTCGAGGACGAGCTGATCAGCCTCGGCGCGGTTTTCTCCAAGGTCAAGGACTGGGGCGTCCACACAGTCGTCGATGGCCAGCTTATCACGGGTCAGAACCCAGCATCATCGAGCGAGGCAGCTGAGGCGCTGCTAGGCGCTTTGAGCCAGAGGAAGAGCAAGACCGCCTGAGCGGTCTGGAACAACCGTGATCTGCCGACGGCTCGCGTCGGCGGATCAACTTCAGAACCCGCTACAGTCTCAAGCCGATCCGAAACGTCTTGCAGTGAAAGGGTCATGTCTCGTGTCCGCGGTTGGCGGCACTAATGCCGCATGCGCCAAGCCTGCCCCGACATTTTCGATCAATATTCACGTTGCCGATGCTCCGAGCAACCTCGCCGCGTGGCTGGGCATGCGCAAACCCGAACACTCATTTGGCCTCCGCCTTTACCCGGTCGGCCGCAGCGGCCAGAACGGCGCGATCCCCCTCTTCGTACAAGCGGCGGATGGAGATTGCCTTGACGCGCCAGCCTTCCGGCCCCCGCACCAGCCGGTGGAGATAGCGGCCGCCGACCGTCCAGAAACGCCCGCCGATCCAGTGGGTTGCGCGGACATGGCTGCGCGCAACCGCGTCATTGCCTGCGCCTTCGACAATGATGTTGGTGATGAGGTGCTGGGTGGCGTCGAAGCCTGGAAGCAGTCCTTGCCACTGCGCGATCAGCGCGTCTCGGCCGCTGGTCGCGGCTGCGCCGCCGAAGAGGCTGGTATAGTCGGTCGTGACGCGGGCCGCGAAATAGGATTTGACCCGGTTCCAATCACGCAGATCGGCATACAGCCCGATCCCCGCCACTGCCTCGGCGATGGCCATCCTGTCTTCAACCATCAGCGCAGCTCCCGAGGCGCTCGAAACGGACGCCGAGACGGCGGAAATCATCGCGGCGGAAACCGCCGCGGCCAGGATATGCCGGCGGGTGACGACGCTCATTGTCCCGCCTCCCCCGCACTGCCCAGTGTCGCGCGGAAGTGCGCGGCGACGGCGTCGCTCGCCGCCTTCACCGGCGCGGCGCGATCGTAGAAATCGAATTGGGTGACGTTGTCGAGCCACAGCTCCTGCCTGGAACTGGTCAGCCGCGCGTAGAACTTGTGCGCACCCTGCGGAATGGCAGCCGCCTCGCTATGCACCATCAGAAAGGGCTGGTGCAGGCGCGGGGCAGCCTGGATGGCGTCGAACCTCAGCCAGCCGCGCCAGAAGGCCGGATCGGCCTCGTTACGCCAGGCCGGGATCATGCCGCGATCGGGTTCGGTGTAATAAGGCACCTTGAACATGATCGCGCGATCGTCGCTCAAGCTGGCGGCCGGCAGCAACGCCTGTCTGCCGGTGCGGCGATACGCGGCCTCTGCCGCATCGCTCGCGGCCTCAAGCCTGGCGACGCCTTCCTTGCCGCCATAGGTCTGCTCGACCACTTCGGCATCCTGCAACCAGGGCGCGACGAGAGCGACCGACTTGATCGCGGTATCTTCGGCGGCGGCAGTGACCATGTAGCCGGAGCTGGCGCAAATGCCGAGGCCGCCGATGCGGTCCTGATCGGTCTCGGGCCGGGTCGCGAGATAGGCGACCGCCGCTTCTATGTCGGCGATCTTGGCCTTAGGATCCTCGTACTGGCGGCGTATGCCGCCGCTTTCGCCCCAACCGCGAAAATCGAAGGTCAGGGCGACGAACCCGCGATCCGCCATCTCGCGGGCGTAGCGGGCCGGCATCTGTTCCTTCACCGTCATCCAGGCGCCGGTCACGACCAGCGCGGGCCGAGGTTTTGCCGCGTCCAGATCCTCCGGCAGATAGAGTTCGCCGACGATCTGCTCACCGTGCGAGGAGAATGTGACGCGCTCGACGCGCGGTGCGGCGGCGGCATTGGACGCGGCGAGCGCTACGGCGGTTGCTGCAGCAAATGTCAGGGCTTTAAACATTGCAAGTCTCCTTTAGCTTGGAGTGAGAACCGCGGCGTTGCGAAAAAGACCGCCGTCTCAGCGCTCGCCAGCAAGTCGGCCGGGCAATGGCTTCAGCAGGTAATGCGCCCAGTAGAAGGCGTCCGACTGGTACATGTCGGTCAAAAAATTCTGTGCCTCGGTGATCTTGCCGTCCTTGATGCGGAACATCAGGGCGTAGAGCTGGTCGATCTCGGGACCCGAGCCGACATTCGACCAGCCGC
The DNA here is from genome assembly GCF_040323405.1 of Mesorhizobium sp. M0048. Lineage (NCBI taxonomy): Bacteria > Pseudomonadati > Pseudomonadota > Alphaproteobacteria > Hyphomicrobiales > Phyllobacteriaceae > Mesorhizobium > Mesorhizobium sp. M0048. The sequence continues at coordinate 211,018 of NZ_JAMYUV010000004.1, read as the reverse complement.
GATGGACATCGACGACAAGGTCGCCTTGCGCCTGGAAGAAGATCGGCTCGGCCTTGAATTTGCCGTCGGCCAAGCCGCGGAAGAAGGCGACCACCTCGTCCGGCCCGCGCTTGTCGCCGGCAAGCGGATGATGGCCGGGAATGCGCCACACGATGTCGGGTGCGAGGAAGGGCCGGACGGCCTCGGGATTCCCGGTCGCATAAGCGGCGTAGTAGTCCTTGACGAGTTGGATGTTGCTGTCTTCCAGCGGGCCGCCATTCGCCGGGGCGGCAGACACCGCCAGAAGAGCGGCGGCGGCGAGCGAAGCAAGCCTGGTCATCGGTCCTGTTTCCTTCCCTGTTCGAGCCGTTCCCAACACCGAGGCCCGTTCGTCGGATTCAACATGACGCCTTTTGTTCACCGGAAAAACCAGTAGAATTCGACAGGGCTATTTGGAAAATCCTTACAATGCGCCTCGACCAGTTCAGCGGCATCGTCGCTTTCGTAAAAGTTTCGGAGGCCAAAAGCTTCACCCGCGCCGCCGCCGAGCTCGGCGTCGCTCCGGCCTCGTTGAGCGAGGCGGTCAAGGGGCTCGAGGAGCGTCTGGGGGTGCGGCTGCTCAATCGGACGACTCGCAGCGTTGGCTTGACCGAAGCTGGCGCTCAATACCTCGACCACGTGCGCCCGGCAGCCGAAGATATCCAGGCGGCTGGTGCGGCACTGCGCGAAGCTCGCGACCGTCCCGCCGGCACGCTGCGCCTCAGCCTGCCCTGGATCGCCGCCCCGCTGCTGATCGAGCCACTGATGCGGCCGTTCATGGATGCTTATCCCGAAGTGCGGCTTAGTCTGATTTTCGACGACAGCTTCGTAGACATCGCCGCCGAGGGCTTCGACGCCGGTCTGCGCATCGGCGAGCTTCTCGACAAAGACATGATCGGCGCGCGTCTGGGCGGGCCCTTGCAGATGGTCGTGGTGGGCAGCCCGGACTATCTGGCGCGCAATGGTACGCCGAAGCGGCCGGCCGACCTCGCCGCCCATCGCTGCATCGCATTCGCCCTCACCCGCGCGATTTCGCCATGGGAGTTCATCGTGGAGGGACGCGAAGTCGCATTCACGCCGGACGCATATCTGGTCGCGAACACGCTTCCGCTGTGCATTACCGCCGCCGCGCAAGGGCTTGGCCTCGCCTTCGCGGTCGAGGGCCTCGCCGCGCCGCTTCTTGCCTCAGGCGCGCTGGTCAAGGTGCTGGAGCCTTTCTGTCCCGCTTACGAGCCGCTCCACCTCTATTATCCCAGCCGCCGCCTCGTACCGCCGAAGCTGCGGGCCTTCATCGACTTCGTGCGCGCGAACGCTCACAAGCTGCGTATCTGATGTGACCTTTCGAGAACCCGGCCCCGTTCAGCCCCAGGCGCCGATCATCTGCCTGGTAGTTGCGTTGAGCCGGTTGAATGCGTTGATCAGGGCAATCTGGATGACCAGGGCGGCAAGGGCCTTTTCGGCACCGGATCCGGCCGGTCAGCCAACCGGGTTGCCGCCTCGGTCAGCGCCAGTGCGGCGCGCTCGGCGTCGGTGAAGTAAGGTGTTTCCCGCCAGGCGGACACGGTGAAGACGCGCTCGTCCTTTTCACCGGCCTTCTTCAATTCTGGCGCATGCATATCGATACAGACGCTGCATCCGTTGATCTGGCTGGCGCGCAAATGGACGAGCTTGCGCGTCACATAGGACAGATCGGCCGTTTCCGTCGACTTGTCCAGCGCGAGCAGCGCCTGCCGGGCCCGGGGAATGAGCATCACATCCGGGGTCTCGACATCCTTGGCTCTGTCAGTTCGCCGGCCGCCGCGTTGCGGCGAGCGCAGGGATCTTCAGCTTTGCGAGGCAGTCACCTGCTCAAGCCGCTCGAGAATGCGCGGCCAGCCGCTTCCCATTCCGACGTACCCGCGCTCGTCCTCGGCCCGGAACCCGGAATGCTCCATGCGCACCCGGGTCGCCGTACCTTCGGGCGTCAATGACCATGTCACGACGGTCTTCAGACCGCTGTCGGATTCGGTGCCGTCGCCCCAGCTGTAGGCGAGTAGGCGCGGCGGCTCGATCTTCAGCACCTCGCAGTTCGTCACGCCGGACCAGCCCGGTACAGGCGTCGCGCGAAAGGTGAAGCGATGGCCTTGCACAGGCGCAAAGTCGTTCTTCATCAGCCATTCGGCAACCAGATGCGGCACGGTCAGTGCGCGCCATATCTTTTCAGCCGCGTGCGGTATGAGACGCTCGACGACAATGGATTTGGTTTCGACTGTAGTTGCTCCAGTCATAACTTCGGACCCGTTGTTTGGGGTTTGGCTGGTCTGTTCACCAACGCGCTCTCCACGAGAACCAATAACCCAGCAGCTATCGTTTACGCATAACTCTGAAGTTATGAATGTGTCAAGCGGCGGAATGGCAGGCGCAAGCACATTGAGCCAACAGTTCCGGCTTTCATCGCACTAGGCCCGATGCTACCGCTGGCCAGCTGAAATCATGAATGGATCCCCCATGCCCGAGACCGAACGCCCTCGCCTGCCGCTGATCGAGATCTGCGTCGAAGGCATAGACGGCCTGCTGGCCGCGCAAGCCGCTGGCGCCGACCGTGTCGAGCTCTGTGCCAGCCTGATCGAAGGCGGCATCACACCGAGCTTCGGCACGGTGCGCACGGCGCTCGAGCTGGCGACGATCCCGTTCCACGTCATCGTGCGGCCGCGCGGCGGTGATTTTCTCTATAGCGAAGCCGAATATCGTTCGATGCTCGCCGATGTCCACGCGCTTGCCGACACCGACGTCGCCGGTGTCGTTATCGGCTGCCTTAATGCCGACGGCACGATCGATGAACAGCGCATGAGCGAACTGGTGCAGGCGGCGGGGCGATTGAACGTCACCTGCCACCGCGCCTTCGACATGACGCGCGACCCGACAGAGGCGCTGGAGACACTGATCCGCTGCAAGGTCGGCCGCGTGCTGACCAGCGGCCAGCGCGACACGGCGCTCGAGGGCGCTGACCTGCTCGCCGATCTTGTCAGGCAGGCCGGCGACCGCATCATCATCCTCGGCTGCGGCGGGCTTGACCCAGAGAACATCGGCAAGGTGCGGAGGAAAACCGGGTTGAGCGAAATGCATTTCGCCGCGCTCAAGGAGGTGCCGAGTGCTATGCGTTACCGCAACCCAAGGGTCGGCATGGGCGGCACCGATCTCGACCGCGAATACCGCAACACCGGGACCGACGAGGCGATGGTGGCGGCGACCATCGCCGCCGTCCGGACATGATCCCGGAAGACAGAAAAAACATGATCGAAACGCGTTTGCCGATCGAGCGGGTTTCGCCGCGTGATGAGCCGGCCGTCCTCGCGCTCAACAACGAGCACGCCGCCGAATTGTCGTGGCTCGAACCCGAGCGCCTTTCCTTCCTGCTCGGCGAAGCGTTTTACGCGCGCCGTATCGGTTCGCTCGAAGCCTTCATCATGACCTTCGACCAGGACGCCAGCTACGATAGCCCGAACTTCCTGTGGTTTCGCGATCGTTACCCGCGGTTCGTCTATGTCGATCGCGTCGTGGTCGCCGCTGCAGCGCGCGGGCGCGGCCATGCCCGCCGGCTGTATGAGGATCTGTTCGAGCAGGCGTCACGCGCCAGCCAGGCGATCGTCACCTGCGAAGTCAATGCCGAGCCGCCCAATCCGGCTTCGGACGCCTTCCATGCCGCACTCGGCTTTGCGGAAGTGGGCGACGCGGTAATCCACGGTGGCAGGAAAGCCGTGCGGTATTATGCAAGGCGGATCGCCGGCTAAAACGGCGGGCGCCGTTCGCCCTACCAATTGCGGTTCAGCCAGGAGCGGGCCGGCCTTTCGATGATGTAGTAGCTGCACAGCGCGCAAGCGAACGCCGCCGCCAGCATCAGCCACGGCGAACTGCCTTGTATGTCGACGAATTGATAAAAGGGCTGCTGCCACAGATAGAGCGAATACGACCACAGCCCCAGCATCGTCATTGGCAGGGACGACAGAAACCTGGTCAGGTAGCGGCTGCTGAAGTCGAGCAAATTGACGGCGAGCGCCAGCAGCGGCACCGCGACCAGATAGTGAATGGGGGTTGGCACGGCAGCCATGAAAAGGAGCACAGCCACGACTGTGGCCGCCAGGGCAACATGCGGCCCCTTGAGCAGCGCCGGCAGCCTGTCGTCGGCCTTGAGCAGGCATAACACCGTCGACAGCAGGATCGAGGCGATGTGCACGTCAGTGCGCCAATAGGTGCCCTCGTAGCCTATTGCGAGCACCCAGTAGGAGATGGCGCCGTTCGCCATGGCCAGCAGCGACAAAGCGCCGAGCAGCATGATGACGCGGGACCGTCCCCGGACGACGACGCTGATCAGAGCCAGAATGATATACGCATGCTCTTCGACGCAGAGCGACCAGATATGGTCGAGCGCGCCGGCGCGGGTAACGAGAACTCCGGCGTAATTGTAGGTGAACGTCAGCGCCGTCAGCGCCGCCTTCCACTTGAAGGCGATGAACGTGCCGGACAAGGCGATCATCGCGACGACGACGAAAACCAGCAGTGCCGGATAGATGCGGGAGAACCGGCGCTTGAAGAATTTCTTCAGCGGATAGTATTCGACGAACAGGATCTCGGCCATCAGCCGGCCGCTGAGCACGAAGAAGAATTCGACGCCCAGGACGCCGAGATTGATGCCGGGGACGGGGAAGAAATGGCCGATCAGCACCAGCGCGATCGACAGGCCGCGCCAGCCGTCGAGATAGGCAAGCCTCGCCCTTGACGATGTGTCGGCGACAGGCCTGGCCACGACAAGACGCGTCGCGGAGATGTCCGTCATGCCGGTCCCCTCTGCAAAAGGCGGGCTCAAGGCCGCATTCTCAGCTATATTGCAGTGCACTACAACTTTGTGCAAGTGCGAGATAACGACACGCCCGACGGGACGCACACCTTCCGTCCGTCAGCGGCTGCGCTGACGCCGTCAAACGGTAGAAACTTCAAATCCATCATGTTGGCTCATTGCCAAAGCGCCGCTTCAAGACAACAATGACCTCGACGCCGGCGCGCCAGACGCGCACAAAAAAAAGCGTCGGAGGAAATGGAGGAGGAAGCCGCTGGCCAAGTCACGGACGCGCTATGCATGCGGCCTCTCGGTGCTCACCACCGACGAATCCGACGCGGATGCGTTCGCCCGGGCGGTGGCAGCGGAAGCAGTGGCCATTGACGCCGGGTTTGCCCTCCTGTTTTTCTCGCAGAGACTCATAGAGGCCGTCGCCCTGTCGGAAGCGCTGAAGACCCACGCGCCGGCGCTCCACTATGCCGGTTGCTCGACGGCCGGTGAGATAACGCCCAAAGGGCTGGAGGAAGGCCAGATCCTGGCTATGCTGCTTCCCTCCGCATCGTTTTCGGCAGCCAGCACCATGGTCGAAAATCTGTCCTCATCGGGCATGGACGGGATTACCGGCGAAGTCGAGGCGCTGAGGCGGTCATTACGCGAGCGCTTCGGGCACGAGCGAGCCGACACCACTTTCGCGCTCTGCTTGATCGACGGCCTGTCTTATGCCGAAGAAGCGGTGACCTCCGCCATCCATTGGGGGCTCGACGATATTCCATTAATCGGCGGTTCGGCTGGCGATGATTTGAAATTCGAGACAACGCGGCTGATCTCGAACGGCAAAGTGACCTCCGACAGCGCCATCATCGTGCTGATCACCACGGAAATTCCTTTCCACGTGTTCAAGACCGACAATTTCGTTCCCACCGACGAGAAGCTGGTGGTGACGGCATCCGATCCCGACCACCGCATCGTGCGCGAATTCAACGCCACCATTGCCGCCGAGGAATATGCCGCCTCGGTCGGCGTCGTCGCGCAGATGCTGACGCCACTGAGTTTTGCCTCGCACCCGGTGGTGGTGAAAGTCGGCGGCGAATTTTACTGCCGTTCAATCCAGAAGATGCACGCGGACGGCTCGCTGTCGTTCTTCTGCGCCATCGACGATGGTGTCGTGCTTGCCGTCGCCCAGCCTAAGGACATGGTCGAGGCGACCCGCGCCGCTCTCAGCGACGTCAGTGAAAGGCTTGGCGGCATCGACCTGATCCTCGGTTTCGACTGCGTGCTGCGCCGGCTCGACGCGCGCAATCGGCAGGTCTATCGCGAGATTTCGGAACTCTACAAGGTCAACAACGTCCTCGGCTTCGGCACCTATGGCGAACAGTACCGTTCGATGCATCTGAACCAGACCTTCACCGGCATCGCCTTCGGTGAACGCAATGCGGCCGAAGCGGCGGAGTAGGAAATCCGGCATGCCGCTCAGGAACATCGACGACCTGGAAAGGCTGAAGAAGATCAACGCCGCGCTGATCAGCCGCGTCGAGCGCTCCATGGACCAGCAAGGCAATGCCTTTTCGCTGTTCCAGACCGCCATTTCGCTTGAGAGCCGGGTGCGCAGCCGCACCGAAGAGCTGCATTCGACCTTGCGCCGGCTGGAGCAGTCGAACATCGACTTGAATGCAGCCAAGGAAAACGCCGAGCTGGCGAACCTGTCCAAGACCAGGTTCCTTGCGGCCGCCAGCCATGACGTGCTGCAGCCGCTGAACGCCGCGCATCTGTCGGTCTCGGCGCTTGCCGAAGTACAGACCAGCGAGGAAGGCAGAAACCTGGTCCGCCAGGTCGAGCGATCGCTGGAGACGATGGAGGACCTGCTCCGCACCTTGCTCGACATTTCCAAGCTCGATGCCGGCGTCGTGCAGCCCGACATCACCGATGTCAGCCTGGAGACGCTGTTTTCGTCTCTGCGCTCGGATTTTCAGCCGGTCGCGGAGATGAAGGGGCTGACGCTGAAGTTCCGGCCGGTCGATGCGCTCGTTCGTTCAGACCGAACCTTGCTGCGCCGCATCCTGCAGAACATCCTGTCCAATGCACTGCGCTATACCCGCTCGGGCGGCGTGTTGGTCGGCACCAGGCATCGCGGCGACACGATCCGCATCGACGTCGCCGATACCGGCTGCGGCATCCCCGACGACCAGCGCGAGGCGGTGTTCGAGGAATTCCATCGGGGCGTGATCCCCACGGATGCCGGGCTTGCCGCCGGCGGGCTGGGGTTGGGGCTGGCCATCGTGCGCCGCATCGCCGCGGCACTCGGCCATCCCGTCACGTTTTCGTCGAAGGTCGGACATGGCACGATTTTCCATATCGACGTTCCGGTCGGGATCGGCGACACGGCCGATCCAATCGCCGGCACCGTCGACATGGAGCGGCCGCGCGGGTACGGTCTGTTCGGCACAAGGGTGCTGCTGGTCGAGAACGACATCGAGGTGCTGCAGGCGATGACCTCCCTGCTCGAGCGCTGGCAATGCCTGGTACGTCCCGCCACCTCGACCGGTGACGCGCTCGACCTGCTTGGCGATACCGACTGGTTGCCAGATATTGTCATAGCCGACCAGCATCTCGACGGCGGCGACCTCGGCACCACCACAATCGCCGAGGTCCGTGATTATCTCGGCCGCGCCGTGCCGGCGCTGATCGTCACCGCCGACGGTTCGGAGACCGTCGCCAACGCCGCCCGCGCCGCTGGCATCGAGCTGATGCGCAAGCCGCTGAAGCCCGCGCAGCTCCGGGCGCTGCTGGCGCATCTGCTGGCTTGATCCCATCTGAGGGCATGGGCGAACTGCTTCAGGCAGTACCAAATTTTGAAAAGGCCAAGGATGCATTGGAGAATAGAAGAAAACGCCCGAGACTACTGTATTCTCGTCGACGACGGAAATACAAATGGATCCCAGGCTTTCCTCGAGATGGAGGAGGCTGGGCCTGTCGACAAAAGTAAGTTGCTTTTTCGCTTTGATGACGAGCGGCCGCTGCCTATCTCGGATTTCGTACCAAGCTCTCATCCAGGCGTCTTGTTTGCAAAGCGCGAGATATTCGAGGCGTTTGGTCCGATTGTTTCGAGAAGCAAGCACCTCTTTTATACGTCCAAGACGGATAGGGGCGACTTGAAAATATATGTACCCATGGAGGAGATAAAAGGGTTCGACTTTTCCGAGTCTATTTTCGAAACATTTGAAGACGGAGACATATACCGCATTGATCAGCTAAGGCTCGTTGATGGTTTCTCGACCGAGTTTGATATTTTTCGCCTGAATGACAACTTCGGGACGAGATTCCATATAATTGTTTCTGATAAATTCAAGTACATGTATGAGTCGCATGGAATGACGGGGCTGCGGTTTTCTGCGACATGAGCCGCTGAAGCCGGCGCGACTGCGCGGCGTGCTGGCGCATGTGCTGGCTTGACGTCTCAGAGGCGGTAGCTTTGCGCAAGGGATCAGGTGTTCCATGTATACAATGGACACGACGAACGCTCGTTATTGGATTTTCGCATATTGGTCCTTGTTCACTTTGAGGGTTTGTAGGCAGTGCAAGAATTCCAGTTGCGATACGATCATGGTCTGTGGCTCTTGGAGACGAGCAAGGGCTCCTACCCTCTCAGCGAGGTGAGAGATTTTTTCCGCTTTTTCATCCTCTTAGACGAACCGTTTGAGCGAGCGTCCAATATCATCGCTCGATCGCTAATTGGAGGCAGCGGCCAGCAGTTTCCTCTTTGGAAAATTGTGGCGGCGGCGTTTTTGTCGACGTCCGAAATCAATGCTCAGAAGGCTCTGGTTGGCTGCCGTCACTCTCGAGCGAGGATCGACAATAATTACAGCCGTATTTGTCATCAATGTCATCGTCCGATCGGCCAACCAGAAGACGCGCCACCTCCGTGCGATCAAAACCCCGCCGGATCGCGAAACAGCTCGGCATTGTCCAGCTTCGAGACCTCGATCACCGCCTGAGTGCGGCTGTAGACGTTGAGCTTGCGCAGGATTTCCGAGACATGCGCCTTGACCGTGGTCTCGCCGACCTGCAGCTCGTAGGCGATCTGTTTGTTGAGCAGGCCCTGGCGCAGCATCTGCAGCACCTTGAGCTGCTGCGGCGTCAGCGTGGCCAGGCGCTGTACCATCTCGGCGCGGTCGGTGCTGTCGGCGTCGGGCGGCCGGCCCTCATAGGTCTGGGGAACATAGATCGCACCTTCCATCACCGAGCGGATGGCCGCGGCAAGATCGCTCTTGCGTGCCGATTTCGGGATGAAGCCGGCCGCGCCGTAGGACAGCGCCTCGGAAATGATCTTCGGCTCCTCATAGCCGGAGACGATGACGACCGGCAGGCGCGGATAACGCGTCCTGAGCTGCAGCAGCCCGTCAAAGCCATGCACGTCGGGCATACTGAGATCGAGCAATGCGAGGTCGAACGGCTTGGCATCCGTCAGAAGCTCGAGCGCCTCGGCAATCGAGCGCGCTTCCACCGTGTCGACCTCCGGATAGGCCATCTGCACTGCGCTGTGCAGGGCCTCGCGAAACAGCGGATGGTCGTCGATGATGAGGAACCGGGCGCGATCGTTGACTGCGGTCATTAGCTTCACTTCGGTTCGGTCTGGTCTGGTCTAGAATAGTCCGGCAACCATGGCCAGCTTATTGCCAAATAGTACATTGCCATCTTGGCTGGCTAAAGCAGAATGGACCGACGATTTCCGCGGCACCGTGCGGCAGGCCTGCTCCTCCGCCATCCAATGCCTTGCCCGTTTGCCCAAATCGGCCGAATGTGCCGGCGACAGATCCACTGAACAGAGACAGTGCATGACCGGCTTCGTCCTTCCCCTGCCCGCAACCCCGTCGGTGGCCGTCGCCGGCTCGCCGGAGCGTTTTGCGGTGCGCCGCATATTCTGCGTCGGCCGCAACTATGCCACCCATGCCCGCGAGTTCGGCAATGACGAGCGCGACCCGCCCTTCTTCTTCACCAAACCGGGCGACGCAGTGGTCGACGCGGTAGTCCGTTCGGGCGCCACGATCCCCTACCCGCCGCTGACCCAAAACCTGCATCACGAAATCGAGCTGGTCGTCGCGATCGGCAAGACCGGCTTTCGCATCCCGCGCCAGCGGGCGCTGAACCATGTCTGGGGTTACGGCGTCGGCGTCGACCTGACCCGCCGCGACCTTCAGGACGAGGCGAAAAAGGCGGCACGACCGTGGGACTGGTCGAAAGCCTTCGACCGTTCAGCGCCCTGCGGCCCGCTGGTCCCGGCGCAACAATCCGGTCATCCCGAGAAGGGCCGCATCTGGCTCGCGGTCGACGGCGAGATCAGGCAGGACGGCGACCTTGCCGAACTGATCTGGCCGGTTCCCGACATCGTCTCGATTTGCAGCGAGGCGGTAGAACTTAGGCCCGGCGACCTGATCTTCACCGGCACGCCGGCCGGCGTCGGCGCCGTTGGGCCGGGCGAAAAGATCACCGGCGGCGTCGACGGCATCGGCGAAATCGAACTGACCATCGGCCAACCGAGCCCGTGACACAATGAGCGATATCGTCCTTCACAACTACTACCGTTCCTCGACCTCTTACCGGGTGCGGATCGCGCTGGAGATGAAGGGCTTGGCCTACGAGTACGTGCCGCATCATTTGCGCCACGGCGAGCATCTGGATCCCGCCTACCTCGCGGTCAATCCGCAAGGGCTGGTGCCGGCGCTGGTCCTCAGCGATGGCACGCTGCTGACGCAATCGCTGGCGATCATCGAATATCTTGACGAGACCACCCCTGAGCCACCGCTGCTGCCCAAGGATGCGTCTGGCCGCGCCCGCGTCAGGATGCTGGCGCAGATGATCGCATGCGACATCCATCCGGTGAACAATCTGCGCGTGCTGACCTCGTTGCGCACGCTGTTCGGCGCCGGCGACCAGGATGTCGTCAACTGGTTCCGGCACTGGGTCAACGAAGGCTTCCAGCCGCTTGAAAAGATTCTGGCTTCCTCGCCCGAGACCAAGACATTCTGCCATGGCGACACGCCGGGGCTGGCCGATATCTGCCTGGTCGCACAGGTCACCAGCAATGCCCGCTTCGGCGTCGACATGACGCCCTACCCGACGATCTCGCGCATCAATGCCGCCTGCATGGCGCTGCCGGGGTTCCAGAAGGCCGCGCCGGAGAACCAGATCGATGCCGAATAGAGAAGCCAAAGATCCAGATGAAGCGAAAACGCTCGCCGACATCGAAGAATATGGCTGCCACATTCTGTATGTGCTGGAAGAAGGCGAGCATCCGCCTTTCAGCTACTCGGTTGGGATAGAGCACAATTTCAATGCTCCTGAACTGGTCGTTGTCGGGCTGAAGCCAGAGCTTTCCCAGTCTGTCATCAACCAATACTGCAGACGGGTGTGCAACGGCGAGATTTTCCGCATCGGGCAGCGATCGTCTGGTTTCATAGGCGGCTTCGACTGTCAGTTCGGCTCGGTCCATGTTGAGCACTACCCTGAACATTTCGGTTGGGACATCTGGTTCTACGACGGCCTGGGCTTCAGGGTTATGCAGCTTATCTATCCTACGACCGAAGGCATCTGGCCGTGGGATACTGAAGCGAGCGAGTGGTTTCGAAAGCGGCAACCGCTTCTCGACACGCCGCCGGCATCAAGCTAACTCCGAACAACCGCCTGACGAATGCGCCCTTGGTGAATTGAAACTTATGAAACCCTTAACATGAAAGCCGTCGTCTTCGAAAAATTCGGCGAGGCGCCGACGATTCAGACCGTGCCGGATCCGACGCCTTCGCCGGAAGGCGTCGTCATCAAGGTGGAGGCGACTGGCCTCTGCCGCAGCGATTGGCATGGCTGGATGGGCCACGACGACGGCATCCGGCTGCCGCATGTGCCGGGCCACGAACTGGCCGGCGTCGTGGTCTCCGCAGGCAACCAGGTGACCCGCTGGAAGGGCGGCGAGCGCGTCACCGTGCCGTTTGCCGTCGGCTGCGGCCGCTGCTTCGAATGCACGTCGGGCAACCACCAGGTCTGCGAGCACCAGTTCCAGCCCGGCTTCACCGCCTGGGGGTCGTTCGCCGAATATGTCGCCATCGACCATGCCGATACCAATCTCGTACGCTTGCCCGACGAGATGGAATTCGCCACCGCCGCCAGCCTCGGCTGCCGCTTCGTCACCTCGTTCCGCGCCATCGTCGATCAGGGCCGCGTGGCTCCCGGCGAATGGGTGGCCGTACATGGCTGCGGCGGCGTCGGCCTGTCGGCGATCATGATCGCCAGCGCCATGGGCGCCAATGTCGTCGCCATCGACCTCACCGACGAGAAGCTGGACTTTGCCAAAAAGATCGGCGCGGTGGCGACGATCAACGCGGCAAAGACGCCCAACGTGGTCAAGGCGGTCAAGCAGATCACCAATGGCGGCGCGCATATGTCGATGGACGCGCTCGGCCACCCCAGTACTTCGTTCAATTCGATCGCGAACCTGCGCCGCCGCGGGCGCCACGTGCAGGTCGGCCTGATGCTCGGCGACCATGCCAGGCCGCAGATTCCGATGGACAAGGTGATCGCATTCGAGCTCGAAATCCGCGGCAGCCACGGCATGCAGGCGTTTCGCTACCAGGCGATGATGGAGATGATCCGCACCGGCAAGCTCAAACCCGAACTCCTGGTCGGCAAGAAGATCAGCCTCGAGGAAGCGCCGGCCGCTTTGATGGCGATGGGCGGCTTCGAAGGCATCGGCATCGGCGTGGTGACCAGATTCTAGATCACGCCCCGACTCTGGATCAACGAAACGACGCGCAGACCTCCCGCACGCAGGCTCGCAGCCAGCGCTGCGCCGGATCGCCATCGAGCCGCGGATGCCAGAGCATCGAAATGGTGACCTCCTCGATATCGACCGGCAACGGGAAGCTGTACATGCCTGCGCGCGCGCCCAGCGTGTGCCGTTCGGGGACGCTGGCGATCAGATCGGAGGCGCGCGCCATGGCGAGCGTGGCCGAGAAGCTGGAAACCATGCACGCAACCGTCCGCTGGAGACCCAGCAGTTTCAAGGCCTCGTCGATCGGGCCCTTTTCGCGGCCACGCCGCGACACGCTGATGTGGCGACCGGCCGCATAACGTTCCGGGCTCACCGGGCCCTCGCTCAGTTTATGTCCCGTTCGCACCACACCGATGAAGCGGTCGCGAAACAGCGCCTGAATGCGCATTTCAGGGCTCGTCTCACTGGCAACCCCGATTTCGAGATCAATCGCCGCGTCGCGCAACGACATGTCGCTCTTGTCGGATTTCGGCGCAAAACGCAGCCGCACGCCGGGCGCATCCGCTTCGACACGGGTCACAAGACGCGGTGCGAACTCCTCGACAAAACTTTCGTTGGCGCGCAGCGTGAAGACCTTGTCGAGAGCGGAGAGGTCGAGGGGCCTGGCCGGACGCAGCAGCGCTTCCGCATCCTGCACGACGCGGCCCACTTGCTGCTGCAATTCGAGGGCGCGCGGTGTCGCAACCAGGCCACGGCCAGCCCGAACCAGCAATGGGTCGCCTGTCGCCTGGCGCAACCGCGCCAACGTCCGGCTCATCGCCGAGGGACTGAGGCGCAGCCGCCCGGCCGCGCGCGCCACACTGCCCTCGGTCAGCAGCACATCGAGGGCGACAAGCAGATTGAGATCTGGCGACGACATGGAACGACCATAGCACAGCTCGGCGTGATGTGGCGTTTTATGCATGAATAAGATGCAAATACTGCGCCTTCCGCCACATCATGCGAGGGAATAGTCTCCGACAGCTCCGATTTGGGGCTGACGGCAAAGGAGTTCACCTTGGCATCGACCGCTGAAAAGACCTGGGACAAAGTTGCCCCGGTGAGCGCACGCTCGACCCGATGGGCATTGGCAAGCCTGTCGCTTTCAACGCTGCTGTCGTCGCTCGCCACCAGCATCGCCAGCGTCGGGCTGCCATCGCTGATGCAAGCGTTCGGCGCATCGTTCCAGCTCGTGCAATGGGTCGTCCTTGCCTATCTGCTCGCCATCACCACCTTGATCGTCAGCGCCGGGCGGCTCGCCGATATATTCGGCCGCCGCCCGCTATTGCTCGGCGGCATTGCCCTGTTCACCTTCGCATCCGTGCTCTGCGGGCTTGCCCCGACGCTCTGGCTGCTGATCGCCACACGGGCGGCACAGGGGCTCGGCGCGGCTGTCATGATGGCTCTGACGCTGGCCTTTGTCGCGGACACGGTCCCCCGGGGAAAAACCGGCAGCGCCATGGGCCTGCTCGGCGCCATGTCGGCGATCGGCACCACGCTTGGCCCCTCGCTTGGCGGATTGCTGATCGCCGGCCTCGGCTGGCGCGCGATCTTCCTCATCAATCTGCCGTTGGGGGCGCTGGCCTTCGCGCTCGCCTGGCGCGTCCTGCCGGCCGGAAAAAAGACGCCAGATCGGCGCGGTTTCGACGGGATCGGCACGGCCTTACTTGCTCTGACGCTGGCCGCCTATGCGCTCGCCATGACGCTTGGGCGCGGCAGTTTTGGTTTCCTCAATGCCGGTTTGCTGATTGCCGCCGCCGTGGCTGGCCTGCTGTTCGTCATTGCGCAGACAAGGACCGAGAACCCTTTGATTCAACCTGCGAGGTTCCGCGATCAGGCGTTGAACGCAAGCCTCGCCATGAACCTGATCGTCGCCACCGTCATGATGGCGACGCTGGTGGTCGCGCCGTTCTATCTGTCGCGTGCGCTCGGACTGGACGCAGCCATGGTCGGGCTGGTTCTGTCGACCGGCCCTCTGGTTACCGCACTGGCGGCGCTGCCGGCCGGACGCCTGGTCGATCGTTTCGGGGCGCACCGGATCACGATCGTCGGCCTGTTCGATCTCGCTATTGGTACTTTTGCTCTGTCGCGGGCGGAATTCGGTATTGCCGGCTATATCGTGCCGATCATCATCGTCTGCACCGGCTACAGCCTGTTTCAGACCTCCAACAATTCAGCCGTGATGACCGGCGTGGCACCCGACCAGCGCGGCGTCGTCTCCGGCCTTCTCAATCTGTCGCGCAATCTCGGCCTGATCACCGGTGCGTCGGTGATGGGCGCGGTGTTTGCCTTCGCATCGGCTGCCGGAAGCGAAGGAACTGGCTTGGCCATATTAGCACCTGCGGCAGCCGCACGAGGGATGCAGGTCACTTTCCAGGTGGCGACGGCCCTGGTAGTGGCGGCGCTGATCCTTTCGACTATTTCTGGTCGCCGCGGCCAGCGCGCTTAGCTGAGCCGCCGGCGACGAACTCCAGCATCAGTTCAGCAGCCTTGAGCGCATGCGTCTCCAGGAGGAAATGTCCTGCGTCGAAGACGTGAGCCTCCATCCGGGGAAGATCCACAAGCCAGGATTGAACCTCTGCAATGTCGAAGAAGGCATCGTGGCGACCCCAAAGAAGCATCGCTCGGGGCTGATGCTTCGCCAGATAATCAGCCACCTCCCCGAACCGGTCGACATATCGGCCGTAGTCGGCAATGAGCGCCTTCTGCAGATCAAGTCGTCCCGGCAGGCACATGACCCGCCAGTCTTCAATCCAACCACCTGGATCGATCTGCGCCGCGATCTCGCCGGGCAGGCCGGCGACATACTGGTCGCGGGTTCCCTCGAGGGTCAGATGGGCGGTGGCGGCCTGCTCATTCGCCGCATTCGGCGCAGCCCAGAAGTCCAATGTGTCTGCCCATTGCGGACCAAAACCGGAGCGGTGGGCATTGGCATTCTGGATAACGAGGCCTTCGACGAGTTCCGGCGCGCGCATGGCGAGATGAAGCGCTACCGGGGTTCCGAAATCATGCAGATAAAGAAACCTGCGGCCAACGTTGAGACGCGAGAGCAGCTCTTCAATCGCGCCGGCCAGCATGTCGAACGATGGCTCGGGCGGCAGATCGGACGCGCCGAAGCCCGGCAGGTCAGGCGCCACGACATAGGCGCTGCCGGAGAGCGGCGCGATCACGTCGCGAAACGTCCGCGAAGAGCTAGGAAAGCCGTGCAGCAGCACGAGCGCGGGCTTGGAAGCGTCACCAGCCGTCCGGACGGCCACCTCGCCGCCGGAGGACAAAACTATCTTCTGGACCCCAGGCACCAAAATCATCCCTTTTTCCGCCACGCCGACGTGAGGCCACCTCGCGCCTTGTGCCACTCTGGCCGACTCGGCACCTCGAGACGTCATTCCGCCAGGTCGGCAGCTCTTGGTATCAATTGGACGCGATTGTATCGAGTCAAGAGTGTGCTGGCGCACCTATTTTGCATATCTCTTGGCACCGACGACGCAAAGCACGACGGCGGCGGTGACGGCGATCATGGCGGGACTGACCTGCTCATGCAGCAGCGCTGCCGCCAGCCCAAGGCCGAAGAAAGGCTGCAGCAGTTGCAACTGCCCGACCGCGGCGATGCCGCCTTGCGCCAGGCCGCGATACCAGAACACGAAACCGATCAGCATGCTGAACAGCGAAACATAGGCCAAGCCTATCCATGCGCCCCTGCCGGCACTTTCGAGCGACGGCGGCATGGTGATGAACGTCAGCGCCAGCATGACCGGCAGCGACAGCACCAGCGCCCACGAAATCACCTGCCAACCGCCGAGTTTGCGCGACAGCGCCGCTCCCTCCGCATAGCCCAATCCGCACACGATGATGGCGGCCAGCATCAGGATGTCGCCGAGCGGCGAGACCGACAGGCCTTGCGTGACTGCAAAACCGGCAACAAGGGCGCTGCCGAGGCAGGAGAACAGCCAGAACGCCGGCTTCGGGCGATCGCCGCCTCGAACCACGCCGAAGATCGCGGTCGCCAACGGCAACAGGCCGACGAAAATGATGGAGTGAGCCGACGTGATGTGCTTGAGCGCCAGCGCCGTCAGCAGGGGAAAGCCGACCACGACGCCAAGCGCCACGATCGCCAGCGGGAACAGATCTCGCCGCTCCGGGCGCTTCTGGCGAAAGAGAAGCAGCAGCCCCAGGCCGAGGATGCCCGCCGAAGCCGCACGGGCGACCGTTACGAACACCGGATCGAAATCCATCACCGCCACGCGCGTCGCCGGCAGCGAACCGCTGAAGATCAGCACGCCGATGAACCCGTTGACCCAGCCACTTGCCGCCCAACTGCTCGCCGCCCAGCTACTCGCCGCCTTGTCCATAGATGCCCCGCTGATTTCGCCCTCTATCGGGCCGTGCGTATGGCTCCGCCAGAGACAATCAGGTACAGTTTGACAAAACTGTCATGGTGGGGCGAGCAGTACGGATGGACGAGCAGACGACAACAGATGAAGGCAGCCGGACGCTTGTCGAAAGCGTCATGGCGACGATCAGGCACAGGATCGCCTCGCGCGGCCTGACACCGGGAATGCGGCTGCCTTCGATCCGGGCTTTCGCCAAGGCCATGCAGGTTTCCAAATCCACCGTGGTCGAAGCCTATGAACGTCTTGCGGCGGAAGGCATGATCCGCTCGCGGCCAGGCTCGGGCTTCTATGCCGCCGGACCGCTGGCTCCGCTGTCGCTGGCCGAGATCGGCCCCAGGCTTGACCGTGCTGTCGACCCGCTCTGGGTCTCGCGCCAATCGCTGGAAGCCGGCGACGGCGTCCTGAAACCGGGTTGCGGCTGGTTGCCGGCGTCATGGATGCCCGAGGCCGGATTGCGTCGCGCGCTGCGGACGATGGCCCGCGCCGACGACGCAGCGCTGACCGATTACGGCACGCCGCTCGGGTTGCCGGCGTTGCGACACCTGCTGGCGCGGCGCATGGCCGAGCACGGCATCGAAGCGTCCCCGGAACAGATCATGCTGACGGCATCGGGCACTCAGGCGATCGACCTGCTGTGCCGGTTCCTGCTCGAACCGGGTGACACGGTGTTGGTTGACGATCCCTGCTATTTCAACTTCCATGCCCTGTTGCGCGCCCATCAGGCCAAGGTGATCAGCGTCCCCTACACGCGCTCGGGGCCGGACATCGAACTGTTCGCGCAGGCGCTGAACGAGCACCGGCCGCGCCTCTACATCACCAATTCGGCGCTCCATAATCCGACCGGCGCGATATTGTCCCCGGTCGTTGCCCATCGGGTGCTGAAGCTCGCCGATCAGTCGGGGCTGACGATCATCGAGGACGATATCTTCGCCGATTTCGAACACACGCCCGCCCCCAGGCTGGCGGCCTTCGACGGCCTCAGCCGGGTCATCCATATCGGAAGCTTTTCCAAGACGCTGTCGGCATCGGTGCGCTGCGGCTTCATCGCCGCTCCTCGCGACTGGATGGAAGGTTTGACCGATCTCAAGATTGCCACATCCTTTGGCAGCGGGCGACTTGCATCCGAACTGGTGCTGACGCTGCTGAAGGACGGCCTCTATCGCAAGCACGTCGATCTGCTGCGCGCGCGGCTCTCGCGCGCCATGGAAGAAACCGGCACTCGGCTCAGAGCAATCGGCATCGTGCCGTGGATAGATCAGCCGGCCGGCATGTTTTTATGGTGCAGGCTGCCGGAGGAAATAGATGCCGCGGACGTCGCCCGTCACGCTTTGTCGGCCAACGTCGTGCTTGCGCCCGGCAATGCGTTCAGCCTGTCCCTTTCGGCCAGCCGTTACATGCGCTTCAACGTCGCCCAATCGGGCGACGACCGGATTTTCAGGGCGCTTGAAGAGGCGATGTCGCGTTGATTGCGCTGCCGGAAGCCTGCTGGCCTGAGGCTGTGCCCTCAGGCCCCTGCCCGCTTGCGGCGTGCATAAAGCATGACGAGCGTCTCGGCGGTCAGCGCCGGCTTTTGCTCGCCTTCGATCTCGACTGTATTGGCGGCCTTCATCAAATACTGCCCCGGACCTTTGTCTTCCATCGACAACAGCGTGGTGCGCAGCCTGATTCGCGAGCCGACCCTGACCGGCGCCACGAAACGCACTTTGTCGAAACCGTAATTGAACGCGGCCTGCGTGTTTTCGGGCACGATGCCCATCTCGAGCGCCAGCGCGCCGATGATCGACAGGGTCAGATAGCCATGCGCGATCGTCGTTCGGAACGGGCTTTGCCGCTTCGCCCGTTCGGGATCGACATGGATCCATTGATGATCGCCAGTGCATTGGGCAAACTGGTCGATGCGGTGCTGATCGACCAACGTCCAGTCCGAAACGCCCAACTCCTGCCCGGCCATCGCCCTGAGTTGCTCGAAGGTCGGCGGCGTCCTCGGCCGTATCTGCGTCATTCCTGCTTTCCCGATCGCTTGCCTGTTCCGGACCACGACCGGCCCCCCGTGTCAATTCGCCAGTGCGATTCCAGCCCGTAATCTTCGGCCGCGAACCGCCGGTCTTCGCTGCCGGCAAGCGTGCTGCCGGGGAACAGCTTACCCCTTATGATGGCCGGCGCGGATCTCCTCCATCGCCTCCTTGATGCGGCTGCGCAGGATTTCGATCGATTCGGTGCCGGACGCCCTCGCCAGTTCGGCCATCTCGCCGGCATTCTTCAGCACGGTCTCGAAGGATTTCCTGGCGAACGCCGCCTGCTTCTGCATCATTTCCTGCGGAGTGCCGGGCGCTCGGTAGTTTTGTGCCATGTCGGTGATTTCGCGCAGTGTGTCCTGCAGCATCTCGCGTTGCCTTGACAACAGCGCCGACGCTCCGGCGGCACTCGCCCGGGCCGACTTCTCCAGCGCTTCCAGATTCCTGGCGTGGTGGGCGAGGATCGCCTCGACGTCGACATTCGGCAGCTTCAGGTCGCGGCCGAACTTGCCGAACATGTCGATGAAGGACTCAGACTCCGGTCGTTTTGCCATGCTGGTTCTCTCCCCCTGTTGCCGTGAACGCCGCCACTGCACCGAAGATAGTGCAGCGAAGCTCAGCGGTCCATTCGGACGAGTCAGCCGACGAGAAACAGCCGTTCGGCGATGTAGAGCACGAGCCCGGCGAGGCCACCGATGATCATGCCGTTGAAGCGGATATATTGCAGGTCCTTGCCGATGTTCATTTCTATAAGCCTTGTCAGTTGCGCGAGGTCCCAGCGCTTGACCTGGTCGGCGATGAACTTCGACACGCCGCTTTTCTGGCTTTCGACGAAGGAGGCCAGCGCCACGATGAAGCCCTGGTTCATGTCGGCCCTGATCTGCGCGTCGTCGGCAAGATGGCGGCCGACCTCGACGAACATGGTGGCGAGATGGTCGCGGATCATCGAATTCGGCGCCTTGGCGTCCTGTTCGATGAACAGCCGCAGGCTGTCCCACATATCGCCGGCCAACGCGCTGAGCTCCGGCCGGGCAAGGAAATCGCGCTTCAGCTTTTCGGCGCGCCTGGCATATTGTTTGGATGTCCTCAACCGCTCGACGAAGGTTTCGACGAAAAGGTCGAATTCGGCTCGCATCGGGTGGTGCGGATCGGCCCGCACCTCATCGAGCAGCGAGCCGGCCGACGCAACGATCTTCTTCAACAGATAGGCGTCGGCGCGAAACAGGTTGAACAGCGACGGCAGTTCCTCGCGGATCTTCTCGCGCATCGTCGCCAGCGCCTGCTCGTCGCTCAGGAAGCGGCCGACCACCTTGGTGAACTCGTCGAATAATTTCTGGTGGCGGCGATCGTCGGTCAGCGCCGACAGCAGCTCGGCGGCAAGCGGCGCCAGCGGTACCTTCTCGATCTGCTCCAGCATGCGGCTGGTGACGAATCCGCGCAGCCCGGATTGCTCGACCGCTGCCAGCGTCTGCGGCACCAGCCGGCCAACGAAACGCGACAAATCGGCGGCGCGGTTCGGGTCGGCCAGCCAGTCCGCGACCAGCGCCGAAAAGTCCACCTCGGCGAGCTTTTCGCGCACCGGTTCCGGCGCCAGGAAATTGACCTCGATGAAGCGGCCGAGATTGTCGGCGATGCGGTTCTGGTTTTCCGGGATGATGGCCGTATGCGGGATTGGCAGGCCAAGCGGCCGCCGAAACAGCGCCACCACCGCATACCAGTCGGCCAGCCCGCCGATCGTCGCCGCCTCGGCGAAAGCGGCGACGAAGCCCAGCCACGCATGCCGGCTCTCGAGCGATTTCGCCACCGCAAAGACCAGCACGCAAAACGCAAGTGCTGCGGCGGCAACGAACTTGGTGCGCCTGAGCGCCGAAAGCTTGGCATCGGCATCGAACCGGGCGGACGCGACAGATGCAAATGCCGGGGCTGGTCGAGACATGATGGGCCGCTCCTGATCGTGTATGCGAACTTATCTAGTGCCGCCTGCCCCGGAAAGCGCGCCGCTGGTTTCAGCGCGCGCAATCGTGCACGCAAACTTGAGGCCGAAATTCATCTATTATGCAGCGCCAGTCTGGAATTGTTCCAAACTATAGGCCATATTGACGCCAACCACTGCTATGTGAGGACACGATGCGGCTTACCCGTCAGACAAACTACGCCATGCGCATTCTGATGTATTGCGCCGCCAACACCGAACGGTTGAGCCGCATCCCCGAGATCGCCGCCGCCTATTCGGTATCGGAACTTTTCCTGTTCAAGATCCTGCAGCCGCTGGTCGAGCACGGGCTGATCGAAACGGTGCGCGGCAGGAATGGCGGCGTCAGGCTCGGCCGTGCGGCCGAATCAATCAGCCTGTTCGATGTCGTGCGGGTGACTGAGGAAAGCTTTGCCATGGCCGAGTGCTTCGAGAACGATGCCGCCGAATGCCCGCTGGTCGACAGCTGCGCCTTGAATTCGGCATTGCGCGAAGCGCTCAACGCCTTCTTCGCGGTACTGTCGCGCTACACGATCGCCGATCTGGTGGCGGCGCGCCCGAATGTGCGGCACCTGCTCGGCATCGACATGCTGGTGCAAAGGGCGCCGGCCGCTTGAGTTCTCTGATTGCCTAAGCCGCCGATTGCGGCAGTACGAACGGCATGTTTGCCGCCGGCAACACGCCGACCTTCAGCCGGCAATCGAAGACCTTTTCGATCAGCTCGTCGCTGAGCACCTGTTGCGGCGAACCTTTAGCGGCAAGCCTGCCGTGATGCATGACCAAAATCCGGTCGGCATACATCGCCGTCAAATTGAGGTCGTGCAGGATGGCGACCACGCCGCCGCCGCGTCTGGCGAAATCGCGAGCGATGTCCATGATGATTAGCTGGTGCTTGATGTCGAGGCTGGACACCGGCTCGTCGAGGAACAGATAGCGCGGCTTGCCGTCGAGCACCGGCGCCCAGACCTGGCACAGAACGCGGGCAAGCTGCACGCGCTGCTGTTCGCCGCCGGATAGCTCCTGGTAGAAGCGGCCGGCAAAACCCTCGAGGTCGACGCGAGCCAGCGCCCGTTCGGGCAGGCGCTGGTCCTCGCCGGGCAAGGCGCCGGAGCGCCCGCCGACCAGGCCTAGCCTGACGATCTCGCGCACGGTGAACGGGAAGGACAGCGTCGTCGCCTGCGGCAGCACTGCACGGACCGTCGCCGCCTCGACCGGCTTCATCGCCGATAGATTGCGGCCGTTGACGGTGACCTCTCCCGAATAGCCAAGATCGCCGGACATTGCTCTGAGGAAGGTCGTCTTGCCCGAACCGTTGGGGCCGACAATGGCCGCGATTTCGCCCGGCCGCGCCTCGAAATCGACATTGGCGACAATGCGCTTGCCGCCGATCGCCACCGAGACATCGCGCGCTTCGATCATAAAAACCCTCTTAGAGACTGTTTCGAAATTCGCTCTGGCGAGTCATATCGTGGTGGTTTCGAGAACCGGAGCGGAGCGGACATTTGGGTCCGTGAGCACCGGAAGCGCAGAAAAACGCCATCAGATGGCCGCCAGAGTAGAGTTTCCAAACAGTCTCTCACAGGTCGATGACGCCGCGCTTACGCAGCAGTATCCACAGGAAGAACGGTGCGCCGGCGACCGCGGTGACGATGCCGATCGGCAATTCGGCCGGGGCGACGATGGTGCGGGCGACGGCGTCGGCCAAAAGCAGCAGCGCCGCACCAAGCAGTGCCGATGCAGGCAGCAGATAGCGGTTGTCCGGGCCAATCAGCAAACGCAGCAAATGCGGTACGACGATACCGACGAAGCCGATGCCGCCGCTGACCGCGACGGAGGCGCCGACCGCTGCCGAGACGCCGATGATGGCGGTGTATTTCAGCCGCTGCACCGGGATGCCGAGATGGCCGGCGGTGGCCTCGCCAAGCGCCAGCGCGTTGAGGCCGCGCGCCAGGAACGGCATTGCCGCCAGCGCCAGCACGATGACCGGCCCGACCGAGCCGATCTTCTGCCAGGTTGCGCCGCCCAGCGAACCGAGCTGCCAGAAGGTCAGGTCGCGCAATTGCCGGTCGTCGGCCATGAAGATCAGGATGCCGGTCAGCGCCATGGCAAGCGCCGCCAGCGCGATGCCGGCGAGCAGCATGGTGGCGACCGAGGTCCGGCCTTGTCGTGTCGCGACCCGATAGAGCAGCAATGTCGTCGCCAGCCCGCCGCAGAACGCAGCCAGCGGCAGAGCCAGCGTGCCGAGCGCCGAAGTTAGCGGCGCCAGCATGGTCGAACCAAGCACGATGACGGCGACCGCACCGAGGCTCGATCCAGCCGAAACGCCGATCAGGCCGGGGTCGGCCAGCGGATTGCGGAACAACCCCTGCATGACGGCACCGGAGACGGCAAGCGATGCACCGATCAGCACGCCCAGAATGATGCGCGGCAGACGGATGTCATGGATGATCAGGCGGTCGCGGGCGCTCAACGCCGCGTCGCCGGGCAACGCGCCGAACAGCCAGTTGTGCATGACACCGATGGCCGAGGCATCGGACGCGCCGGAGGTCAGCGACAACAGCACGGCGATAACCAGCCCGACGCAGAGTAGCACGATGACGAGGCAGGCACGCCGCGAACGGTCACCTGCCGTCGCCATGATGCCCGTCGCACCGGCGATCGAATGATCGGCCATCGCGCTCAATCCGCGACCTGGCTGCCATAGAGCGAGACGGCGAGATCATGGATGGCGTCGGCCGTGCGCGGGCCGAAGCCGAGCAGATAGCCGCCGTCCATGCGGATCAGCTTGCGGGCGGCACCCGCCGGCGTCGAAGCCACGGCAGGGTTCGAAAACAATTCGTCATCCGCGGTGGCCGGCCCGGCATTGTTCATCATCAGGATCACGTCGGGCCTGGCGGTGATGACTGCCTCGTCCGACAATTGCTTGTAGCCGGCAAAGCCATCGATGGCGTTGATGCCGCCCGACAGCTTGATGATGCCGTCGGCGGCGGTGTCGCTGCCGGCGGCAAGCAGCCTGCCGCCCTGGATCGACAGCACGAACAGGATGCGCTTGCGCTCCTTGATCGAGGCGGTCTGCTTTTCAGCTGCCTTCAGCTTGGCGTCTGTCTGGGCCGCCAGCGCATCGGCCTTGGCCTCGGTGCCGAGCGCCTTGCCGACGATGTGGATCTTTTCGAGAATGCCTTGATTATCATAGCGCTCGGGCACCTCGATGAACGGTATGCTTGATTTCTTCAAGACGTCGACGGCTTCCTTCGGTCCGCTGCCGTGCAGGGCCAATATGCCCGACGGATTGACCGACAGCACACCCTCCGGCGAAAGCTGGCGCATGTAGCCGACATCAGGCAGCTTGAGCGCCGCCTCGGGGTAACGGCTGGTCGAATCGCGGGCAACCAGCCGATCCTGCTCGCCGAGCGCGTAGACGATCTCGGTGATCGAGCCACCAATAGCCACGATCCTCGAGCGACCGGCGAAAGTCGCGATGCCCTCGGCGGCTTGAGCCGTCATCAGCGTGGCGAATGCCAAGAAAACGGCGGCCGCAGGACCAAGCGCCGGCCTGGAGACCGATGCCAGCCTGGAGACAAGAACCATCGTCGTTTTTCCTCAGGCTGCGGTCGGGCTTGGGATACGCGGCAGGTTTTCGGCCAGAAAGCGCCAGTCTTCGCGCTCGCTTTCGCCTTCGTGCCGCTTCCCGAAGAACTGGATGATCATCTTGCCGTCGGCGCCATAGACTTCCAGCGACGTGACATGGCCGTCCTTGGTCGGCTTGCGCACGGCCCAGACCTCATCGATGTGGTCGGTCCGCAGGTGCAGATGGAAGGTCTCGTCGAGCACGTTGAGCCATGGTCCCATCGGCTTGATCGAGGCGACGGGGCCGGAATGGATCTGGATGCAGCCGCGATTGCCGACAAAGCACATGATCGGAATGGCGCCGGCAGCGGCGTGGTTGAACATGGCGTTCACTACATCCTTGTCCACCAGCCAGGCGTAGTCCTGGCCGACCATGCGCACCGCCTGTCGGCGGTTGATCTTCAGTGTCTTCAGCATGCGAAGAACTGGTGCACGTCGGTCAACTGGCTCCAGCGGTTGCGCAGATCGTCGACGCTCGCCGAATTGTCCGCAGTCTCGGTCTCGTCAGCCGTGCCCGCTGAAATCGCCACCGTCGGCTCCTGGTTCGGCGATTCCAGCCCGGCCACCAGTTTCTGATAGGCGTAGAGGTTGGAGGCTGGCCTGAGATGCACCTTGTGTACCGCCTCGCCTGCGGTGTCGAAGAACTGCAGGCTGCGGCGGATGTCGGCGCCATCGCGCTTTTCCACGGCAAAGCCGTGCGCCCAGACTTTCGGGAAGATGCGCAGGTCGATGTTTTCGCCGAGCACCATGGCATTGTGATTGCCGGTGACGACCTTGTCGTAGACGCCAATCTTCTCGTGCACCGCGCTTTCGTTGCGGGTCAGCGCCATCACCTCACCGACAGCTTCGAGGCCAGTCAAGAGGTCGTTGACACGCGGCTCGACGCGCACGACCCCGTCGCCGCAATGCGCGGCGACCAGTTCGGCCTCCGAAATCCTCAGCTGGGCGGCGAGCTCACGCTCGCGCATCTTCGGATTGTCTGCCCGTGCCCGCCGGATCTCGTGCGGGGCGGGTTTTACGCGCTGGTCCATTTCTACCACCTACTTGTTGAGGATGAGCTTGCCCTGCCGGGTGATCTTCAGCCGATACAGCGCACCATGATGCTCGATGCCGATCTCGTGCTCACCCTGGAACAGCGTGTTGCTGGACAGCGTTCTCACGGCCGATTGGACCCGGTCGAAACGGATGGAATTTTCGTCGGAACGGCGGACGCGATAGCGAAAGTCGCTGGGATTGTGCGTGTTCATTGGTTCGATCCCTTTCCTGTGCCGGGCATCTGGCTCGGCGCCTGCGTGAATGCCGATTCAATTCTTGACTTGAATGTCATGTTATCTAGCAGTGCAATACCGGAGTAAATTAGTCAACATTTAAGGCGCCGGACGCGATGAAAAATGCCAGCGAGCCCCAAGCCAGCCAGCATCGAACATGGATTCTTGGAGTTGCAGCATGGGGTTGGCGAATTGGGGACGGCCGGCGGGCAGCGGCCTGGCACACTGGTCGACGGCAAGAAAAATGGGTTCTATGGCAAGCAAAATGGCCGCGTTGCTGGCCGGCGCGGCGGCGATCCCGCTGCTCGCCACACCGGCCGGCGCCCAGCAGGCCGCCCAACCGGCAACCGGCCAGCAACGGACTGACCCGTCACAACAGCCCGAACAGGCAAAGCCGGCTCCGACGGGTACCACGCTGCTCGACAAGATCCTGATCCTCAGCCGCACCGGCGAGACGGCGATCGAATCGCTTGCGTCAGCCAGCCATGTCGACGAGGAACAGCTCGAGCGCCGCATGGCGACGACGCCCAACGAAATGCTGTTCGGTGTGCCGGGTGTCGCCGTCCAGGCCTACGCAAGGCGTGTCAGCTCCAGCATCAACATCCGCGGCCTGCAGGATTTCGGCCGCGTCTCCGTCATCGTCGACGGCGCCCGTCAGAATTTCCAGCGCTCGGATCATGGCACGCAATCGACCTTCTACATCGATCCCGAATTAATCAAATCCGTTGACGTGATCCGCGGCCCGGTCGCCAACACCTATGGCTCCGGGGCGATCGGCGGCGTCGTTTTTTTTGACACCAAGGATGCGCAGGATTTCCTCAGGTCGGACGAGACCTGGGCAGCAGCAGCGACCGGGCGCTACGAAACCAACGGCGAAGGCTGGACCACCAGCGCCAGCGGTGCCTATCGGATCAACGAGAATTGGGACGTGCTCGGCAACATCGTCTACCGCGATTATGACGACTACAGGCATGGCGGCGGCGACACTGTAGCGGGCACCGGCTTCGATGTCTTGAGCGGGCTGCTCAAGACGACCATCCGCCCCAGCGACAACAGCGAGCTGAAGCTCGGCTGGATCGGCTCGAACGACCGATGGACCGAAACCAGCGGCAGTGCGCCGGTGAACGACGCCGACCTGAAGGCGAATACCTTCACGGCCCGCTACAACATCACCGACGAAGACAAGAGCTGGCTCGATCTCCACATCAACGCGTCTTACAACAAGACCAAGCTCGATCTGACGACCCTTGTCGCGCAAAACCGGTTTGATCCGGTCACCGGTCTTCCGATCATCCTGCCAGCGGGTTCGATGTCGACATTCGATATCGGAACTTCCGGCATCGACATCTGGAACACGTCGAGATTCGAGACCGTTGGAATCGCGCATGAGCTGTCCTATGGCGGCGACTGGGTCGGCGACGATGTCGAGACAGGCGGCGCGGCGGGCGGCGACAGTTTCTACACGCCTTCGGGCGATAGAAACGTCTCCGGCGCTTACGTTCAGGACAAGCTCACCTGGCACTGGCTCGAGGTCATCGCCGGGCTGCGTTACGACAGCTACAAGCTCGACAGCGATGTCGGCGAAACCTCTGGCAACCGGCTGTCGCCACGCATCACAGTGGGCGTTTCGCCCTTCGAAACCGCCGGCCTTTCCGGCCTGCAATTCTACGGCACCTATGCGGAAGGCTACCGTTCTCCGTCGCTGTCGGAGACGCTGATCAGCGGCAATCATCCGTCAGGCGTCAGCTTCCCGTTTCTCCCCAATCCGAATTTGAAGCCTGAAATCGGCAAGACGGTGGAGTTTGGCGTCAATTACAGCACCAATGGCGTCATCGAGGCTGATGACGCGCTGCGGCTGAAGGCGGCCTATTTCAACAACAACGTCGATGACTACATCGACGGCGTGACGTTGTCGCCGTTCGACCCGACCAGCGGCTGCCCATTCGGTCCGGACATCCCGATCTGCTTCCAGTACCAGAATTTCGCCAAGGCCAGGATTCACGGCTTCGAGATGGAGGGCGTCTATGACGCAGCCTGGGGTTTTGCCGGGCTGTCGGCGTCGGTCACCGACGGCCACACCATCTCCTATGAAGGCGAACGGGCGGACCTTGTCACGGTCCCCTCCTCCCAGGTCACCGGGCAACTCGGGTTTCGCTTCCTCGAGGACAGGCTGACCATCGGCGGCGAGGTGCAATACAACGGCAAGCCGCAGGGCAACGCGGTGGCCAAGGACTATACGCTGGTCAATGCCTTCGCCAGCTACCAGGCGACCGACAATTTCAAGGTCGATTTTCGCGCCGACAATCTGTTCGACGTCAAATACGTCAACCCGCTGAACGCATCGACGACGAGCGTCGTCTACGAGCCCGGCGTCACCCTGAAGCTGGCGGCGACCATGAGGTTTGGAGGCTGACGACAATGACAGGCATGACGGCATCCCTTCGTCTGTTCGCCGCGGTGCTGGCAATATCGCTTGCGGCGGCTCCGGCATGGACACAGCAGCCAGCGCCGGCGCTGAACCTAGAACTGAACGGCGCGCAACCATCCGACAAGGGCTGCCGCCTGACCTTCGTGGTCACCAACAATCTCGGTGCCGATCTGTCCAAGGCGGCATTCGAGATCGCGCTGTTTAACGAAGTCGGTGTCGTCGATCGGCTGACCGTGCTCGATTTCAAGGAGCTGCCGGCAGGCAAGACCAAGGTGACGCGTTTCGACCTTGCCGGCACCGATTGCGGCAAGCTCAGCCGCGTGTTGATCAACAGCGCCACGGAATGCGCCGGCGCCGAGCCGAATGCCTGCATGCGCGGGCTGAACACGCAGACCAGGACCGGCATCGCCTTCGGGGTCTGAATTTTGGGACTGGAACCCGCCTTCGCACGAAACGCCGTGGCGTGGCCGCTAGCCGGTTTCCTGGCGCCGGAGCCGGACGATCCGGATTTCGCCATCCCGCGCGAGGCGCTGCGTGTTTCGCTGCGCGACAGACCGGAAGACAGTTATATCGTCGATGCCGACGGCAACTTGCCTACGGTGCCTGTGGAGCCAATGCGGCAGGCACGACAGAAGCAGCGGCGCCGCAACTGGACAGTGGCGATCGCCTGCTCTTGCGCACTCCACGCAGCCGTGGCGCTGGCTTTTCTCACGCTGCCGGACGACCGGCCAAGGATCGAAGGTGCCGACCAGCAAGGCGAAATGCTGCTCGGCGCCGACCCGCAGCAGGCAGCCGGCGATGCCGCAGACGACCCGGAAGTGGCCAACGTAACGATGGTGACCATGCTCGACGCCAAGCCCGTCGAAACGGTCGAGGCACAGGCGACCGCGGCGGAGGAGACGCTCCAGCCGGTCACTGACGCGGCCGAAGCTTCCGGAACAGAAGTGGTCGAGCCGGTCAGCGAGGCCGCCACGGAAGCTGCTGCGCCTGCCGATCGCACCGATCCCGCACCTGCCCAACCCGTCCACCCTGCCCGCCAGGACCCATCGCCCGACATTCTTACGACCCACAGGCTGGTGCCTGCCGACGACAATGCCGTGCCGCCGCCAGTCAGCGCAGCCGAAACGGCCGAGCCGGCCGAGACAAACGCGCCGGCACCAGCCGACCCGGCGCCAGCCGAAACAGTTCAGACGACCGAGACTGTCGGCGCGGCGGAAG
Source organism: Mesorhizobium sp. M0048 (assembly GCF_040323405.1). NCBI lineage: Bacteria > Pseudomonadati > Pseudomonadota > Alphaproteobacteria > Hyphomicrobiales > Phyllobacteriaceae > Mesorhizobium > Mesorhizobium sp. M0048. The sequence goes on along the minus strand of NZ_JAMYUV010000004.1, from coordinate 181,470 downwards.
AACCGAAGCCGGACAGGCCGAAGCCCAGGCAGGCCGAGCCGAAGAAGAAGGCAACCGCGCAGAAAAAGCCGGCCGGGAAAGCCGAACCAGATGAGCCTGAAAAGCCGATCGCGCGCGACAAGGCGAGCAAGGCACTTGCCAAGGCCGACACCAAGAAGGGAAAGACCGGTTCCGGCGGCCGCGACGAAACGGATGTCGCGCGCGGCGCGGCCGACGGCAAGAAGGACGGCAAGATCCTGACCGCCAGCAGGGGCGGCAAATCAGGCGTCGGCAATGCGACCGTCACCAACTATCCCGGCAAGATCAGGTCTAAGCTGGTGCGGGCGTTCAATTCGACACGCACGCGCGCCACCGGCACGGCTACCGTCGCCTTTACCGTCGCATCGAATGGCAGCGTCCGGTCGGCCAGGCTGACGGGCAGTTCGGGTGTTGCCGCGCTGGACAAAGCCGCACTCGACGCAGTCCGCCGGGCTTCTCCGTTTCCTCCCATTCCGGAAGGAGCCGGTCGCTCGGCTTGGCAGTTCGAGGTGCCGCTCGGTATCAGGTAACTATCGCTCTCAGCCACCAAAGCCGGCGCCGCCCCTCAACCCGCTGCCGGGACCTTCTCCCGTAAAGAACGGGAAGAAGGGGCGTGGACGCAACGCTGGGCGACCCCTCTCCCCGTTCTTCAGGGGAGAGAGTAAGGGTGAGGGGAAACCTGAAGCGATTTACACGGCCCGCGATACGCGAACCCTGGCGAAACCCTACGCAGCGGCCAGCAGGCTGGCATTGCCGCCCGCTGCCGTGGTGTCGACGCAGACGGCGCGCTCGTGCGCATAGGCGGCCGGATAATAGACTTCGCTGACCAGCGGCACGATCGGGCCGGCGCGCTCGGCGATGACCTTGCGCACGATGCGCGCGGCCTCGGGCGTGCCGGAAAAGGCCACGACATCGACCCGCAGCGAGCGCGCTTCGACCGGGTCCGGCCGGCCGTCGATCGCCGCCAGCGGCAGGCCCTTGCCGGTCAGCGCTGATAGCGCCGCCGGCGCGCCGGGCGCGACGGCGAGCACCGCGTTGCCGGCGGCCAGCGCCTGGATCGTCTGAGCAAGCAGCGTATCCGCGTCGGGACCGAGGCACAGCACGCGCCCGCGCGGCGACAGCGACAGCGTGTTGGCCTCGCCGGTCGGCCCGGGCAGGTCGACCTGGCCGAAATCGATGGCGGCGGCAGCGCCGATGGCCGCGGCACCCTTACCGCGTAGATGTTTCCTCAGGATGGCAACGCGATCCGGACGCGTCGACCAGCCGCCAAACGCCGGGTCCGGCAGATTGTCGGCGAGCTCGGTCGCCGTCACCTTGCGGCCTTCGGCAAGATGGGTGCCGGCCTCCGGCCCCTTGCGGAAGCGCCGGAGATAATGCGGGCCGCCAGCCTTCGGCCCGGTGCCGGAAAGCCCCTCGCCGCCAAACGGCTGCGCGCCGACGACGGCGCCGATCTGGTTGCGGTTGACGTAGATGTTGCCGGCATTGATGCCGTCGACGAAATGCTGGGCGCGGCCTTCGATGCGGGTGTGCAGGCCGAAGGTCAGGCCATAGCCCTTGCGGTTGATCGCCGCGATCACCGCATCGATCTCGTCGGCATCGAAGGTGGCGACATGCAGCACCGGCCCGAACACCTCGCGCTCCAGCTCCTCGATGCCCTTGACCCGAAAGACGTGCGGCGCAACGAAGCGGCCATCCTTCGGTGCTTCGAGTTTGGCGATCAGCCGGCCCTGCAGGCCCATTTTGGTGCAGTAGTCGCGGATCGACGCTTGCGCCTCGTCGTCGATGACCGGGCCGACATCGGTCGATACCCGCCAGGGGTCGCCGAGGCTGAGCGCTTCCATCGCGCCTTTCAGCATCTCCAGCATCTTCTTCTCGACGTCCTTCTGCACGTAGAGAATGCGCAATGCCGAGCAGCGCTGGCCGGCACTCTGGAAGGCGGAGGCCAGGATGTCGCGCACCGCCTGTTCGGGCAGCGCAGTGGAATCGACGATCATGGCGTTCAGGCCGCCGGTCTCGGCGATCAGCATGGCATCGGGCGCAGCGGTCTCGGCGAGTTGCTTTTCGATCAGCTTGGCGACCTCCGTCGAGCCGGTGAAGCAGACGCCGGCAATGCGCGGGTCAGCGGTCAGCGGGCCGCCGACCGAGGGGCCGTCGCCGGGCAGAAGCTGGATGACGCCTTCCGGCACGCCGGCCTCGCGCAGCAGCTGGACGGCGCGAAAAGCGATCAGCGGCGTCTGTTCGGCAGGCTTGGCGATAACGGAATTACCGGTGACGAGTGCTGCCGCAATCTGTCCGGTGAAGATGGCGAGCGGAAAATTCCACGGCGAGATGCAGGCGATGGCGCCGCGCGCCTCGGTTCCCGCCTCGGCATTTCCGGCCTCGGCCGCATAATAGCGCAGGAAATCGACCGCCTCGCGCACCTCGGCAACGCCGTCGGCGAGCGACTTGCCGGCCTCGCGGGCGGCGAGTGCAAAGAACTCGACGGCGTTCGCTTCGTAGAGATCGGCCGCCCGGTTGAGGATGGCGGCGCGCTCGGCAACCGGGCGTCTTGCCCACGCCGGTTGTGCCTCGACGGCGATGCGCACGGCGGTCTCGACCTGCTTGGCGCCGGCCTCGCTGACCGTGCCGACCACTTCCGAAGGTTTTGCCGGATTGACGACCGGACGCTGCTTGCCGTAGCCGGCAGCGCGGCTGACCGGCTTGGCGTGCCAGCGCTCCGGCCCGGCGAACTCGGCCCTCGCCTTGTCGATCGCAGCCAGCGTCAGCGTGTCGGTGATATCGAAACCCTTGGAGTTGCGCCGGCCGGGACCGAAGATCGCCGACGGCGGCACGATCGCCGGATTGGCGGCGGGGCCTTGTTTCTCCACCGTCTCGAGTGGGTCGCGGGCAATGTCCTCGGGCTCGACCTCCTCGTCGGTGAGCTGGTGGACAAAGGAGGAATTGGCGCCGTTCTCCAGCAGCCGGCGGACCAGATAGGCAAGCAGGTCGGAATGGGCGCCGACCGGCGCATAGATGCGGCAGCGCGTGCCTTCGGCTTTGCGCACCGTCTCGTGCAGAGCTTCGCCCATGCCGTGCAGCCGCTGGAATTCGAATGTATCGCGGTCCGTCGTCATCGACAGGATGGCGGCGACGGTGTGGGCGTTGTGGGTGGCGAATTGCGGATAGATGCGATCGGTCATCGCCAACAGCTTCTTCGCGCAAGCCAGGTAGGAGACGTCGGTGTTAGCCTTGCGGGTAAAGACCGGATAGCCGTCGAGCCCGAGCGTCTGCGCCCGCTTTATTTCGGTGTCCCAATAGGCGCCCTTGACCAGCCGCACCATGATGCTGCGGTCATATTTCCTCGCCAGTTCGTAGAGCCAGTCGATAACGAACGCGGCGCGTGGGCCATAGGCCTGCACGACGACGCCAAAACCGTTCCAGCCGGCAAGCTCCGGCTCGGCCAGCACCCGCTCGATGACGTCCAGCGACAAATCGAGGCGGTCGGCTTCCTCGGCGTCGATGTTGAGGCCCATGCGCGAGTGGCGCGCCGCCAGCGCCAGCGAGAACAGCCGCTCGGCCATGACGGGCAGCATCTTTTCCTTCTGCGTGACTTCATAGCGCGGATGCAGCGCCGACAGTTTGACCGAGATGCCGTGGTTCTGGCGGATGTCGGGGCCGTTGGCGCCGGCATCGAGCGACGAGATGGCGTCGGCATAGGCCTTGAGATAGCGCAAGGCATCGGCCTCGGTGCGGGCCGCCTCGCCCAGCATGTCGAACGAATAGAGATAGCCCTTCTGCGTCATCGGCCGGCCGCGCCTGACCGCCTCGGCAATGGTGCGGCCGAGCACGAACTGCTCGCCCATCTCGCGCATCGCCGCCGCCACCGCCTTGCGGATGACCGGCTCGCCCAACCGGCGCACCATGGCGCGCAGCGTGCCTTCGATGCCGCCCTCGCCTTCGTCGAGCACGCGGCCGGTCAGCATCAGCGCCCAGGTAGACGCGTTGATGAAGATCGAGCTCGAGCCGCCCGCATGCGCCGACCAGTCGTGCGGCGCGATCTTGTCGGCGATGAGATCGTCCATCGTCTCGGTGTCGGGCACCCGCAGCAGCGCCTCGGCCAGGCACATCAGCGCCACGCCCTCCTTGGTCGAGAGGCCGTAGGCGGACAGGAAGACTTCCATCAGCCGCGGATCGGACGAGCCGCGCACTGCCCGCACCAGATCGGCGGCGCGGGCCGAGATCGCCTTTCGGTCTTTCCCCGAAAGCCCCGTCGCCTCGGCCAGCCGCTTCACAGCCTCGTCTTCGTCAGGCAGGTAATTGGCACGGATCTGCTGGCGGATGGCATCGAGCGCTGGCATGACGGTCCTGTAGAGCAAGCATCAGGGAGCGGGCCGGCGGTCGCCGGACCGAATGGCGCAAAGCTAGCACAAAGCCCGATCGCAGTCGGTCCAAAGAAATCGACAGCGCAGGTCGATTGATCTATCATGGCGGCTGATGCCCGCCATTTTGACCAGAATTTCAATGACAGAAGACCAATTGGACCGCATTGACAGGAACATCCTGTCGGCGCTGGGCAGCAACGGCCGGCTTTCCATGTCGGAACTCGCGGCAAAAGTCGGCCTGTCGAAGACGCCGGTGCAGGCGCGGGTCAAGCGGCTGGAAAAGGATGGCTTTATCAGGGGCTACCAGGCGATCATCGATCGCGAGCGCATGGGCGAAGGTCATGTCGCCTTCGTGCAGGTGAAACTTTCCGACACCCGCTCGGCCGCGCTCGACGCCTTCAACCGCGCCGTGCAGGCGGTGCCGGAGATCGAGCAGTGCCACATGATGGCGTCGAGCTTCGACTATCTGCTGAAGGTCCGCACCACCGACATCGCCGCCTACCGCCGCGTGCTCGGCGAGCGCATCTCCGCCCTGCCGCACGTTGCCCAGACCTCGACGTTTGTCGCGATGGAGACAGTGAAGGATCGGTAGGAGAGCGCTGTTGCGGTAATGTTGGCGGAGTGAAGGACTTAGAAAGCCGATCGCTACAGAGCGGGCTGAGCCACCCTCACTCCGCCAGTGTCTTCAAAAACGCCACCAGCGCCGCGCGCTCGCGGTCCGAAAGCTGCAGCGGGTGGACCTCTGACACACCCTCGACACTTGCCGGCGCCTTCGAATAATGCGCCACCACCTCGTCCAGCGAGGAAAACTGCCCGGCATGCATGTAGGGCGGACGGGTGGCGGCACCGCGCAGCGACGGCGTCTTGTAGGCGCGGACGAGTTCCGGCCCGGTCTTGACCATGAAGCGCAGTTCGCGGCAGGCGCTGGCATCGCCGTCGCGAAAGGCGCCGAAACAGTTGAACGGATCGGCCTCGACCTGCGCCACCGCGTCGACGCGCCCGCGATCCGGCGGCAGGCCCGCGACCGGCGGCACGCCGGTGTTGTGGAAGCTGCCGTCGGTAAAACGCGGGCCATTGTGGCAGGTCACGCAATTGGCCTTGCCGATGAACAGCTTTAGGCCGAGGATTTCCTCCGGCGAAAAGGCGGCGTCGCCTTTCGGCTCGGCGCCCGCAGCCAGGTCGATGGCAAAGCGGTCGAAGCGTGTCTGCGGCGGCGCGATCGAGCTCTCGAAGGCGGCGATCGCCTTGCCGATGTTGGCAAAGACGCGGTTGACCTCCTCGGCTTGGCTGGCGGGCATGGCGTTCCAGGCCGCCTTCTCGGCATCGGTGCCGAGCGGGCCGGCATTGGCCGGTACGCCCGAAAGGTCCGGCAGCGGCCCGAAGATGCGCTCGTAGCGCTCGCCGAAGCGGGCCTTGATGTAATGCGCGAAGGCGGCGCGGCTGCCGGCCTGCTCCAGCGGATTTTCGAGCGGTGTCAGCGCTTGCGCCCACAGGCTGTCGCGCCGCCCGTCCCAGAAGAACCAGGGATCATGCACGACGCCGGCCAGCGGCATGGTACGACGGTTGGTGCGGCCGACGCCGACCGCTTGCGGCAGGTCGTCCTGGAACTGCCGGTCGATCTTGTGGCAGGTCGAGCACGATACCGTGCCGTCGCCGCTCATCCCGGTGTCGAAAAACAGCGTCGAGCCGAGTGCCGCGGCGGCCGGCACATCGGCGAAGCGATTGGTGGTATCGGGCTTCAGCGGCGGCAGCTTGGATAGCGCCAGCGAGGCGATGGTCTGCTTTTCGGCATCGGAAAACTCCGGTCTGCCGCAGCCGGCAAGTACGGCCACCACCGCCAACGCGAGAAGACTGGGAAACCGGCTCATCAGTGGCTCACAGCACCACATTGAAGACGACAGTGTCCGAACCGGCCGCAGCGGAAATGGCAAAATGCAATTGCCACCACCCGCTCATCGTGAATTTCACGCCGTCGATGCGATAGCGCCCCGCGCCGAGGTAATCGGTCGCCTGCGGGCTGGTCGGCAGACCGTGCTTGTGCTGCGGCATGCCGCCGGAAATCGTTATCGCAGCACCTTCCACCGGCGCACCCTCGACGGTTTTGAGCGTCAGCAGCCAGGATTCCAGTTCGCCCTGCCGGATGACGCCTTTCTCGGGCTCGAAAGTCGCCGCGAACAGCTTGTTCGCCGTCGTCTTGGAACGGCCGACATCCGAGCTTGGTTGCGGCGCATGCGGCGCCGTCAGATAGACGATTGCCAGCACGCCGGCGAGCAAGGCAGCCAGGCCGAGGCCCCCAAGAAGATAACGCCATAACGATGCCAAACCCATTCCTGTTCTGCGGATAACGTTTCGCTGGGCAGATCGCGTCCCACGCCCCTGTGGGAAATCGCGCCCAGTGTAAGAATCCGCCGTCGCCAAGCATGGCGCTGCCGGCTGCAAAAAGCTACAGCACCGCAATTGCAGGACGGAGGAGTGCTTCATGGCAGGAAACGGCATCGCCTCGATCGGCGAGTGCATGCTCGAGCTTTCGGGCCAGGCCGGGCCGAACTGGCGCATGGGCTTTGCCGGCGATACGTTCAACACTTTGTGGGCGCTGCATGCCTTGAGCGGCGAGCGGCCGGCGACCTATGTGTCGGCCTTCGGCGACGACCCGTTCTCACGCGACCAGATCAAGTTCCTGGCCGAGAACGGCATCGGCATCGGCGCCAGCCCGGTGATAGCGGGCGCCCGCCCCGGCCTCTATGCGATCACGCTGACCGGCGCCGAACGTTCTTTCACCTATTGGCGGGCCGATGCGGCCGCAAGGCAGTTGGCTTCGGACCCAGCCGCTTTGCAGAAAAGCCTTGAAAATCAGGCGCTTGTCTATTTTTCCGGAATCACTTTGGCAATCCTCGACGAGGCTCCACGCAAGGTACTGCTGACGGCCGTGGCCACGGCGCGCGCGGCCGGCTCGCTGATTGCCTTCGATCCCAATTACCGGCCGCGGCTGTGGCGCCGGCGCGAGGACGCGCAGGCCGCGATCCTCGAGGCACTCGCCGTCGCCGACATCGCGCTCCCGACCTTTCCCGACGAGCAGATGCTGTTTGGTGATACGACACCGCAGAAAACAGCCGAACGGCTGCGAAAGCTGGCCGGCGAAGTCGTCGTCAAGAACGGTGAGGAACCGGCGCTGATCGCGCAAAACGGAACCTTGCAATCGGTTCCGGCGGTGCATGTCGCCGCGCCGGTCGACACCACCGGCGCCGGCGACTCCTTCAACGGCGCCTACCTCGCAGCCCGCCTTGCCGGCCATGCCCCGGCAGAGGCGGTGCTGCGCGCCCATCGCGTCGCCGCCGCCGTCGTGCAGGTGCGCGGCGCCCTGGCGCCGTTCGAGACGCTCAAGGCTGCGTTCGAGGCAACTGCTATCTGACCTTGATGACGACCTTGCCCTTGGCGCGTCCTGTTTCGACATAGGCCAAGGCGTCATTGGTCGCTTCGAATGGAAAGACCCGATCCACAACCGGGCGGATCGCGCCGGCTTCGATGAGAGCGGTGATTTTGCTCAGCTGATCGCCCTGCGCCCACATGAAAAGGAACGAAAACTGCACACCACGGCGCTTGGCTTTGGCCCGAATTCCGCGACTCAGGAAGCGCAGCACCAGCCTCAGCATCAAGTTCAGTCCCTTTTCCCTGGCAAATTCGGCATCCAGTGGACCGGAGATGGAGATGAGCTTGCCACCCGGTTTCAGCACGCTCAGGGATTCTTCCAGTGTCTTGGCGTCCTGGCTGTTCAAGACGACATCGTAGCCCGACAGAACTTTCTCGAAGTCGTCTTTCCTGTAGTCGACGACGACATCGGGGCCGAGACTTTTGACCAGATCGGCACTCGCCGCGCTCGCGGTTGTCGCAACGGTCGCGCCGAGGTGCTTGGCCAACTGAATAGCAAATGTCCCGACGCCGCCGGAACCAGCCTGAATGAAGACCTTCTGCCCCTTCTTCAGGTTTGCCCGTTCGATTAGCGTCTGCCAGGCGGTGAGACCGACCAGGGGAATCGACGCCGCCTCTTCCATACTGAGATTCTCGGGCTTCAAGGCTACGTCGGCCTCATTCACGGCAATGAATTCGGCGAATGTCCAATCCGGCCGTCGCGCGGCCGCGCATAGACCTCGTCGCCGGCCTTGAACTTGCTGACTTTCGATCCCACGCGGATAACCTTCCCAGCCACGTCGTGGCCCAGGATGAAGGGCCGGCGATAGGGCAGGATGAGCTTGAATTCTCCGGTTTTGACCTTGGAATCGAGCAGGTTCACCCCTGCGGCATGGACCTCGACCAAGACATCGCTGTCCTGGAGCTCCGGCTCCGGCATTTCGGCCAGCCGCAGGGTGCCCTTTTTATTATACTTATCGACAACGAATGCCTTCATGGCAGTTACTTTCTAAGAATGTCTGTTGCTGTTCGGGACGAAACAAGCCGAACGTTTTCAGCTGCATGGCCGCCCTGCGGCAAGGCCTCAGCCTCGAGGAAGGACAGCGCCTTCGGGACAAAATCGGCGTAGTTCTGAAATACCCCGCCATGCCCGGCATCCGGGTAGATGACCAGATGCGCCCCAGGGATACGCCCGGCGAGATCGTAGGTATTGCTGCTCGGCACCATCCTGTCCTGGTCGCCATTCGCAACCAAAGTGGGAATGCGGATGGTGCTCAGGTCTCGTGGCGCCTGGAGTCCGTAGGCCTTGATCGCCTTGAGTTGCGCGCCGAACGCGCTCAGCGATATCGCCTTGTCCCGGTTGTTCCGGCGCTCCTTCAGCCGTTCCAGAAATGCGTTTGCGGCGCGGCGCCCATTCGGCGTTCTTGTGAAGAAGAGATAGTACTTCGGATCCCGAAAAGTCAGCGCGCCCTTGATCATGTCCACGATCGTCAGCGGCGTCACCTTGTCGATGCCTTGCCCACCGGCCGGCCCCGTGCCAGCCAGGATGAGTTTGCGCACAAGCTTGGGCTCGGTCAGCACAATCTCTTGCGCCACGAAGCCGCCGAGTGAAAAGCCGAAGAGATCGACTTCTTCGAACCCCAGCGCCCGGACAAAGGCGATTGCATCCCGCGCCATGCCGGAAATGGTCGACGGAGTTTTGCCACCCGAAGCACCGATGCCGCGATTGTCGAAGGCAATTACCCGCCGGGTCGCAGCGAGGCCATCGACGATGCGCGGATCAAAATTGTCCAGCTGAGCAGCCAGATGGTTGAGCAGGATCACCGGCACGCCCGCCCTGGGCCCGAGTTCCCTGTAAGCAAAGGCTGTGCCGCCGACATCGATCGAGAGCGTTGGCGCGTCCTGGAACAACGCCGGTGAACGCGGCGACCGATTGGATCTATGTGTCATGCTTGGCGCCTCCGTTTCGTAGGGCCTGGCCAAATGTGTCGTAGTTGCTAGTCGCATGTGCGTGAAATCCTCTGGCTCGCCGTTGTTCAGACCGGCAGTCGGAACTGTTTGCGCAGGCTCTTGTCGAAAATCCCCGCGGGGGCAAAGCGGCGCAGCAGGCTGACCTGGCGCGCTGCGTTGCCAGCGGTATAGCGCCGTCGCGGGCGGGCATCGGTCGCTGCCTTGACAACCACATCCGCCACCACTTCCGGCCGATCGGCTTTGGGCATCACATCGCCCAGCAGCGCCTTGAGCCCGGCTCGAGCCCGATCGTATTCCTTCAACAGCGAATCCGGCTCGATGCCGTTCTGGTCGAAGACGGTGCGGACGAATGCCGGCTCGATGACGGAAACGCGGACGTTGAAGGCGCGCACCTCGTGGTCGAGCGATTCCGAATAGCCTTCGAGCGCGTGCTTGACCGCCGAGTAATGAGCTGAGTATGGCGCGGGTACCAGTCCCAGAATGGAGCCGATATTGATGATGCGCCCTTCGCCGCGCCGCCGCATCGACGGCAACACCGCATTGGTCATTCGCATGACGCCGAACAGATTGACGTCGAACAGGGCTTGTACCTGGGCGACCGAGGATTCCTCGGCGCCTCCTAGCAGACCGACACCGGCATTGTTGACCAGGAGGTCGATCCGGCCGGTCTGCGCGAGCACGGTGGCAACGAGCGCATTGACGGCCGCATCATCGGTCACGTCGCATGCCAGCATGGTCACTCCGCCCGGACCATTACTGGTCTTGCGGCGACTTGTCCCGAAGACAGTGAAACCCGCCCGCGCCAAGGCCTCGGCGCTGGCGCGGCCGATGCCGGAGGAGGCTCCGGTCACGATTGCGGTTTTTTCAGAATTCCCATTCATTTTTGATATTCCAGGTTCGAGAGGTCTAGCTTATTTCCACAAATTGAATTATGGTCGTAATATCAGATTATGAGCATAATGCAATAGCAGGACAGGAAAGAAAGACCATGCGCTACGAAAAGGGCCGAAAAGACGCGTCACGCAGCCGGATCATGGAGGTCGCCGCCGAACGTTTTCGATCTGACGGCATCGCGGCGTCCGGGCTGGCAACCATCATGAGCGACGCCGGGCTGACGAACGGCGCCTTCTATCCGCACTTCCAGTCGAAGGCGGAGCTCGTCCGTGAAAGCGTGGCGGCGGCCTTGGACGCGCAGTCGCATGAAGTGCAGGAAGCATTGGCCGCCGGCGGTCCGGAAATGGCCATAGAGACGTATCTATCGGCCGAGCACCGGGACAATCCTGGAAAGGGTTGCGCTTCGGCCGCGTTGTTGCCGGAAATCGCGCGGCAGCCGCCTGAAACGCGAGCCCTCTATGCCGAGCGCGCTCAATCCCTGGTGCGCCAGATAGCTGAAGCTCTGCCGCAGACGAACGATCCCGAGGGCGCTGCGTTGGGCATGTTTGCAACGCTCATCGGCGCGCTTCAACTCGCGCGCGCCGTGGAAGGAACGGAATTGTCGGATCGTATCCTAGCGGCGGGAGCAGCTGCCGCAAAGGCGCTGATCCGGCCGGTTCAAGACGAGGTGGCCTCCTGATGGCAGCCCGGATTATTCGGCCGGCTCGAATCTGCCTTGCACCAAGACTGTCTCCACCGGCCCAAGCGGATTGATGATCCGGCTAACCAGGACTTCGATAAGTTTGCGTCCAACACCCGCCATATCCACGGAATGAACTCCGATCTTTGCCGGCAGGAAGCGTGCCAGCCGCGTGCTGTCACGGGTGACGATGTGGACGTCGCGGCCTGGTGTAAGATCCCGCTTGCCGAGAGCGTGCAACGCTCCCAGAAGGCCCAGTTCGTTGGCGCACGCCAAGCCCGTTGGCGGATCTGATGACGCCAGCAAGCGATCGAACCAGCCTGCGCTCGATTCCATGGTGAACATGCCATGACCGATCAGCGATTGGTCGATCGGAATACCGGCCTCGGCCATTGCCCTTCCATACCCGGCAAGACGCATAGCACTCGTCTGGTCCTCCGGAACGAGAAGTTGCAGCGCAATGCGTCGACAGCCCTTATCCATGAGCCGCCGGGTCGCCTCGTAGGCAATCTGTTCATTATCGACATCGACATAAGGATACGCGATATCCAGGTCGGTTCTTCCAAACGCAACGAACGGCATGCGTTTATCCAGCAGCAGCTTGACGCGCGGATCAGCCGACACCAGGCGCGTGATGATCAGGCCGTCTGCGCTGTGCGCCTGAAGCTGCCGCTGCACACTCTCAACGGGATCGTCGTCGGGAGTGGTGGAATAGATGGACAGACTATAACCGGCTTGCCGCGCCGCCAGCGTCATGCCTTCGATTAAAGGAAGCTTCAACAGATCGGACAGATGGTCTCGTGTTTCCATCGGGAGTACGGCCGTCAGCGTCTGCGTTCGACCGGTTTTGAGCGCGCGACCATGATGATTTGGTAAATAGCCGACCCGCTTAGCCGCCTCCTTGACGCGGGCTATGGTCGAGGGCTGCACTTCCGGTCCATCTTTCAGAGCGCGGGAAACCGTGGTCACCGAGAGCGAAAGTTCCGCGGCGATCTGCTTTAGATTGGCCATTGTTCGCCCGACTTCATTTGCGAAAGCGCCGGCTGATTTGCTGACCGCCATAACGTTACCGAATTCGACATCCCGGTCAATCGAACTCCCGTAGGAAGCAGCTTGACTCCAGTGCATTGAGATGCAATCGTAACGTTACGATTACAAAATAATGGCTCTTTTGAGCGATGTTTGATAAAGTTGGGGAGGAGAACCTATGTCCTGGCTACGCATTTCCTTAACAGCATTCGCAATCTCGGCTGCCCTGCCCGTTCATGCGCAGACGGTCACCATCACGACCGCAGGTGGGGATTATGGTAACGCCATGAAGGAGGCCATGTGGGGCCCGGCTGCAAAAGAGCTTGGCTATGATGTCCGCGAGGAGACCCTAAGCGACGGCCTGGCCGCCTTGAAGATGCAGGTCACCTCGGGTGCGGTCACGACCGACGTCATTCACCTGGGTTCGCCGGAAGGTGCCCAGGCGGCCGCACAATCGCTGCTGGAGCCGCTCGACTACAAGATCATCGATCCGAAATCCGTGCCGGAGGGTGCGAAGTCCGACTACTGCTATCCGTTTGACTCCTATGGCACCGTCATGTCGTGGAACACCAAGACCTATGGCGAGAACCCGCCGAAGACGTGGGCGGAATTCTGGGATGTTGCCAAATTTTCTGGCCGTCGCGCGTTGCGCGCCAATGCGCAAGACTCGATCGAGATCGCGCTTCTCTCCGATGGCGTGGCACCGGCGGACGTCTATTCCGTGCTCAGCACCCCGGAAGGGCTAGAGCGCGCCATCAAGCGGCTTGAAGCGATCAAACCAGATGTCGCCGTGTGGTGGACCTCGGGCGCCCAGTCCGCGCAGTTGCTGAAAGACGGTGAGGCGGATTTGGTCATTACCTGGAACGGACGCGCCCAAACCGTGAAAGCAGATGGCGGCGCGGCTGACTACACGTTCAAGGGTTCGGTCATCGGCACGGACTGTCTTGGGGTGCCGAAGGGAGCGCCGAACAAGGAAGCCGCGATGAAGCTCATCGCAGCGATGACGCAGCCCGCGCGGGTTGCCAAGCTGACCGATTTCATTGCCTACGGCCCAGTCAATCCTGCGGCATATGAGGGTGGCCTTATTCCCGAGGACCGTCTGAAGACCCTAGCGACCGCGCCTGAAAATGCTGGCACTTCGGTGTTTTCCAATTCAGAATGGTGGGTCAAGAATGGCGAGGCTGCCCAAAGAGCCTTCGATGAAATGATGGCTCGCTGACTCTCAGCTCTGACGCATGTCGCGCAAAAATGTGCAGCGCGCGACAACGACATGCATGAAAACAAGAACCTAAAGCGCGTCGCGTGAAGCCGGTCGAACGCGACGCGCTTTAAGGCTGGAGCACATCATGAAGTCGCTCGCGATCACCATCGAAAGCGTGCACAAGGCTTATGGGTCCTACGTCGCACTGGATGATGTTTCGCTCGACATTCAGGCTGGCGAATTCCTCACGCTGCTAGGGCCATCGGGATCGGGCAAGACCACGTTACTCATGGCTCTGGCCGGTTTTGTCCGGCCGGATTCCGGTAAACTTTTCTTGGGCGATCGAGACATCACCCGCCTGCCGCCCAACAAACGAGACATCGGCATAGTATTCCAGAATTACGCCTTGTTTCCCCACATGAATGTCCTGGCGAACGTCGCGTATCCGCTGGTGCTGCGCAAGGTACCGAGAGCGGAGGCGCGTCAGCGGGCGCTTGATACCTTGGCCCGCGTGAAGCTGGATGGTCTGGCGGAGCGCAATATTGCCGCACTATCCGGCGGCCAACGTCAACGGGTGGCATTGGCGCGGGCTATCGTCTTCGAACCGCGCGTGATGTTGATGGACGAGCCGCTGTCGGCGCTCGACAAGAACCTGCGCGAGACCATGCAGTATGAGATCCGGCGTCTGCATGATCATCTACGGATCACCACGATCTATGTAACCCACGACCAGCGCGAAGCGCTGATTACGTCTGACCGGATTGCGGTGATGAATTCTGGCCGCATCCAGCAGATAGATACGCCGCAGCGGATTTATGATCGTCCATCGACCCGCTTCGTCGCGGAGTTCATGGGCGAGGCCAACATTGTGGCCCCGGGCTCAGCGCGCAGAATCGACGGCGCCGAAGCATCACGCGAAACTCTGATGATCCGCGCCGAAAGCTTCCATCTTGATGCGAAGCTCGTCGGGGGAGACGGAGTGGCTCTCGAAGGAATACTGCGCGCCAAAGCGTTCCGCGGCGAGAACTGGCTTTTGACGCTGGCGCTTGACGGCGGGCAAGAGGTTCTTGTCTGCATTCCGGCAGCGCGGGCCGGCGGCTGCGCCGAGCTTGCCGCCGGTCAGCGGATGACCGCATATGCACCGGCAGCGAAGGTTCACGCGATACCGGGAGCGATGGCGTGACCGTCGTCCGGGACCCGGCGCTCGCGGCGGATGCGCGGCGCGAGCGGCGGTTTTTTCTTTCACTTTCGCTCCCGGCGCTGTTCATCGTTGGACTGGCGGCGATACTGCCCATCCTTTGGATCATCCGGCAATCCTTCCTGACCACCGGGGGTGAGTACACCGTCGGCAACTACGAGAAGGTCCTTTCGAGCGGACTGACGTGGTCGGCGCTCGTCACGACCCTCGAACTGTCCTTGGGTACGGTGGCGGCCTGCATTCTCCTCGGCACTCCTCTGGCGCTGGCTCTGGCCAGCGTCAGACCAAGGCTGGCCAACGTGCTCATGGCGTTCGTCATGCTGCCGCTGTGGACCTCTATTCTGGTGCGTACCTATGGTTGGCTCGTGCTCTTGCGTCGCGACGGCCTGATCAACGCGGCTTTGACCGGTTCAGGCCTGACGGCGGAGCCATTGCCGCTGGTCTACAACTTCACGGGAACGCTCATCGGCATGGTGCACTACATGCTGCCACTTTTTCTGCTGCCTGTTTATGCTGCGATGCGCGATATCGACCCAAATCTCATTCGCGCGGCTGCGAGCATGGGAGCCACTCTCAGGCAGGTCATCCGCACAGTCATTATGCCGCTTTCGGCGGGCGGCATCTTCTCGGGTTCGATCATCGTCCTCATCTACGCCATAGGTTTTTTCATCACGCCGGCGGTGCTTGGCGGCGGCAAGGTAAATCCGCTCTCTACCCGGATCGAGCGTACACTATCGACCTTTCAGGACTGGGGGTCGGCAAGCGTCCTGGGCATTCTGCTCCTCGTTCTTATGTCGCTGATCGGTGTGATGTTGCTGGCGGCACGCCGTATGGTGGCCCAGAACACCGTGGAAGCCTCCCATGCTTGAAGCCTATCCGCAAAACAGGCTCGCCCGCATTTTGCTCTGGAGCTTTGCCGCTCTTGTCATGGCATTTCTGATGCTGCCGACGCTCGTGGTGGTGCCGCTTTCCTTTTCGGCGTCGAATCTCCTCGAGTTTCCGCCGCACGCCTACTCGTTGCGCTGGTACGAGAACTTCTTCGGCTCGGCAACGTGGATGGCCGCGCTCAGAACGAGTTTGATCCTTGGGACGTTGACGGCGTTGATCGCGGTACCCTTCGCGCTGCTCGCCTGCATTTCAATGAATCGGCTGGGCGGAAAGACCGCTACGGCCATCCAGAGCGTCCTGCTGACCCCCTCGATCACCCCAGGTATCCTGCTTGCGATCGGTCTCTTCTTTGTGTTGGCCGCACAACATCTGATCGGAACGCTATTCGGTGTGCTGGTCGGACATGTGGTGCTGGCCGTTCCGGTCGCCTGCATTGTGTTGCTACCCGCTCTCGCCCGCTTTGACTGGAACCAGGTTCAGGCGGCGCGCAGCCTCGGTGCAAACTGGGCCAGGTCCATTGGCGGAATCATCGTTCCGCAACTTCGGATCAGCTTGCTGTCAGCGACATTGATGGCGTTCCTGACTTCGCTCGACGAGTCGGTGATTTCGATCTTCATCGCAAGTGGTCGCAATAGCACGATGCCGAAGCTTATGTTCCTGTCGCTGCGCGATCAGATCGATCCGACCATTGCGGCGATCTCGACATTGTGGACCGTCATCGTCGTGGCCGTGGTCCTGATTGTGACCCTTCGCCAAAAATCCTGACCGAGACTGGAAACATGCCCACCAATTACCATGCAGCCGACGATCTGACGGATCATTCGACGGACATCCCTCAGGTAGGGTTGGCCATCATCACCGGGTCGGCAAACTGGGGGCTTGCCTTCCCGGAAGATGTCGAATTCGATGGTGTGCGTACCTTGCGGCGCGACATGAGTTTTGAAACGCCTTTCGGTCGTACCGACAACTGGAAGCTGCTCGAGTTCGACGCGTCGATTACTGCCGACGGGAGAGCAAAGCGCGCTCTGTGCATGTATTCGCACGGCAATCCCCGCGACCATATTGACCATTCCTGTCATCGCCGCGCGTTCTGGGTATTGATGCGGGCGGGTGTACGGCAAGTTCTCGCCTGCTCGACGGTTGGCGCCGTCAACAAGGCGATCCAGCCGGGCGACATGGTGGTGACCGCCGACATCATCGAACTGACGCAGACCCCGTTTTCACTGTTGCCTGACCGCCAGAGCTTTGACTGTTCGGGCAAGCAAATCGTGTGTCCAAGATGTGCGGCGGTTCTGGTCGAAACGGCCCGCCGTCATTGGCCAGCCGAATGCCGCGTTTATGGCATCGAACAGCAGTTGGTGGCTGCCCACTGTTATGGGCCCCGGCTGACAACGCCAGCCGAAGCCTTGGCGTATCGGGGCATGGGGGCGGATGTACTCAACCATTCCATCGCCCCTGAGGCGACCTTGTCGCGCGAGATCGGCGCGTGTTTCGTGCCTTGCGCGTTCGTGACGGCGGGCTTCAACGACTATATGGATCGCAATCGCCAGAAATTGCTGCAGGAGGACGTGCTGCCCAATCTCTCAATGACAGCCTCGCGGGTCGCGCTGGAGACCGCCGCGCGACTTCCTGCTGATCCGGCATGCTCCTGTCAGGGCTTGAAGTCGCCTCAGCCGAAAGAACGCTCCAGCCGGTTCTGAGATACCCGCCAGATGGCTGAAGCTCTGCCGCAGACTAGGGATCTCGAGAGTTGTGTGCGTCAAGCTCTGCAAAAATGGCGTTGCATTCAGCGATGACGTTGGCGTGTCCGCCGGGCAGCCGGTAAGCCTATGGGAGCCGGTCTAGGGCCTCCGCAACTTTTACTCTCAGTTGCGCTTCGTCAAGATAGAATCTAGGATTCTCTCTAATCAAGCTGATATCGGAAGTATATGAGTCAATGCCAGCAAAGATCTCATCTATCACCTTAAACTCCTGCTCTGGGATGGCTCGCGTCTCATTCTTAAATTTCTTTAAGTAAATTTCTACCAACTTAGGAGCATCTATTTCCCCTGCGAGAAAAGTTTCAACCAACGCACGGTATTCGCCAGATACGCTGCTCATTGTTCGCCTCCCAGTTTTCCGGTCGTCAAGACATATTCTAACTGCTTGGGACTGAGCTTCCATCAAGACAGGAGATTTCCTGAACTATCGCGAATGACATTCAAGCCGGTTTGCGGGTCGACGAAGTGCGTTACTGATTGCTCTTGGTAAGTTCCTGGATGGCCTGCGTCATCTCGGCCTCCAAAGCCTCCTGCACCACAATCTGCAAGACCTTGCGAAAGCCGTCCTCATCCGACGACAGCAACGCTTTCAACTCGCCCTCTGCTCAGCCTATTTCTCGACTGGTCATGGCACTCCCCTTCCACGGGAATCGGTGGTCGAAACGTCACCAGCGTGCCATGGCAGCCCGTTGCCTCAGGCCAAGAGCTGTTCTCTCTCCAGAGCTTTTGCAGAACCTTCAGGACACTATCATCCCGAGGCGCTACGTTGGGCATGTTCGCGACGCTCGAGTCGTACGCTTCGGCAGCGGCAGTCCAACCCTAAGGCAGCCTGAACCGGTATTCCGTCACGTGATGGTAGATCTGCCCGGGCCACAGTGTGGCTTGCGGGAAATACGGCCGGTTCGGCGCATCCGGCCAGATTTGCGGCTCCAGGCAGAAGCCCGAAAAGGCCTTGTATTCACGCCCACCCAATCCAGGCGAAGACGGCGCCAGATACTGGCCGGTATAGAGCTGGACACCCGGCTCCGTGGTCCAGAGCTCCATCTCGACGCCGGAATTCGCGCCCTGCGCCCATGATGCCTGTTTCAGCGGCCCGCGCGTCGAGGCGAGGCAGAAATTCTGGTCATAGGGGAGCTGTTCGCCCTCGGTCTCCATGCGCAGCGGCCGCGCCTGGCGAAAGTCGAAAGGCGTGCCGTCGACCGGCTTGACCGTGCCTGTCGGGATCAGATCGGCGTCGACAGGAAGATAAGCGCCGGCATTCAGCATCAGCCGGTGGTCGAGAATGTCGCCGGCGCCGCCGTCATCCAGGTTGAAATAGGAATGCTGGGTGAGGTTGCAGAGCGTCGGCTCCTCGCAGGTGGCGGTCAGTTCGACGCTGAGCGTGCCGGGGATCTTCAGCCGGTAGGTGCAGGTCACGTCGAGCGCGCCGGGAAAGCCCATCGTGCCGTCGGGGTCGTGCAGGGTCAGCGTGACAAAATCCCTGCCATGCAGCGAAACCGCCCAGGCCCGGCGCGAAAAACCTTGCGAACCGCCATGCAGCGTGTGCTTTTCGAGGAAATTGCGCTCGGTCTGATAGCGTTTGCCGGCAAGCGTGAAGCGGCCGTCGCGGATACGGTTGGCATAGCGCCCGACGACGGTGCCGAAGAAGGCGGTGTCAGTCTCATAGTGCTCGAAACGATCATAGCCGAGCACCAGCGGCGCGTCGTGCCCGGCCAGACGCAGATCCTGGATGATCGCACCCAGCCCGATGATGTTGGCGGTGAGGCCGCCACCACGGATGGTGAAGCGGCGGACGGCCTCGCCCGCCTGCGTCGTGCCGAAAACCTCGCCGTCCTTCATTGCCATGCTCGCAAGTTCGCTGCTCGATGCCAGCCTGGCCTTTCGAAGCGGCCCAGGGTCGTTTTCGGTATTACCGCATCAGGCTTCTAGAGACCAAGTCCACCGATGCAGACATATTTGGTGTCGAGATAATCCTCGATGCCCTGATGGCCGCCTTCCTTGCCGAGGCCCGATTCCTTGACGCCGCCGAACGGCGCTTCAGGGGTGGTGATGAGCCCTTCATTGACGCCGACCATGCCGTATTTCAGCCCTTCCATGACCCGGAAGGCGCGGCCGAGATCGCCGGTGTAGAAGTAGCAGGCCAGGCCGAACTCGGTGTCGTTGGCGAGTGCTACGGCCTCTTCCTCGGTCTCGAACTTGAATACCGGTGCTACCGGGCCGAAGATTTCTTCCTTCATGAAGCGCATCTTCGGCGTCGCATTGGCGATCACTGTCGGCTGGAAGAACGAGCCGCCGAGCGCGTGGCGCTTGCCGCCGGCGACGACCTTGCCGCCTTTGGCAGTAGCGTCGGCAATCAGCTCCTCGACCTTCTCCACCGCCTTCTCATCGATTAGCGGTCCCTGCTGGACACCCTCCTCGAGGCCGGAACCGACCTTCAGCCCGTTGCTCGCAGCAGCCAGCTTTTCGACGAACTGGTCATAGATGCCGGCCTGCGCCAGGAAGCGGTTGGTGCAGACGCAGGTCTGGCCGGAATTGCGGTACTTGGCGGTGATGGCGCCGGCGACGGCCCGCTCGATGTCGGCGTCGTCGAAGACGATGAACGGCGCATTGCCGCCGAGCTCCATCGACACTTTCTTGACGGTCACCGACGACTTCTGGATCAGGATCTTGCCGACCTCCGTCGAGCCGGTGAAGGTGATCTTCTTGACCAGCGGGTTGGCACAGATCTCGTCGCCGATCTCACCGGCGGCGCCGGTCAGGATATTGATTACGCCTTTGGGGAAGCCGACTTCCTCGGCAAGCGCGCCCCAGGCAAGGCCGGAATAAGGCGTCTGCGACGCGGGCTTGACCACGGCGGTACAGCCGGCGGCAAGCGCCGGGCCAAGCTTGCGGGCCAACATCGAGGATGGGAAATTCCACGGCGTAATGGCGGCGATGACGCCGACCGGCTCCTTGGTCACCAGGATACGGCGGTCCGCCCAGGGCGACGGAACGACGTCGCCATAGGTGCGGCGGCCCTCTTCGGCGAACCACAATATGTAGGACGCGGCCGAGCCGATCTCGCCCTTCGATTCGAACAGCGACTTGCCCTGCTCGATGGTCAGCAGTTCGGCCAGCACGTCCTGATTGTCCATCATCGCGTCGTGCAGCTTGCGCAACAGCTTCGAGCGTTCGAGCGCGGTGGTCTTGCGCCATGTCTGGAAAGCAGCGTCGGCGGCTTCGATGGCGCGGCGGGTCTCGGCCTTGCCCGACTTCGGCACTGTGCCGATCTTGAGGCCGGTGGCAGGATTGTTGACGTCGATCGTCTGGCCTGAATCGGCCTGCACCCATTCGCCATTGATGAGATTGGCCTGCCGCATGAAATGGCTGGTTTTCTGAAGCATGATCTCGCCTCCGTTCGGCACCTGGCGGGCCGGTCGCTGATTTCGTGAATGGACGTGCGCGATAGCATCGCTAGAGCCACTGCTCTTAGCCCAGGGCAAGCCCCGCAAGCAATCACAAGATGGCATATAGGGTTTGGGCCAGCCAAAGCGAGAGCGATGCAGCCAAGGCTCCAGGGTATGTTGAGATTCAGGTCAGGCCGAGTCGAGAAGGGTGGGTTCCGAGAACCGGAACGGAGCGGACATTCGGGTCCGTGAGTACCGGAAGCGCAGGAAACCGCCATTCGCAGGCCGGCATCACCTGAATATCGACATACCCTACCCAAAAACATGGACGACCACCGTCAGCCAAAACGCAGTGGTCACGACAGCACAGGCGGTGGCGATGGTCATCTGGTTCGACGCCAGCGCCTGGCCGGTGTTGAACTGCACCGCGATGAGATAGGAATTGATGCCGGACGGCAACGCCGCAACCATCACCGCCACCTTGGCCGTCAATGGCGGCAGGCCGATCAGCCACACCAGGCCGAGAACCAGCGCCGGCATCAGGAACAGTTTCAGCGCCGACAGCGCCAGCGCCGGCCTTACATTGCCGGAGATGCCAAAGCGGCGCAGGCTGAGCCCCATGGCAAACAGCGCAACCGGGGCGGCCGTGCCGGCCAGCGCGTCGCTCAGCCGCGTCGCAAGCACCGGCAGCGGCGCACCGGTGAAGCGCCACGCCAGCCCGGCCAGTATGCCGATGATCAGCGGATTGATGATTACCCTCCTGAGAAAGCTCCTGACGACACGGACCGGATGCACAGGCTCGCTGCCGCCGCGGCCGAACATCTCGAACAGGATTATCGAGGCCATCATCATCACCGGCAGGTGAATGGAGACGAGCAGTGACAGCACTTCGAACCCGGCCGGCCCGAACACGCCGATGATGAAGGGCGCGCCGAGCAGGACGACGTTGGAGAAGGACGACGATACGCCGCCGACGACGCCGGCGCGGGCGTCCCGCCCGAAGATGCGCGTAACAACCAGATGGCCGGTGGCCCAGGTGAGCGCGACCGCCGCGAAATAAGCGCCCCACAGCGACCACGGCGCCACGCCGTGGAAATCGGCCTTTACCATGGTCTGGAACAGCAAAAGCGGCATTGCCACGTTGATGGCGAATTCGGATACGCCCTCGCCGCTCGCCGGCTTCAAATAGCCGGTCAACCCGGCAAGATAGCCGAGCCCGACGAGACTGAAGACGAAGAGGACGGTTTCGGTAAGCGGAGACATTTTTCCCGTGATAGGCGAGCCCTGAGCGCGGCGCAATCGCCCTTCCCTCGCGAATGTACCGGCCAACAATCCGGCCGCTCGGATCTTGCCCGAATTTGCTCATGGTTGGATGCCAGCGCTATACAGGGTTGTCGGGGGACACGCGGCGAATGGGCCTTGTCGGAAATCAGCACTTCTTCAAGCAGGCGTGGCTGACGGCTTTCGTCGGCGCCATGCTTTGCCTCGTGGTGACCTCGGCTCATGCCGCGGAGCCGGCGAGCCTCAAGGGTGTGGCGCTGATCGTCGGCCAGTCGAAATACCAGCACATAGCGGCTCTTCCCAACCCCGCCAACGACGCCCGCGACATCGCCAAGATGCTGACCGACCTCGGCTTCGACGCGCGCAGTGTAACCGACCGCGACACGGCAAAGCTGAAGCGCGACCTCGAGCGTTTCGCCGAGGATGCAGAGGACGCCGACGTCGCCTTGATCTACTATTCCGGCCACGGCATCGAGGCCGGCGGCGAAAACTATCTGGTGCCGGTCGACGCCGACGTTTCTTCATTGAAGGACGCCGATCAGGCCCTGGTGCCGATCTCCGCCGTCATGGACGAATTGAAGACGACCGTGCCGGTAACGATCATGTTGCTCGATGCCTGCCGCACCAACCCGTTTCCGGCGGATGCGGTGCTGCGCCGGGCGCCGACGGCCTCGGCCTCCCCGATCAGCGCCGGCGGATTGGAGCCGGTGCGCGGTGCCAGGGCACTGGCAAACGCGACCGCGACGGAAAATCTGGGAACGGTGATCGGCTTTGCCGCCGAGCCGGGGCGGCCGGCACTCGACGGCATCGTCGGCGAAAACAGCCCCTACGCAGCGGCACTTCTGCGCCACCTAGCGGCAATGAAGGGCACCGAGTTCGGCTCGGTCATGCGCATGGTGACCGAGGAGGTCTATCTCGACACCAAGGCAAGGCAGCGGCCATGGGTCAATGAAAGCCTGCGCCGGCTGCTCTATTTCGGCGTTGCACCGCAGGAGCCGACCGGCGACGACGACCTGATCACCGGCGAGCGGCGGCAATTGCTGCTGACGATCGCCGAGTTGCCGAACCCCAAGCGGGCACAGGTCGAACTGGCCTCGCTGCAGGACGGCGTGCCGCTCGACGCGCTTTATGGCGTGCTGAAGGCGCTCGGCACCGAAAAGATGCCGGAGGACCCCACCGACCTGCAAAAGCTGCTTGATGCGCAGGCCGAGCGCCTGAAGAAGATGATCTCCGAGCGCAACGCGCTGCGCACCGACGACCCCGAGATCAGCCGCCTCGTCGCCTCGGCCGACAAAGCGATCGGCCAGGGCGCCATCGTCACCGCGCGCAACTTCCTCGACCAGGCGGTGGGCCGGGTCGAGCAGGCCAGCGGCGTGGTCGATCGGGCAGAGGATCTGGTCAGGCAGAAGCGTCTTGCCGACGCGGCGATCTATGCCAGGCGCGCCGACGCTTCGGCGCTGGTCTTCGACTATCTGTCGGCCGCCAACGACTACGGCGAGGCCTTCTCGCTGGTCGAGAGATGGGACGACAGGCTGCGCTGGAACTACAAGAACCAGGAGGCGGAAGCGCTCAACGCGCATGGCAACGCCACCGGCGACAGGCAAGCGCTGCAGCACGCTATCGACGCCTACCGCGTCATCCTGAACTTCATCCCCAATGGCGAGCAGAACCGCGACTGGGCGATCACCCGCAACAACATGGCGGTGGTGCTGCAGACGATCGGCGAGCGCGAGCGCGAAACCGACCGGCTGGAAGAGGCAGCGAAAATCTTTCGCGATTCGCTTGCCGTGTTCGAGCGCGAGAAGGACGACATCAACTGGGCCGCGGCCCAGAACAACCTGGCCAATGTGCTGTTGAAGATCGGCGAACGCGAGAGCGACCCGAAACGCCTGAATGAGGCGGTGGTGGCGATGCGCGCCACGCTGGAGAAGCGGCCCCGCGACAAAGTCCCGCTGGACTGGGCCGCCTCGCAAAGCAACCTTGGCCTTGCGCTTTACGCGCTTTCGGAGCGCGAACCGGACGGCGAGCGCCTGACCGAGGCCGAGGCCGCCTACCGGCTGGCGCTTGAAGAATACACGCGCGAAAAGGCGCCCGTTCAGTGGGCGATGGTCCAGAACAATCTCGGCAACACGCTGGTGTCTCTCGGCACGCAACGCAACGACAAGGCAAAAATCGACGAGGCAGCCGCGGCATTCCGCGCCGCGCTCGAAATCCGCACACGCGACACCTTCCCGCTCTCCTGGGCGAGCAGCCGTCTCAATCTGGGTAACGCGCTGAGCAGTGCTGCCCGTTTCGATCTCGGCACCGGCCTGCTCGAAGAGGCGGCTGCCGCCTATGGCGACGCGCTGACCATATTCACACGCCAACGTTTTCCGACGGATTGGGCTTCGGCGGAGAACAATCTCGGCTCGATCTACCAGACGCTCGGCCAGCGCACGCGCGATCCTGCCAGGCTTGAGCAATCGGCGGCCGCATACCGGGCGGCACGGCGCGTCTACACCAAGAAGGAGTTTCCGCTCGACTGGGCGATGACCCACTACAATCTCGGCAACACGCTGCAACTGCTCGGCGGCGTGACCGACAAGCCGGTGCATTACGAGGAGGCGATCGAGGCCTATCGCGATGCACTTCGCGAATACAAGCGCGAGACGACGCCGCGGCAATGGGCACTGGCGCAGGCCGGTCTAGGCTCGGCGCTGCAATGGCTGAGCATGAGCGAGGCCGATCCCCGCAAACTGGCCGCTTCGATCGCCGCGCGCCGGGCAGCGCTGGAGGTGCTGACCTTCGAGACCTCGCCCGTCGACTGGGCGAACGCGCAGAACGGCATCGGCATGAGCCTGATCAATCTAGGCAATCTCGAACGCACCGGCAAATATCTGGACGAAGCCGAAGCCGCCTTCGAGGCAACGCTCAAGGTCTTCACCCGCGAAAGCCAGCCGATGCAATGGGCCTTCGAGCAGAACAATCTCGGCGACGTCCACTGGAACCGCGGCAGCTATGGCGGTGGCAATGCCGAATACCAAAAGGCGATCGAATTCTTCGAGAACGCCAAGCAGGGCTTTACCGATGCTGGCTATACACTCCCCATCCCGCTGACCGACCGCAAGATCGATCTGGTGAAGAAGCAGATAGCGAAGAAATAGGCGTCTCGGCCGCAGGTTGCACTCGGCTTGTCTTTCAGCCGGCTTTGCCGTCCCTATATGCCGGTCACCGGGGACCTGCCTGCCGGTCACCCGAAAAGGATGTCTGATGCTTCGATTTGTGCTGGCGCTGCTGTTGCTTGCCGTTTCCGCCACAGCCCATGCGACGGAAGCCGGCTGGGCGCTGCTGCGCGACGGCGGGCATGTGGTGCTGCTTCGCCATGCCATGGTCACCGGCACCACCGATGCGGCCAATTTCGACCTCGGCAAATGCGCCACCCAGGTCAATCTCTCTGAGCGCGGCAAGCAACAGGCGCGCAAGATCGGCGCGCTGTTTGGCGCCCGCGCGGCACCGGTCGAGCGCGTGCTGTCCAGCCGCTATTGCCGCTGCCTCGAAACCGCGCGCATAGCTTTCGAAAGCGAACCGGAGCCGTTCGCACCGCTTGACCTGCTGAAGACCGACGAAAAGGAGAAGGCCGCTCAGATCGCTGCGATCCTGGCAGAAATCCGCGGCTATTCCGGCTCCGACAATCTGGTCATGGTCACGCATCTCGAAGACATCAAGGAATTGACCGGCATCTCGCCGCGCGAAGGCGAAGCCGTGGTCGTCGAGCCGCAAGGCGACGGATTGCGCGTGCTCGGCCGCGTTACCTTCTGACCGGGCCGGTCGCTCCTCGCGTCGAGCGAGATAGGTGTTGCCGAAATGCCACTGCCACGAGAAGCCGTGGTTGGATTCCGATCTCATCTTGCTCTGCCAGAACATCAATCCCATCTGCGCCCGGCGTATCAGGCCTTTTCCTGCCCGGAAAAACCGATTAGACAGCCCAAAACACATGCGGACAGATTCCGCCCGCAATCGAAGGAAAAGCCCTTGTCCACCACGTTCGACAAAGTCGCCAAGATCATCGCCGACACCAGCGAGATCGACATCGAGACGATCACGCCCGAAAGCCACACCATCGACGATCTCGGCATCGACAGCCTCGACTTCCTCGACATCGTCTTTGCCATTGACAAGGAATTCGGCATCAAGGTGCCATTGGAAAAGTGGACGCAGGAGGTCAATGACGGCAAGGCCTCGACCGACGACTATTTCGTCATGAAGAACCTGTGCGCCAAGATCGACGCGCTCGTCGCCGCCAAGAACGCCATCTAAGCACTGCGCTTGACGCGCCCTCACCCACAACAGCCGCCCATGAACCCCCGCGACGTCGTCATATCAGGCATCGGCCTTGTCTCGTCACTGGGCGAGGGTCCGGATGCGCATTGGCAAAAGCTCGTCCAGCCGCGCCTTGAACCGGTTCTGGAGGCCTCGCGCTTCTCGCCCTATACGGTCCACCCGCTGCCGGAGATCGACTGGAACCTGCAGATCGCCAAGCGTGGCGACCAGCGGCAGATGGAGACCTGGCAGAGGCTCGGCACCTATGCGGCCGGCCTTGCGCTCGACGATGCCGGCATCAAGGGCAATGACGAACTCTGCGCGACCATGGACATGGTGGTGGCCGCCGGCGGCGGCGAGCGCGACGAGGCGGTCGACGCGGCCATTCTCGCGGCATCGGAAAGCCGCAATGACCGCGACGTGCTGCTCAACGAGAAGCTTACCACGGAATTGCGCCCGACGCTGTTTCTGGCACAGCTCTCCAACCTGCTCGCCGGCAACATCTCGATCGTCCATAAGGTGACGGGATCATCGCGCACCTTCATGGGCGAGGAAGGTGCCGGCGTTGCCGCTGTCGAGACGGCGGCCGCGCGCATCCGCTCCGGCCAGTCGACGCATATACTGGTCGGCGGCGCTTTCCAGACCGAACACTCCGACATGCTGCTCGGCTATGAACTGGCCGGCTACCTGCATCGCGGTCCGTGGACGCCGGTCTGGCAAAGGCAAGGTGCCGAGGGCGGCGGCGTGGTGACCGGATCCGGCGGCGCGTTTCTCGTTCTGGAGCAGCGCGAGCATGCGGAAAGCCGTGGCCGGAAGATCTATGCGGAACTCGGCCCGATCCTGTCCGGCCGTGCCAAGCGCCGGCGGGGCGAACTCGACGGTGAGATCGCCGCGCTGCTGAAGCAGGCCGCATTGCCGAATGGCGAGCTGCTCGCGATCTCCGGCGCTTCGGGCGCCCATGCCGCGACCGCCGCCGAGAAATCGGCGCTCGACGCCAATCCGGCGATCGCCGCACGCGGCTTTTCGACGCTGACCGGCCACATGAAGGAAGCGCAGTTCCCCTTTGCCGTTGCGCTGGCGGTACTGGCTGTCGACCGCAAGGCCGCCTACCCTGTGTTCGACGCCACAGTCGAAAAACCGTTTGCCGGTGTCCCGAAGACCGTCCTTGCAACGGCGATCGGCTATCACCAATTCGAGGGTATGGCGCTGATCAAAGCCGCCTAGAGCATCGGACCGAAAAGTGTGACGCGGTTTTCGGGCGATGCGACGCTCCAAGAGAAACAGGTTTTTGGACAACAAATGGCCAATCTGAACGACCATATGGGCAGGCCGATCGTCGCGGTCACCGGCATCGGCGTGGTGACGTCGCTCGGTGTCGGCAAGGCCGACAATTGGGCGGCGCTGACATCGGGCAAATCCGGCATCCATCCGATCACCCGCTTCCCGGTCGATCATCTCAACACCCGCATCTCCGGCATGGTCGACTTCCTGCCGTCGAGCTCCAAGGGCGCCAGTCTCCTCACCTATGAGCTTGCCGAAACCGCCGCCCAGGAAGCGATGTCGGAGGCGGGCCTCGATGCCGGCGATTTCGGCGGACCGCTGTTCCTCGCTTCGCCGCCGGTCGAGCTCGACTGGAGCGAGCGCTTTTCGCTCTACAATTCCGACAAGCCCAATAATTCAGACAGGCACGATTCCGGCGCCGAAAGGCTGCTGCGGGTAGCGCGCGGCCTCAGAGAACTCGACATCTTCGAGACCACCCAGTTCGGCTCGATTGCCGACCGGCTTGCCGACCGTTTCGGCACGCGCGGCCTGCCGATTACGCTGTCGACCGCGTGCGCTTCGGGCGCCACCTCGATCCAGCTCGGCGTCGAGGCGATCCGCCGCGGCGAATGCGACAGGGCGCTGTCGATCGGCGCCGACGGCTCGGCGACCGCCGAGGCGCTGATCCGCTTCTCGCTTCTATCGGCGCTCTCCACCCATAACGACATCCCTGAAAAGGCCTCAAAACCCTTCTCCAAGGATCGCGACGGCTTCGTGCTCGCCGAAGGCTCGGGCGCCCTTGTGCTGGAATCGCTGGAGGCAGCACTTGCCCGCGGCGCCACCGTTCTCGGCATATTGCGCGGCTGCGGCGAAAAGGCCGACGACTTCCATCGCACCCGCTCTAAGCCGGACGGTTCGCCGGCGATCGCGGCGGTGCGCGCCGCTCTTGCCGATGCCGGCTTGAGCGAGGACGGGATCGATTATGTCAACGCCCATGGCACCTCGACGCCCGAAAACGACAAGATGGAGCATTTGTCGCTGTCGACGGTGTTCGGCGAGCGGATCTCGTCAATGCCGGTCTCGTCGAACAAGTCGATGATCGGCCATACCCTATCGGCTGCCGGTGCTGTCGAGGCAGCATTTTCGCTGATGACGATGCGCGAAAGCGTCATTCCGCCGACCATCAACTACGACAATCCCGACCCGGCGATCGTCCTCGACGTGGTGCCGAACACCAAGCGCAACGCCGAGGTCGGCACGGTCCTGTCGAACTCCTTCGGCTTCGGCGGCCAGAACACCTGCCTTGTCATGGCGCGGGAACCGGTCTAAGCGACCTTTTTCAGCCAGACTGAACCGACAGGCACCATGCGCGCATTGCAACTTATCGAGGACCGCCGCCTTGAAACGGTGGACCTGCCGCCCCCGCCGCAACCTGCGCTAGGCGAGGTGACGCTGCGCATCAAGGCCGTGGCGCTGAACCACATCGACGTCTGGGGCTGGCGCGGCATGGCTTTTGCCAAGCGCAAGCTGCCGCTGGTCGTCGGCGCCGAGGCCTCGGGCGAGGTCGAGGCGGTCGGCCCCGGCGTTTCCAGCCTTGTGCCCGGGCAATTGGTCTCGATCTATGGCGCCCGCACCTGCGGGCTTTGCCGCGCCTGCCGCGAAGGCCGCGACAATCTCTGCGAGCATGTTTCGGGCGTGCACGGCTTCCATCTCGACGGCTTTGCGCAGGAAAAGATCAACCTGCCGGCGCGCCTTCTGGTCCCAGTTCCGCCCGGCGTGAGCGAAATCGGCGCGGCGGTGGCGCCTGTCACCTTCGGCACGGTCGAGCACATGCTGTTCGACAATGCCCGGCTGCAGTCCGGCGAGACGATACTGGTCCATGCCGGCGGCTCCGGCATCGGCTCCGCCGCGATTCAGCTGGCCAAGAAGATGGGCTGCACGGTCATCACCACCGTCGGCTCGAACGACAAGATCGACAAGGCCAAGGCGCTCGGCGCCGACCACGTCATCAATTACCGCGACGACCGCTTCGAAGGCGTCGTGCGCAAGCTGACCAAGAAGAAGGGCGTCGACGTGGTGTTCGAGCATGTCGGCGCCGACACCTTTGCCGCCTCGATGCTGTGCCTCAAACGCGGCGGTCGGCTGGTCACCTGCGGCTCGACCTCGGGCGTGTCGACGCAGATCAATTTGATGCAGTTGTTCCAGCAGCAGCTGAAGCTGCTAGGCTCGTTCGGCTGCCGCATGGAAAACATGGCCGACGCCATGCAGAAGATGGCGGCGGGCCTGGTCGCGCCGGTGATCGACACCGAGGTCGGCTTCGACGGCATCGATGCGGCGCTGAAACGCATGGAAGGCCGCGACGTCTTCGGCAAGATCATCCTGCGCGTCGGCTGAGAATGATCGGCAACGCCTTCAAGAAGATCCGCAGGGACCTGGGATTCCGCTATGGCAGGCGGCTTCGCCAGTTCAATTACTGGCTGGTCGCGCGGGTCGCGATGATCATCATCTCCGCGCTGCGCCTGCTGCCGCCCGACAGCGCGCTCAATTTTGCCGACCGCGCCGCCCGCCGCATCGGCCCTTGGGTGGCGCGCCATCAGGTTGCGGTCGACAATCTGCGCCAGGCCTATCCGGAAAAAAGCGATGCCGAGATCGAAGCGATCGCTTCCGACATGTGGGGCAACATGGCCCGCCTGGCCGCCGAATACATTTTTCTCGATGCTTTGTTCGACTACGATCCCACTGCGACGAAGCCAGGCCGCGTCGAGGTCAAGGGCGTGGAGCATTTCGTGCGCATCGCGGGCGAGGACAAGCCGCATATCGTCTTCACCGGGCATCTCGGCAATTTCGAACTGCTGCCGGTGGCGGCGGCGACTTTCGGCATGAATATCACGGCGCTGTTTCGCCCGCCCAACAACCCTTACCTCGCCGACTACATCCTCTCGACCCGCCGCTCGAGCATGGGATCGCTGCTGCCGTCTTCGACCGGTGCCTCGTTCGCGCTTGCGGCCGTCCTGGAGAAGGGCGGCAATATCGGCGTGCTAGTCGACCAGAAATTCACCGGCGGGCTCGAGACGACATTCTTCGGCCGCCCCTGCGAGAGCAACCGGGTCCTCGGCACCCTGGCGCGGCACTACGATTGCGATGTCTACCCGGCGCGCTGCGTGCGCTTGCCGAACAATCGTTTCCGGCTCGAGATCGAGGACAAGCTCACCTTGCCGCGCACCGCCGGCGGCAGTGTCGACGTCCCCGCCACCACCCAGCTTCTCAACGACGTCGTCGAGCGCTGGGTGCGCGAAGACCCCGGCCAGTGGATGTGGTTCCACAAGCGCTGGGAGATCAGCAAGCGCAAAAAGCGTCGGCCGGTGACAATGCGCGACAAAGCCGCTTGAGCGGAAACCATAGCAAGCGTTTTCCGCTACTGACGTATTTTGTTCTTGCTTTGTGCCGGCAGCTATGCTACAAATTTAGTTATGGTGCTATTTGGCTCCGACGAACCCGCCGCTCCGGCGGGTTTTTTGTTGCGGGCCGGGGAGCAGACCCTAATTCGTCACGAGGATCCGCGTATTGCCGAAGCCGGCTTTGCGCACCATCGAATAGAATGCGGCCGCGTTGCTGGGGTGAAGGCGCACACAGCCATGCGATGCCGGGCGCCCCAATTGCCGGATCGCGCCGGTGCCGTGGATGGCATAGCCGCCGCGGAAGAACACCGAATAGGGCATCGGCGACATGTCGTATTTGCGCGAATACCACATCCGGGCCGTCCGCTGTGGACGATAGCTGCCGCGTGGCGTGATGTAGCCTTTGCGGGCGGTGGAAACGCTCCACCGGTAATACGACAGCCCGTATCTTACCGTCATCGTCTGTGAGGAAATATCGATGTTCGCGACCAGGCTGGCCGCACGACTCTCGAACGACGAACCGAACAGCATCGCTACTAATGCCGCTGCCATGAGAACAGTGTTTTTCATGCAATCAAACCCCTTTGATGCCCCTTGCCTGCCTGCCCTCACGCTGTTCCCCAGCGTTTTGATGGCAAGCCAGCGAGCTAACACTTACTCCCTGACGATTTCACCAATCCCAAGCAGCGAATTTGAACGATTTCCCGCAATAGTTGCCGTAACGACACGCAATCGCCTGGCAATTCGCCATCGGGCTTGCAAAACCCCCTCATCCGCTGCTCAATTCGCCGAATGAACGAACCGAACGAACGGCTCCTCAAGGCTATCGATGACCGAGCCGATGATCTGGTTGCACTGGCTGCGGATCTGATCCGCTTTCCGACCATCAATCCGCCCGGCGAAGCCTATCGGCCATGTGCCGAATATATCGGCGCGCGGCTGAAGAAGCGTGGTTTTGAGACGGAATTCATCCGTGCCGAGGGCACGCCTGGCGACACTGACCATTACCCGCGCGTCAATGTCGTCGCCCGCTTCGATGGCCGGGCGCCGGGTGCTTGCGTGCACTTCAATTCGCATATCGACGTCGTCGAGCCCGGCGACGGCTGGAGTCTCGATCCATTCGCCGGCATCGTCAGGGATGGCAAGGTCTATGGCCGCGGCGCTTGCGACATGAAAGGCGGGCTTGCCGCCTCGATCATCGCCGCTGAAGCCTTCATGGAGGTCTTTCCCGATTTTCCCGGCGCCATCGAGATTTCAGGCACGGTCGACGAGGAGTCCGGCGGCTTTGGCGGCGTCGCGCATCTGGCCAAGCTCGGCTATTTCTCCAGGCCGAAGGTCGACCACGTCATCATTCCCGAACCGCTCAACAAGGATCGCATCTGCCTTGGCCATCGCGGCGTCTGGTGGGCGGAGATCGAGACCAGGGGCGAGATCGCGCACGGCTCGATGCCGTTCCTCGGCGACAATGCGGTGCGCCATATGGGCGCCGTGCTGCGCGCCTTCGAGGACGAATTGTTTCCGGCGCTCGACCGCAAGATGACGTGCATGCCGGTCGTGCCCGAAGGCGCAAAACGCTCAACCATGAACATCAACTCGGTCCATGGCGGCCAGACGGAGGATTTCCGGCCCGGCCTGCCCTCGCCCAACGTGCCCGATTCCTGCCGGCTGACCATCGACCGCCGCTTCCTGCTCGAAGAGGATCTCGCTACGGTCAAGAGCGAGGTGACCGATATCCTCGAACGGCTGAAGCGCGAGCGCAAAAAGTTCGACTACGAAATCCGCGATCTGATGGAGGTGCTGCCGCTGATGACCGAGCGCGACGCGCCGGTGGTTAAGGCGGTCGCGCAAGGCATCATGGAGATATTCGACCGCGAACCGGATTACGTGATTTCGCCCGGCACTTACGACCAGAAGCACATCGCCCGTATCGGCCACATCTATGACTGCATCGCCTATGGCCCGGGCATCCTCGATCTCGCCCACCGGCCCGATGAATGGGTCGGCATTGCCGATATGCTGGACTCGGCAAAGGTGATGGCGATCGGCCTCGACGTTCTGCTGAGGGACGCCGGCCCGCGATGATCCGGCCTTGGGCGAAAAAACATTCCTCCCGGCGACCGCCGACGGGACGAAACGCAATTTACTCGGCGGCGAATTCACGCTTCTATCCGGCCGGGTTTGAGCACGTGTTTTAGACATGGGGAGTTGCACGATGAAATTGTGGAAAACCATTCTGGCCGCCGCGGCGCTGGCGTTGGCCGCCGGAACCTCGGCGATGGCCGCGCGCACCGACCTGGTCATCGGCATTACGCTCGAACCCCCGCATCTCGACCCGACCGCGGGTGCCGCCGCGGCAATCGACGAGGTACTCTATGCCAATGTCTTCGAGGGCCTGACCCGCATCGGCCCGAACGGCGAAGTGCTGCCCGATCTCGCGGAAAGCTGGAGCATTTCCGACGACGGCAAGGTCTACATTTTCAAGCTGCATACCGGCGTGAAATTCCATGACGGCACCGACTGCAACGCCGACGACGTGAAATTCTCGCTCGACCGTGCCCGCGCCGACAATTCCGTCAACGCGCAAAAGGGCCTGTTTGCCGCCATCGACAAGGTCGAGGTTGTCGATCCCGCGACGGTGAAGGTCACGCTGAAGAACCCGCAAGGCTCGTTCCTCTACAATATGGGCTGGGGCGACGCGGTTATCGTGGCGCCTGAGACAGCCGACACCAACAAGGAAAAGCCTGTTGGCACCGGCCCATTCAAGTTCCAGAACTGGGCCAAGGGCTCATCGATCACGCTGGTCAAGTCGGACAATTACTGGGGCGCCCCGGTATTCCTCGACAAGGCCGAGTTCCGCATCATTCCGGATGCCGCCGCCGCCGTTCCGGCGCTGCTTTCCGGCGACGTTCAGGCCTTTCCGTTCTTCGACCCCGACAGCGTCGCCCAGGTCAAGGACGACCCACGCTTCAAGGTGGTGATCGGCTCGACCGAGGGTGAAACCATCCTGTCGATCAACAACAAGAAGCCGCCCTTCGACAAGCTGCAGGTCAGGCAGGCGATTTCCTTTGCGCTCGATCGCAAGGCGATCATCGACGGCGCCTCGGCCGGCCTCGGCGTGCCGATCGGCTCGCACATGTCGCCCGCCAGCAAAGCCTATGTCGACCTCACCGGCCTCTATCCTCACAATGTGGACAAGGCCAAGGAATTGCTGAAGGAAGCCGGCTTGGAGAATGGCTTCAAGGCGACGCTCAAGCTGCCGCCGCCCTCCTACGCGCGGCTCGGTGGCGAGATCATCGCCTCCGAGCTTCGCGAAATCGGCATCGATCTCGAGATCATACCGGTTGAATGGGCGCAATGGCTGGACCAGGTCTTCACCAAGAAGGATTACGACCTGACCATCGTT
Organism: Mesorhizobium sp. M0048; assembly: GCF_040323405.1. Classification (NCBI taxonomy): domain Bacteria; kingdom Pseudomonadati; phylum Pseudomonadota; class Alphaproteobacteria; order Hyphomicrobiales; family Phyllobacteriaceae; genus Mesorhizobium; species Mesorhizobium sp. M0048. Next base: position 147,039 of record NZ_JAMYUV010000004.1, on the reverse strand, counting down.
TCCCATACCGAGCCCAACGACATCGATATCTATTCGCGTAAGGACTATTACTTCAATTACGACAATCCGGCCTTCGACAAGATCATCGAGGAGCTGAACCTTACCTCCGATGAGGCCAAGCGCACGACGCTGCTCGGCGAGGCGCAGAAGGTCCTGGCAGATGACGCCGTGGTCGGCTTCCTGTACGAATTGCCGAAGGTCGGCGTCTGGGACGCCAAACTGCAGGGCCTGTGGGAAAACGCCCCGATCCAGGCCAACGACCTGACCAAGGTGAAGTGGACGGATTGAGGCGCTGACAGAAGGGGCGAAAGTTGCACTCCGTCACACCCCTCTCTGTGCCGGACATCTCCCCCTCAAGCGGGGAGACTGGCCGTTTCCACGCTGGCTCTGTCCTTGCAACGCCAGTGGTTAGCGAAGAGGGCTCAATCTCCCCGCTTGAGGGGGAGATGTCCGGCACAGAGGGTGGGCGGGAACGCAAGCTTCGCCCGGTTTTTGCGTTCGCCAACACAGCGGTTCCTCAACGTCCATGACCGCCTACCTCCTCAAGCGGCTCGCCATCGCCGTCGTCACGCTGGTTCTGGCCTCGATAGTGGTCTTTGCCGTGCTGGAGATCATTCCCGGCGACCCGGCGCGGCTGATGCTTGGCCTGAACGCCAGTGCCGACCAGATCGAATTGCTGCGCAACCAGATGGGTCTCAACGCTCCCGTCGTGCTGCGCTATCTGCATTGGGCCGGCGGCTTGCTGAGCCTCGATTTCGGCCGTTCCTACACCTATTCGGTGCCGGTCATCGATCTGGTCCGTGAGCGCCTCGTCGTCTCGCTGCCGCTGGCACTGATGGCGCTGGCGCTGTCCACCGTCATTGCCATTCCGGTCGGACTGTTTTCCGCCAGCCGGCGCGGCCGGGCCGGCGACACGATCGCGATGGGTGCCGCCCAGCTTGGCGTCGCCGTGCCCAATTTCTGGTTTGCGCTGATGCTGATTTATCTGTTCGCCGTCTGGCTGCGGCTGGTGCCGGGCGGCGGCTTTCCCGGCTGGAGCGCCGGCGTCTGGCCGGCACTGAAATCGCTACTTCTGCCGGCGGTCGCCCTCGCTCTGCCACAGGCGGCGATCCTCGCCCGGGTCACCCGCTCGGCGCTGATCGAAGTGCTGAACGAGGACTACATCCGAACCGCCCGCGCCAAGGGCCTGCCCTATCGCCTTGTCTTGTGGCGGCATGCGCTGCGCAACGCCATGATCCCGGTGGTCACCATTCTAGGCCTGCAATTCGCTTTCCTGCTTGCCGGCACCATCATCATCGAGAACGTCTTCTACTTGCCCGGCCTCGGCCGGCTGGTGTTCCAGGCGATCAATCAGCGTGACCTGATCGTGGTTGAGAGCGTCGTCATGTTGCTGGTCGCCGCGGTCATCATCGTCAATTTCGTTGTCGATCTCTCCTATGCGGTGGTCGATCCGCGCCTGAGAGGCCGGCAATGACGCTGCACATCGACATCCCCGACGAGAACCTTGCCGGCATCCTGGCCAAGGCGTTTCGAAACCGTTCGTTCCTCGCCGGCTTCTTCATCACCGCACTGGTGGCGGCGGTCGCGATCCTGTCGTTCTTCTGGACGCCTTACGATGTCACCAATCTGGTCATTTCCGACAAGACCCAGGCGCCGTCGCTGGCGCACTGGTTCGGCACCGACCATTTCGGTCGCGACATCCTGTCGATGATCATGGTTGGCGCCCGCAACTCGATTGCCGTGGCGCTGGTGGCGGTCGGCATCGGCATGGGCGTCGGCGTACCGCTCGGCGCCTTTGCCGCGGCGCGCGGCGGCTTCGCCGACGACGTGCTGATGCGGTTGAACGATTTGGTCTTCGCCTTTCCGGCGCTGCTTTCGGCAATTATGATCACCGCCATCTTCGGGCCGGGCGCGTTCAACGCCATCATTGCCATTGGCATCTTCAACATCCCGGTGTTCGCGCGCGTCGCCCGGGCCGGCGCCTTGGCGATCTGGCCGCGCGAATTCATCCTCGCCGCCCGCGCCGCCGGCAAGAGCAGGACGCTGATCAGCATCGAACATGTGCTGCCCAACATCGCCACGCTGCTGCTGGTGCAAGGCACCATCCAGTTCGCGATGGGCATACTGGCCGAAGCCGGGCTTTCCTATGTCGGGCTGGGCACCCAGCCGCCAATGCCGAGCTGGGGCCGCATGCTGTTCGATGCCCAGACCCGCATGGTGGTGGCGCCTTGGATGGCGATCTTTCCAGGCATGGCGATCGTCGTCACCGTGCTTGGCCTGAACCTGCTTGGCGACGGCATTGCCGACATTCTCGATCCGAAATCGCGGCGGCAGCGATGAGCCTGCTCGAAATCGAGAAGCTGTCGCTGACCATCGGCAGCACCCGTATCCTCAGAGACATCGAACTTTCCGTCGCGCCGGGCGAAGTGATGGGGCTGGTTGGCGAATCCGGCTCCGGCAAGTCGATGACAGCGCTCACGGTGATGCAGCTTCTGCCCTGGGCGGCGCGCGCCAGCGGACGCATCAACTTCGACGGCGTCGACATCCTTGCCGCCAGCGAGGACCAGATGTGCGCGCTGCGCGGCGACGACATCGGCATGGTGTTCCAGGAGCCAATGACGGCGCTCAATCCGGTCAAAACCATCGGCGAGCAGGTCGCCGAGGGTATTCGCTGGCACACCAGGGCGAGCCGCGCCGACGCCGAGGAACGGGCGCGAAAAATGCTGGACCGGGTCGGCCTGCCGGCAGCACAATTCCCGCTCTCGCGTTATCCGCACGAACTCTCCGGCGGCCAGCGCCAGCGCGTCGTCATCGCCATCGCCTGTGCGCTGAAGCCCAAGCTGCTGATTGCCGACGAGCCGACGACCGCGCTCGACGTGGTGCTGCAGGCGCAGATCCTCGACCTGCTGCGAGATCTCGTAGCGGAAAACCGCATGGGCCTGCTGCTGATCTCGCATGACCTCGCAGTGGTGACCGAGATGGCGGACCGCATCACCATCCTGCGCCATGGCGAGGTGATGGAGGCCGGCGATACCGCGCGCACGCTGTCGGAACAACTTCATCCCTACACGCGACAGCTGGCGCAGGCCTCGATGCATGTGCCGGCGCGGGCCCGCACACATGACAGCGGATCGGCCAAACCGCTGCTTCAGGTAGAGAACGTAACGCGGGATTATCCGGGACGGCGCACATCCCTGTTGAAACGCGCGGCTCCAATCCGCGCCGTCGACGATGTCTCCTTCGCGATGGCGCCCGGCCGGTCGGTGGCACTGGTCGGGCGTTCCGGCTGTGGCAAGTCGACGCTTGCCCGCATGATCCTGGCACTGGACAAGCCGACGACCGGTACGATCCGCTTCCGCGGCGACACCCTCACCGGCAAGAGCGAGGCGGAGCTCAAGCCGGCGCGGCGCGACATGCAGGTCGTATTCCAGGACCCGTATGGCTCCTTCGACCCACGCCAGAAGGTCGAAAGATTGGTGGCAGAGCCCCTGCATGTGCTGGAGAAGAAGCCGGCGCCCGCCGCACGGCGCGAGATGGTGGCGCATGCGCTGCACGAGGTCGGCCTCTCACCAGGCGACATGGACAAGTATCCGCATGAGTTTTCGGGTGGCCAGCGTCAGCGCCTGTCGATCGCCCGCGCCATCATCACGCGGCCGAAGCTGGTCGTCGCCGACGAGCCGGTCTCGGCACTCGATGTCTCGATCCGCGCCCAGATCCTCGACCTCTTCGCCGAGCTCAACCAGAAGCTCGGCATCGCCTATCTGTTCATCACCCATGATCTGACCGTCGCCCGCGCCATCACCGACGAAGTGATGGTGATGCATGACGGCAAGATCGTCGAGCGCGGCAGGACGAGCGAAGTGCTCGACCACCCGCAATCCGCAGCCGCCAAGGCGTTGGTCGCCGCCGCTCCCGATTTGCATCGGGCGATCGCGAAACGGCTGCAGGAACAGGGGTGAGCTGCGACCGTTAGCCTTGCGGCTTCACCACATCGGCAGGGCTGATTTCAAGCAGGTCGAGGGTGCGGCGCAACAGCTGCATCTCGCTCCCGGCAAGTTGCGAATCGGCCTTGGCGATCTCGGCCATATGGCGGGCGAGCAGCTTGCGCCGTTCGACATCGAGGTCGCGGAACTGCGCGATGGCCTGCGAGCCGTTGGTCTCGTAGCCGAATTCGTTGAGGTATTCGATGACGCTGTCGACGCTGGTTTCGGGAATGCCGAAGGCGTCCCGGCAGATACGCCTGAAGGCGGTCATTTCGCTTTCGCTGACCGAACCATCGGCCAGGATCATGCGGAACAGCATCAGTAGCTCCGCCGACAGCACCGGATCGTCCGCCACCTTGCGCACGCCGGGGTCGCCGTCGAAAATCGAGCGTATCTGGTCCAGCAATCCCATCGCCATCAGCCCCTTCCGATTCGTTCGGAAGGTAGCGCGGAATCGGCCTGGCGCAAACGGGGGTGCGCGTGCTGGAGCCGCATGTTTTCTCGCTGGAAAGCTGCCGGCCAATCCGGCAAGCCGCTGCGCTCATTGGTGTGTGACCGTGCGACTGATACTATGCCGCTGTACGAATCATGTTGAGGAGGGACGGACATGAATCTCAGTGCACCTACCCAGCTTATTTTTATCATATCCCTTGTCATCGCCATCATCGGCGTTCTCGCCGCGCTTGGCGTTCTTGCGTTTATCCCTTTGGCTTCTGTGTGGATTGTCGTCATCGCCTACATCGTGCTGGCCGCCGGCTGTCTGATGCGCGGCGCTTAAACACGTCCAGACAATTCGGAATCTCAGGCAACTCGGTGCGCCCGGCCAAAAGCGGGGCGCTTTTGATTCTGCAGGATGGTCTGTTAGAATTCCTGGACCAGGGAAAGCACAATGCCCACCAGCGAAGACGGCGGCCGCCACGACAGCCCGGAGCTCGATCAGTTCGAGATGGTGCGGCGCGCGCCGAGCCATCGGCTTCAGGGCGCCGTCACTGACATGTGCGGCTTTCGCGAAACCATGCCAAGCCATTTCCGCGCGATCGAATATGCCTCGCTGACCGTGCCGCTGGTCATCAGCTTTGCCGAACCCTTTGCCATCGGGCTCGGCAGGAACCCCAGCGACAATGACCGCTTCGCCAGTTTTGCCGCCGGCCTTTATGCCGGGCCGGTGGTGATCGAATCCTTCGGCGGCGCCTGCTGTGTGCAGATCAATTTCACTCCGCTCGGCGCTCGTCGCTTCTTCGGCCGCCCGATGAGCGAACTGACCGACCGCATGGTCGGCCTGGATGACGTGCTCGGCGTCGAAGGCATCGCGCTTCGCGAAAGGCTTGGCAATGCGCCGGATTGGAGCTCACGCTTTGCCATCGCCGAGGCCTTCGTCGGCGATCGGTTGGTAAGCGCAGACCGCACTCAGGCCGAAATGGTCTGGGCCTATGAGACGATCATCTCGACGCGTGGGCGGACCCGCATCTCGACGCTGGCCGAAAAGCTTGGCTGGAGTCGCAAGCATCTTACCGGAAAATTTTCGGACGCAGTCGGTACCGGCCCAAAAACGCTGTCGCGCATCGTCCGTTTCAACCATGCGCTTGGCCTGTCGAGACAGACCAACAGTGATTGGGCCGACATCGCCGCCGACTGCGGCTATGCCGACCAGGCGCATCTGGTGCGCGAGTTCCGCGACCTCGCAGGCGTCACGCCGACCACTGTCGCCGCGAGGTAACATTTCTTCAAGACGCGCAACCAGCCTTCGCCCAGACTGGGTTGATCGACCAACCCGCTGAAGGAGATCAGTCATGCCGAACATCACCGAACCACCGCGGCTTTACCCGGCGCTGCGCTACAGGAATGCCGGCAGGATGATCGATTGGCTGTGCGAGGCCTTCGGCTTTAGCGTTCGCGCCCGCTATGGCGAAGGCGACGTGGTGCACCATGCCGAACTCGCTTTCGGCTCCTCGATCATCATGCTCGGCACGGCGCGCGACGATGCCTATGGCAAGATGGTCGGCGCGCCCGGTTCGGGCGGCGGCAAGTCGATCTACGTTGCGGTCGCTGACGCAGATGCGGCATACGCGCGGGCAAAGACCGCCGGCGCCGAGATTCTGGAAGAACTCACCGACCGCGACTATGGCAGCCGTGAATTCATCTGCCGCGATCCGGAAGGCAATCTCTGGTCGTTCGGCACCTACTGGCCGAAGGCTGACGAGCCCGCCAGCTAACGCGCCAGCCCAAAAATCGCGTCGCAGTCGAGGTGGGTTTCCAGCTCGGCGGCGATCTCGTCCAGTGCCCGTTCGACCTCGGCGCCGTAGTCGATGCCGCCGCCCTTGACGCCGAGGCTTTCGAGGAATTTCGCCCGGAAGGCATCGGCGGAAAACAGCCCGTGCATATAGGTGCCCAGCACCTTGCCGTCGGCCGAGATAGCGCCGTCATCGACGCCGTTGATAACGGCGGACGGCCGCAGCGTGTCCGGACCGGTGGTGCGGCCGAGATGGATCTCGTAGGCCTCGAGCGGCAGATCGAATTGCACCGAGCGCGCGCTGACGTTGCGCACCGTCTTTTCCGGCTCCATCACCGTTTCGACGTCGAGCAGCCCGAGGCCTTGCGCCTCGGTAACGCTGCCCTCGATACCATCGGGATCGCGCACGACATGGCCGAGCATCTGGAAGCCGCCGCAGATGCCGACGATATGGCCACCGCGTTTCCTGTGCGCGGCAAGGTCGCGGTCCCAGCCGTTCTCGCGGAATTTCAGGAGATCGCCGATCGTCGACTTCGAGCCGGGAATGACCACCAGCCCTGCATCCTGCGGCAGGCGCTGGCCAGGCGGCACGAACACCACCTCGACCTGCGGTTCGGCCTTGAGCGGGTCGAGGTCGTCGAAATTGGCGATGCGCGAGAGCACCGGCACGGCGATCTTCAGCGCGCGCTTCTCGCCGGACGTCAGCCGTTCGAGCACGACGGAGTCTTCCGACGGCAGCCGCGCCGCCGCCTTCAGCCACGGCACCACGCCAAAGCAGCGCCAGCCGGTGAATTTTTCGATCGCCTCGATGCCATCGTCGAACAGCGAGACATCGCCGCGGAACTTGTTGATGAGATAGCCGACGATCATGCGCCGGTCCTCGTCCGGCAGGATCAGGTGGGTGCCGGCGACCGAGGCGATGACGCCGCCGCGATCGATATCGCCGACCAGGATCACCGGCACGCCGGCGCGCGTCGCAAAGCCCATATTGGCAATGTCGCGGCTCCTGAGGTTGATCTCGGCCGGCGATCCCGCGCCCTCGACAATGACCAGGTCCGCGCCCTCGCCGACCGTCGCCCAGGAGTCCAGCACCGCATCCATCAGCCGGCCCTTCAGCGCCTGATAGTCGCGCGCCCGCGCCTCGCCGAACACCTTGCCCTGCACCACGACTTGAGCGCCGACATCGGTCTGCGGCTTGAGGAGCACCGGGTTCATGTGGATGGTCGGCGGCACGCCGCAGGCGATCGCCTGCAGCCATTGGGCGCGGCCGATCTCACCGCCGCCTGAAACGCCTGGAATATCGGCGACAGCGGCGTTGTTCGACATGTTCTGCGGCTTGAACGGCCGCACTTTCAGCCCACGGTTCCTGGCCGCGCGGCACAGACCGGCAACGAGCACCGTCTTGCCGACATCCGAACCCGTGCCCTGCAGCATGATCGCCTTGGCCATATCAGTCCCTGCCCTGCGCAACAGTTCCGGTGATCGTCGACTTGGCTGCCAGTGGCCCGCCGCGCCAGAGATAGAGCGCCAGCAGCGGCTCCTTGCCGGTGCGCATGGCGTGGCTGACGCCAGAGGCATGGTGGATCACCTCGCCCGGCGCTCGAAGGCGAAAACCGCCATCGCCTATGCGCCATTCGGTGCCGCCGGTCAGCGGGATGTAGATCTCCTCCGCGACATGGTGGTGGTCGGGGTAGACGATGTCGGGTCCAAGGATCAGCAGGCCGGCCGCGACCTCTTCATTGACGAAATAGCCGCGCGTACCGAACACCTCAAGCCAGCCGTAATTGTCGATGAAAACCTTGCCGAAATCCGCTTCCCCATAGGTCTGGCCCCAGCGCAGATCGCCGCGACGCGCCGCAACCAGCCGCGCCAGCGGCTTGGCCGCAACGGGAGCGAGTTCGACGATACGGTCGAGCTGGACGAGACAAGGCAGTGCATGCGGTTCGAGCGGCCGGCTTGGCATATCCCAGCCGATCCGGGCCACGGCGTCGCGCACCAGCGCAGCATCGAACGTCTGGAGATAGGCATGGAAGCATCCAAGCAGTTCGTCGAATTTTGTCGTCACACTTTGCTCCAAAGCGCATTCGCGCACAGCGGCTGCGCAGACGGGTCGGGTTGCGCGGCGGCATCATTGGTCTAGATTGAACGGCGCGCAAAGCCAAAAACGACAGGCCAGCAGGCCGGAAACGTCAGGGAGCACGCCATGGACGCCGCTGTCGATGCTGGCACCAGCCAGTTCGAACTCAACGAGGACCAGCGCGCCATCCAGGAGATGGCCGAGGCCTTCGCCGCCGACCGTGTGGCGCCGAACGCACTCGACTGGGATCGCAACAAGTATTTCCCCGCCGACGTGATCCGCGAGACGGGCCCGCTCGGCCTTGGAGGCATATATGTCCGCGAGGATGTCGGCGGCTCGGGGCTCGGCCGGCTCGACGCCGTGCTGATCTTCGAGGCGCTTTCGCGGGCCGATCCGGCGTTTTCCGCCTTCATCTCTATCCACAATATGGCGGCATCTATGATCGACCGCTTCGGCAGCGACGAACAGCGCCGGCGCTTCCTGCCGAAGCTGACCTCAATGGAATGGCTGGCAAGCTATTGCCTGACCGAGCCCGGCTCGGGCTCGGATGCGGCGGCGCTGAAGACGCGCGCGGCAAAGAGCGGCGGCGACTATGTGCTGAACGGCGCCAAGCAGTTTATCTCCGGTGCCGGCGACAGCGACCTCTATGTCGTCATGGCGCGCACCGGCGCCGACGGGCCGAAAGGCATTTCCACCTTCGTCGTGCCGAACGATGCGCCGGGCCTTTCTTTCGGCGCCAACGAGCACAAGATGGGCTGGCACATGCAGTCGACGCGCCAGGTCGTCTTCGAGGACTGCAAGGTGCCGGCGGAAAACCTTCTGTCTGCAGAAGGCGCCGGCTTCGGCATCGCCATGGCCGGGCTCGACGGCGGCCGGTTGAACATCGCCGCCTGCTCACTCGGCGGCGCGCAATCGGCACTCGACAAGGCGCTCGCTTACACGGCCGAGCGCAAGGCTTTCGGCTCGAAGATCAACCAGTTCCAGGCGCTGCAGTTCAAGCTTGCAGACATGGAAACCGAATTGCAGGCAGCGCGCGTCTTCCTCTACACCGCCGCTTCGAAGCTCGACCGCAACACGCCGGATGCCTCAAAATGGTCGGCGATGGCGAAGCGCTTCGTCACCGACACCGGCTTCAATGTCGCCAACGACGCCCTGCAGCTGCACGGCGGCTATGGTTATCTGCACGATTACGGCATCGAGAAGCTGGTGCGCGACCTGCGTGTCCACCAGATCCTCGAAGGCACCAACGAGATCATGCGCGTCATCATCGCTCGCGCCCTGATCGGGCGGTAAGGCAGTAGGCAGTAGGCAGTAGGCAGTAGGCAGAAAGATGACCGGCAAGATCAATTCGTACAAGGATCTTATCGTATGGCAGCAAGCGATGGATCTGGCCGTCACCACCTACTCCCTGACCAAGGCATGGCCAAAAGAGGAATTGTATGGGTTGACCAGCCAGATCCGCCGCTCAGCAACCTCTATTCCTGCAAACATCGCGGAAGGTTACGGCCGAGACAACAGAGGCTCCTATCAGCAATTTCTCAGGATTGCCCAGGGATCGCTGAAGGAGTTCGAGACACACCTCCAGATCGCTGAACGCATTGGCCTTGCTACGCATGATCAAGCTTATCACGTGCTTTTAGCGACCGAGGGCATTGGGAAAATGCTTCGCCAGCTTATTAACAAACTTGCGCCCGAATAGGTCGCTTACTGCCTACCGCCTACTGCCTACTGCCTACCCACACCACGGGAGCGCCAATATGACCACCATCGCCTTCATCGGCCTCGGCAATATGGGCAATCCGATGGCCGCCAACCTGGTCAAGGCCGGGTATGCCGTGCACGGGTTCGACCTGGTGCCGGAGAACCTCGTCATCGCCAGGGAACACGGCGCCGTCATCATGGCCAACGCCGTTGCAGCGGTGAAAGACGCCGATGCGGTCATCACCATGCTGCCAGCCGGTAAGCATGTTCTGACGGTTTACGCAGACATAGTGTCCAAGGCAAAAAAAGGCGCGCTGTTCATCGATTCCTCGACCATCGATGTCGAGTCGGCTCGAAAGGCCCATGCCATCGCCGCCAAGCACGGGTTGCTGTCGATCGACGCGCCGGTCTCCGGCGGCACGGGCGGTGCCGCGGCCGGCACGCTGACCTTCATGGCCGGCGGTTCGAAGGATGCCTTCGCCAAGGCCGAACCAATCCTCAAGCCGATGGCCGGCCGCATCGTTCATTGCGGCGACGACGGCGCCGGACAGGCGGCGAAGATCTGCAATAACATGATTTTGGGCATTTCGATGATCGGTGTTGCCGAGGCCTTCGTGCTGGCGGAAAAGCTCGGCCTGTCGCACCAGGCGCTGTTCGACGTCGCCTCGACCTCGTCCGGCCAGTGCTGGTCGCTGACCACCTATTGCCCGGTGCCCGGCCCGGTGCCGACATCGCCCGCCAACAATGGCTATAAGCCTGGCTTCGCGGCGGCACTGATGCTGAAGGACCTGAAACTGTCGCAGGAGGCCGCACAGAGCATCGGTGCAGCAACGCCGCTCGGCGCCGAGGCAGCTCAGCTCTATGCGCTGTTCAACGCACAAGGGAATGCCGGTGCCGATTTTTCCGGCATCATTAATTTCCTCCGTGGTAACCCGGCGTAAGCTCCAAGTTCACAGGTTTTCGATCTGCCCAAAGCGGAAAGTCGGCAAATTTAGGTTTGCTTAAGCTCTTGCTAACCCTGCAGTAACGATATGCGTTTAAAACGGATTGCGAGGCGGACATCCGCCCGGCGCTCCGGATCAGGTCTCGCGTACCGGAGCCCGCAAGTTTCGCCGTTAGTTTCGCAAGTGTATTGTTGGCGAAGCGCCATGCGTATCTGGCAAAGCCGCGTTCCCGATGGAGCGCGGTTTTTGCGTTTCGCTTCCTCGCTTGGCAAGCGCTCGGTCGATCGCCGGGCGCCCGACATGGAGCGCCCGGCGGTCGTTCACCGCTTGCGCAGATCTGCTTCGGCCAGATCGAGCGCCTTTGCGATACGATCGCAAGCCATGTCGATCGTCTCGCGCGTCCAGATCAGCGGCGGCGACAGGATCATCGTGTCGCCGGTGGCGCGTAGCATCATGCCCTGGGCAATTGCGTGGTCGCGAACGGTCACCGCCGCGTTGCCGGCCGGCAGGAAGCGCTCCTTGGTTGCCTTGTCCTTGACGATCTCGATCGCTCCCATCAGCCCGAACGAGCGCACCTCGCCGACCAGATCGTGCCCGCCGAGACGTTCCTGCAAAGCTCTGGCGAAGTAAGGCCCGGTGTCGTTCCTGACGCGCTCGACCAGCCCCTCGCGCTCGATGATCTCGAGGTTCTTCAGCGCCACCGCGCAGGCCACCGGGTGCCCGGCATAGGTGTAGCCGTGATAGAATTCGCCGCCCTTTTCGACCAGCGTCGCCGCGATGCGGTCGCCGACCAGGAGCGCCGACAGCGGCTGATAGCCAGAGGTCAGCGCCTTGGCCGTGGTGATGGTGTCGGGCTCGACATCGAAGGCTTGTGCCGCGAACCACTCGCCGGTGCGGCCGTAGCCGGTGATGACCTCGTCCAGCATCAGCAGGACGTCGTATTTGCGGCAGATGCGCTGCAGTTCCGGCCAATAGCTCATCGGCGGGATCTTCACCCCGCCTGCCCCCATCACCGGTTCGCCGATGAAGGCGGCCACCTTGTCGGCGCCAGCTTCGAGGATCGCGTCCTCGACCGCTTTTGCCGCGCGCAGGCCGAAATCATGGTCGCTTTCGCCGGGCAGTGCGAGCTCATAGGCATAGGGCATCATTACATGGACGATGTTGGGCACGGCGCCGCCGAGCTGCTTGTGCATCAAATCCATGCCGCCGAGCGAGGCGCCGGCGATGGTCGAGCCGTGATAGCCCATCTTGCGCGAGATGATGCGGTTCTTCTCCGGTTTGCCTTCCAGCACCCAATAGTGACGGACCAGGCGCAGCGCCGTGTCGTTGGCCTCCGAACCCGACGAGCCGTAGAACACCTGGTTGATATGACTTGGCGCGATCTCCGCCAGCTTTTTCGACAGCAGAACCGGCGTCGGCGTCGAGCATTTGAAGAAGGAGTTGTAGTAGGGCAATTCCTTCATCTGGGCGTAGGCGGCGTCGGCCAGCTCGTCGCGGCCATAGCCGACATTGACGCACCACAGCCCTGCCATGCCGTCGAGGATTTCCGTCCCTTCGGAATCGTAGATGAACGGCCCGTTGGCGCGAGTGATGATCCGCGAGCCGGTCTCGCGCATCTCTTTGTGGTCGGTGAACGGATGAAGGTGATGCGCGGCATCGATCTGCTGAAGCTGCTTCAGCGAATAATTCTGGTAGGTCATGTCTGATCTTTCCTCTTGAACCAATCCGGCAGCTTTTGCGCCGGGGCGGATTCGTCAGAGGACAGCGGGCGGCGAATAGCCGATGCGGGCGCACAGCCGCAACAGCTCGGCGCGAAGCGTGCGCGGCGACGGCGTCACCGCGACCCCAAATGCGCAACCCGATTTCGCCAGCCGAGCCATGCATGTACCTTAGGCTGCCTCGAGCCCTCAGTTCAAGCCGTGCCGGTAAAGCGACGCCGGTCAATTGGTGCCAGTCAATTGGTGCCAGTCAGGGCCCGCTGCAGGAAGACGTACTTCATTGCCGCCTGTGCGGCCTGCGGCCGCCGATCGCCGCGTCCGCCATGGCCGCCCTCGGTCTCCTCAAAGAACAGCGTCTTGCCGTGGCCGGCCGCCTGCAGCCGTGCCGCCATTTTGCGCGCATGCCCGGGATGGACGCGATCGTCGGCGGTCGAGGTCGTCAGCAACACCGGCGGATAGGCTGCGTCCGTGTCTACATGCTGGTAGGGCGAATAGGCGGCGAGCCAGGCTGCCTCTACCGGCTTCGCCGGATCGCCATACTCGGCCATCCATGACGCGCCGGGCGGCAGTTCGGTGTAGCGCAGCATATCGAGCAGCGGCACCTCGATGATCACTGCACCGAACAATTCCGGGTGCTGGGTCAGCGAGACGCCGGTCAGCAGACCACCATTCGATCCACCCTGGATGCCCAGTGTGGCGGGCGTAGCGATGCCGCGTTTGACCAGATCTTGCGCCACCGCGGCGAAATCGTCGAAGGCATTCTGGCGATTGCCTTGAGCGCCGCCTGATGCCAGTTCGGCCCGAACTCGCCGCCGCCGCGGATGTTGGCCTGCACATAGGCATTGCCCTTCTCCAGCCACAGCCTGCCGCGCACGCCGGCATAGCCGGGTAGCAGCGGCACTTCGAAGCCGCCATAGCCGTAAAGCAATGTCGGCACGGGTCCATGCAAGTCGCGCCTCCTGACGACGAAGTACGGGATCATCGTGCCATCCTTCGAGCGCGCTTCGAACTGTTCGGAGACCAGCGACGACGCATCGAAACGCGCCGGCTGCGACTTCACCGTTGCCAGCCCCGCGGCGTTGTCGTCCGACCAGATGATCGAGCTCGGCGTCAGGAAATCGGTGAAGGAGAAGGAGACGCTGGAACCGAAATGCTCGGCATGGCTGATGCCGACATTGCCGTTTTCGGGCAAAGCCACGGGCTTGAACTCCCAGCCGCTGTCGCTGCGCTTGCCGGCGACGACCTTGCCGCGCACATTGTCCATCAAATTGATGAAAAGCCGGTCCTGCGTGCGGGCAATACCGGCGATCGAGACACGGTGCGCCGGCTCGAGCACGGTATCGAGGGATCCGAATAGCCCGGTTTCGATCCAGCGCTCGAAATCGAGTGAATAGAGCCCGTCGGGCTTGCACAGCGTGCCGTCCGGCGCCGTCCATGGCGTACGCACGCCGAAGACAAACTGGCCCTTGAACAGTGCTGTATCGGTGACGTCGTCCGGCAACGGGATGCGCCTGTTTTCGCCCGATGGCAGCCGCAGGAAACTGTGCGAGGCGAAGAAGTCGATGGTCCGGGCGAGGAAGACATGACGCTTGTTGCCGTCGAATTCGACGGACCCGCCGGCGGCAAGATCCTGCTTCAGCGCCTCAAAGATCGGCATCGCCTCGTTCAGTGGCGTGCCGCGCCGCCAAAGCTTGACCACGCGCGGATAACCGGACTGGGTCTTGTCGTCCTCCTCGAAGGCGGCGGAAACGATAACCGTGTCCTCGTCCAGCCAGCTAAAGCTCGACTTCGAGGCAGGAGCGCGAAAGCCGCTATCGACGAACGATCTGCTTTCGATATCGAATTCGCGCATCTCGCTGGCATCGCCGCCATCCGGCGACAGGTTGAGTAGGCAGCGGCTGAAGTCGGGGTAGAGCCGACTGGCGCCGCTGAACACCCATTTCACCCCCTCTTTCGCCGCCAGGTTATCGAAGTCGATGATCGTCTGCCATTCCGGCTTGTCGGTCTTGTAGGACGCGACCGTGGTGCGCCGCCAGAGGCCGAGTACGTTCGTTCGGTCCTGCCAGAAATTATAGACATAGCCGTTGATAGCGGCCCCAACGGCGATGTTATCCTCGGCCGTCATCAGGTCGAGTGCCGTCTCGAACGACGTCCGATAGGACGGATCACCCTGCAGCTCCCCGACCGTGATCGCATTTTGGCGATGCACCCAGTCGAGCGCCTGCTTGCTCCTCCTGTCCTCCAGCCAGAGAAACGGGTCTTGGGCCGGTGAACCCGGCTGTCCCTTGGTATTCGATTTGGTCATGAGGTCTCCGGTTGAATCGGGCGGCGGCATAGCCAAGATCGACATGGGGCCGCTTATATTCAAGTCGTTCGTCAGAAACGGCGGCTTTCTGGCATTCACGCCATCCGTCTTCGAATGACCGTTACAACTGTCAGCGCCAGGCAAATGGCACCGAGCGTCATTGGCAGGCCGCCGGCGCCAACAACATCCATGGCGCTGCCCGCCAGCGGCGGCACGGCGATGCCGCCGATGCCCCACATCAAAGAGAAGGCGGCATTGCCGGCGACCAGTGCCGAGCCGGTGAACCGCTCGCCGAGCTCGATGATCGACATCGTGTAGATACCGTACGAAACCGCACCCCAGACGAAGACGCACGACCAGATCAGCGGCGTCTCGATGAGAACCGGCAGCAGCGCGCATCCCAGCACCGTCATCGAAACACAGATGAACCGCACCAGCCGCGCCGTCAGTCGTTCCGCCAACAGGCCGAGCGGCACCTGCATAGCGATATTGCCGGCGATCATCACTGACAGCAGCGCCGACATGCGCGCTTCCGCAATGCCATAATGTGTTCCGTAGACCGGCAGCAAGGCGAGCACCGCCTGTTCGAAACCGGCGGCCACAATCACCGCCGATAACAGCAGCCACGCCTGCGGCACGAACCCCAGCACCGAAACCCGGTGCCCGCTCTCGTCGACCTTGGGCAGCCGTGCCAGCACCGAGGCGAGGCAGGCGCCGCAAAACAGGAATGCGCCGATGCCGACCAGAAACGGCGGCCATCCCACGGTGCCGACCGCAAGCAGGCACAGCGGCCCCGCCGCAAAGCCGGCCGAAATGATGGTCGAATAGATGCCCATGACGCGGCCGCGGCGTGCCGGCGGCGCCAGTGCGATCACCCAGACTTCGCTCAGCACGTAGAGCGGGTTGGTGACGGCGCCGATCAAAAAGCGCAGCGGAAACCACAGATAGACATTTTGGGTCCAGCCGATCAGCGCGAGCACCAGCGCGGAAAGTGCCGCGCAAGTAAGCGCGGTGCGCCCTGCCCCGAAACGCCGCGCCAGCGCCGGAACCAGCGGCGACGAGACGATGAAGCCGATCGGCGTCATTGCCGCCGACAGGCCGATTATGGCCGGCGAGACGCCCTGGCGCTGCAGGATGAAGCTCAACAGCGGATAGCTCAGCCCTTGCGCGATGGCGAACACCGAGACGGTGGCGATCACGCCGGTGATCGCCGCCCATTGCCCTATTTCGCCGCTGCTTTGTTCCGCCCGGTCCATGATGCAGGATTAGCGTTTCGGTTCCGTCGCGGTAAGCACCGGCAACGAAAACCGCTTGCGCCAGCCGGAACGCGATCAAGAGGCTGGCGATCCCGCCGGCTGCCCCAGGGCATGTCGCTTCCCTCGCCCTAGTGGTCGCCGCCTCCGCAATGGCCGGACGGCCGGCGGTCCATTATGCCGCCGCATTGCCGCAGCGTACGAGGACTATCATGACCGCCGCCCTTCAGCCCGCCGAACCGGCACTGGCAAACGACCGCGCCCGTCGCGGCGGCCGCGCGGGGAAGCGTGCCGGCGGATCGACGGCCTTTGAGCAGCCGCCGTTTCGGCAGTTGAAGAACCCGCTGACGCCGACCCGGCTGGTTTCCGACGACGAGCTGGAATCAATTCACCTCGCCTCTCTACGCGTGCTGCGGGAAATCGGCGTCGACGTGCTGCATGACGAAGCCCGGCGCATCATGAAGGCGCATGGTGCCGATGTCCGCGAGGGCAGTGAGCGGGTGCGCTTCGACAGCGACATGATCCTGGAACTGGTTGCCCATTGCCCGCCGGAATTCACCATCCACGCCCGCAACCCGGCGCACAATGTGCGCTTTGGTGGCGATAATCTGATCATCTCGATGATGGCGTCGGCACCCAATTGCTCAGACGTCGACCGCGGCCGTCGGCCAGGCAACCAGCAGGACTACCGCAACTTCCTCAAGCTTGCGCAGATGCACAACATATTGAACTGCACGGGCGGCTACCCGGTCGAGCCGATCGACATCCATCCGTCCGTGCGCCACCTCGAATGCATCCGTGACCTCGCCACGCTGACCGACAAGATGTTCCACATCTATTCGCTCGGTAAGGAGCGCAACGTCGACGGCATCGAGATCACCAGGATCGCGCGCGGCATCAGCCATGAGCAGTTGCTCGCAGAGCCGTCGGTATTCACCATCATCAACACCAATTCGCCGCTCAAGCTCGACGTGCCGATGATGGAAGGTATCATCCAGATGTCGAGCAAGGGCCAGGTGGTCATCGTGACGCCCTTCACCCTGTCCGGCGCCATGGCGCCGGTGACGATTGCCGGCGCGCTGGTGCAACAGAATGCCGAGGCGCTGTCCGGCATCGCCTTTGCGCAGATGGTGCGCAAGGGCGCGCCTGTCGGCTACGGCGGCTTCACCTCGAATGTCGATATGAAGTCCGGCGCGCCGGCCTTCGGCACGCCGGAATATATGAAGGCGCAGCTGGTCGGCGGGCAGCTCGCCCGCCGCTACAACATCCCCTACCGCACCTCCAACACCTGCGCCGCTAACACGGTCGACGCGCAAGCCGCCTATGAAAGCGTGTTCTCGCTGTGGGGCGCCATTCAGGGTGGCGGCAATCTGATGATGCATGCGGCCGGCTGGCTCGAAGGCGGCCTGCGCTGTTCCTACGAAAAGACCATCCTCGATATAGACCTGTTGCAGATGGTCGCCGAGTTCCTGACGCCGCTCGATCTTTCCGAGGAAGCGCTCGGTTTCGACGCCATCCAGTCGGTCGGCCCCGGCGGCCATTTCTTCGGCACCCAGCACACGCAGGACCGCTACAAGACCGCGTTTTACGCGCCAATCATTTCCGACTGGCGCAATTTCGAGAGTTGGGTTGAGGCCGGATCGCCGACCGCACTCGAAAAGGCCAATCGCGTGTGGAAGGAACGGCTGGCGTCCTATGAAGAGCCTTATATGGACCCGGCAATCCGCGAGGAGCTCAACGCTTTCGTCGACAAGCGCCGGGCCGAAGGCGGCGCGCCGACCGATTTCTGATCATTGGTTTGATGAACAGTCGACCCCCGCTCCGTCGAGCTTCGCTCGACACCTCTCCCCCGATCGACGGGGTAGAGGAAGGGCGCGACCTTATTCCAGCCAGCCCCCTTCCTCTCCCTCCGGAGGGGGGAGAGGTGGCGCTGCGAAGCAGCGACGGAGTGGGGGAAGCCGTTCATGAAACGCGTAGTCGCCGCAAAATAGGTACAACCGAGCGAGCACGAAAACTTAGGCAAGCAGGCAATCAGGCGGAAGCACTGCTCTGGCTTGAATTAAAGGCGCGCAAGCTTGGCGGCTATCGCTTTACGCGTCAGTTCTCCATCGGCGCCTTTTTTGCAGACTTCGTCTGCCGCGAAAAATGGCTTGTTGTTGAAATCGACGGACAACAGCACGCCGACAGTTCATATGACCGCCGCCGCGATGATTTCATGCGCGCCCAAGGCTATTCGATCCTGCGTCTTTGGAACCATGACGTCCTGAAACATCGTACTTCCGTCTGTGAAACCATTCTTGCCGCGCTTGATGGCAGGCTGGCCGAAAACACCGCTGTATTCGACCTCCGCTTTGTTTTCGCGCCCCGCTCACTCGAGTCAATCTCTTCAAAAACGGAACTATCTTCATGAAATCTCATGCAAAAGCGGTTGTCATCGGCGGTGGGGTCGTTGGCTGCTCGGTGCTCTATCATCTGGCCAAGGCTGGCTGGACCGACATCCTGCTGATCGAGCGTTCGGAGCTCACCTCCGGCTCGTCCTGGCATGCGGCGGGCGGCTTCCATACGCTGAACGGCGATCCCAACGTCGCCAAGCTGCAGGCCTATACGGTGCAGCTTTACAAGGAGATCGAGGAGATTTCCGGCCAATCCTGCTCGCTGCACCTGACCGGCGGCGTGATGATGGCCGATACGCCCGAGCGCATGGACTTCCTGCGGCTCGCCCACGCCAAGGGCCGCTATCTCGGCATGGACACAGAACTGATCACGCCGTCCGAGGCGAAGGCGATGTTCCCGCTGATGGACGAGACGAATTTCGTCGGCGCCATGTGGGATCCGGTCGAGGGCCATCTCGATCCTTCCGGCACCACCCACGCCTATGCCAAGGCCGCCAGGAAGCTGGGCGCCGAGATCGTGCTGCGCAACCGCGTCGTCGAACTGACGCAGGAGGTCGACGGCACCTGGAACGTCGTCACCGAGCAAGGCACGGTCAAAGCCGAGCATGTCGTCAACTGCGGCGGCCTGTGGGCGCGTGAGATCGGTCGCATGGTCGGCGTCGAACTGCCGGTGCTGGCCATGGAGCACATGTATCTCCTGACCGAGCCGATGCCGGAGGTCGAGGAATTCAACAAGTCGACCGGCCGCGAGATGATCGGCGTGCTCGATTTCAAGGGCGAGATCTATACCCGCCAGGAGCGCAACGGCATCCTGCTCGGCACCTATGAAAAGGCCTGCAAGCCGTGGTCGCCGGTCAACACGCCGTGGGATTTCGGCCACGAGCTGCTGCAGCCCGACATCGACCGCATCGCGCCGTCGCTCGAGATCGGCTTCAAGCATTTCCCCGGCATCGAGAAGGCCGGCATCAAGCAGATCATCAATGGTCCCTTCACCTTCGCGCTGGACGGCAACCCGCTGGTCGGCCCGGTGCAGGGCCTGACCAATTTCTGGTGCGCCTGCGCCGTCATGGCCGGCTTCAGCCAGGGTGGCGGCGTCGGTCTCGCACTGTCCAACTGGATGGTCCATGGCGATCCGGGCTTCGACGTCTGGGGCATGGACGTGGCCCGCTTCGGCGAATGGGCAACGCTGCGCTACACCAACGCAAAGGTGCGCGAAAACTATTCGCGCCGTTTCTCCATCCGCTTTCCCAACGAGGAATTGCCGGCGGCAAGACCAGCGCAGACAACCCCGCTCTACGACACGATGCTCGCCAATAACGCCGTCATGGGCGATAGCTGGGGGCTCGAAACCCCGCTCTGGTTCGCGCCGAAAGGCTCTGAGCCAAAGGACATCGTGTCCTTCCACCGTTCCAACGATTTTGGCCCGATCGGCGAGGAAGTGCGAGCCACCCGCGAGAGGGTCGGCGTCACCGAGATCGCCAACTTCGCCAAATACGAAGTCTCCGGACCAGGGGCCGAGGATTTCCTCAACCGGCTGATGACCAATCGCATGCCAAAGACCGGCCGCATCGTGCTGACGCCGATGCTGAACGAGTTCGGCCGGCTGATCGGCGACTTCACCATCGCCAAGGCGGGCGAAGAACGCTTCATGATCTGGGGTTCTTCGGCAGCGCAGAAGTATCACATGCGCTGGTTCGAGAAGCATCTGCCCAAGGACGGCCCAAGGGCGTCAGAGGTGCGCATCCACCGCTTCGACCAGACGCTGGTCGGCCTCTCCATCGCCGGGCCGAAATCGCGTGACCTGCTGCAGAAACTGGTCGATGTCGACATCTCGACCAAGGCCTTCCGCTTCATGGATTTCCGCGAGATGGCGGTCGGCGGCGCGCCCTGCATGGTCAACCGCATCACCTACACCGGCGACCTCGGCTATGAGATCTGGATGGCGCCCGCCTACCAGCGCCTGGTCTACAAGGCGATCAAGGAGGCTGGCGAAGAGTTTGGCCTTATCGATTTCGGCATGCGGGCTTTGCTCTCGATGCGCCTTGAGAAGAACTTCCCGACCTGGTTCCGCGAGCTACGTCCAATCTACGGACCATTCGAAGGCTCGATGGACCGCTTCATCAAGCTGGAGAAGAACGATTTCATCGGCCGGGAGGCGGCAGCCAGGGAACAGGCGGCAAGGCCGAAGCTGCGCCGCGTTTCCTTCATCGTCGATGCCGCGGATGCCGACGTCATGGGCGACGAGCCGATCTGGGCCAAAGTCGGCGGCAAGGATTACGGCACGGTGGAAAAGCCGCATGGCTACGGTGCACCGCGCTTCGACGCGGGCGGCAAGGAAGTGCGCGGCTCGAACGCCGCCGAAGGCGCGTCTGCCGTGCGCGGCATTGTCGACGGCGACTGGCGCGTGGTCGGCTGGGTCACCTCCGGCGGCTATGCGCATTATGTCGAGAAGTCGATGGCGCAAGGCTATGTACCGGCAGCGCTTGCCGAGAACGAGAGCGCCGGCCTGTTCGAGATCGAAATCCTTGGCCACCGGCGTCCCGCACGCATCAATGTCGAACCGCCGTTCGATCCGAGCGGCGAAAAGATGAGGACGTAGGCGCAGCCAGCCGGTCGCATTGTGCGGAGCATGCTCTTCATGTTAGCGCAGCCGGCAACACTCTGCTGGCAGGGGCGATGAGATTTCATTGAAGTACAATCTGAGATGGGCCGAGTGGCTGGCCGAGGGACGGATCGGCCCGTTCCCGGCGGCGATCGTCGTGGTCGCGGCTTACTTCGCCTTGCAGACCGTCATACTGTCCCTGTTGAGCTCTTGGGCGGGAACCGGCGTCGGCATCGATGATGCGGAGCAGCTGATCTATATACCGTATCTCTGGGCTGGATATGGCGGCTCGCAACCACCCCTCTACACCTGGATCAACTGGCTGGCCGCGCATGTTTTCGGCACCAGTATCTTCACGCTGAAGCTCGTCAAATACTCCGTGCTGTTCCTAGCCGCCTGCAGCGTGTTCGCCGCCATGCGGCGGTTTGGCTACACCAAAGCGACGGCGGCGGCGGCCATGTTCGGCCTGTTTACGATCCCGCAGATCGTCTGGGAATCGCAGCGCGCCTTGTCGCATTCCGTCGCCGTCGTCGCCTTCTGCTCGCTGCTCCTGCTTGCTATGGCCTATCTTGTCGAGCGGCGAAGCATGGTCGCCTATGCGGCGTTTGGCTTGGCCACGGCGGCCGCAATTCTTGCCAAATATAATGATGTCTTCCTCGTGGTGGCCCTTGTTGCGGCAGTGCTGTCGCTGCGCGAATGGCGCAGCGTAATGCTCGATCCGAAGTTCGCCATCAGCATAGCGGTCGCGATACTGGTGCTGGCGCCAACCACCTATTGGAGCCTCATGCATCCCGCCGATTTATTGTCGAGAGGCGAGAAGTTCGGAATAGACTCGCAACGAGGGCGCATGGCGGCGGCTTTTGTCGGTGCCGGCAAGTTTATCATGGGAACCTTCAATTTCGCGGTCTTGCCGGTGCTCGTTTCCGCGCTGGCTTTCGGGCTGGCCGGGTTTCGTTTCTCCGAGTGGCACCCGAAAGGTCCGGCTCGGGAAATTCTGTTGCGGCGTACCTTGGCGCTCGGCTTGGCCATGCTTGCGATACTTGTACTGGTCACGGGCGTGACGGTGGTCAAGGACCGCTGGCTGCTACCTGTCCTGTTCATGTTGCCGCTGGCCATCGTCGCCACTATGGAACGGCTGGCGCCGCACGGCAGGAATGCGCAGCTCCTGGTAATCGCGGCTGGAGCGATAATCGCCGTGCTCCTCGCGCCCGCCACCTGGTACGTCCAGATAAACGGGACCAGTGGTCTGTCGCGGATGATCCGCGTGGATTACCCCGCCCTCTATCGCCAACTGACTGCGGACGGACCGGTCAAAACCGCAATATCTGATGGTGCATGGGTCGGAAACCTGCGGCTGGTCGACGAAAAACTGGTCGCACTTGACCAGGAAGTGCCTAATTTCGAAATGCTGATGCAGGAGCCGGCCGTACTCGTCTGGCTTGACCGTGACGATCCGCGTCCGGTCATTTTGGAGCAGCTCAAAGCGGCCGGCTATGAGCCGGACGGCCAGCCGCGGCAAATGATGGTTCCGCTGTTGCGTGGCACCGACAAGTCCACCCGGCCCGGCGCCTATGTAAGATTGAAGAGAATGGCGGTGGGAGGAGCCACGGTGCCAAAAGAAGGCGTTAGCGGAGGAGCCGACGGTGGACAGGAACCCGACTGACCGGCCCCGTCATCACCGCAAGATCATGCCGTTCGAGCCGGACGGCTCGAACGGTGTGCTGCGCAAAAAATCGCGGCTGAAGGCCGCTGAACTCAACCAGCATGCGCTGGGCTATGGAGCGCTGGCGGAAACCGAATGGCAGGCGGCGGGAATTGCTGCTCCTGACCTGCCCGCCATGCGCCGATACCGGCTCGAGCGCATCCGCGCCGAGCTGAAGCGCCGCGACTATGCGGGAGCCTTGCTCTACGATCCGGTCAACATCCGCTATGCGACGGATGCGACCAACATGCAGCTCTGGGTCGCACACAATCGGACCAGGCATTGTTTCGTCGCCACCGATGGCCCGGTGGTGCTGTTCGACTATTTCTCCTGCGAGCATCTTTCCGATCATTCCGGCGTCGTCGACGAGGTGCGGCCGGCAGTGTCGTGGGCTTATCTGTACAGCGGCGAGCTGACCGGTCAAAAAGTCCGCCGCTGGGCAGCCGGCATCGCCGAGCTGGTATTGGAACACGGCGGCGGCAATCGCCGTATCGCGATCGACCACATCAATCCCGAGGGCATCGAAGAGCTCGCCCGTCTCGGCATTTCGACCGGCAATGGCGAGGCGGTGATGGAAAATGCGCGGCTGATCAAATCGCCCGACGAGATCCTTGCCATGCGCCGCGCGATCGTCGCTTGCGAGGCAGCGATGGGTGAGATGGAGCAGGCGCTGAGGCCGGGGATTTCCGAGAACGAATTGTGGGCCGAACTCCACCGCGGAAACATCGCGCGCGGCGGCGAATGGATCGAAACCCGGCTCCTGTCGTCGGGTCCGCGCACCAATCCGTGGTTCCAGGAGTGCTCGTCGCGGACGATCGAGGCCGGCGAGCTCGTCGCCTTCGACACCGACCTGATCGGTCCTTACGGCTTCTGCGCCGACCTTTCGCGCACTTGGCTTTGCGGTGACGCGCCGCCGTCGCAGGAGCAGCGCGACCTGTTCCGAATCGCCGCCGACCAGATCGCCAACAACACGGAGCTGATGCGGCCGGGCGTATCGTTCCGCGACCTCGTCGAGCGCTCGTCAGTGCCGCCGGGGGACTGCTTCCCCGCCCGTTATGGGGTGCTCTATCATGGCGTCGGTCTTGCCGACGAATACCCGACTTTGCCGCATGCTAGCGACTGGACCGACGACACACCCGACGGAGTGCTCGAACCTGGCATCGTGCTGTGCGTCGAGAGCTATATCGGTCGGCTTGGCGGCTACGAAGGCGCCAAGATCGAGGAACAGATCCTGATCACCGAAACCGGCAACGAGAAGCTTTCGACCTACCCGCTCGACAATCGGCTGCTTGGCGGCTGCTAATGCATGTCCCACAAAAGCATGCCCTCGGGCTTGACCCGAGGGTGTGCAGCGGTTCTGCGATAACGACATGCGTAAACTGGAATCTAAAGTGCTCGCATGAGGCCGCCCGACGCGACGCGTTTATATGAGCGCTGCGATCGCCTCGCGCATCGTGGTGACGATCGTTTCCGGCGTTGTCCTGGCCGTGATGAACGGCAAGCCTTTGCGACGCCTTGTCCAGCCGACGACCGTCACCTTCTGCGCCGCAGGCTCGAAACGCTGCGCCAGCGCCCAGCTCTCGCAGTCGATCGCCGCGACGTCGGCCCTGCCCTCGGCAACAGCAACGATCGAAGCACGGTGCCCACGGCTTTCGCTCAACGCGGAAAAGATGTCCAGACTCTCGCCCAATGCTTGCAGGTCGCGAGTTGGCGCGATGATGCCCGACATGGAATCCAGGCTGTTAAAGGTGAAACGCCGGCCGCGCAGCAGATCGAGCGGAATGACGGCACCGCCGTCGGCCGGCGACCTTGCCTGCGGTGCCTCGCCCGCTCTCATGATGATGGCGCTCGAATAGAGTTCGCCCTGTCCACCCTCGAAGGCATCGTAACGCGGCTGACCGACGAGCTGGACACGTTGCGACAGGCCGAGTTCCATCGGTCCCCAACAGGTTTGCGCAAGGAGCAGCGCCGGGTGCAGCCAGAGCCGGTGGAAATCCAGCTCGTCCGGCGGCAATGTCGCCGGATCTGGCGCGACGGGTTTTCCCTGATCGTCTCGGATACCGCCAGGCACTGGAGGCAAATCGCCATTGCGGCGGACGATTGTCTCCGGCGCATCGATGCCCCTTTGTCTGAAAGTATCGCGCAACCGCGCCCATTGCGCGTCGACCTCGTCCCGCGCTTCCGGCCAGTCATACATCGGCAAAGCCGCAATGAATTCGCTCATGTCGGGGATTTGACCGTTATGCGGGGAAATTGACAAGTTCAGGAAAGCGTCGTCCGCGCGGAACCGCCTGCAACAACGCAAGAATCACTCTTTCGGCGGCTCGGCGGGTACCGGTGCGCTGCCAAGCCCATTGAGGCTGCGTGCCCTGACACGCGGCTTGAATGCGCGTCCCGGTTCCGGCATGCGCCGCAGCACGGGATGGACGACCGGCTCCTTCGCCTTGAAGGCATAGGCCTTGAGCAACGCGAAATAGTTCGGATAGGCGTAGCCATTGTTCATCCGCAGCCACTCGTCGCGGCGGTCGCGAAACAGTTTCGGCAGCCTGTACCAGGCCACCGTCGGGCTCTTATGATGGACGAAATGTAGATTGTTGTTGAGGAACAGGAAGGACAGCGGCGAGCGCTCGACGATGATCGTGCGGCCTTCCGGATGTTCCGACCATTGGTGCTCGGCGTAGGTGCGGATCGAAATCAGCGATTGTCCCAGCCATACCGGCACCAGAACGTAAAGCCACAACGGCATGCCGAAGCCGAACTGCACGATGGGCAGCACGATGGCGAGGCCGATAGCGTGCAGCAGCCAGGCCTTGCGGACGACCTTGTCGCCCGCGGCAACCTGCCTGGCGTCGTCGATGAAGAAGCCTATGCAGGAAAGCCACGGGCCCAGCACGAAACGGCCGAGCATTGTGTTGTTGATCTTCAGCAGGAATTTCATCGCCGACGGCAGGCCCTCGTGCTGCCAGAGCGCCTCGTAATAGCTTTCGGGATCGTCGAGCGGATCGGTCAGGCGCTCGTCTGCATGGTGGCGCAGGTGAATGGTCTTGAACCGGCGAAACGGCCAGACAAGGCCAATCGGCAGGAACACAAACGCTTCGTTGAGCCGCGCGTTCCGGGTTGGGTGGCCGTGCAGGACCTCGTGCATCAGCGAGGATTGCAGCGTCGCAATCAGGGTCAGAAAGGCGAGCGCCAGCAGCGGGTAGGATGGCCAGAGCAGAAAGCCGGCAGCGAGCCAGCCGCCGTAACAGAGAAGTGCGAGAAATACGGTCGGCCATTCGATGGCTGCTGCGCCGTGTCGCCTATTGCCCATGCTCGTCATGCTATCGACCACTGCCTTCCAGTCGCCGGAACCCGTTTGATTCCTGACAGCATTGTGTCAGGAGTGTTGCATCGAGGCAACGCGATAAAGCGCACAAACTGTTGCGATTGCGCATTTTCAGCTGCATATGTTATGCATTGTAAACAACGGACCGGATTCATTTACGCCTGAAGCCCGCGTTCGCAGGTTTCAGCGCAAATTATTCCTCCTATCGAGTGGGACGGCGATTTGGACAAGCG
The DNA here is from genome assembly GCF_040323405.1 of Mesorhizobium sp. M0048. Taxonomy (NCBI): domain Bacteria; kingdom Pseudomonadati; phylum Pseudomonadota; class Alphaproteobacteria; order Hyphomicrobiales; family Phyllobacteriaceae; genus Mesorhizobium; species Mesorhizobium sp. M0048. The sequence continues at coordinate 120,573 of NZ_JAMYUV010000004.1, read as the reverse complement.
CGACCTGTCGACGATCTTTCGCGAGCGCCTGAAAATGCTCTTGACAAGGTCCGATTTGAACCAATCAGCGTTCGCCGGTGCGGTTGGCATCGACCGTTCGGCACTGTCGCAGCTGCTCTCCGGCGGCTCGACCCGCCTTCCCCGTGCTGAAACGCTGCTTAACATCGCCGCCGAATTCAAAGTCTCGCTCGACTGGCTGCTCGGCCTCAGCCACGACGAGGGCGTCACCGGTGAAATCCGCGAGAGCCTTGAGATCGAGGAGGCGCCGGACGGCTTCGACCGCACGCTGCTGGCTCGCTGGCATGCCGAGGCGGCGGGAACGAAAATCCGCTACGTGCCGGCCGGCATTCCCGATCTTCTGCGCACCGAGGCGCTTGTCGACTATGAAGCCGTCATCGCCAACAAGAGCCGCGAGGCACAGGCCGGCGAAACGCAGTATCGCATTGACTACAACCGACGGCCCGAAACCGACATGGAAGTCTGTATGCCGCGCCACACGCTGGAGATCTTCGCGCGCGGGCTGGGCGTGTGGGACCGCTTTCCGGAAGCCGACCGCCACCAGCAACTCCTCCACATGGCGACACTGCTCGACGACCTCTATCCCACCTTCCGCCTGTTTCTCTATGACGGGCGGATGCGCTATTCGATCCCCTACACGATCTTCGGGCCTTATCGCGCTGCCATTTACGTCGGCGACATGTATCTGGTGCTCAACGCCACGCAGCCGATCCGCATCCTGACCAGCCATTTCGACAATCTGATCCGTGCCGCGGACGTCAACGCGCATGAGGCGGCCAGCTTCACACGAAAGCTGGCGGAGATGCGATTTTGACCGGTTGTTTCCCGCGCCGACATTGACGTCACATAAAGAATTCTTTATATCGTTATCTCAATAATTCTCCGGGAAGGCGTATTCCACAATGACCAATCCGATCGACGCGCTGCTTGCCGAAAAGGGCGTCCTGCTCGCCGATGGCGCCACCGGCACCAATCTGTTCGCCATGGGCCTTGAGGCCGGCGAGGCTCCCGAGCTCTTGAACGAGACCGCTCCCGACACCATCACCAGCCTGCACCAGAACTTTGTCGATGCCGGCGCCGACATCATCCTGACCAACTCTTTTGGCGGCACCCGCCATCGGCTCAAGCTGCACCATGCGCAGGACCGGGTCTATGCGCTGAACAAGCGCGCCGCCGAAATCGCAAGCGCCGTTGCAAAAAAGGCCGGCCGCAAGGTGATCGTGGCCGGCTCAGTCGGCCCGACCGGCGAGCTGCTGGTACCGCTTGGCGCCATGACCTATGACGAGGCGGTCGAGGCCTTTGCCGAGCAGATCGAGGGGTTGAAGGCGGGCGGCGCCGAAGTCGCCTGGATCGAAACCATGTCGGCGCCGGACGAGATCCGTGCCGCCGCCGAAGCCGCCATCCGCGTCGGCCTGCCGTATACCTATACCGGCTCCTTCGATACCGCCGGCCGCACCATGATGGGACTGCTGCCGAAGGACATCCACGGCGTCGTCGATGGCCTGTCGCAGACGCCGCTCGGTGTCGGCGCCAATTGCGGTGTCGGCGCCTCCGATATTCTCGCTTCGCTGCTCGACATGACCGAGGCGAAGCCGGAGGCAACGGTGATCGTCAAGGGCAATTGCGGCATTCCCGAATTTCGCGGTGCCGAGATCTACTATTCGGGCACACCCGAGCTGATGGCCGACTATGTGCGCCTCGCCGTCGATGCCGGCGCCAAAATCGTCGGCGGCTGCTGCGGTACCTCGTTCCAGCACCTTGCCGCCATGCGCAAGGCGCTCGATGCGCATACCAAGTCGGATCGCCCGACCGTCGAGCAGATCGTCGAACGCATCGGCCCGATGCGCAACAAGCAGGCTACGGTCAACGTCGCCGAGACCAGCGAAGCCCGCCGCGAGCGGCGCCGCGGACGCGCCTGACGCTTTCGTCTGCGACGCGGTCCGCGCGAAGCAGTGCGGCCGCGAAAAAAAGGCCGGCAAGGTTTCCCTCGCCGGCCTGCCTCACCCGCCCGTAGGCCGGCTCCCCCTATCAGAACGATCCCATCTGAAAGAAACCGGCGGTCATTGCCACTACCGGTTACCGCCGAGCGCCGAGGCAAGGCGCACAAGCGAGAGGAACTCGGACCGGTATCCAAACGGGTCGGGTCCTCTGGCGGCGGTGGCAATCTGCATGATCTTGTCGTAGCCGAACTTCGCGGTCGCATCCTCGTCGCGCAGCTTCTGGCCGAAGGCAGCAACGGCAACGGAAAAACGCTGGTCGGTGCTGGCCTGGTCGAACGACGCCACCTCGTCGGCTGACGTCACTGGCGTGGTGATCAGCTTTGAAGTGTCCTCGTTCGGCAGCTTGTAGCGGATCTTGACGAAGGCATATTCGTCGGCATTGGCAACACCGCCATTGTTCACCGAGGCCTGGCCATAGCGCAGTTGATCAATCTGTTCGCCGCCGCTGCCCTTAGGCGTGATTTCGTAGATCGCTGTGACCGAATGGCCTGAGCCGATCTCGCCGGCGTCGACCCGGTCATTGTTGAAATCCTCGCGATTCAAGGCGCGGGTCTCGTAGCCGATCAGCCGGTACTCCGAAACCTTGTTCGGGTTGAACTCGACCTGGATCTTCACGTCCTTGGCGATGGTGAACAGTGTCGAGGAGGCATCCTCGACCAGTACCTTCTCGGCCTCCGCCAACGTATCGATATAGGCAGCGGTGCCATTGCCGTTCTGGGCGATGGTCTGCATCATCTGATCGTTCAGATTGTCGCGGCCGAAGCCGAACACCGACAGGAATACGCCTGTCTTGCGCTCCTTTTCGATCAGCCGCTTCAGATCGTCGTCGTCGGTCTGGCCGACATTGAAATCACCGTCGGTGGCGAGCATCACCCGATTGATGCCGTCCTTGACGAAGGATTTCTGCGCCAGCCGGTAGGCTTGCCTGATGCCGGCCTCGCCTGCCGTCGAGCCGCCCGATGTCAGATTGTCGATGGCAGCGAGGATCTTGTCCTTTTCCGAAGCCTTGGTGGGCTCCAGCACGGTACCGGCATCGCCCGCATAGGTGACGATCGAGACCGTGTCGTCAGGTCTCAGCTTGTTGACCAGCAGTCGGAAGGCCGACTGCAGGAGCGGCAGCTTGTCCTGCTCGTTCATCGAGCCCGACACATCGATCAGGAAGACCAGATTGGCCTTGGGCTGCTCGGCCGGCTTCACGTCGAAGCCCTTGATGGCGACGTGCATCAGCTTGGTGTGTTCGTTCCATGGCGTCGGCATGACGCTGACGGTCGAGTTGAACGGCGTCGAGGTGGAGTCCGGGCCTTTCCAGTCATAGGGGAAGTAGTTGACCATCTCCTCGACGCGCACCGTATCGGCTTGCGGAATAAAACCTTCCTTCAGCGAGCGCCGCACGAAGGAATAGGAAGCGGTGTCGACATCGATAGAGAACGTCGAGACCGGATCTTCCAGCGCGGCATGCACCGGATTGGTCTTGAAATTCTCGATGCGATCGCGGTTTTCCTCTTGCGGCAGCATCTGGTCGGCCGGCGCAGCGGCAGGCTGCTGTGCCATCAGCTTGGGCTCGGCAACCGTGCCAGGCATGCGTCCGACCCGCGCGCCGCCATCGACGGCCGGAGCCGCGGTGCTGGTGCCGCCATTCAGCACAAACTCGCCACTCTGCGCCGGTTCGGGAGCATTGCGGGTGAGCACGTCCTGCTGGGTCAACCCGCCGACTGCGGTCGATTCCGCTTTCGGCGGCGATGTCGGCGCCACAAGCGCCTCGCCGGCGTTACGGCTTTCGCTGTCGGCGTCCGCCTTCTTCTGCTTGTCTGCTTCGGCCACGACCGGCGGTTTGACGGCCGCCGGCTTGTCGGCCAGTGTCTCGGTGATCTTGTCGTCCCCGCCGAATTCGGGCCCGCTGAATGTGGATTCCCCAAGCATGTACATGGCAGCGTATCCGGCGATCGGCAGGGCAACGAGCCCGGCGATGGCCGGCGTGGCGAAGAGTTTCTTTTGCATGATTTCGCTCCAGAGCCTTTGTGCTCGCTCTGTGAGACGAAGCCCGCTTGCCGATCCTTGGGCGGCCGGTAAAGTTTTTTCTTCCATGTCATAGGCGCGCAGCGCGGCCTGGAGGGCACGCGCCTTTGCGTCCGCGTCCGGCGCCGGTGCCGCGATGTCGCGCAGTTTGTTGAGTTCGTTGTCGTCGACCATGGTCACACTTCCCCGGCTGAACGCATCAGCGTCTTCAGCCGTTTCTTCGCTTCATGGATGTGCCAGGAAGCCGTCGTCTCCGAGATCGCCATCGCCTCGGCGGCGGCTGCATGGCTCAGCCCTTCGCCATAGACCAGCAGCACCGCGTCGCGCTGCTTGTCCGGCAGCTTGCGCACCGCCGCCCAGAGCGCCTCGGCCGGGTCTTCCGGCTCAGCCGAGATTTCCCCCGAAATCAGGACATAGGCGCCATAGGCATCGGTCTTGACCGTCTCGCGGGCGGTCTTGCGCATCATGTCGCGCGCCGCATTCAGCGTCATAGCGTAGAGCCATGTCGTGAAGACGCCGCTGCCATGATAGTCGCGGATCGCCCGGCCAAGCCGGACGCAGACTTCTTGGGCGATATCCTCGGCGTCGGCCTTTTTCCCGCACCAGCGATAGGCGGCGCGATAGACGAAACCGTAGTGCCTTTCGAGCAACTTGCCGAAAGCACCCCGATCTCCGCCCTTCGCCCGCCCGATCAGTTCAGCGTCGGAGGCTTCGCTTTCGTCCAGCATCATCGCCATCATTGCCTGTTGGACGAAGGCTAATGGCTGTTCCTTGGGGCGATGGAAAGAATTTTCTGGCGCGCCGTCACGTCGTAACGGTTGGCGTGCCCTGACCGAGCGTCTCCGCGAACAGCGTCGTCAGCCGCTTCCAGTGGCGCTCGGCGCCGGCTGCATCGAAGGCGCTGTGGTCCGGCACGCACCAGCCGTGCGCCATGCCGGCATAGTTCTCGATGACATGGTCGACCTCGGCCGCGCGCAGCGCTTCGGCCAGCCGCGCGGCTTGCGCGGGCGGAAAGCTGCGATCAGTGCCGGCCGTACCGATATAAACCCTTGCCTTGAGCGAAGCGGCCTTCCGGTGCGGACTGTCGGCGGCGTCACCAGCCAGATTGCCGCCGTGGAAACTGGCCGCGGCAACGATGCGGCCGGGATAGCTGGCCGCTGCGTTCAGTGCCCGCGCTCCACCCATGCAGCAGCCGACAATGCCGACCGGCCCGACGTGCGATAGATACCGGCGGTGACCGTCGCCGCAAGCTGTAGTGAGGCGATCTGCTTCAAGATTTCGTGCGGCATTCGGCGACGCTACAGACGCGCGAATGCTGCCATGTGAAAGGCCTGAACTTCGGCCGGATAGCGATAGTCGGTGCAGTAAGGACAGGCGTTGCGATCAAGGCAGCCGCCGGTCCGGCAGGGCTCGCCGTTTTGCCCGCGCACATGCGCCAGACAGGCTTCATGTGCAAAACCATCCGCAGAATAAGCCTCTACCGGACAGGATTTCAGGCAGGGTTTTTCCAGACATGTGTCGCAAAGGTGAATCATGTCGCGGGGTTCTTGGAGCGCAATTTCGTCTTCGAACAGCAGCGCGCCGCGATAGGCATGCCAGAGCCCATATTGCGGATGCATGAGAATGCCGAGCGGTGACGGCTTCAACCCCTCCGCACGCATCGCCCATTGCTGGAATGGCAGATAAGGCCTGTCGGACGGCGACACAGCGCGCGCCCCTAATTTTCCGGCCACCGCGCCGATCACTTCGCGCGACCATCTGTCGAGCGGATCGTCGATCGGCTGTGACCGTTTCTCCAACCAGTGCATAAAGTGCGGCCAAGGTGCGGCACCCGCCTGCCCCACCAGCAGGACGGATTTGGCGGTAGCGCCGGAGAGATCGGAAGGCGCCTTCTCAGCGCCTGCAAAATTGAAGCCGCCGCGAAGCACGAGACCGTGTGCGGAAAGTGCCGCCGCGATGGTTTCGACCATGCTGCGCTCGAGGATCATCCCTTCTTGTCCGGGTCGGAGAAGGCGCTCCGCCAGACTTCCTTGTGGATGATGTTGGCGACTTTAGCCCCGCCTGATTCGGGCTCCTTTCAGGTGAAGGCGTCGGCCATCGACGCCTTCTTCCTGGCAATGAAGTCCTTCAGCCCGTCGTCGATACCCGGATCGAGATGCGGCGCCTCGTAGCTTTCCAGCCAGCGGCGGGCGAGCTCGTTGGCGCGCTGCGGGGCGGTTTTTTCGCCTTCGGCCAGCCATTGCTCGTAAGAATTGTTGTCGGCAATGTTGGAACGATAGAATGCCGTCTGGAAATTGGCCTGGGTGTGATCGCAGCCGAGATAATGGCTGCCCGGGCCAACCTGGCGGATGGCGTCCATCGCCTGGCCGTTTTCCGACAGGTCGACGCCTTCGGAGAACTTCTGCGTCATGCCGAGCTGGTCGATATCCATCATGAACTTTTCGTAGCAGGAGGCGAGACCGCCCTCGAGCCAGCCGGCCGAATGCAGCACGAAATTGGTGCCGGCGAGGATCGTCGAGTTCAGCGTGTTGGCGCTCTCGTAGGCGGCCTGCGCATCGGGGATTTTTGAAGCACAGAGCGAACCGCCGGTGCGGAACGGCAGGCCGAGCCTGCGGGCAAGCTGTGCGGCGCCATACGAGACCAGCGACGGCTCCGGCGTGCCGAAAGTCGGCGCGCCCGACTGCATCGAGATCGACGAGGCGAAGGTGCCGAACAGCACCGGCGCACCCGGCCGGATCAGCTGTGTGAACGACGCCCCGGCCAGAACCTCGGCCAAAACCTGTGTCAGCGTGCCGGCGACCGTCACCGGGCTCATCGCACCGGCAAGGATGAACGGCGTGACGATACAGGCCTGATTGTGGCGCGAATAGACCTTCAGCGCTCCCAGCATGGTCTCGTCGAAGACCATCGGCGAGTTGGCATTGATCAGGCTGGTCAGCACCGTGTTGTTCTCGACGAAATCGTCACCAAACACGATCTTGGCCATCGCCACCGTGTCTTCGGCGCGCTCGGGCGCGGTCACCGAGCCCATGAACGGCTTGTCCGAATATTTGATATGGCTGTAGACCATGTCGAGATGCCGTTTGTTGACCGGCACGTCGACCGGCTCGCAAACCGTGCCGCCCGAATGGTGGATCGACGGCGCCATATAGGCGAGTTTCACGAAATTCCGGAAATCCTCGATCGTCGCATAGCGCCTGACGCCGTCGAGATCGCGCACGAAGGGCGGTCCATAGACTGGCGCGAACACTGTCGCGTTGCCGCCGATCTGCACCGAGCGCTCGCCGTTGCGAGCGTGCTGGGTGTAGACGGACGGAGCGGTCTTCAACAGCGAGCGGCAGAGGCCCTTGGGGAAATGCACCCGCTCGCCCTTGACGTCGGCGCCCGCCTCTTTCCAAAGCTTTAGCGCCTCGGCGTCGTCGCGGAAGATGATGCCGATCTCCTCCAGCACCGTGTCGGTGTTCTTTTCGATCAGCGCCAGCCCTTCCTCGTCCAGCACTTCATAGACGTTGATCTTGCGCTTGATATAGGTGAGCTGTGTGCCGGGGCCGCCGCCCGAACGTGCAGCCCGTCGGGCTGCGGCGCCACCGCTGGCAGCGCGTCCGCGCCGCGCGTTTGACGCTTCCTGATCGACCGGCGCGTTCTCACTCATAATCGTTCTTCCCTGGCTTTCGTTCTGGCCTTGATTTACTCCGGCCGGGCTCTTGTACCGGCCTGAAATCCGTTTGCGGCCGCATATTGCGGTCTCTGGCCGGATCGTAGCCATGCACCCTATTCGAAACGGCCCGCCAGCGCCAACGCCTGTCGCAAAATCGACAAGAATTCCAAGAGATTTACGGTCGCTTTCGTTTTGCGGGAAGTCGCAAATCAGCTATGGACAACCGGCCCATGCGGGTTAGGTATTGGCGCGATATTTTTTAAGCTGCCGCGATAGTTGTAGCCGGCAAGGAGCCTGAGAAAAAATGGCCGACGACGAGATCATCCTTTCGGAACTCTCCGACGACGAGTTGGTGCAGCAGATGCACGACGATCTTTATGACGGGTTGAAGGAAGAAATCGAGGAAGGCACCAATATCCTTCTCGAGCGCGGCTGGGCGCCTTACAAGGTGCTGACCGAGGCTCTGGTCGAAGGCATGCGCATCGTCGGTGAGGATTTCCGCGATGGCATCCTGTTCGTTCCCGAAGTGCTGCTGTCGGCCAACGCGATGAAGGCCGGCATGTTCATCCTGCGTCCGCTGCTTGTCGCCACTGGCGCGCCAAAGCAGGGCAAGATGGTGATCGGCACCGTCAAGGGCGACATCCACGATATCGGCAAGAACCTGGTCGGCATGATGATGGAAGGCGCCGGCTTCGATGTCATTGACCTCGGCATCAACAATGCGGTCGAAAAATATCTCGATGCCATCGAAAAGCACCAGCCCGACATTATCGGCATGTCAGCGCTACTGACGACGACCATGCCTTACATGAAGGTCGTCATCGATACGATGAAGGAAAAGGGCATTCGCGACGACTATGTTGTGCTGGTCGGCGGTGCGCCGCTCAACGAGGAATTCGGCAAAGCCGTCGGTGCCGACGCCTATTGCCGCGACGCCGCGGTGGCGGTCGAGACCGCCAAGGACTTCATGAAGCGCAAGCACAACGTCCGCGCTTCGGCCTGAGGTCAATAAGTCCGGCACCAACGAGAAAAGCCGCGCCTTGCAGTGCGGCTTTTTTATTCCCAAATGTTTAGAGCCGTGCGGATCAGGGTTTCTTGACGGTATCGTCAACAGCTTTAGCAGTGGATTTGATATCCTTACCGACGCCGCGCACCGTGTTGGCGCAGGCCGAAACAGCCAAGGCGCAGGCGAGAATAGCGATTGGCGCAACGCGGAACAATTTCATGAATGGTGTCTCCCTCAGCATATAAATTCGCTGGACAGCAACGAAGATGGATTAGACTGGTTCCATGACTACCGCGCGAAAACAACAATCCGATCAGGGCGACAGGCTGCTCGTCATCGCCTGCGGGATGATTGCGCGCGAGGTTTTGGCGGTCAAGGAGCAGCTTGGGCTCGACCATCTCGACCTGACCTGCCTGCCAGCGGAGTTCCACTTCTATCCGGACCGCATCGCGCCGGCCATGGACAAGGCAATCGAGAAGGCCAAGACCGACGGCTACAGACACATCTTCGTCGGCTATGCCGATTGCGGCACGGGTGGCTTGCTCGATCGGATCTGCGAGAAGCATGGCGTCGAGCGCATGGCCGGGCCGCATTGCTTTGCTTTCTACCAGGGCATGGATACCTATGCGAAGGTCGCCGATGATGACATGATGTCGTTCTACATGACCGATTTCCTCTGCCGGCAATTCGATGCCTTCTTCATGAAGCCGCTCGGCCTGGACAAGCACCCGGAGCTGATCAAGGACTATTTCGGCAACTACGAGAAGCTGATCTATATCGCTCAGACTGACGACCCGGAACTCGACAAGGTCGCCGAAAAGGCGGCGAAAATGCTCGGTCTCGCCTATGAGCGGCGCTCGACCGGCTATGGTGACCTGACGAAGGAACTGGCCAGCGCTGCAATCCTGGCTTGACGGTACTTCTAGGCAAGGCCTTCTTCAGCTTCGAGCCCGGCGAGCACATCGGCAAAGCTCGTCTTGCAGACGAAACCCAGCCGGTCCCTCGCTCGCGACGCATCGTAGACCCGGTCGATCGACGAAAAAATCGTCCAGCCTTTCTTCGCGTAGAGTGCCGGATAATCCGGAAAATAGCGTGCGACGACCGAGGGTGCATCGGCGATCAATGCCGCGCAATCCTCGGGCTGGAACGGTGTCGGTGCCGAAATGATGAAGATGTCGAAGCCCAATTGCGGTGCTTTCTCCAAGGCAGCGATATGGGCATCGGCAGCATCCTCCACCGTCAGCCGGCGAAACAAAAGCTCATTGGCTTTGGTGTTGGCGTCCGACTGTTCGATCACGTGCGCCATATCGTCTGCTTCGGGAAAGAACCGAGCGGTGCGCAGTACGATCGACGGAAGGCCGAACTGGAGCTGGTAAAGGCGACAAAGATGTTCCGCGGCAAGCTTGGTGACGCCATAGATGTTGCGTGGCTCCGGCGACATGTCTTCCGTCAGCCATGCCGCCTTGCGCGCGCCTCCCGTGAAACCGGCGCGTATGGCCTCGGAAATCATCAGCGATGTCGTCGACGTAAACACGAAGCGCTGAACCGCGAATGCAGCGGCCGCATCGAGCAGGTTGAGCGTGCCGCGCACATTCGTCTCGACGAAATCCTCGTTGCGATAACGTTCGATGTCGGGCTTGTGCAGCGCGCCGCTGTGGATGATGGCCTCGATGCGGTTCTCCTCGACCGCCTGCATGACCAGGTCGCGATCGGCGACTGAGCCGACGATTGGAGTTTCCGAAGACGGAACGGGATCGAGGCCGGTGACGTCATGGCCGAGGGCCCGCAGGCGCGGTGCCAAGGCGCTGCCCAGCCAGCCCGACGATCCCGTCAGCAAGATCCGCATTCTTTCCACCTCGTTTCCGCTGTCGATGCCCAAGCACGGATGACAGAACGTGGCGAAACATTAAGGTATGCGCCAGACAAGAAAACGGGCTGCTCTAGCCATCAACAGGGAAACGCCACCGATGATCGCTCGCCTCATGTTTGCCGCAGCAACTGTCCTCTGCTTGACCATGCCCGCGTTCGCCGACGGCGAGGTGCAGAAGTTGATAACGGCTGCCGACAAGGCGCGGCTCGACAAATATGGCGAGACGCGCAAGGCAGCGCTTGACGAGGCGAAGGCCGGCGATCCGGCCGAGGTCAAGCAGCTCGACGCCTTGCTGGCAAAGCCGCTGGTTTCCTTCTCCGACAACGACCTGACCGGCAAGTGGCAATGCCGCACCATCAAGGCCGGCGGATTGAGCCCGCTCGTCATCTATGGCTGGTTCAAATGCAAGGTGAGCGACGATGGTTCCGGCTGGAGACTGGAAAAGATCACCGGCTCGCAGCGCACCAAGGGCCGCTTCTTCGACGATGGCGAGAAACGCGCCATCTATGTTGGTTCCTTCTACGTCAACGACGATCCGGCAAAGCCCTACGGCAGCGGCCCGGAAAGCGATCAGGTCGGCTATGCCTTCCGCAACAGCGCCAGCGAATGGCGCATCGAGTTCCCGGCGCCCTATTACGAATCGAAGCTCGACATCCTCGAACTCAAGCGCTGAGCCCCGATCACCAAGGGTTAACCCGGTCAGCCTAGCATTCGCGCGCAAAGAACAGGTCTTTGCGGAGGTCGCGAACCATGGCACGGTCGAAACCAAACCAACGACCGATCGTCGTCGTCACCGAAGGCGGCTCGCATATCTGGGCGATCGTCAACGCGGTCGCCGATCAACTCGGGCCGGTCAGTGTTATCCTCGAAGCACCTGAATCCAAAAAGCAATTGCTTCTCGGACGGGCGCGACGGCAAGGCTGGGCCTCGGCCATCGGTCAACTCGGCACGATGATGCTGACCCGGCAAAACCGCAGCCGGGCGACACAATTTCAAGCTACGCGTTGCGGCAGGCGGCGTTCTCGCGCGACATCTGCGTCGAGGCGGTCAGAGATGCGCTGGCCGGCAAGCTCGGCACGGTCGAGCCCGGCCTGCCTTCGAAACAATGGTATCACCCGACGGTCTGGTCCTATCTCTGGACCGGGATAACGAACGGCGTCTGGTGACGCGCCGATTTACCGGATGCCCACCCGCCGCTAACATTGCATCATGAGCGACATCGATCACCGCACCATCATTGCCGGCCTTTCGGTCGAGGACCGTCGCGACCTCACCGCCAGGCTTGACCGGCCAGGCATTTTCCGGCTGGCCGCCCATGGCGGGCTGGTTATCCTGCTGGGCGCGTTGATCGCCGCCCGCATCCCGTTCTGGCCGCTTCTCGTCTTGCCGCAGGGAATCCTGATCGTCTTCTTCTTCACGCCGCTGCACGAGACCATCCATGAAACGGCGTTCAGGACGGCGTGGCTCAATCGCGCTGTTGCCGCCGTGGCCGGCTTCCTGATCCTGCTGCCGCCGGCATGGTTCCGCTATTTCCATTTCGCCCATCACCGCCATACGCACGACCCCGAAAACGACCCCGAACTGAGGGCGCCGAAGCCGGAGACCGTCAGCCAATATCTGCGCTATCTGTCGGGCGGCCCCTATTGGATCGCCATGGGCCGCGTGGTCGCAACCAATGCGGCTGGCCGCAATCGCGACGGCTTCGTACCGGAAAAGAGTCGCGGCAAGGTGGTTGCCGAAGCACGGCTGTTCCTTATCGGTTATGCGGTGTTGCTGGCCGCATCTCTCACCATACAGTCGGCGCTGCTGTTGTGGGTCTGGATCGTGCCGGTGCTGGTAGGACAGCCGTTTTTGCGGGCCTACCTGCTGGCCGAGCACGCGTTGTGCCCGCATGTCGCCAACATGCTCGAGAACACCCGCACCACCTTCACCAACAGGCTGGTGCGCTTCGTGGCCTGGAACATGCCATACCATTCGGAGCACCATTCCTATCCGGCCGTTCCCTTCCACCGCCTGCCGCGCTTCCATGAGATCGTCGCGGAGCATCTAGGCACGACCGAACGAGGTTACGTGCGTTTCCACAGGAAGCTGGTCGGCAGCTTCGATGGCCGCGCCGGCTGACCTGTGCTGAAAGACTCCGCTTTCAACCGCGGCCGTCGATTGCGTCGCTTTTGAAGGCCCCCGCGTCGTCCCATAACAAGCAGCCCAACAGCGCTTCCGGCAATGCTCGAAACCACTGCATTGGCCCAAAACATCGGAATCGATCTTTGGAGGGCACGATGCAGCGGAGTTAGATGGTAGAGCATCGTTTGTGCGTTCGATTGGACGCGCGGCGCTCTGCAGGAGCAGGAATTCATGGCCGATCTGATCGTCGTCTACTGGCGCGACATCCCCGCCCAGGTCATCGTCAAAAAGGGCCGGCAGAACGCCAAGCGCGAACTGCCGCTGCGCTTCACCGAGGCGATCGACATGTGCGCCATGCGCACCGGCGCCGGCGGCACCGACGACTATCTTGCCGAATGGCGCAAGGCAGAACCCATCCTAGTCGGTGACGATCTTGAAGCCGAGGCGGAGAAGGCTCTTCAGGAAATCGATGCGAAATACGACCGCGAGCGGCTGATAGCTCTGGTCAAGGCGGGCGGCAAAGAAAATGTCTGATCCCCAATCAATGCCGGCGACGACGGCTCAGACCGGCCTGACGCAGGCGACCATCGTCAGGAAGGCGGCGCCGAAATCCGACTACAAGCCGGCCGACGTGTCGCCGCAGCGGCGCGTGCAGCGTTCGTTTGCAGTGCGGCTTTGGTCGGTCCGGCATTCGCGGTTGCTCGAATGGTTTTACGCCAAATTCGCCGACATGTTTCTGCTCCTCCACCCGCTTTGGAAGGGCATCGGCTACAGCCGCGTCGAAGGACCGGTGAAATTCGTCGAAAAGCGCGTCAAGGGTTTCATGTTCGACTGCCGCATGTGCGGCCAGTGCATCCTTTCCTCGACCGGCATGTCGTGCCCGATGAACTGCCCTAAGCAATTGCGCAACGGCCCTTGTGGCGGTGTCCGCGCCAACGGCAATTGCGAGGTCGAGCCTGATATGCCCTGCGTCTGGGTTAAGGCCTGGGAAGGCTCGCGGAACATGGTGCATGGCGACAGGATTTTGGAGGTGCAGAAACCGGTCGACCAATCCTTGCGCGAGACCTCCGCGTGGCTGCGCGTCACCGCGCAGGCGGCGGCCGCCCGCGATGCGGCCCGGAACATTACCAACACTGGAGCGTCGGCATGATTGGCCGCCAGCCCGACGAGAATCCGGCCGGCATCCATTTGCCGCTCGATCCCCTGCCCGGCCACACCTCGCGTGGTCGCCTGGAGCGCGTATTGAGACGCGGCGAATTCGCAGTGACGACCGAGCTCAATCCGCCCGACAGCGCCGATCCGGAAGACGTCTACAACCGCGCCAGGATTTTCGACGGCTGGGTCGACGCCATCAATGCCGTCGACGCTTCCGGCGCCAACTGCCACATGTCGTCGGTCGGCATCTGCGCCCTCCTGACCCGCATGGGCTATGCCCCGATCATGCAGATCGCCTGCCGCGACCGGAACCGCATCGCCATCCAGGGCGACGTGCTTGGGGGTGCTGCGATGGGCGTCGCCAATATGCTCTGCCTGACCGGCGACGGCGTGCAGGCCGGCGACCAGCCCGGCGCCAAGCCGGTGTTCGATCTCGACTGCATGTCGCTGCTCGAAACCTGCCGTATCATGCGCGACAACGGAAAATTCCTGTCCGGCCGCAAATTGACGACCCCGCCGCAGCTTTTCCTTGGCGCGGCCATCAACCCGTTCGCGCCGCCGATCGATTTCCGGCCCTATCGGCTTGGCAAGAAGATCGCTGCCGGCGCGCAGTTCGTGCAGAGCCAGTATTGCTTCGACGTGCCGATGTTCCGTACCTACATGCAGAAGGTCCGCGATCTCGGCTATACCGAGAAATGCTTCATCCTGTGCGGCGTCGGGCCGCTGGCCTCGGCCAAGACGGCCAAATGGATCCGCTCCAACGTGCCGGGCATTCACATTCCCGATCAGATCGTCAAGCGCCTGGAAGGCGCTCAGGATCAGAAGAAGGAAGGTAAGCAGCTCTGCATCGACATCATCAATGAGGTGAAGGAAATTCCCGGTGTGTCCGGCGTTCATGTGATGGCCTATCGCCAGGAAGAATACGTCGCCGAGATCGTCGACGAATCCGGCGTGCTGAAGGGTCGCCGGCCATGGAAGCGCGAAATCCGCCGCGACGACCAGCTCGTTGCCGACCGGCTCGACCACATACTGCATGACGACCTCACCGAAACCCAGGTCGACATGGTCAAAACCGCGCATTGACAGCGCGAATCGTCAGCATTCGCTTGATCACAAACAGATAACGATATAAAGAACTCTTTATATCACGATGGAGAGATTTCATGACCCGCACCATCGTCGCCTCGGCGACACGAGAAATCATCATCGGCTTCGATCAGCCCTTCTGCGTGATCGGCGAGCGCATTAATCCGACCGGCCGCAAAAAGCTCGCCGCCGAAATGATCGCCGGCAATTTTGAGACCGTCATCAAGGATGCGCTGGAGCAGGCCGCCTGCGGCGCGACCATGCTCGACGTCAACGCCGGCGTCACCGCAGTCGACCCCAACGCCACCGAGCCGGCGCTGCTGGTGCAGACGCTGGAGATCGTGCAGGGCCTGGTCGATCTGCCGCTGTCGATCGACTCCTCGGTGACCGCCGCGATCGAAGCGGCGCTGAAGGTCGCCAAGGGCCGGCCGCTGGTCAATTCCGTCACCGGCGAGGAGGAAAAGCTCGAAGCCATCCTGCCGCTGATCAAGAAATACAACGTTCCGGTCGTCGCCATTTCCAACGACGAGACCGGTATTTCGATGGACCCCGATGTGCGCTTTGCCGTCGCCAAGAAGATCGTTCAGCGCTGCGCCGACTTCGGCATTCCGGCGCATGACGTGGTCGTCGACCCGCTGGTCATGCCGATCGGCGCGCTGGGCGATGCCGGCCGCCAGGTATTTGCCCTGCTACGCCGGCTGCGCGAGGAGCTCAAGGTCAACACCACCTGTGGCCTCTCCAACATCTCATTCGGCCTGCCGCACCGTCATGGCATCAACGCCGCCTTCATCCCGATGGTGATCGGCGCCGGCATGACCTCGGCGATCATGAACCCGGTGCGGCCGCAGGAAATGGAAGCGGTGCGCGGCGCCAACGTGCTGAACGGCACCGACGAGAACTGCACCAACTGGATCAGGACATACAAGGACTACAAGCCTGCTGAAGGCGGCCAGGCCGTTGCCGCCCGGACGCAGGTCAACGCGCCGGGCGATGGCAATGGCAATGGCGGACGCAGGCGCGGCGGCCGCGAAGCGCGGATGGCCCGGGGTTGAGCCATGGCTTGGCCGACACGATATGGGTTTACGACTGGGAGGAACCGAAACACAGCGGCATCGCTGCCGTGGCCAAGACCCGAGCAGCGTAGAAAGTAAAGTCTGGAACGAATGAACTCTCCCGTCAACATCACTGATCCGCTCGTGCTGTTCATGCCGTCGGGCAAGCGCGGGCGGTTTCCGGTCGGCACACCGGTTCTGGATGCCGCGCGCCAGCTTGGTGTCTACGTCGAGAGCGTGTGCGGCGGGCGTGCCACTTGCGGGCGTTGCCAGATCGAGGTGCAGGAAGGCAATTTCGCCAAGCACAAGATCGTCTCCTCCAACGATCACCTCTCGCCCAAGGGCGCCAAGGAAGAGCGCTACGAGCGCGTTCGCGGGCTCCCCGAGCGGCGCCGCTTGTCCTGCTCGGCACAGATCCTCGGCGATCTCGTCGTCGACGTGCCGCAGGACACCGTTATTAACACGCAGACTATCCGCAAGGACGCCGATACCAGGGTCATCGCCCGCGATGCGGCTATCCGCATGTGCTATGTCGAGATCGAAGAACCCGACATGCACAAGCCGCTCGGCGACCTCGACCGCCTGAAGATCGCGCTGATGAAGGACTGGGGCCTCAAGAGCCTAGATTTCGATTTCCATCTGTTGCCGCAGGTGCAAGGCATTTTGCGCAAAGGCAACTGGACCGCGACGGCCGCCATCCACAAGGACACCGACAGCGAGACCGCGCGGGTCATCGCTCTGTGGCCTGGCCTGAAGAACGAGGCATACGGGCTTGCCTGCGATATCGGCTCGACCACGATCGCCATGCATCTGGTGTCGTTGCTGTCGGGTCGGGTCGCCGCCTCGTCGGGCACCTCCAATCCGCAGATCCGCTTCGGCGAGGATCTGATGAGCCGCGTCTCTTACGTGATGATGAACCCGGACGGCCGCGAAGGCATGACGGTCGCCGTGCGCGAGGCCATTTCGGGCCTCGTCGACAAGGTCTGCGCCGAAGGCAACGTCCAGCGTAACGATATCCTGGATTCCGTTTTCGTCGGTAATCCGATCATGCATCATCTGTTCCTCGGCATCGATCCGACCGAACTCGGCGGCGCTCCCTTCGCGCTAGCCGTCTCCGGCGCCGTGCACATCAAGGCATCGGATATCGGCTTGAAACTCAACCAGGGCGCCAGGCTTTACATGCTGCCTTGCATTGCCGGCCATGTCGGCGCTGATGCGGCTGCAGTGACGCTGTCGGAAGGCCCGCATCGGCAGGACGAGATGATGCTGATCGTCGATGTCGGTACCAATGCCGAGATCGTGCTCGGCAATCGCCAGCGGGTCGTGGCGGCCTCCTCGCCAACCGGCCCGGCCTTCGAGGGTGCGGAAATCTCCGGTGGCCAGCGCGCCGCACCGGGTGCAATCGAACGCGTCCGTATCGATCCCGAAACGCTGGAGCCGAAATACCGCGTTATCGGCTCGGAACTCTGGTCCGACGAGCCGGGCTTCCTCGACAGCGTGCAGGCGACCGGCGTCACCGGCATTTGCGGCTCCGGCATCATCGAGGTGGTAGCCGAGATGTACCTCGCCGGCATCATTTCCGAGGACGGCGTCGTCGATGGATCGCTGAGCGGCCACTCGCCTCGCGTCGTCGCCAATGGCCGCACCTTCTCCTATGTGCTGAAGGAAGGCGAGCCCAAGATCACCATTACCCAGACCGACGTGCGCGCCATCCAGCTTGCCAAGGCGGCGCTTTATGCCGGAACCAAGCTTTTGATGGAAAAGCAGCACACCGAACATGTCGACCGTATCCATTTTGCCGGCGCGTTCGGCTCGTTCATCGATCCGAAATACGCAATGGTGCTGGGCCTGATCCCGGACTGCGACCTCGACAAGGTCTCGGCCGTCGGCAATGCGGCCGGCGCCGGCGCCCGCATGGCGCTCCTGAACCGCGGCTATCGCCGCGAGATCGAGGAAACCGTCAGCAGGATCGAGAAGATCGAGACGGCGCTGGAGCCGAAATTCCAGGAACATTTCGTTTATGCCATGGCGCTCCCAAATAAGATCGACCCGTTCCCCAAGCTGTCGGCGGCGGTGAAACTGCCGCCGCGCAAGACGGTGAGCGAAGACGGCATTGCCGGCGACGCTGCCCCGCGACGGCGTTCGCGCGAAGGCCACGCCGCGCGGCGCGGGCGGGGATGACTCGCCTCCGCTCGGCTGTCAGCCTTTCTATTTTCATTTGTATGCAAATGTTTCCAGATCGCGCCGATCTGGAAACGAAATCGCGTTTTCGTGAAATCCGCCAGATACATGTGCGGAGCATTTAACCGGCATCGAACGGCAGGCAGAAACAGTTGTCGGCCACCGCAACGCTCCAAAGGAGATCAAGATGTCGATGTTCGGAAGCCTCGGCCGCTATGGTGCGGCCTTCAAGAAAACACGCGAAGCGCGCAAGTCGCTGCGCATCCTCAACAGCTTGCCGCCTGAGATCCAGAAGGACATTGGCTGGCCGGTGTCGCCGCGTTCAAGCGAAAGGCAGCTTTCGGTCGGCTGGGGCATGCAGCGCGGATGAACTTCATCGACAAATGCAAGCTGCTTGGTATTCGCCGGGGCCGCAATGCGGCTCCGGCTGCACCCAGCAATCGGCTGCGCGCCGCACTGCCGCCCGCGGCGCTGAGCTGCCCAGGTGGGCTAGCGACTTCATGGACCTGAGGCTTTATCGCCAGCTGGAGTCAAACCACCGTGTTGAGATTGCATAAATATTGACTTTTTTGGTGGCGACACAATCTTCAAAATAGTCGGGGGTTCTCTTAGTCGGCTCAGCCGAAGTCCGTGTATCTGCATGCCCAGTCTCAAAAGCCACGTCGTTTCGTTCGTGCTCAGGTACAGCCGTAAGAAGGCGTTTTCCAGCCCGGAGAACCTGCAGCGCTGGATCGCCTATGCGCGCAAGACGGAAAACCATCGGCCGCCTGCGTCGCTGCGGTCGCGCCTGGAGATCACAACCCGCACGATCAACGGCTTTCCCGTCTACGAGATCGCGCCCAAGGCTGGCGAGCGGAGGCGGATTCTCTACCTGCACGGCGGCGCTTACGTCTTTGAAATCACCCCCTATCATTGGCGGCTGATCGCCGACATGGCCGACCGCCTCGGGTTCGGTATCACCGTGCCGATCTATCCCATTGCTCCCGAACACGATTTCCACGCGATGTTCGGTATGGTCGGCGCCGTCTACCGCCAGATGTTCGGCGAAACCAGGGCAAATGACATCATCTTCATGGGCGATTCCGCCGGCGGAAACATGGCTGTCGTGCTGACCATGATGGCTGCGCAAGACGGCCTGCCCTTGCCATCACGCCACGTGCTGATTTCGCCCGGCCTCGACGTATCGCTCGCCAACCCAGAAATGTATGAGGCTGAACGCAACGATCCATGGCTGGGCATTGCCGGCGGCCGCGAGGCGATCCGGCTTTACAGCGCCGGCATAGATCCCACCGACTGGCGCATCAGCCCGGTTTACGGCGACCTGTCGGTGCTGCCCAAAACGCTGCTGCTGACCGGTTCACGCGATCTGCTTACACCCGACAATCTGATCTTCGCGGAAAAGGCACGCGCGGCCGGCGTCGAAATTGAGGTCGTCCACGAGCAAGGCATGTTCCATGTCTGGCCATTGATCGACATGCCGGAGGCGCGACGCGCGCGGGACAGCATAGTGGCCTTCTTGACCAACGAAACTGACAGTTATCATGCCAAGGCAGGAGAGTTGTCGCTGCAAAGGGCAGACCGCGATGGAACCCCTCGCGATCTGGTTGCGCCGCTCAGGTCGTAGTTTGGCTCAGAACTTCCCAGTTTCCCTGAACATCTCAAACGTCGCTCGGATATGGTCGGCGACTGCCTTCACCGGCGCGCTGGCGTCCGGCGTCACCACCATGGCGAGGTTGTAGGTGCCGATGTCAGGCATGCCGTCCTTCGGGCACAGCTCGACCATGTCGCTGCCGAGGAACGATTTCGGCAGCGGCGCGACTGCAAGATCCGCCATGATCGCGGCGCGCTGGCCGGCCGTGTGCGCGCTCATATAGGCGATACGGTAGTTGCGGCCCTCGCGGCCAAGCGCCTCCAATGCACCCGCCCGCCAGGCGCAGCCTTCTTCCCACAAGGAGACCGGCAGCGGCTCGCGCAGATGCGCACAGCCCCCCTTGGCACCGGCCCAGACGATAGGCTCGGTGAGCAGTACTTCGGCGCCGATCGCGCTGGTCTTGTATGAGTTGGTGAGCAGCGTGATGTCGAGTGCCCGATCGTCCATGCGACGGCGCAGGTTGACGCTCTGGTCGATGGTGACGTCGACCGCGATGGAAGGATGCGACTGTGCGAATCGCTTCAGCACATGCGGCAGCACACGTTCGCCATAATCGTCCGGCGAGCCGAGCCGCACCACCCCGACAATGTCTGGAATGATGAACTTCGACACCACCTCGCGATTGATCGACAGCAGCCGGCGCGCGTAGCCGAGCAGCATCTCGCCATCGGTGGTCAGCGTCACCGAACGGGCGTCGCGCGCGAACACCGAGCGGCCGAGAATGTCCTCCAGCTTCTTGATCTGCATGGAGACGGCCGACGGCGTGCGGAAGACCGCATTGGCCGCAGTGGTGAAGCTCCCGGTCTCGGCGATTGCGACGAAAGTGCGCAGAACGTCGAGATCGAGCAGCGGCAGCGGATGATTGAGTGGGGCGTTCATGGCAAGCGACCTTCAATTTTTCTGATGCAAACCATCATTCCATTTCGTTTGATTGAACATCAGTTTGGGAGGATAGTCAACTCCATCGAAGGCAGGACGCATCGACGTGGTCCCGAAACAACCATGACACGGACCTGCAATCGACACGAAATGAAGCTGAAACAAACCCGGTGTACCGCCTGACGCTGCAAGCGCCGGGACAATCCCGGCCCAACGCGAAGGAGAATGAGATGTCTATCCTGTCATCCATCGGTCGGATCGCGACCGAGTTCAGCGAGGCCCGTGCCCGCTACCAGACGGAACGAGCCATCCGCGCGCTGCCGATTGAACTGCAGAAGGATATCGGCTGGCCCGAAGCTGCCGATGCCAAGACCGGCACTCGCCATGGTGTGGGATCTTGGGCTGGAGCAAAGTAAACCGTGTGTATCAACAGCTGAGGCCTGCCGCGCAGATCAGCCCGGCAGGCCTTTTTGTTTGTATTCAAATGATTTTCCCGAGCCATGTCGCCGTCGCATGCCGCATATGAGCAAGTCGCATAGCAGCCCGCACTGGCAATCAACACATTGTAAATAATCGAAAATCCTGGGCAGGTTGCCCAAATTTGTCGCATTCCGTGTCGCTTTTCATATCAAGTGCTTCGCTTTTGCGATTTAGTTTCCCCTCACGTAAGCCTATATGATCATCAACAAACGAGCTGCCCCACTCCATCAAGCGAAGGCGACCCGTCTGAGCAACTGAATGGAGATGATCATGAAGCTTTTTGCCCGCCTCTTTGCCCGCCGCGAAATGAACCTGACGACCGCGCTCGAGCGCCAGCGCCTGGCCAACACCATGCCCGGCCAGACCGGGGCCATGGCTGCGGCGCGCCTCGGCTTCGTCGCCTGAGACAGCAATCCTGGCGGAAGCAGCCCAGCGCTGCTTCGAAGTCGATCCAGCGCCGCCTCGGTTTTGCCGAGGCGGCGTTTTCGTGTGCGCAGACTGCGTAGGCTCGTTGGTCGATCCGGCGGCCTGTCACGTCCTTCGCCGCACAGCGATTGCCCATTTGCGACCCATGTCGCAAATAAAGTCGCTCCGTTGCCATCTAGCCAATTGACAGGAAACGTTTTTCCTGATGTCGCTATGCTGATCGCGACATCCTGTTCGCGCCATTGCAGCGTGAGGATCTACCCGTGAACGTCGTAAAGCACCCGATCCGGCGATCGTTCGTATTCTTCCTGGTCCCCGATTTCACCATGATCGCCTTCGCAACGGCGCTCGATCCGTTGCGTTCGGCCAACCGCATGCTCGGCTATGAAGCCTATCGCTGGCGGCTCGCCAGCATCGACGGCAAGCCGGTGCGCGCCTCGAACGGCGTCGAATGCGCCGTCAACACCTCGCTGGAGGAAGAGCGCAAGAAGATGTCCGGACCGGACCGGCCGAACATGGCCATCGTCTGCAGCGGCATCAATGTCGAGCGCTACCAGAACAAATCGGCCTTTGCCTGGTTGCGCGAGGAGTACAATCGCGGCGTTGCCGTCGGCGGCCTGTGCACCGGCGCGCATATCCTGGCCGCAGCAGGCCTGTTGTCCAACAAGCGCTGCGCCATCCATTGGGAGAACCTGCCGGGCTTTTCCGAGGCGTTCCCCAAGGCCAATGTCTTCGCCGACCTCTTCGAGATCGACCAGAACATCTACACCTGCGCCGGCGGCACCGCCGCTCTCGATATGATGCTGAAGCTGATCGGCGACGATTTCGACGAGAGCCTCGTCAACCGCGTCTGCGAGCAGGTGCTGACCGATCGCGTGCGCAGCCCGACCGACCGCCAGCGCCTGCCGCTGCGCGCCCGCCTTGGCGTGCAGAATTCCAAGGTGCTGACCATTATCGAGCTGATGGAAGCCAATCTCTCCGAGCCGCTCTCGCTGATCGAGATCGCTGACCATGTCGACCTGTCGCGCCGGCAGATTGAGCGCCTGTTCCGCACCGAGATGGGGCGCTCCCCTGCCCGTTACTATCTGGAGATCCGCCTCGACCGCGCCCGGCACCTGCTGATCCAGTCGTCGTTGCCGGTCGTCGAAGTGGCGGTCGCCTGCGGCTTTGTTTCCGCCTCGCATTTCTCCAAATGCTATCGCGAGTTGTACGCCCGCTCGCCGCAACAGGAACGCGTCGACCGCAAGCAGCTTCTGGCGGCTTGATCGGGCCATCGGCTGGACGAAGCCCGCCGAGTCAATGCACTTCGGCCGTGCGCATCGCCTCGACGCGGATATCTTCCGTCAGCCGCGCCTTCAGTGCCGAAAACTCCGGGCTGGTCTTCAGCGTGTAGTGGCGCGGATGCGGCAGGTCGACGGCAACGTCCGACTTGATGCGGCCGGGCCGCGCCGTCATTACCACCACGCGCGACGCCATGAAGATCGCCTCCTCGATGTCGTGGGTGACGAACAGCACCGTTTTTTGCCGGCGCTCCCATATGCCGAGAAGCAGCTCCTGCATCAGCCCTCGGGTCTGGTTGTCGAGTGCTCCGAACGGCTCGTCGAGCAGCAGGATCTCCGGATCGTTGGCCAGTGCCCTGGCAATCGCGGTGCGCTGCTGCATGCCGCCGGAAAGCTGCTTCGGCCAATGGTTTTCAAAACCTCTCAGCCCGACGAGATCGACGTAAGAAGCGACGATTTCGTTGCGCTCGTGCTCGGCCATTCCACGTTCGCGCAGGCCGAAGCCGATGTTCTCGGCGACCGTCAGCCACGGAAACAGCGTATAGGACTGGAAAACCATGCCGCGGTCTGGACCGGGCCGGTCCACCACCCTGCCGTCGAGCATAACACGTCCCCCACTCGGCGCTTCGAGGCCGGCGACGATCCTGAGCAGCGTCGACTTTCCACAGCCGGATGGCCCCAGGATGGTGATGAAGTCGTTGGCGGCGACCGCCAGATCGGTCGGCATCAGCGCCTTGACCGGCTGCCCACCGCCGACACCGGCGAAGGTGCGCGAGACGCCTTCGATGACCAGCTTGCTCACGCCAGGCTCCATGGAAACAGCCAACGGTTGAGCGCCTTGAAGGCGAAATCGGACAACAGCCCGATCAGGCCGATGACGATGATGCCGAAGATGATCTGCCCTGTCGCCAGCCGCGACTGGCTGTTGATGATCATGTAGCCGATGCCCGACGACGAGCCGATCAGCTCGGCGACGATGACATAGGTCCAGGCCCAGCCGAGCACCAGCCGCAGGGTCTCGGCAATCTCCGGCGCATTGGCCGGCATGATCACGCGCCGCACGATGCCGTTGTCGGACGAGCCAAGCGTGTAGGCCGCCTCGACCAGGTCGCGCCGTGTTCCGCCGACTGTGACCGCGATGATCAGGATGATCTGGAACACCGAGCCGACGAAGATCACCAGCAGTTTTTCGAGCTCGCCAACGCCCGCCCACAGAATGAGCAGCGGGATGAAGGCCGATGCCGGCAGATAGCGGGCGAAGGAGACGAACGGCTCCAGGAACGCCTCCACGGGCTTCCAGGCACCCATCACGATGCCGAGCGGCACGGCAACGATGGCCGCCATCAGGAACCCGCCGAAGACGCGCCAGATAGTGATAAGGATGTCGAGCCAGAAGCGGTCCTCGACCAGCAGCCGCCAACCGTCTCTCACCATCGACAGCGGATCGGCAAGGAAAATGCGATTGACGTGGCCGCCAAGCGTGATCCACGCCCAGAACGCCACGAACAGCACGAAGAACGAAATGCCGAGCACGGTTCGAATGCCCGGCGAGACCGGATGCAAGGGGCGCGGCATCTTCGACCGTCCTCTGATCGGAATGAAAAAGCGGCGGCGCACGCGCCGCCGCCGGGCGACAATCCTGCCGGTTAGTCGGCGACGGCGCTGGTGTCGGCCAATGTCGATACGTCGGGCGCTTCCTTGATCAAGCCCATCTGCAGCAGAAGCTCGCCGGCGGTCTTGGAAAAGTCCTGGAATTCCTTGGTGAAGAACTGCTTGTTTTCAGCCTTGTCGGCCCATTTCAGGTATTTTGCCGACTCTTCGAACTCCTTGGCCGACTGCTTCACGTCGGCGCCCATCGCCTCATAGGATTTCGCCGGGTCGCTCTTTATCAGGTCAAGTGCCTCGAAATAGCTGTCGGCAAGCGCCTTGGCCGCATCCGGATTGGCCTTGAGGAACTCCGGCGTGCAGCCGACCGTGTCGAGCACCATCGGATAATCGAGAGTGGTCACAAGGATATGGCCCTGGTCGGACTTTTCGCGCACCGCCGAGATGAACGGCTCATAGGTGACCGCCGCATCGTTCTGTCCGGCGAGAAACGCCTGCGCCGCCGCGTCCGGCTCCAGGTTGACGACCGTCACGTCCTTGGTCGACATGCCGTTCTTGTTGAGCACCCAGGCCAGCATGAAATAGGGCGACGTGCCCGGCGCCGAGGACGCGACCGACTTACCCTTGAGATCGGCGACGGTCTTGATGTCGTTGCGGGCGACGATGCCGTCGGCGCCGTAGGACTTGTCGAGCTGGAATATCTGCTTGGTCGTCACGCCGTTAGCGTTCCAGACCAGCCAGGTCTCGACCGTAGTGGCGGCGCATTGCAGGTCGCCGCTGGCGATGGCGAGGGGCCGACTGGCTTGCGGCACCTTCTTCAAGGTGACGTCGAGGCCGTGCTTTTCGAAGATGCCGGCCTGCTTGGCGAGCGTCAGCGGCGCAAAGCCAGTCCATCCGCTGATGCCGATGCTGACCGATGTAGCGGCGGTGGCCGGCGCGGACAATCCGACGGCAAGCGTCAAGCTTGCTGCAAGAATTCCGATCCCGTTCATGTCGGTTCCCCTTTTTTGTTCGGATGGAGGATTGTGTCACAGACGCGCACAGGCTTGTCAATGAAGCAGATGCTGCACTGCGGTATGTCACCACCGGCAGCAAACTTCGCCATTAGCGGGTGTTGTACATCCAGCTGCGGTCGCGCCACATTTTTTCGCCAACCAGGCAGTCGGTGACGGGGATGTCCTGCGCCAGCACCAATGGCGGATGCGCCGCCTCTTCCGCCGCTCGCTGCGGCGAGGCCGGACCGGCAAGCTCCAGCACCAGCTTGCGGCGGATGGCCTCCGGAAACTGCGTCCAGTCATTGACCGGGATCATGAAGGAGCCCGGCCCGCCGATGACGCAGTCGCTGTAGTAGCGGTCGAGATTGTTGACATCGTAGGCGCTGGTGAACCCGCCCCTGGTCATCAGCGGCAGGCCGTTGACGGTGATGCCCTGCTTAATCACGGCGTCGCGGGTGATATCGACAGGTGCGCCCTGGTTGTTGGGGCCGTCACCCGAAATGTCGATCACCCGCTTGACGCCCTGGAAGCCGCTTTCGGCAAAGAGATCGCTGGCGAATTCCAGCGCGCCGGAGATCGAGGTGCGCCTGGCACTGGCCGGCGGATGAGCGGAAAGCTGCGCTGCCAGCCGCTCGGCGTCGGCACGATTGGCGATCACCGTCCACGGCACGACGACCTGCTGCCAGGTCGCGCCAGCCCATTCGACATACGTGACGGCAATCTTGCCATGAGCGCCTTCGCCGATTGCCTGCAGGACATCGTCATGCGTCAGCGCCGCCGCATAGCCATGACGCTGGATTTCAAGCTCGTCCGGCGACATGGACAAGGATACGTCGACTGCCAGCACCAGTTCGACGTCGACCGGCTCGGCGGCGCGGGAGTTTGCAGTCAGCCATAGCACCGACGCCAGCGCGGCGGCACCCGAGACGAAATGTCTTGCACTGGCAAAACCAGACATGCCGCACGTTAAGCGAAAATCGCCGATCGACAAAGAGAAAGCCCGGTGGAGAGCCGCTCATTCGGTCACATTTTTGCGACCGTCCCGATGGTTAGCTGCGCGGATTGAGGTTCTCCGGGTCATAGAGCGGCCTGTAGCCGACGGCGGCCACTTCGACCGGGTATTTCTCGCCGAAATATTCGACGTTCAGCTTGCGGCCCTCCTGGCAATACGCCCAGGGCAGGTAGGCGAGCGCGATGTTCTTGCCGAGGGTCGGACCGTAGGCCACCGAGGTCGTGAAGGAGCGGCGGCCGAGCTCGTCGACGAGCGTCTCACCGGTTTGCGGGTCCATCACCGGCATCGTGCCGACCGGATAGCGGGGAACGCCGTTGGAATCGGTATTGTCCGTCATGATAAGCGTGCAAAGCATGGCCGGCTGGTGCACCCGGGCGCGATATTCCAGATGCTTTGCCTTGCCGCAGAAATCGGCCTCCTTGACCTTCGGTCGGGCAAGGTCGGCTTCCAGCAGATTATATTCGGTCAACAGATCCGCGTTTTGCAGACGCAGGCTCTTCTCCATACGGCGGCTGTTGGCATAGGTCTCGACGCCAAAGGCCATCACGCCGGTCGACCGCAGCGCGTCCCAGACAGCGAGGCCGTCCTCGTAGCGCATGTGCAGTTCCCAGCCTTGCTCGCCGACATAGGAGATGCGGAAGGCGGTCACGTCCTTGCCGGCGATCCTGACGGGCTTGATCGCGGCAAATGGAAAATTCTCCGGCGTCAGCCCGTCGGGGTTTTCCACGCACTTGCTCAATGTCGCCCGCGCGTTCGGACCCCAGATGCCGATGGTCACGTACTTCTCGGTCACGTCGGTGACGGTAACGTCGAAGCCTTTGTCTTCTGCCGTCCGGCGCATGTACTGGAAGTCGCGCGGCCCCGCATCGGCGCCGTCGATGACGCGGCAGCGGTCGACCATGCGGATGACGGTCAGGTCGGCGCGCACCATGCCTGCCTCGTCGAGGAAATGGGTATAGATGCCCTTGCCGATATTGCCGTCGCCGCCGATCTTTGCCGCGCACAGCCATTCCATCAGCGCGACATGGTCCGGGCCTTCGACGTCGTACATGGCGAAATGCGACAGGTTGACGATGCCGCAATCCTCGCTCATCGCGAGATGCTCGGCGTTCGAGACGCGCCAGAAGTGGCGGTTATCCCATTCGTTTTGGCGCACCGGCACCCGGTTGCCGTATTTCTCGAGCAGATGCTCGTTGGCGGCGTAGCCATGGGCGCGCTCCCAGCCGCCGAGCTCCATGAAATAGCCGCCGAGTTCCTTCTCGCGCTCCCAGAACGGCGAGCGGCGGACATTGCGAGCCTTGGAGAAGGTCTCGCGCGGATGGACCGCCGGATTGTAGACCTTCATCGCCGTTTCAGTGCAGCGGTCCCAGATGAACTGCTCTTTCGTCTGGTGCGGATAGAAGCGCGAATAGTCGATGGCGTGATGGTCGATCGCCGTGCGGCCGTCTGTCATCCAGTCGGCGATGAGCTTGCCCATGCCGGGACCGTCCTTGACCCAGATCGCCACGGCATACCAGAGGCCCCTCACCTTCTGGCTTTCGCCCATCGAAGGACCGCCGTCCGCCGTCACCTGCAGCAGCCCGTTGAAGGAATGGCTCTCATTGTAGCCCAGCTCGCCCAGGATCGGCGTCAGTTCCATGGCCCGCTCGAGCGGCGCCAGGATCTGCTCCATGTCGAGATCGCGCTGCGACGGCGAAAGCCGTGCCTCGTTTTTCTCGAGAATATCGCGCGGATGGCAAAGGCGCGGATTGGTCTCTTCGTAATAACCCCATTCGATCTGCCCGCCTTCGGCGGTCTTGGGATCGCCGGTATCGCGCATATAGGCCGAATTACCCTGGTCGCGCAGCAGCGGCCAGCCGATCTCCTTGCCGGTGCCGGCGAACTCGGTGTACGGCCCGAAGAAGGTGAGCGGGTGGTCGATCGGCATGACCGGCAGGTCCTCGCCCGCCATTTCCGCGATCAGCCGCCCCCAGATGCCCGTGCAGACCACGACGTAGTCGGCCTGGATGGTGCCGCGGTCGGTCACCACGCCCTTGATGCGGCCGTTGTCGATGACGAGCGACCTGGCCGAGGTGTTGGCAAACGCCTTGAGTTTGCCCGAGGCTTCCGCCTGGTCGACCAGCTTGCCGGCGACTGTCTGCGAACGCGGGATGACGAGGCCGGCATCGGGATCCCACAGGCCGCCCTGTACCATCTGTTCTTCGATCAGCGGGAATTTTTCCTTGATTTCGGCGGGATCGATCAGGCGGGCGCGTGTGCCGAAGGCCTTCGCCGAGGCGATCTTGCGCTTGATTTCCGCCATGCGGGCGTCGTCTCCGACGCGTGCGACCTCGAGGCCGCCGATGCGGGCGTAATGACCCATCTTTTCGTAGAAATCGATGGAATAGAGCGTCGTCCAGCACGACAGGAAATCATGGCTGGTTGTGTAGCAGAAGTCGGAGGCGTGCGCCGTCGAGCCGATATCCGTCGGGATGCCCGATTTGTCGATGCCGACAATATCGTCCCATCCGCGCTCGATCAGGTGATGGGCGACCGATGCGCCGACGATGCCGCCCAGCCCGACGATGACGACCTTCGCCTTTTCCGGAAACCCTGCCATTGCCCGCGACTCCAAGATGCTATTGCGAGCAGACTATAGGTCGGCGCGGCGGCGCGCTTGCAGCCTGTTTGCGACATCGCCAAAAAAGCCCGCGCCACCAGCTCGTCGAATGCAGTTGGACCTACGCCTTCACCCTGCTCGGTACGAAAGCGCTGCTAGAGCCCGTTCTGCGCAGCTTCGAAGAAAAGTGAATACCTTCATCGCCGATTACTGGAAGTAAATAAAAGGCCGGGCGTTTGCCCGGCCTTCAAAAATCATGGCGTCGACTTTACTTGATGCGCGCGACGCCGCCCGAGATCTCGACGGTTTCCGAACCCGTCAGCGCCTCGAGGTCGCCATTCGGCAAGGTAACAAAACAGCCGCTCGGGCAAAATTCCACGGTTTCGCCGGCGGCCAGCGCCAGCTCGGTCTTGCCGCCGCCTTCCGTCACGATCAGCGTGCGGGTCTCGGCGTCCTTGTTGACCGCGCTGGCGGCATGGGCCGAACCGCCCACGGCCAGAAAAGCGATGGCGGCGACGAGAGACTTCCACATTTTGCAGTATCGGTGTTGCCACCGCCTCTGTTGCATTTCGCAAGGCATTCTCGCCGTTTGCAGGTGAGCTTATATGCAATGCAAGCTGAACAGCAACTGAATGCCGCATTCATGCCGCAATTGATTTCCGAAGCTTGAAGGCAAGCTCCAAACGCTAGTCAGGATCGGGCTTGCGTACCTTGCGTCCCGACTTGGCGAGACGTTTCGCCTCGACTGCCGCTAGAGCTTTTGCTTGTTCCCGCTCGGCGAATTCGACTTCGATCTTGTCGTCGTCGATCGGCCAGGCCTCGTGCTTTTTGGTCTCGACGACGGCGCGCGGTGTCGACGGAATTTCGATATGCTGGTCGGCGAACACATCGAAGATGGCAAAGCGGATGTCGTTCTGGACGATATTGCCACTAAGAACGTCTGCCAGGAACACGCGGATCTCGAATTCGAGCGCGGCCGGGCCGAAATTGGAAAACAACACAAAGGGTTCCGGGTTCTTCAGCACCAGCGGATGGCTGCGTGCGATCTCCAACAGGACGCCATGCACGTGCTTGACGTCGCTGCCATAGGCAACGCCGACCTTGATGTCGATGCGGCCGAGCTTGTTGCGGTGCGTCCAGTTGCCGACCGCATTGTTGATCAGGTTTGAATTGGGCAGGATCACCGATTGCCGTTGAAACGTTTCGATCTCGGTGGCGCGCACGCTGATCTTCTTGACAGTGCCGCTGATGTCGCCGGCGACGATCCAGTCGCCGACCTTGAACGGCCGCTCGGCCAGCAGGATCAGGCCCGACACGAAATTCGAGACGACATTCTGCAAGCCGAAACCGATGCCGAGGGACAGGGCGCCGGCGACCAGCGCAAGATTGGAGAGGTCGATACCGGCCGCCGAGATGCCGACCAGTGCCGCGACCGCGACGCCGGCATAACCGACCGCCAGCCGGATCGAATTGCGCACGCCGGTGTCGACCCGGCCGCGCGCCATCACCGAGCCGTCGAGCCAGCCCTGGAACCAGCGCGTCAGGAAATAGCCGATAATGAAGACCACAACGCCGGTGAGAATGCCGGTGACCGAGATCGTCACCGAACCGATGGTGAGGCCGGTCGCCAGCTTGTAGGCCCAGGCCTGAATGTCGCCGGGCTGGAAGCCCCACATCAACAGGATCAGCGGCAGGAACACCAGCACAATCATGATGTTGATGGCGGCGCTGACGACAAGCCCGAGCTGGTCGAGGGCGGTCTCTTCGTAGCTTGAATTGGCCGCTAGCCAGCGCCCGATCGAAGTTTTGGCGAACCCGCCTTCCTCGCCGATCGCCCGCGCCGACAGGAAACCGATATAGGCGGTGACCAGGATCGTGCCGGTGACCACGACCTGCAGCGAGACGAAAATTGCAAGGCCGATATAGCCAAGCAGTGCCGATGCGATGGTGAATAGGCCTAGTGCGATGGCGGTGTAGCGCAGCCACGCCGGCCAGGGGCGCCAGCTTCCGTCGGGAGCCTTGAACGGCTTCAGTAGGCCCATAAGGATCAGGATGATGCCGACGATGATGGTGGCGATGAAGCTTCTGGCGATGGTCAGCGACAGTGGCGAGCCCATCTTGTCGTTCACGACCGACAGGAAATAGTTGATGCCGATGGCGACGGCCATAGCGGTCGTCAGCCGCACCAGCCAGCGCGCCGGGCCGGTTTCGACCGGGATCAGGCGCCAGTTCGGCAATCGGGGCTCGAGCGCTGCGTTGGTCAGGCGGTTGACGCAGAACACCACCGCGGTGACGGCAACCAGCGAATTCAGGAAGATGCCTATGTCACCGCGTAAAACGTTGTAATAATTGAAGAAGAAGATCGTCGAGACAAGGAAGGCGCCGACCGCCAGCGTCGGCAGCAATGTCGACCAGAACGCCACCGACAAGCGGCTGAGATAGGAGGGGTCCTCGACGGAAGGATCCGCTTCGAAGACGCGGCCGAACAGGCGTCGGCCGCCGATAAAAAGCACTGCAGCGAATGCGAGCGCCATCAAAGTCGCGGCAAGAATGGCCTGGAACTTGAACTTGAAGGCGAAGCTCAGCCAGGACGAGACCGCCTTATAGAAGCCGGAAAACTCAGCGTTGGCGTCGGAAAAGACTTCGGGGCTAAGCGCATCGGACAGCACGTAGCGCTTGGTAAGCACATTGCGAAACAGCTCGCTGCGCATGTTGCCGATCTTCTCGATCAGCCCACTGATGCGGATCGACAGGTTCTGCGCGCTGGCAATAACGGCGTTGATCTCGGCTTTTTCGGAAGCCAAGGCCTGGCGTTCACCGGTTACGATGTCTGGCTCGGCCGGCTGGCCCGCGGCCGGCGGAGGTCCCAGCACCTCAATCCGATCGTTGATATCGCCGAGACGCGAGCGGAACGCTAGCGCGCTGGTGAGCGCCGCCCGCGACAGATCCTCCAATTGCAGACGGATTTCCACCAGGGTGGCATCGTCTTGGCCGTCCTGCTGTATCTTCTTCTCGAGACCGTCGGTTTTGGCCGTCAGACTCTGGATGACCTTCTGCTGGTCTGCGATCAACCCGGCGGCGCCCTGCCCGAGTGCCTGCGCCATTGCAACGAACGACGGCGGCGCCGAGACGACAAGCGCAAGAATCAAGACCAGGCGGAGTAAACGAAAGAACATGTTTTTTCTGGTGACTCGCGGGCGGCATCGGCAGTTTTGAAGCACGTCCTTGATAAAGAGGCTCATATCACGGGGCAAGTCACCCCAGGCGTCTCGTTTTTCGAAGTCGGCCAATCGAACTCGGCCAATCGGAGTCGGTCAATCGAAGTCGGGGAGTCGAAAAGCGATGGCGCAATCTTGGCTTTGCGTTGGCCACCTGCTCTATAGTCTGCCGCCAAGCCTGAAATGGATGACAATAAGAATGGCGGAATATTCGGCCTTTTCGCTTCTCAAAAACGCACTGACCGGAAACAAGGACTGGAGGCCGGCCTGGCGCAAGCCCGACCCGAAGGCGTCCTATGACGTGATCGTCATCGGCGGTGGCGGCCATGGCCTGTCAACCGCTTACTACCTAGCCAAGGAGCACGGCATCACCAATGTCGCGGTGCTGGAGAAGGGCTGGCTCGGCTCCGGCAATGTCGGCCGCAACACCACAGCGGTCCGTTCCAATTATCTCCTGCCGGCCAACACGCGCTTTTACGAGCATTCGATGAAACTGTGGGAGAACCTGGCCCACGACCTCAACTACAACGTCATGTTCTCGCAGCGCGGCTGCCTGAACCTCGCCCACACACCTGCCCAGCTCGACGACTATGCCCGGCGCGGCAACGCCATGCGCCATCTCGGCGTCGACGCCGAACTGATGACTACGGCGGAGATCGCCCGCCTGGTGCCGGCACTGGACGTCTCGGCCACCGCGCGCTTCCCGATTGTCGGCGGCCTGATGCAGCGGCGCGCCGGCACCGCCCGCCACGACGCCGTCGCCTGGGGCTATGCGCGCGCTGCAGATCGGCGCGGCGTCGACATCATCGAAAACTGCGAGGTCACCGGCTTCCTGCGCGACGGCGACCGTATCACCGGCGTCACGACGACGCGCGGCGAAATCCGCGCCAAGAAGGTAGCCGTCGCAGTGGCCGGCAGCACCGGGCAAGTCATGCGGCTCGCCGGCATCGAGACGATGCCGATCGAGAGCCACGTGCTGCAGGCCTTCGTCACGGAATCGCTAAAGCCGTTCATCGATACGGTCCTGACCTTCGGCATGGGCCATTTTTATATGTCGCAATCGGATAAGGGCGGCCTTGTCTATGGCGGCGATCTCGACGGCTACAACAGCTACGCCCAACGCGGCAGCCTGCCGATCGTCGATGAGGTGATGAGCGAGATGCTGGCGCTGTTCCCTGGGCTGGCCCGTGTCCGCATGCTGCGCTCATGGGGCGGCGTCTGCGACATGTCTATGGACGGTTCGCCAATCATCACCACCGGTCCGCTTCCGGGCATGTATCTCAACTGCGGCTGGTGCTATGGCGGCTTCAAGGCGACGCCGGCTTCCGGCTGGTGCTTTGCCTGGACCATTGCCAAGGACGAGCCACACGATCTCAACGCGGCCTTCACGCTCGACCGCTTCTATCGTGGCCTGGTGATCGACGACAAGGGCCAGGGCGCCACGCCCCGGCTGCATTAGGCCATGATCCCGAACCGCAGGTCCGCGTCAGCGAAAAGTGGAAACCGGTTTTCGGACAAGATCATGGTCAAACGAGAAGTTTAAGAGATCCATGCTCATCACCTGCCCCTATTGCGGCCCGCGCGACGTGATCGAATTCACCTATCAGGGCGACGGCAATCGCCAGCGCCCACAGCCGGCCTCGCAGAATCTCGACGCCTGGAACGCTTATGTCTACGACCGGCTGAACCCGGCCGGTGACCACAATGAGATCTGGCAGCATTCCGGCGGCTGCCGCGCCCATCTCAGGGTCGTGCGCAACACGCTGACGCACGAGATCTCCAGCACCGCGTTCGCGCGCGGCGATCACAATTCGGTTGCGCGGCACCGGGCCGAGGACAAGCCATGAGCCCGCGCCGTACCGAGGCCGGCGGCCTCATAGACCGGCTGCGGACCATTCGTTTCACCTTCGACGGCGCGCCCTATACCGGCCACGCCGGCGACACGCTGGCTTCGGCGCTGCTGGCCAACGGCGTCACCCTGTTCGGGCGTTCGTTCAAATATCACCGTCCCCGCGGCGTGCTGACCGCCGGCGTCGAGGAGCCTAACGCGCTGGTCACCGTGTTGCGGGGCGAGGTTCGCGAGCCGAACATTCCCGCCACCATGGTCGAGATCTATGACGGGCTGACCGCAATAAGCCAGAACCGTTTCCCCTCACTTGCCTGGGACGTCAGTGCCGTGAACCAGCTCGGCGGCAAGCTTTTGTCGGCCGGCTTCTACTACAAGACCTTCATGGGACCGGTGATCGGTCCGCTGAAGGGCACACGCTTCTGGATGTTCTGTGAGCATTTCATCCGCCGTGCCGCCGGCCTGGGCAAGGCAGGCACGGCTCCCGATACGGCGCGCTACGAACGCATGAATGCGTTTTGCGATGTGTTGGTAGTCGGCTCCGGCCCGGCCGGGCTGATGGCCGCCAGGGCTGCTTCCGATCAGGGTGCACGCGTCATCCTGGCCGAGCTCGAGCCGCATTTCGGCGGCTCGGCCAGTTGGTCGGGCGAGACGATCGATGGCATGCCGGCCGCCGACTGGGCGGCGCGCGCCGCTGGCCAGCTCGAAGGCCGTGACAATGTCCGCCTGCTGCCGCGCACCACGGTCTGGGGCTATTATGACGGCAACACGCTCGCTGCGCTCGAACGCGTCACCGACCACAAGGAAACGCCCGGCAAGGGCGAACCCCGCCATCGCTACTGGACAATCCGCGCCAAGTCGGTGGTGCTGGCCACCGGCTCGCTGGAGCGTCCGCTGGTCTTTCCGGGCAATGATCGACCAGGCGTGATCCTGGCGCATGCGGCCGAGCGTTTTGCCAATGAATATGGGGTGCTGCCCGGCGACAGGATCGGGCTGTTCACCAACAATGACAGCGCCTATCGCGCAGCCCTGGCGCTGAAGAAGGCCGGCGCCGTGGTCGTCGCCATCGTCGACGTACGCCCTGAGCTTTCGAGCGAGATGCGCAAGCTGGCCGGCGAAACCGAGGCCGAGATCTTTTCTGGCCACGCGGTGATCGCCACCGAGGGCGGCAAGGCGCTGTCCGGCTTCAAGGTGCAGCGCTTCGATATGGCGAGTGGCGCGCTTTCCGGCGATGCGCGCAGCATCCACGCCGATTGCCTGCTGATGTCGGGCGGCTGGTCGCCGACCATCCATCTGGCCAGCCAGGCCGGCGCCAAGGCGGAATGGAACGAAACGTTGCAAGCGTTCCTGCCGCCGAAACCTACAACACGGCAATGGATCGGCGCCGGCGCCTTCACCGGCAGTTTCTCCACCGCCGAGGCGATCGCCGAAGGTCGCGCCGCCGGTTTTTCCGCGACGGGCGGAACCGGCACGCCGGCGGCCTTGCCGGTTGTCGAAGCCGCTCCCGGCGATCCCGATCCGGCGCCGGTGTTCGAGATCAGGGCCAGTGGAAAGAGCTTCGTCGATTTCCAGCATGATGTGACGGCCGACGACGTGCGGCTGGCGCATCGGGAAGGCTTCGTCTCGGTCGAGCATCTGAAGCGCTACACCACGCTCGGCATGGCGACCGACCAGGGCAAGAGTTCCAACATACCAGGCCTGGCCATAATGGCCGAGGCGCTGGGCAAGCCGATCCCGCAGGTCGGCACGACGCGCTTTCGCCCGCCCTTTTCGGCGGTATCGATCGGCTCGCTTGCCGCCGAACGCTTCGGCGATCTGAAACCCGAGCGACTGACGCCGATGCATGACTGGCACGTCGCCAACGGCGCCACCATGTATTCGGCCGGCCTCTGGTACCGGCCGATGATCTATGGCCATCCCGGCGAGACGATCGAGCAGGCCTATGTGCGCGAAGCGAGAGCCACGCGCGAGAGCGCCGGCATCGTCGACGTCTCGACACTGGGCAAGATCGCCGTGCAAGGCCCGGACGCGGCGGAATTCCTTGACCGCGTCTACACCAACATGTTTTCGACGCTGGCCGTTGGCAAGGCGCGCTACGGGCTGATGCTGCGCGAGGACGGTCTCGCCTTCGACGACGGCACAACATGGCGGCTCGGCGAGCAGGATTTCCTGATGACCACCACCACCGCCAATGCCGGCAAGGTGATGCAGCATCTGGAGTATTTCCTCGACGTGATCTGGCCGGAGCTGAAGGTCCACGTCACCTCGGTAACCGATCAATGGGCCGGTGCCGCCATCGGCGGGCCGAAGGCAAGGCAGATATTGGCTGCTTGCGTCAGCGGCACCGCCGTCGACAATGCCGCACTGCCCTTCATGGCCATCGTCCACGGCGAAATCGCCGGCGTGCCGGTGATGATCTGCCGGCTGTCCTTCTCCGGCGAAATGGCCTTCGAGGTCTATTCCGGCGCCGGTTACGGCACCTATGTCTGGGAGGCGCTCATCGAAGCCGGCAAGCCGTTCGGGCTGGTGACCTACGGGCTGGAGGCGCTGGGCACCATGCGCATCGAGAAAGGCCACGTCACCGGTGCCGAGATCGACGGCCGTACCACGGCACGCGACCTGCATCTCGACTGGATGCTGTCGAAGAAGAAGCCGTTCATCGGCTCGGCGATGATGGATCGCGAGGGGCTGATCGCACCCGACCGCCTGGAACTCGTCGGTATTGTTTCGCTCGACAACCAGCCGCTCAATGGGGGCGCACACATCGTCGAGCAGCTTGACGAAGCCAATCCCCACGGCTCGCTTGGCCACATCACCGCCTGCTGCTATTCGCCGGCGCTCGGCAAATATATCGCGCTTGCCCTGGTCAAGGGCGGCAAGGCGCGGCGCGGCTCGCGTGCCTACGTTTCCGACCCGTTGCGCAACCGGTTCGGGCCGGTCGAGATCGTCTCCAACCATTTCTTCGATCCGGACGGGAGCCGCATGCATGGTTGAACGCCAATCACCGCTTGAGCCGGTGCTGCATCCGGGCTCGCATGGCGATTTCGAGCACGGCGTCGAAATCATCCTCTCCGAAACTAGGCCGGGGTCGATTCTGCAGCTCGCCGCCTGGCCCGGCGAGGAGAAGACGTTGATGGCCGGCATCCATACGGTCACCGGCCTGACTTTGCCCGACGGCGCCGGCGGCGGTGTGACGAACGGCGCCAGGTCGGTGTTCGGCTTTGCGCCGGGAAAATTTACGGTTGTCGATGAAGCCGAGGGATTGGCGACGGCCTTTGCCGATGTCGTCACCCCGGCCATCGGTACGGTCACCGACCTTTCGCACGGCCGCACCGCGATCCGTATCGCCGGGCCGAAGGCCGAGTGGGTGCTGGCGAAATTCTTCGCCATCGACTTCGCGCTCCCGGCCTTCCCGATCGGCGCCGGCCGCTCGACCATGCATCACGACGTCTTCGCGCAGATCCAGCGCACCGCGGCCGATCAGTTCGACATCTACGTGTTCCGCTCGTTCGCACGCTCGTTCTGGAAGGCACTCTGCCACGCCAGCGAGGAAGTCGGCTACGACGTGCAATAACTCAGCCGGCGCGTCGCCACGTTAGCTGGCGAACGTCACCCACTCTTCCAGCGGCGCGCGGTCGGTGCGGAATGCGTTTTCGGGCTTGGACGTGTCCTCATGGCCGAGCGCCATGCCGCAGACAACGATCTCCTCGTCGGGAATGTTGAGCACCGGCCTGATCTGCCGGTGATAGGGCGCGAAGGCAGCTTGCGGACAGGTGTGCAGGCCCCTGCCCCGCGCCGCGACCATGATGTTTTGCAGGAACATGCCGTAGTCGATCCACGACCCTTTGTTCAGCCGCCGGTCGACGGTGAAGATCATGCCGACCGGCGCATCGAAGAAGATGAAGTTGCGGTCGTGCTGCGCGCGCATCCTGTCGACCTCGCGCCGGCCGATGCCGAGCACGCCGTAGAGACCGAAGCCGTTGGCCCGCCGCCGCGTCAGATAGGGTTCGAAGAACTGGTCGGGATAATAGCGATATTCGTCCCATTCCGCCTTTTCGGCGCGGATGCCCGAGCTGAGGATGGCATCGCTGATGCGCTGCTTGACCTCGCCCTTGGTCACATAGACCTTCCAGGGCTGCATGTTGGTGCCTGACGGCGCGCGCGCGGCAACGGCGAGAATATCGCGGATGGTCTCGTCGTCGATCATATCGGGCAAGAAGGCGCGTACCGATCGGCGCGAGGTGATCGCGTCATCGACGATCGCCGCCGCAATCCGGGAGTTGTTTTCCAGCATGGCCGTCCCTTTGCGTATGATCCCGAACCCGATTCTCCGGAAGGATCATGCGCCGACTAGAAGTGATGGAGCATCCTTGCGCGTCTTTTTGAACGCCCGATAAGCCTATCCGCCTCGACCGGACGCCCCACTCGCCGCTCGTGCGCCGAGCCTTTGCCCGAACCGTCAAAATGGCGCAAGTAAATCTTGTGGGCGCATGAAAATCCTCTTGATTTTTTCACAAACGTGCCGTCACATGAAATTTGCTGGGAATTTTTCACCGAAACAGGGACAGCTTTGCCCTCAACCGCGGCCAGATCGGAACAAGACAGCGGCGAACGGCTGCTGGCCGGCGACATCCGCGCCTTGCGCAAGGCGCGCGGACTGACGCTTGCCGAGACCGGCCTCAAGCTCGGCCGCTCCGTCGGCTGGGTCAGCCAGGTCGAGCGCGGCCTGTCGATCCCGTCGCTCGGCGACCTCAGAGCCTTCGCCGAATTGTTCGGCGTGCCGGTCAGCCTGTTCTTCAGCCATGACGTGCCTGTCGAGACCGAGCGCGGCGTGGTCGTGCGCGCCGGCAGCCGACGCGTGCTTGGCACAAGCGATTCTGGCCTGGTGGAGGAGCTGCTGTCGCCCGATCTCGGCGGTAGCTTCGAGATGCTGCGTTCGGCCTTCGCCCCGGGTGCCGAGCTGAAGACCGAGGCGCGCCGGCCGACCGAGGAAGCCGGCTACGTCGCTTCCGGCAGCTTCGACATCGAAATTGCTGGCGTCTGGCACCGGCTTGGCGAAGGCGACTCCTTCCGCTTCGACGGCAAGCCGTTCCGCTGGCGCAATCCTGGAGCCGAGCCGGCTGTCGTCATCTGGGTGGTTTCGCCGCCTGTCTACTGAACGAATGCATGTCGCCCAAAAGTGCGTGGCGGTTTGGGACAATGACATGCATCAAAACAAATAGTCGGAGAAGAACATGGCCGGTTTGCCGACCACGGCACGCGTTGTGATCATCGGAGGCGGTGTCGTCGGCGCCTCCTCGCTCTATCATCTCGCCAAAGCGGGCTGGATCGACTGCGTGCTTCTGGAGAAGAACGAGCTGACTTCCGGCTCGACCTGGCATGCCGCCGGCAACGTGCCGACTTTCTCGTCGTCATGGTCGCTGATGAACATGCAGCGATATTCGACCGAACTCTATCGCCGGCTGGGCGACGAGGTCGGCTATCCCATGAACTACCACGTCACCGGCTCGCTCAGGCTAGCCCATAGCGCGGAGCGCATGCAGGAATTCCAGCGCGCCAAGGGCATGGGCCGCTACCAGGGCATGGACATCGATGTCGTCGGGCTCGACGAGATCAAGCGTCGTTACCCCTTCATCGAGACGCATGAGCTGAAAGGCGCGCTCTACGATCCGAATGACGGCGACATCGACCCGGCGCAATTGACCCAGGCGCTGGCTAAAGGTGCCCGCGACATGGGCGCGAAGATCATCCGCTTCTGCCCGGTCACCGGCGTGCGCCGAGAAAACGACGAGTGGGTGGTCGAGACGGCGCAAGGCGAGATCCGCTGCGAGATCGTCGTCAACGCCGCCGGATACCGCGCCGCCGAGATCGGCAGGATGTTCGGCCGCGAGGTGCCGATGATGGTGATGAGCCATCAATATATCCTGTTCGAGGAAATCCCCGAACTGGCGGCCTGGTCGAAGGAACAGGGCAAGAAGCTGCCGCTGCTGCGCGACGTCGATACGTCCTATTATCTGCGCCAGGAAAAGAACGGCATGAATCTCGGCCCTTATGAGCGCAATTGCCGCGCCCACTGGGTCGGCCACAACGACCCGATGCCCGACGACTTTTCGTTCCAGCTGTTTCCCGACGATCTCGATCGGCTGGAAGATTACCTGGCCGATGCTGTCGCCCGCGTGCCGATCCTCGGCACCGCCGGCCTATCCAAGGTCATCAACGGGCCGATCCCCTATGCGCCGGACGGCAACCCGCTGATCGGGCCGATGCCCGGCGTGCCCAGCGCCTTCGAGGCCTGCGTCTTCACCTTCGGCATCGCCCAGGGCGGCGGCGCCGGCAAGGTGCTGGCCGAATGGGTGACCGAGGGCCAGGCCGAATGGGATATGTGGTCCTGCGATCCGCGCCGTTTCACCGCCTTCGCCTCGGCTCCGGATTATTGCGTTGCCAAGGGCATGGAAATCTACGGCAACGAATACGCCATCCAGTTCCCGCGCCATGCCTGGCCGGCCGGACGCGACCGCAAGCTGTCGCCGCTCCACGGCCGCATCAAGGCACTCGGCGCCCAGTTCGATGCCTATAATGGCTGGGAACGCGCCACCTGGTATGCGCAGCCCGGTGACGACGTCTCCGAACAAGCCACGCTGACTTTCCGCCGCGACGGGCCGTGGCAGCATCGTGTGCGCCAAGAATGCCTCGCCGTCCGCGATGCCGCCGGCATTCTGGACCTGCCGGGCTTTTCCCGTTTCAATCTCGATGGTCCAGGTGCGGCCGAATGGCTCAG
Organism: Mesorhizobium sp. M0048; assembly: GCF_040323405.1. NCBI lineage: Bacteria > Pseudomonadati > Pseudomonadota > Alphaproteobacteria > Hyphomicrobiales > Phyllobacteriaceae > Mesorhizobium > Mesorhizobium sp. M0048. Next base: position 79,638 of record NZ_JAMYUV010000004.1, on the reverse strand, counting down.
CCTCCAGGTCACAGGCCTGGTGCCGAAACCCGGCCGCATCGGCCTCGTCTATTTTGCCGACGACAAGGGCCGCATCGTCACCGAGATGTCGGTGGTCCGCCACGACGAGAACCTGATGACGCTGATCACCGCCGCTGTGGCTCAGTGGCATGATCTCGAATGGCTGAAATCGCGCATCCCGAAGGACGCCACATTCAAGCTGATCGACAGGACGGAGGAATACTCTACCCAGATCCTCGCCGGCCCCAACTCGCGAAAAATCCTGGCCGAACTCTGCGCGGCCGACCTCACCCTGCCCTGGCTGACGCATCAGGAGACCAGTATCGCCGGACGTTGGGCAAAGCTGGTGCGCGTGTCCTTCGCGGGCGAGCTCGGCTGGGAAATCCACAGCAAGATCGATGATACTGCAGCGATCTTCGACACCGTCTGGGCAGCTGGCCAGAAGCACGGCCTGAAACCGTTCGGCATGTACGCGCTGGATTCGCTGCGGCTCGAAAAAGGTTACCGCACCTGGAAGGGCGACCTGTCGACCGCCTATTCGATCCTGCAGGGCGGGCTGGAGCGCTTCGTCAGATGGGACAAGCCTGACTTCCGCGGCAAGGCAGCGCTGCAGAACGAGAAGCAGCAGGGCGTCAAGAAACGCTTCGTCACGCTTGTCGTCGAAAACCCCGGTGACTGCGATGCGCCTTATATGTCGACGCTGTGGCATGACGGCCGGATCGTCGGCGAGACGACGTCCGGCGGCTGGGGTCATCGTATCGACAAGTCAATCGCGCTCGGCATGCTGCGCGCCGACCTGACCGAGCCGGGAACGGCGGTCGAGGTCGAGATCTTCGGCGAACGTTTTCGGGCGGTCGTGCAGGAGGATGAGCCGTTATGGGATCCAAAGAACGAGAGGCTCAGAGCATGAAGAAAGTGATCCTCACCGATGGCGGCATGGGCCAAGAGCTGGTCCGCCGCAGCAGCTCCGAGCCGACGCCGCTGTGGTCGGCCAGGGTGCTCATCGACGAACCGGATCTGGTGCGCGACCTGCATGCCGAATTTATCCGCGCCGGCGCCCGCGTCATCACCGTCAACACTTATTCCGCAACGCCGGAGCGGCTGGCGCGCGAAGGCGCGGAAGAGCTGTTCAAGCCGTTGCAGAAGCGCGGCATCGAACTGGCAAGGCAAGCACGCGACCAGGCCGGCGACGCGGCGATCGCCGGCTGCCTGTCGCCGCTGTTCGGCAGCTATGCGCCAGCGCTGACGATATCCTTCCAGGATACGCTCGACGTCTATCGCCGTATCGTTGCCGAGCAGGCGGACGGCGTCGATCTGTTTCTGTGCGAAACCATGGCGTCGGCCGAAGAGGCGCGCGCCGCCGTCACCGCGGCATCGGAAAGCGGCAAGCCTGTATGGGTGTCGTGGACGCTCGCCGACCGCGGCGCGCCGCGCCTGCGCAGCGGCGAAGCCATTGCGGCGGCGGCAAGCGCTCTCGACGGCCTGCCCGTCGCGGCCCGGCTGATCAATTGCTGCCGGCCCGAGGCGATCGCTGCAGCGCTCCCCGAACTGATCGCCCTCGGCGGGCCGGTCGGCGCCTATGCCAACGGCTTCACTTCGGTCGAGGCACTCAAGCATGGCGGCACCGTGGAAGTGCTGCACGCCCGCCACGACCTCGATCCGGATGCCTATGCCGGCCAGGCGATCGGCTGGGTCGAGGCTGGCGCCGGCATCGTCGGCGGCTGCTGCGAAGTCGGACCGGCCCACATCGCCGCGCTGCGCGACCGGCTCGAACAAGCCGGCTACGAAATTTCGGGAGTAGCATAATGCCCAGACCATCATCGCGCATTTCCGGCATCGTGCCTTCGGGCAAGGATGGCTGGGAGGTTCATTCCGCTGCCTGGGCGCGCAAGCAGGCTGGCGAGGACATCATCATGCTGTCGGTCGGCGACCATGATTTCGACACGCCGGGCGAGACGATCGAAGCCTGCGTGACGGCCGTCCGCGCCAGCAATCACCACTATACGCCGCTTGCCGGCGTTCCACGCCTGCGCAAGGCGATGGCGGCGGCGTCGACGCGGTGCACCGGGGTTGCGACCAGCCCCGACCAGGTCATCGCCACGCCGGGCGGGCAGGCCGCGCTTTACGCGGCCATTCAAGCGGTTCTCGACCAGGGCGACCATGCCATCGTCGTAGCGCCCTATTACGCCACCTATCCGAATACCTTCAGTGCGGCGGGCGCCGAGTTCAGCGTCGTCGAGACCCCCGCCGAAGACAGCTTTCAGCCGCGCGCCGCCGACATCCGCGCCGCCCTTCGGCCGAACACCCGCGCCATCCTGATCAACACGCCGAACAATCCCACGGGCGCCGTCTATTCGCGCGAGCGCCTGGAAGAGCTGGCGCAGATCTGCCGCGAGCATGACCTTTGGCTCCTGTCGGACGAGGTCTACTGGACGCTGGGCCGCGGCGAGCACGTCTCACCACGCTCACTGCCTGGCATGACGGAACGCACGCTAGTCATCAATTCGATGTCCAAGAGCCACGGCATGACCGGCTGGCGCATGGGCTGGCTGACCGGGCCCGAGGAGATGATCTCGCTGCTGACCGACCTCAATCTGGTGATGACCTACGGCCTGCCGGCCTTCATCAGCCTCGCCTGCGCCGAGGCGCTCGAAAACGGCTACGGCGTCGAGGAGATCGCCGAGCGCTATGCCGCGAGGCGCGCCGTCGTTCTCGATGCCATGCGCGGTATGAACAACGTCACCGTGCGCGGCTCCGAAGGCGGCATGTATGTGATGCTCGACATATCGGCGATCGAGCCGGACGACGAAAAATTCGCCTGGGCTTTCCTCGACCAGGAGAAGGTCGGCGTTATGCCCGGCTCGAGCTTCGGCGCGGCCGCAGCAGGCCACATCCGCTTCAGCCTCTGCCAGCCTGAGCCGGTGCTGATGGAGGCTGCCACACGCCTGCGCCGCTTCGCATCCAGCTATCGCCGCGAGGCCGCATGAGCGCCCCGCCCACCAAAGCCATTCCGACTAAGGCCATTCCTCCCAAAGCAAGGGCGGTCATCATCGGCGGCGGCGTCTCCGGTTGTTCGGTCGCCTATCATCTGGCCAAACTCGGCTGGACCGATATCGTGCTGCTCGAGCGCAAGCAGCTGACGTCAGGCACAACATGGCACGCTGCCGGCCTGATCGGCCAATTGCGCGGCTCGCAGAACATGACGCGGCTGGCGAAATATTCGGCCGACCTCTACGTCAAGCTCGAGGCCGAGACCGATGTCGGCACCGGCATGCGCCAGGTCGGCTCGATCACAGTGGCGCTGACCGAGGAGCGCAAGCACGAGATCTATCGGCAGGCGTCTCTCGCCCGCGCCTTCGATGTCGACGTGCGCGAGATTTCGCCACGTGAAGTCAAGCAGATGTACCCGCATCTCAATGTATCCGATGTGGTCGGCGCCGTGCATCTGCCGCTCGACGGCCAGTGCGACCCCGCCAACATCGCCATGGCCTTGGCCAAGGGCGCGCGCCAGCGTGGTGCGACGATCGTCGAGAATGTGAAGGTGACCAAGGTCCATACCAGGGCCGGCCGCGTCACCGGAGTGTCTTGGGCGCAGGGCGACGAGCAAGGCACGATCGATACCGACATCGTCGTCAACTGCGCCGGCATGTGGGCACGCGAGCTTGGCGCCCAGAATGGCGTCACCATCCCGTTGCACGCCTGCGAACATTTCTATCTCGTCACCGAACCGATCGCCGGGCTTTCCCGCCTGCCGGTGCTGCGCGTCCCGGACGAGTGCGCCTACTACAAGGAAGATGCCGGCAAGATGATGCTCGGCGCTTTCGAACCGGTAGCCAAGCCGTGGGGCATGAACGGCATAAGCGAGGATTTCTGCTTCGACCAGTTGCCCGCGGACATGGATCACTTCGAGCCGATCCTCGAAATGGGCGTCAACCGCATGCCGATGCTGGGCACCGCCGGCATCCACACCTTCTTCAACGGCCCCGAAAGCTTCACGCCCGACGATCGCTACTATCTCGGCGAGGCGCCGGAGCTTTCCGGCTACTGGATGGCGACCGGCTACAATTCGATCGGCATCGTCTCCTCCGGTGGCGCCGGCATGGCGCTGGCGCAATGGATCAATGACGGCGAGGCGCCTTTCGATCTCTGGGAGGTCGACATCCGCCGCGCTCAGCCGTTCCAGAAGAACCGCCGTTATCTCAAGGAGCGCGTTTCCGAAACGCTCGGCCTGCTCTACGCCGATCATTTCCCCTACCGGCAGATGGCGACTTCGCGGAACATAAGGCGCTCGCCGCTGCATGAGCATCTGAAGGCGCGCGGTGCGGTGTTCGGCGAGGTCGCCGGCTGGGAGCGCGCCAACTGGTTCGCCAGGCCCGGCCAGGAGCGCGAATACCGCTATTCCTGGAAACGGCAGAACTGGTTCGACAACCAGCGTGAGGAGCATCTGGCGGTCAGGAACGGCGTCGGCCTGTTCGACATGACCTCGTTCGGCAAGATCCGCGTCGAAGGCCGCGACGCCTGCGCCTTCCTGCAAAGGCTCTGCGCCAACGACATGGATGTGGCGCCGGGCAAGATCGTCTATACCCAGATGCTCAACCAGCGCGGTGGCATCGAGAGCGACCTCACCGTCTCGCGGCTGTCTGAAACAGCCTTCTTCCTCGTCGTGCCCGGTGCGACGCTGCAGCGCGATTTAGCCTGGCTGCGAAAACACCTTGCCGACGAGTTCGTCGTCATCACCGATGTGACCGCTGCCGAAGCCGTGCTCTGCCTGATGGGCCCGGATGCGAGAAAGCTGATTCAAAGGGTGAGCCCCAACGATTTTTCAAACGAAAACAACCCGTTCGGGACGTTTCAGGAGATCGAAATCGGCATGGGGCTGGCCCGCGCCCACCGCGTCACCTATGTCGGCGAGCTCGGCTGGGAGCTTTATGTCTCGACCGATCAGGCCGCCCACGTCTTCGAGGCTATAGAAGAAGCCGGCGCCGACGTCGGCCTGAAGCTATGCGGCCTGCACACACTGGATTCCTGCCGCATCGAAAAGGCCTTCAGGCATTTCGGCCACGACATCACCGACGAAGACAATGTGCTGGAGGCCGGCCTTGGCTTTGCCGTGAAGACGGCCAAGGGAGACTTCCTCGGCCGCGATGCGGTGCTGAAGAAGAAAGAAACCGGCCTATCACGTCGGCTGGTGCAGTTCCGCCTGAACGACACCGAGCCGCTGCTCTTCCACAACGAGGCGATCCTGCGCGACGGCAGGATCGTCGGTCCGATCACCTCGGGCAATTACGGCCATCATCTCGGCGGCGCTATCGGGCTTGGTTACGTGCCTTGCAAGGGCGAGAGCGAGGCGGATGTCCTGTCGTCGTCCTACGAGATCGAGATCGCCGGCGAGCGCTTTGCGGCGGAGGCGTCGCTTAAGCCGATGTACGATCCGAAGGCGGCACGGGTGCGGATGTAGCGCACCTCAGAGCGCGTCCATCCTGGCCGCGACCTTCGCCACGAACCTGGTCCGACTGCCCTCGGTCGACTGGTTCATCGAGTAATGCGCAAGGTAAAACCGACCCGCCGGGCTGGATCGTCGCGCGCAGCACCCGATTGACCAGCTTGCGCGGCGGGTCACCCATCAGCATGGCTCGGAACCGGCTGCCGCCATAGGTTGTGACGGCGACCACCTTGCGAATATTGTGCAGTGACGGCTGCACCTTGCCGGCGACCAGCTTGAACGACACACCGGGCAGGAAGACGCGATCGAAAAAGCCTTTCAGAATGGCCGGATAGCCGAAGTTCCACACCGGAAACGACAGCACCAGCGCCTCGGCCCGCAGCAAGCGCTCGACATAAGGCGACGCCGGATCGCCGTCGCTGCGTTCGTCGTGATAGGACATCCGTTCGGCGCGCGTCAGCCTGGGATCGAAATTCTCGGCATAGAGGTCACAGTCGTCTACCACATGGCCGGCCGCCTTCAGGCGCTCGACGATGGTCCGGTGCAGGCCGGCATTGAAGCTGGTCTCCACCGGATGAGCGTAGAGGACGAGGATGTTCAACCCGCGTTCTCCAGCCCCTTGAACAGAAACGACTTGCCCGAGCGATAATCATAGTCCGGATTTTCCCAGGCGATCATCTTGCCCGGATTGAGCAGCCCTTGCGGGTCGGTTTCGCGCTTGAAGGCGAGCTGCACCTCGTCGGTGCGCTTCATGCCGCCTTCTTCCAGCGTGTAGCGGTGCGGGTTGAAGATCCAGCAGCCATTGTCCTCGTGGATGCGGATGATCTCGTCGAGCCGCTCCGCCGTGGTGAAACGCACCAGCGGCAGCCCTGCGATGCCGATGGCGCCGTCGAAGCGGATGAATTCGAGATGCGCCGGCACCTCGTCGCCGAAGCGATCGACCATCGCCTTGACGTGGCCGAGGTGGTCCGGCGAAGGGTAGCGGGTCTGCAGGTAGGTGATCGTCGGATCGACCCGGATGGCACGCAGCGTCGTGTGGTTCCAGGTCAGCTCATAGGCCGGCGGCAACCCTTTGAGATCGGCCTCCTTGTCGGCCCGGAAGACAATCTCGCCCTTGCTGCGCGCCGTGAAGGCAAGGAAGGCATCCATCGCATGCGGTGCGATCATCAGGACGACGATGCTTTGGCCGCGCCGGAAAAACCGCTGGTGGCGCTTGAAATAATCGTAGGGGATCGGTGCTGCGATCGGCGTGATCAGTTTCGCCAGTATGCCGTCCTGGATGGCGAGGTCGTTGCCGAACCCGGCCGCATCCATGAAATCGTCGAAGCCGACGATGACGTCGATCCAGTCATAGCTGGCGGTCAGCGGCATCTCGACTTCGGTGATGATGCCGTTGGTGCCGTAGGCATGCATCACCTTCAGCACGTCCTCGCCGGTGAGCTCCATGACACGCGGCTCAGCCTCCATCGTCACGGTCCTCAGCCGGATGACATTGCCGAGGTCGCGCAGTCCGCCCCAGCGGATCGAGCCGATACCGCCGGAGCCGCCGGCGACGAAGCCGCCGATCGACGCCGTGTTGTAGGTCGACGGCGACATGCGGAGCTCCTGGCCGGAATGCGCCCGCGTCGCTCTGTCCATGTCGGCGAGCACGGCGCCGGGGTCGGTGACGACACGGCCGGGGGCGATCGTCTTGACCGCGTTCATCTCGGCGAGATTGAGCACGACGCCGCCGGACAAGGGCATCGCTTGGCCGTAGTTCCCAGTGCCGCTGCCGCGCGGCGTCACCGGCACGCCATGCCGGTGACAGGCGGCGAGAATGCGGACGACCTCGTCTTCGGTTTTCGGCGTCACGATCAGGTCGCCGGTGACGTGATCGAGCTGCTGCTTCAGCACCGGGCTGTACCAGTAGAAGTCGCGGCTCTTCTGCTGGACGATCGCCGGATGGTCGTCGATCTTCAAACCGTACAGGTCGCGCTTGAGCGCCGCAATATCCATCATTCCACCATCAGATCATCGAGTTCGGCATAATCGGGCAACTGACGCTCGATCGCCAGGCCGTCGCGTACAACGATGCGATCCGATTCGGGCCGTGACAGCAATTCCGTCCAGCTCCGCCCCTTGAAGACGACGAAATCGGCCGGCGCTCCGGCGGCAAGCGTGCCGAAACCGTCGAGCCGCATCACCTTGGCCGGCGTCGAAGTCACCGCTTGCGGCCAGTCGGCGACGGGATGGTCGAGATGCAGGATGCGCGTCGCCATCCGGTAAACCTCAAGCATGTCGAGATCGCCATAGGCGTAGAACGGGTCGCGCGTATTGTCGGAAGCGACGGCCACGGCAATGCCGCGCGCCTTCATCTCGTGCAGCAACGTCACCCCGCGCCAGCGCGGCGTGGTGTTGTCGCCGCGCCGGTCCTGCAGATAGAGATTGCACATCGGCAGCGACACCACCGCCAGGCCGGCCTTGGCGACCTTGTCTAGCGTGTCGAGCACGTCAAGATCGGGCTGGCGCGCCAGCGAGCAGCAATGGCCGACCAGGATGTTCCCCTCGAAACCGTTCCAAAGGGCGGCTTCGGCGATTTTCTTCAGCGAGATCGCCGCGATATCGTCGGTCTCGTCCGCATGGAAATCGAGATCGAGGCCGTGCTCGATCGCCTGCGCAAATACCTGGTCAAGTAGTTCTTCGAGATCCGGCACCATATAGGTGACGACGCCGAGCACGCCGTTGGCCGCAGCCACTCGCTTGGCCAGCCTCTCGAACCATTTCCTGTCGCGCACGCCCTCGATGCCGAGCAGGCAGGCCGCCTGCAGCTCGATGCGGCCGCGCCATTTATCCCGCATCGTCTCGAACACCGGCCAGGAGATCTCTTCCTGCGGCGCAACGCTGTCGAGATGCGTGCGCAGCGCCCTGGTACCATGCGCATAGGCCGAGCGCAGCGAAAAATCCATGCGGCGGGCAACGTCGTCGGCGCTCCAGCGCGCCGCCCGGTCGGCGCCCGTTGCGTTCAGCGCGCCCATGAAGGTGCCGTCCGGGTTGGGCGTTCGAGGCCAAATATGGCCCTTGTCGATATGGGTGTGGCAGTCGACGAAGCAGGGCAAGACGATCCGGCCGCCGAGGTCGATGGCGCCTGCCGGTGCATTGGATCGCTGATGTGCTGCAATGCTGGAGATTTTTCCGTTGGCGACGGCGATATCCGTAAGCGCAAAGCCGTCGGCATCGAATGCTGCGGCCAGTCCTGGCGTCAGCGACTGATGAACACGAACGTTTGCAAGATGATAAGGACCAGAGGCTGGTATCAAGCCGCACTCCCCTCTGTCCTGCCGGACATCTCCCCCTCAAGGGGGGAGATCGGCAGCTTCAACCGGGGCACGCGCCTTGCCACGTCAGTAATTGGCGAAATCCGAAATGAGGTCCAATCTCCCCCCTTGAGGGGGAGATGTCCGGCAGGACAGAGGGGGGTAACGGCGCCGACCATGCCTACCGCTCCTGCCTCAGTGCGCTCTCGTGCCAGCGCCGCAAAATGAGATGCGATACAAGCGACAGAACCAGGAAGATCAGGATGCCGGTGAGCGAGATCAGGATCAGCGCGGCGAACAGCCTTGGTGCGTTGAGCCGGTAGCCGGCCTCGATGATGCGCGAGGCGAGGCCAGACGACTGGCCGGTGGCGCCGGCGACGAACTCGGCCACCACCGCGCCGATCAGCGACAGCCCGCCGGCGATCTTCAGCCCGCCGAGGAAATAAGGCATCGCCGCCGGCAGCCGCAGATAGCGCAATTGCTGCCAGCGGGTCGCACCGTTGAGCTTGAACATGTCGCGCAGATTGCGGTCGACCGAATTGAGGCCGAGCGTGGTGTTGGAAAGGATTGGGAAGAAGGCGACGATCCAGGCGCAAAGCAAAAGCTTTGTCGTCTGGTTGTCGACATAGATGTTGATCAGCGGAAAGATCGCGACGATCGGCGTCACCTGCAGCACGATGGCGAACGGAAAGAACGACATCTCCACCCATTTCGACTGAGCGAACAGCACCGCCAGCCCGACGCCGCCGATGACGGCGAGAAGCAGGCTCAAGAAGGTGATCCTGAGTGTCACCAGCAGCGAGGAGAACAGCAGCCCGGCATCGTCATGCAACGTCTGCAGCACCACGCCGGGACGCGGCAGGATGTATTTCGGGACGTCGTTCCAGACGCAGACACGGTCCCACAGCCAGATCGCCAGGATCATGATGGCCAGCGGCAGCAGCCATCTGCCGATGCGCTCGAAGCGCTCCTGGCGGACGCGGCGCGCCTCCTCCGGGTCGAGCGCCAGGACTGGTTCTTCAATGGCCGTCATGATGCGGTCCGGCAGTTGAGTTGATGGCGCCGATCAGCACGTCGGATGCCTGGCGGCAGAGCGCGGCATAGTCGGGCGAGGTGCGAAACGCCTCGTCGCGCGGATAGGGCGCGTCGACGGCAAGCTCCGCGAACACTCGGCCCGGCCGCGCCGCCATGACGACGACGCGGTTGGAGAGGAAAACGCTTTCGAAGACGCTGTGGGTGACGAAAACGACGGTGAAATGCTCATCCTGCCATAGCTCCAGAAGGTCATTGTTGAGCTTGAAGCGGGTGATCTCGTCGAGTGCCGCGAACGGCTCGTCCATCAACAGAATCCGCGGCTTGGTCACCATGGCGCGGGCGATCGAGACGCGCATCTTCATGCCGCCCGACAGTTCGCGCGGCACCGCCTTCTCGAAGCCGGTCAGGTGAACCCGTGCCAGCATCTCCATCACCGTCGGTGCCGCCTTGGCCCGCGACACGCCCTTCAGCCGCAGCGGCAGCCAGACATTGTCGAAGACGTCGGCCCAGGGCAGCAGCGTCGGCTCCTGGAAGACGAAGCCGATATTCGAACGGTCGCCGATATTCGAACGATCGCGGGCGCCGCTGCCGCGCCAGTCGAGCAGGCCCGAGGTCGGCGTCGACAGGCCGGCAATCAGCCGCAGCGCCGTCGATTTGCCGCAGCCGGACGGGCCGAGCAGGCTGAGGAAGTCGCCTTCCCGGATCGTCAGCTCGACATTGCTGAGCGCGGTGACGCCGTTGGAAAAAACCTTGCCGACGCCACGCAGCGCCAACAGCGTCGGCCCCGGTACACTTCCTGGCTGTTGCGCCACTTTCTCCAGCTTCACGGTCTACTTCTTCAGGTCGAGCCCGACGCCCTTGTTGACGAAGGAAAGCGTGTAGGCCTTCTTGATGTCGATGCCCGCCGGCGCGACCTTCGCCTTGACCATCTTGTCGTAAAAACTCTGGATGCGCGCGTCGGTCATGGCGCCGATGCCGAGCTTTTCGCTGTCGCCGGAATCGACCACGCCGAACTTCTTCAACTGCTCGATCGAGAAGGCGATCTGCTCATCCGTCATGTCCGGATTTTCCTTCTTGATCATTTCGTTGGCGGCCTTGTTGTCGCCGTAGAGATAATTGTACCAGCCCTTGGCCGAACCATCGACGAAGCACTGGACCACCTCGGGCCGCTTGTCGATCGTCTCCTGCATGGTCTCGACCGTCGTTGCATATGTGTCCCAGCCATAGTCGGCCAGCAGGAACTGGTTCGGCGTGAAACCGCCCTGCTTCTGAACGGCGAATGGCTCCGAGGTGACGTAACCCTGCTGGATCGACTTCTTGTTGGCGATGAACGGCGCAGGGTTGAAGGTGTATGGCACGCGCTTGGCGGCATCGAAGCCAAGGTCGGTGACCATCCACTGGAAGAAGGTCTGCGCACCTTCGTCGCCGAGGATGTACTGGTCGGCGTTCTTCAGGTCTTCCCATTTGTCCAGCTCCTGGCCGGGATGGGACATGATGACCTGCGGGTCCTTCTGGAAGTCGGCGGCCACGACGCGCATCGGTATGCCTTGCTGCACGGCATCGAAGGCCGACAGCAAATTGCCGCCCATGTAGAAATCGATCTTGCCGGCCAGCAGCAGCGGCCGGCCGCTGACCTGTGGGCCGCCCTGCATGATCGTCACGTCGATGCCGCAGGCCGCATAGGTGCCATCCGCCACCGCCTGGTAGTAACCGCCATGCTCCGGCTCGGCCAACCAATTGGTGCCGAAGGTGACTTTTTCGTTCGCTGCCGCAGCAAGCGTGCCTGCGCCAAGCAGCACGATCGCGCCGGCCGAAATCTTCAGTTTTCCGTACATCCACACCACCCTTTGTTCGCTCCGGCGCATTACGCGGCGGGCTCGACACCATTGTTTCAAGAAGCAAGACACATGCCACCGGCGCGTTGCGCCGGGACCGCCCGCTTGTGCAATGCCCGCCTGTGCAATGGCGGCGCGAAGGCCGGACGGGTCATGCTGTACGAAAGGCATCGTGCCTATTTTTTGATCGCCTGTCCACAATCGCCCTCGTGACATGCACCGCCATCTTGATGCCCGCATCGATCCCGCATTAGAGCGACGTGCGTCCACTTGGACGCACAAAGTACGCTCTAAAACTTCGTATCCTGTCGCATCGTGCTTTCCGAAAATCGATCTCGATTTTCGGGCCGATGCGATAGGCTGCCGTGAACGGAGATTGCCATGTTCAAATTTCTCACGCCGAAGTCGATCAAGCCGCCCTTCGCCCGCTACAGCCACGGCGTCGAGTTGCCACCCGGCAAGCGGCTGGTGCTGTGTTCGGGCCAAGTTGCGATCACAGCGGACGACCAGATCCCGGAAGACGCCGGCGCGCAGGCCGAGCTCTGTTTCCAGAATATATCGGCGATTCTCGGCGAGGCCGGGCTCAGCCTGTCCGACATCGTCCGCATCAACGCCTACGTCACCGACCGCGCCTTCCTGCGCCCCTATATGGAAGTTCGCGACCGGCTGTTCGCCAGCCCTGCGCCGGCTTCGACGCTGATGGTCGTTTCCGGTTTTGCCCGGCCGGAATTCAAGGTCGAGATCGAGGTCATCGCTGCGGGTTGAGCAGGCGCTGGCCAGCGGCTGGAATCGACAGGCCGATGATCTCAAGTTACACGACAAAGGTTGGCGCTGCCCCTCATCCGCCTGCCGGCACCTTCTCCCCGTGTAGTGACGGGGACAGGGCTAGCCGGAACGCTGGCGATCGCCCTCTCCCCCGTCCTTCACGGGGAGAGGCTAAGGGTGAGGGGCAGCGCAAACGCCCATTCAGTCTCTTCGAGGTTCAAAATGGCCGGAACAAAAAAGCGCGTATGGTGGGGTGACTACCGGACCACCGAATACGCGACCATCGATCCTGAGGCGACCATTGCCGTTCTGCCGCTGGCAGCGATCGAGCAGCACGGGCCGCATCTGCCGGTTTCGACCGACACCTCGATCATGAACGGTATGCTGGAAACGGTGATCGCCCGCCTGCCCGGCGATCTCGACATCCGCATCCTGCCGGTGCAGGCGGTAGGCAAGTCGAACGAGCACCTGCATGCGCCCGGCACCCTCACTTTGCCGGCGACGACCTTGGTCGAGGCATGGACCGAACTCGGCCTGTCGGTCGCGCGCGCCGGCGTCCGAAAACTGATTGTCGTCAACTCGCATGGCGGCAATGAAGAGATCATGGGCATCGTCACGCGCGAATTGCGTGTGCGGGCAAAGATGCTGGCGTTAAAGACCAGCTGGCAGCGCTTTGGCCGGCCGGCCGGTATGTACACCGATCTCGAAGACCGCCACGGCATTCATGGCGGCGACGTCGAGACCTCGCTGATGCTGCATTTCCGGTCCGACCTCGTCGATATGGCCAAGGCCGACAATTTCGTGTCCAAGGTTGCCCGCGCCGAAAAGGAATTTTCGCTGCTGCGCCACACCGGAACGCACGCCTTCGCCTGGATCGCCAGCGATCTCAACCCGAATGGCGTGGTCGGCGACGCCAGCATTGCCACCGCCGAAAAAGGCCGGCTCACCGCCGAGCATCAGGCCGACGGCTTCATCGGCTTGGTGAGGGACATGCGCAAGGCCAAGCTGGCGGATTGGCTGGCGTAGGTGTTTGATCCCACCAGCTCAGGCCTCGCTCACGAGGGGCGATTCCATTCGCGCGCGAGGATCCTCACTTCCCCTCTTGAAGCGGCGACACCGTGTAGATTTCGTCCAGTATCTTCACCATCAAGGTGTTGGCGGTCGCCTGGCCGTCGAGCGCGAGAGTCAGGTTGGTCCATATGACCAGGGTGACGTCATTGGCCGGATCGTAGCCCATGAAGGACTGGTAACCGGGCACCTCGCCTTCGTGATAGTAGATTACGTTAGGCCCGAAGGTCAGCGTTAGGATGCCATAGCCGTATTTTTGCATGGCGGGTTCGCCCGGCTCCGGCGCCACAGGGCTTGCAAGCCACTGCCGCTGGAAGTCGGCATTGAAGAGCTTGCCCCCGACCAGCGCGCGCATCCACGTCGCGAGGTCATCGGCGGTGGAGATGACTCCGCCAGCCGCAAAGTAGGCGGACGGGTTCTGCCATGTGTCGTCGTTGGGCTTGAGCGTTCCGGCCCTGGCCGCAGCCTGGAGGTCGTCCGGATAGGGCGCATCAGCCAGGGCGTACGACGTACTGCCGTAGAGGTAACCGTTTGAGTATGGTTCGGGGATGGTGTTCGACGTGCTCGGCGGCAACGCCGTGTTCTTCATGCCGAGCGGCCCGAACAAGCGGTCCCGGAAGATGGTCGAGAGCGGCTTGCCGTCGATCTTCTCGGCAACAAGGCCGAGCAGATAGTAGTTGGTGTTGTTGTACTCGAATTCGGCACCCGGCGCGAAGTCCGGCGGCCGTTTGAACGCCATACCGAGTACTTCATCGGCGGTCCATACCCTGTAAGGATACTTGTCCAGGCTTTCGGCAAGTTCCGGCGCATTTGTGAAGTTAGGGAGGCCGCTCCGCATTGTTATGAGCTGTCGAATGGTTATCTCGTCGCCGTTGAGAACGCGCTGGACGTATTTCGAGATCAGATCGGCGAAGCTCAGTTTCCGTTCCTGCACCAGTTGCACGATAACAGCGGCGGTCATCGTCTTGGTGTTCGAGGCCGCACGGAAGTGGGTATCGGCGCGCGGCGGGTTCGTGGCACCCAGTCAGTCGTACCGTAGCCGAAGACGAGGTTGCCCCGCGGAGTCTTGAGCAAAACCATAGCACCGGGCAGCATAAGTTCCTTGGCCAAACGCTCGACAGTGGCTTGGAGCGCTGCCAGGTCGATCGACTTGAGAGCCGGCATGGAGGCGGCCATGGCGCTGCCTGTCGTGCAGACCACGCCAACAACGATTGCCAAAATTCTCCCGATCATCATTCGCTCCTTGGCTGTGTCCTAGAACTCCTGCGCTCTTTCCTGGAACTTGTTTTTAGGCTCAGATTTTCAATTCGAACGGTGTGCCTTCGAAAGCATCCGCGCCGCGCCCGATCGCCTGGATCGCTTCGATCATTCGGCCCCTGCGATCGAGCAGCGTGTCGGCGATCGCGATCAGCCGCGGATTGGGTGTCGCCGTCGGCGACAGCCTGCGCAGAGTCTCGGCCAACTCGGCCTCGTCGCGCTTCGGCGCCAGCGCTGCCGCGATGATATAGGCCGAGGCGGTCGAGCGGCTGATGCCGGCATGGCAATGCACCACCAGCGGGCGCGAGCGATCCCATTGGCGGGCGAAATCGAGCAGGGTCACAACGTGCTCCTCGCCCGGCATGGTCATGCCCTCCTGCGCCACCGCAATGTCGTGCATGACCAGATGCAGATGGTTTTCCCTGGTGATCGAGGCCGGTCGCACCACCTCCGTTCCGGCGGCGAGCAGCGAAAGCAGCCGCCCGGCGCCGGTCTTCGCTACCGTTTCCTCGACTTTGGACAGCGAGCAGACATGGATCATTGGGTCGTTTCTCCCTTGGCATCATCGTCGCGCCGCGAGGCCCAGCCGGCAAGTGCGGATTCGAGCCGCCGCCATTCTTCGTCGGCTCCCGGCAGGCCGGCGCGCAGCACATCCGGACGATCGGCGAAATGCCGAAGCAGGATGCCGCGCTGGCCAAGCGCCGAAAACAGGCCGGCAGCGTTCGCCAGCCTGAGATAGCGGAACAGCGTGGTGCCACCGGCGACAGGCACGCCGAAGCGGCCGAACAGCGTGTCGAGCCGTGCGGCGTCCTCGGCCAGACGGCGCCGCATCCCGGCCTGCCAGCCGGTGTCGGCAAGCGCCCTTATGCCATATTCGAGCGCCGGCCCGGCAACCGCCCATGGCCCGAATTGCGCCTCCAGCCGCTCGACCATCAGCGCGTCGGCCAATGCAAACCCAAGCCGCAGGCCGGCCAGGCCGAAGAACTTGCCGAACGAGCGCAGCACGACGATGCCGCCCTGGTCGACGTCGCCGGCCAGGCTCTCGCTGCGCGGGCCGACATCCATGAAGGCCTCGTCGACGACCAGCAGCCCGCCTCTGGCGCGTAATGCCCGGGCAAGTCGAAGCAATCTTTCGCGCTCGACGACGCGCCCGTCCGGGTTGTTTGGATTGACGACGATCGCAAGGTTGGCCGCCGCCAGGGCTTCGAAATTATCGACTTCAGCCGCCGCGTGGCCGGCGATCGCTGCTGCCCGCCGATGCTCGGCATAAGTCGGCCCGAGCACCAGCACCTTGCCCGGGCTGACCAGCGAAGCGACGCGCGGCAACAGGATTTGCGTGCCGGGCGCCGCCGCGACGTTCGCCGCCGACGGCGCGCCATAGGCGCTTGCCGCGACTTCAGCCAAGTCGCGGCTGCGCGCCGTTTCCGGCAATCGCGACAGGGCGGTGGCGGGCAAATCGAAAAGCGGGTAGGAGTGCGGATTGATCCCGGTCGAGAGGTCGACGAAAGGCAGCGGCGCGTGAGGGAAAAGCGCCCTCGCCCGGCCAAGGCTTCCGCCGTGGTCCACTGCCGCCGTCACCCCATCAAGAGACTTCATGTCGATCCTGATCACTTTCCTGTCGCTGGCCATCGAACTTGTACTCGGCTACCCGGCCCGGCTCTTCGATGCCATTGGCCATCCCGTCACCTGGTTCGGCAGGCTGATATCCTTTCTCGACCGCAGGCTCAACCGCGCCACTGATTCCGACGCCGACCGTCGCCGCTGGGGCGTCGTCGCGCTGCTGGTGATCGTGCTGGTGCCGGCCGCCCTCGCCTTCTGGATCGAAGTCATGCTTTGGAGCATTCCCTTCGGCTTGTTGGTCACCGCAATCCTGGCGACGTCGCTGCTGTCGCAGAAGAGCCTGGCCGAGCATGTCGAAGCGGTGGCCGACGCACTCGACAGCGGCGGACTGGACATGGGCCGCATCGCCGTCTCCAGGATCGTCGGCCGCGATCCGGAAAAGCTCGACAGGGCCGCTGTCTGCCGCGCAGCGATCGAAAGTCTTGCCGAGAATTTCTCCGACGGCGTCGTCGCGCCGGCCTTCTGGATCGGTATTGGCGGGCTCGCCGGCGGCGTCGCCTACAAGGCCGCAAACACCGCCGATTCGATGATCGGCCACCGCACGCCGCGCCACGAAGCCTTCGGCTGGGCGGCTGCGCGCTTCGACGACTGGATCAACCTGCCGGCGTCGCGGCTGACGGCGCTGCTGATCGTGCTTGCGGCTTTCCTGGTCAAGGGCGCCGACGCCAAAGCCGCCTGGCACGCCGTGCGGCGCGATGCGAAAAAACACCGCTCGCCCAATGCCGGCTGGCCGGAGGCAGCGATGGCCGGCGCGCTCGGCCTGGCGCTCGCCGGCCCCCGTTCCTACGACGGCGTGATGGTCGAAGACGCGTTGATGGGCGAGGGCGGCCGCCGCGACGATGTCGAGAGCACCGACGTCCGACGGGCGCTGAAACTCTACCAGGTCGCCGACTTGCTGCTGATTGCGCTGTTCGGGGTGGTCGCAGTGGTTGTTATCTTGGCGTGACCTGCGCTCGAGATCGACGGAAACAAAAAACCCGCCAAGCGGCGGGTCGTTGGAGCCAATTAGCACCATAGCGAAATTAATAGCATAGCTGCCGGCACAAAGCAAGAACAAAATAGGGCAACGCCTCAAATAATCGGTTCAGGTCGGCGCTGCCCCTCAGCCTTAGCTCCCCGTGAAAAGACAGGGAGAGGGAGATCGCCAGCGTTGCGGCTAGCTCCTTGTCCCCGTCCTTCACGGGGAGAAGTCGCCGGCAGGCGATGAGGGGCAGCGCTGACCTTGACAAACCAGCAACACCCCTCAGAACTCAATCCCCTGCTGCGCCTTCACGCCGGCGGAGAAGTGGTGCTTGGTCACGGCCATCTCGGTGACCAGGTCGGCCGCCTCGACCAGTGCCGGCTTGGCGTTGCGGCCGGTGACGACGATATGCAGGCCTTCGCGGCGTGACTTCAGCGCCGCGACCACCTTTTCGAGGTCGAGATAGTCGTAACGCAGCGCGATGTTCAACTCGTCGAGCACCACCAGGCTGATCGACGGCTCGGCCATCAGCTCGAGCGCCTTCGCCCAGGCGGCCTCGGCCGCCGCGATGTCGCGTTTCAGGTCCTGCGTCTCCCACGTAAAGCCCTCGCCCATGGCGTGCCAGAGGACACGGTCGCCGAAGGCGGCAAAGGCGTCCTTCTCGCCGGTGTGCCATTTGCCCTTGATGAACTGGACGACGCCGACACGCTTGCCGTAGCCGAGCATCCTGAGCGCCAGACCGAAGGCGGCCGTGGTCTTGCCCTTGCCCGGCCCGGTGTTCACGATCAACAGCCCCTTCTCGACCGTCTTGGCTGCAACCTCGGCGTCCTGCACCGCCTTGCGCTTGGCCATCTTGGCGCGGTGGCGTTCCTCGTCCCCCTGTTCAATGGTCTTGGGATCGATAGTATCAGCCATGTCATTTCACCTTGAGCGGCAGCCCCGCCACCATCAAAAGCACGGTGCCGGCGACCGCCGCGACGTCCTGGTTCAGCCGGCCGGCGGCATCGCGAAACCGTCTTGCCAGCGCATTGTCCGGCACGATGCCCTGGCCGACCTCGTTGGACACCACGAACCACGGGCCACGCGGCCGCGACAGCACATCGGCCAGCCTTTGGCATTCGGCCTCGACATCATGGTCGGCCAGCATATGGTTGGTCAGCCACAGCGTCAGGCAGTCGATCAGCACCGGCTGGCCGTCGGGCAGTGCCTCGATCGCGCCGGCAAGGTCGAGCGGCGCCTCGATGGTCGTCCAGCCATCGCCTCGCCGCGAGCGGTGCAGCGCGATGCGCTGACGCATCTCCTCGTCATAGGCTTGCGCTGTGGCGATATAGCTCCACGGCGCCGGACAGGCGCTCACCAGCCTCTCGGCATGCGCGCTCTTGCCGGAGCGCGCACCGCCGATGACCAGGGTCAGCGCCCCGGCAGCGCGGTCAGGCAAAGCTGTCGCGCAGGCTGGTTGCCGCGCCGGTGAAGCGTCCGCGCACCAGCCCGACGACCATACCGAGCACCAGCCAGAACACCAGATTGGTCAGCGTCACCGCCACCACGAACTGATGATGCAGGCCTTCCGGGATCGCCGTCTCGAAACTGTCGGGCTGCGGCGCGCCGACAATATGCGGCGCAACGATCAACGCCACGGCAAGGATCGCCAGCGGCAGCGATCTGCGGAAGGCGATAAGGCCGAGACCGGCCGCTGTCGCCACCACTGTTGCCCACCACCAGATCTGGCGTTGGACAAGGTCGGCCGCCGGCATCGCCGGCAGTTCCGGCGCCAGGCCGAGGCCGGGCGCCAGCGTGAACACGGCAAAGCCGGCCAGGCCCCAGAACAGGCCCTGGCGCCAATTGCCGATGCCGCCGGCGAATTCCGAAACCGCGACCAGGACCAGTGCGAAGCCAATGCCGGTGACGATATTGGCAACGACGCTGAAACCAAAGCGCTCGAAGCCGTCGGCCGGCGCCCAGCCTTCGTCTTCAGCCGGAGCCATTGCTTCAGCCGGTGCCGGCGCGGCGCTGCTCATAGCCATCGTGCCGGCGGCGTTTTCGGCCGGTGCCGCAGGTGCCGCGGCATGGTCATGGCCGCCGCCGGCCTGTTCGTAGACTTCCGCTTTCAGGATGAGCGGCACGGTGGCGTAGGCCTGCATGCAGGCGAGAACGACGCCGGCCACAAGCCCTGCGATCGCCGCGATGAAGACGACGTTGCGAAACAGTGTCATGATGTCAGCCCCTTGTCAGTGGCAGGGAAAGCCCATCGAGTGGCGATAGTCGTGCGCGGCATTGTGGACCGCATCGATATGCGAGAAGCCGACAAAGCCCATGACGAAAATGCCGAGGAATGCAGCAAGCGCCAGCTGCAGGAGACGCGACTGCGAGGAGGCGGAAGCGCCGAGCGAAACGGAAGCGGTATTCATGTCTTGTCCTTTCGCCCTCCACCCGAGGGCATAGAAGTCAGTTTCCTGTCGCCGGCAGGTCTCCTGGCTCGCGGATCAGCGCCCTTCCCCACCTTCCCGAAGGCGAACCTTCAGTGGCATATGGAGAGGACTACCGCACACAGTTGCGGGGGCAGCCACGGCATTGGGCAAACAATTTCGCCCGCACCGCATTCCCTCTTGGTTCCAAACGGAACCGACGACATCAGCGACTATAGGCAGAATCGCCGCGCCCGGCAAACCAAATTCCGCCGGATCGTGTGGCGAATGCGCCGCCTCGCCAAACCGGAGAACTGGCGCCGCAGACGTCGCGATCTGCGCGGTCAAACAGAACGGCCTGCGTTCGATGCGGCACTGCACCGCTTCCACAATTGGGTGTTCGAGCGCCATGCGGCGCTCGAACATCAAAGCGATTTGGGCAGATAGCGCCAGGTGACGAAGCCGCAGATCGCCGCCAGCAGGCCGAGTGTCGCGAAAACCGCGCCCAGGCCGAAGAACGCCAGCACCACGGAATAGACCAGCGGCGGCGTCAGCTCGGAAAAGTCGAGATAGGTGCGGTAGACCGCCGCCATCTGTGCCCGCTCATACGAGCGCACCGAGCGCATGAAGGCGGTCGAGCCCAGCGCATCGAGCGCGATGGTGAAGAAGGCACCGCAAAGCAGCAAGGCGCCGGTGATGAGCGGTGCGGCCTCGCCGACGGCGCCGGCCGCCAGCAGCGTTGCCGACATCGCGAAATAGGCGAACGTCATGGTGCGCCGGCCGCCGAAACGCTTTCCTGCCCTGCCCCAGAAGATGGCCATGAACAAAAGCGCATTGCCGGCCGAAACCAAGAGGCCGCCGGCGAGCTTGCCCTCGCCGGTGATCACCATGAACAGCGGCCCATAGACGAAGAACGTCGTCCAGAAGCAGGAGCGGCCGAAAGCGATCAGCCAGGCCAGCCTCAGCCTTGGCTGCGCGACGAAGCGGCCGATATTGGCCAGCGGATTGACCGGCCGCGTCTTGCCGGGGCGGATCGACGGGTTATCGCCAAGCCGGTAAGTCCAGAACAGCGCCAGTAAAGCCATGGCGAAGACGGCCACCGCGCCATGCGCGGCATAGATGCCGAAACGCGTGTAGAGGTAAATTCCGAGGGTCGGCCCGGTGGTCCAGGCAAGCATCGACCACGCCATGCGCAGCGACTCGGCCTGCATGAAATCGGTCTTGCGGATATGGTCCATGATGTAAAGGTTGAGCGTGATCGCCAGCGCGCCGGCGCCGACGATGCGGCAGAGCATGCCGACCACCTGGCCAGCCAGCGTATGGGTGACGAAGAACAGCGAGCCGGCGGCCAGCAGGCAGGCGCCGGCGGTATAGACCCAGCGCCGGGCAAAGCGGGCGATCAGCATCGGCATGAACAGCGTCGCCGACAGGCCGAGCATCGCCACGATCGTGTAGAGGATCGAAACAATCTGCTCGTTGTGCAGTATCTCATAGGCCTGGATCGGGATGACGCTGGACACGGTGGCGCGCGCGAAGGATTCGACCGCATAGAGCGAGGCGAAGGTGCGGGCATCCGCCGGCCGCAAGGCCGCAAGCCAGATCGGATGGCGCACATGGGTAGCCATTGTGTTCCCCGAAGCCGAATCGCCCGAAGCAGGGTTGGAGCACAAATCTGCCGCGGCGATTCCTGGCCGCGTAACAGGAAACCGACGCCTTCACGGCAAAAAGCGAAGCCGGCCAAAGGCTTTCCGGCTCTGGCCTAAAGCAGCCCTGATGCCGCCGTCACCAACGCAAAGCAAGGCCCTGCTTCTTTTGACGGTGGCAACCGTGATAGTCGTCTTGCCGGGGCTGAACCAAGACAGCGAGACCAATGAGCATCGACACGCCGAGCGCAGCCGTTCAGGATCAACCGAAGTCGAAGCGCATCGCCGCTATCGACATTGCACGCGGCATCGCATTGCTTGCCATGGCGAGCTATCATTTCACCTGGGACCTCGAATTCTTCGGCTACACCGATCCCGGCCTCACCGCCTTCGGCTGGTGGAAAATCTACGCGCGCTGCATCGCCTCGAGCTTCCTGTTCCTGGTCGGCATCAGCCTCTATCTCGCCCATGGCAAAAAAATCCGCTGGACCGGCTTCTGGAAGCGCTTCGCCATGGTTGCCGGGGCAGCGCTCGCAATATCGCTGGTCACCCGCATCGCCACGCCCGACGGCTTCATCTTCTTCGGCATATTGCACGAGATCGCGCTCGCCAGCTTGCTCGGCCTGGCGTTCCTGCGGCTGCCGGCGCTGCTGACGCTTGCCGTGGCGGCCCTCGTTATCGCCGCGCCTTTCTACTTGCGATCCGAGCTTTTCGATCATCCGGCTTTGTGGTGGGTCGGCCTGTCGGCGACCAACCCGCGCTCCAATGACTACGTTCCGCTGCTGCCCTGGTTCGGCGCCGTACTTGCCGGCATCGCGGTTACCAAGCTCGCCGCCACCTCCGGCGCACTGACGCGGCTGTCGGCCTTGGCGCCCGGCCGCTGGGCAAACCCGCTGGTCTTCATCGGCCGGCACAGCCTTGCCTTCTATTTGATCCATCAGCCTGTGCTGATCGGCTCGGTCTGGCTGTTTTCGCAATTCATGCCGGCGCCGGCCGAAACCAGGGAGGTGAGTTTTCTGAAATCCTGCCAGATATCCTGCGAGCAGGCACGCGACACCGAGTTCTGCTCCAGCTATTGTGCCTGCATGCTGGACACTCTCCAGGGCGAAGCCTCGCTTGACCGGCTCTACAGCAACGACCAGTCCCTGGAGTGGAAGGCGCATATTGGCGAGCTCGCCGGCACCTGCACCGCCCAAGCCGAGGCGGCGGAACTGGGAACGCGCTAATCGAGGGAGGACAATAATGAGCGACAGTCACCCGAAACCCGTGCAGCAAAATCCTGGGCAGCCGAAGCTGGGGCACATCCCATGGCCGCCGCTGATC
The DNA here is from genome assembly GCF_040323405.1 of Mesorhizobium sp. M0048. Classification (NCBI taxonomy): domain Bacteria; kingdom Pseudomonadati; phylum Pseudomonadota; class Alphaproteobacteria; order Hyphomicrobiales; family Phyllobacteriaceae; genus Mesorhizobium; species Mesorhizobium sp. M0048. Next base: position 56,990 of record NZ_JAMYUV010000004.1, on the reverse strand, counting down.
TATATCGCCGCCATCATCGTCAGCGTCGCGCTAGGGCTGTTCTATCCGCTGCCGTGGATCGGCGATCTTCTCGGCGACATCCTGTTCGCCGCCGGCCTTGTGGGGTTGGTGGCGGTTGCCGCGCTCTGGTTCACGGCAATTCGCACCATGATCCGCGCCAAGACGACGCTCAACCCGAACGGCGTGCCTGACCATCTGGTGACCACCGGACCCTTCGCCGTCAGCCGCAACCCGATCTACCTCGCCAACACATTGCTGCTGGTCAGCCTCGCCTTTGTCACGGGGATCGCCTGGTTCCTGCCGCTGGCGGTCATCGCGGCGTTCTTGACGCAGAAGCTGACGATCGAGAGCGAGGAGAAGGTGCTGACCGCCAAATTCGGCAAAAAGTACCGGGACTACGCCAAAAGGGTGCGGCGCTGGATTTGAGCCGAGGCTGACACCGCGCCTATGTGGTGACGCCGAGTTCCACCAGCCGCTCGACGCAGGATTCCTCGGCTTGGTCGAGTTCGGCCAGGGTCTCTTCGAGGTCGCGGCGTTTCTGGCGCAAATGCTCACGCTTTTCCTCGATTCGCTTGATCATCAATTTGAGTTGGCCGACCTCGCCGGGCGGCTCCCTGTACATCTGGATGATTTCGCGGATCTCGTTGATCGAGAAGCCGAGCCTTTTTCCCCGCATGATCTGGCGGATCAGATGCCGGTCCGATGGCCGGAACAGCCGGGTGCGGCCGCGCCTTACCGGCTGCACCAGCCCTTCATCCTCGTAGAAGCGCAACGTCCGCGTCGACACGTCGAATTCCCGGGTCAGTTCCGTGATCGAATAATATTCCCGCATCGTCACTCCAATGCCCCGACCACGCCGCGAGTTCCAACTGGCCGGCGCCGCCGGCGCTCAGGCGCGTACCAGAATCGGCGGACAAGGCGCTTTCCAAAGCCTCGCACGGCATTTACGTAAAAGTCAATTGAGGTGCCGTTCAGCGCACGCCGAACCACCATGTGGCGAGCCCGAGAAAGGCAAAGAAACCGACGACATCGGTGACCGTGGTGACGAAAACCGCCGAAGCCACAGCCGGATCGATCTTGAAGCGGTCGAGCAGCAGCGGGATAAGGATGCCTGCCAGAGCCGCCACGAACATGTTGATGATCATCGCAGCCGCAATGATGCCGCCGAGATTGCGATCGTGGAACCAGGCAGCAGCCACGAGGCCGATCAGGATGGCGAAAATGATGCCGTTGATGAAGCCCACCCCGATCTCGCGGCGGATGATGCGGCCGGCATTGTAGATGTCGAGGTCCCTGGTCGCCAGCGCCCGCACCGTGACGGTCATGGTCTGCGAGCCGGCATTGCCGCCCATGCCGGCGACGATCGGCATCAGCACCGCCAGCGCCACGATATGCTCGATGGTGCGGTCGAACAGGCCGATCACCGAAGCCGCCAGGAAAGCCGTCAAAAGATTGACCAGCAGCCAGGGCACGCGCGAGCGCGAGGTCGAAAAGATGCTGTCCGAGAGTTCTTCGTCACCGACGCCGCCCATGCGCAGCAGATCTTCCTCGGCCTCCTGCTGGATGACGTCGACGACGTCGTCGATGGTCAGCACGCCGACCAGCCGCTCGTTCTCGTCGACGACGGCGGCGGACAGAAGATCGTATTGTTCGAATTCGCGCGCCGCCTCCTCCTGGTCCATGGTGGCCGGGATGGCATGCCTGGTCTCATGCATGACCTCTTCGACCTTGACCGAGCGCTTGGTACGCAGGATCTGGTCGAGGTCGATGGCGCCGAGCAGCTTGAAGCTCGGATCGATGACGAAGATCTGGCTGAAACGGTCGGGAAGATTGTTGTCCTCGCGCATGTAGTCAATCGTCTGGCCGATCGTCCAGAAGGGCGGCACCGCGACGAACTCCGTCTGCATGCGGCGGCCGGCGGTCTCTTCGGGATAATCGAGCGAGCGCCGCAGCCTGATCCGCTCGGTGAACGGCAGTTGCGACAGGATCTCGTCCTGGTCCTCCTGGTCGAGGTCTTCGAGAATGTAGACGGCATCGTCGGAATCGAGATCCTGCACCGCCTGGGCGATCTGCGCATTGGGCAGACTGTCAACGATGTCGCGGCGGATCGCCTCGTCAACCTCGGTCAGCGCGGAAAAATCGAAATCCTTGCCCAGCAATTCGACCAGCGCGCGTCGCTGTTCCGGATGCAGCGCCTCGAGCAGGTGGCCGAGTTCCGACTGGTGCAGATCGTCGACTTCACGCTTCAGCGTCAGCGTATCGCGATCGGCGATCGCGGCCCCGATCTGGGCGAGGAACGACGACAGGATGACGCCGTCCTCGTCATAGATGTCGGCGCGGCGCTCCTCGGCGGCCCTGGCGCCGGTCATCTGTTCGTCCTGGCCTTCCACCAGCGCCTCCCGCCATCGGATTTCCGGATAAGGTGCCTGTCAGGTCTAACGCATGACCCTGACAATCGGAATCGATTTTGCGAAAGGACCATGCGCAACGGCAAATTGCTACAGCGCCGTTCGCGCGTCCAAACGACGCAACGCATACCGGATGGTAGGAGGAGAGGACGTTCTACAAACCTGCGGCGCTGCAAAACCTTTGCGGCGCCAGGTAAAGGGCAGCGTATCTCCCCGCCCGGTCAACCAGATGGGGAGATCGACACTGATTCAAAACGGCGAGGCCGGCAGTGCGAGGGCCTCGCTGGTATTGGACTGGAAGGCTTCCCGATCAGGCGGCGTGGCGCTTCGCCTCGGCCGCATAGCGGTCCAGGAGACCGCTCCAGCCACCCTCGGATTCGAAGGCCTCGCGCATCGCCTCTGCGGTTTCGCCCATGTTCTCCAGAAGCCTGTGCTCGAGTTCCACACGCGTCGCGTTCTCACCGAGCGCGACAAAGCGGATCTCGACTTCGGTCAGCAGTGCCGGATCGTAGCGCCAGCCGGCTCCAATGCGCCAGGCGAGCGTCAGCCTGGACGGCGGATCCCAGGCGAGAACCTCGCCCCAATCGCATTGTGACCCATCCTCGCCAATCTCGTACCAGCGGCCGCCGGCTTTCGGTTCGATCACCGCGGTCGTCAGGGCGGATTTGCCGATCGAGTGCGAAGCCGGCCACCAGCGCCCGAATCCTGTGGTGAACACATCGAATGCCTTGTCGAGCGGCACCTCCACGGTCACCGACTTCCTGACCGGCGCGGGCTTGATCATGGTCGTCATTTCCTCTTCTCCTTGCTGTTGTCGACTTCCCGTTTGAAGGCGTCGAGCGCATCGCCCCACATGCGGTCGAGCCAGGCGCGCATCTCGCCAAGTCCATGCGGGTCGAGATGATAGATGTTGCTGGCACCTTTCGGCTCTGCGCGGACCAGCCGGGCTTCCTTCAAAACCTTGAGGTGCTGCGATACGGCCGGCTGCGAGACCGGAAGCACTCGCGTCAGATCGATGACCGAGCGTGGCCGATCGGCGATGAGCTCGAACACCTTGCGGCGTGTCGGATCGGCCAAGGCCACCATGCCTGCGTAATCATAAATCATGACTTATGATAAGCTAAAACTTATGATACGTCAACAGGAGGCGGCAGGCCGCGTTAAGCACCGACCAGTTCGGTTTCCAGCCCCCGGGGCAATCCCTTCACGCAGGGGCTTGGACAGCAAATGCGGATGCAAGATTACAGGGAAACAATCCGTCGCATGCGAGCCGGCGGCAAATGTCGACCACCGGGGAAAAGTAAACCTGGCGGCAAGGTTTTTACCTTATCGGTATATGTGTCTCTCCGGCGAAACGTTAAGAACGGGTAAATTGGTTTGGCCCTAACCACGGAAGCCTCTCGCTACAGGCCCTCCGCCATATGGCAATTGCGCCTCTCATTGTTCATGGCGACATATGTTTTAGGCGCATCCGCACTATACCCAGAAGTATTCTATACGTCTGCCTCAATCTATTCTCACAAATTTCTTGTTGGGATCCCGGTGTTGTTTATCGGTGGCGTCTGCTGTGCCGCGCTAATCCATGGCCCGCGGCAACCGGTTCGCTACGCACTGGATTTGGCTCAAGGGCGCTGGCGTGGTTGTCTGCTGGTGCTGCTGTTCTTCTTTGCCAGCTTGACCGCGTTCTCTACCTACAAGATCGCCATCCCGTCCGTCGTCCCATACTATGCCGACAACTGGTTGGCCGACGCTGACGAATGGCTGCACGGGATGCCGCCATGGGAGATCGTCCATAAGCTCGACAGCAACGATTGGTCGTCCGTCGTCTTCAACAGCTATGAAGTCATTTGGTTTTACCAGTGGTTCGGCACCATCCTTTTCGTGTCGCTCTGGTCGGACGAGATTGCCCGCATCCGCTATCTCTGCGCAGCAGCGCTGACGTTGTCCGTCCTCGGAACGGTCTTGGCCCTGGCGCTGGCATCGGTCGGACCGGTTTACTACCACCACTTTGTCGGCGTGGATCGCTTCCACGGATTGAATGCGGCCCTGGACAGGCTGGACCATAGTTACATGGTGCGGGACCCCGCGGCATATCTCCTGATGGCTTACCAGAGCGGCCGGCCAAGTCTTGGCGGCGGCATCTCGGCCATGCCAAGCATGCATGTCGCCTTTGCCGTATTGAACGCCTATTTGCTGTCATCGATCAATCGCTGGCTTGGCGTTCTGGGTTGGACCTTTGCAGCCCTGATCCTGTACGGATCGGTGTTCACTGGCTGGCACTATGCCGTGGACGGCTACGCATCGATCGTTGTTGTATCGGTGATCTGGTGGGCGACCGGACGCCTGGTGCGCGAATAGCTATGTGCGCTTGTCGATGGATGGCCATGGCCGCCGATGGCCAGTTCGCATAAGCCAAACTCGCGACCGCAATCAGGCACAAAGCACGTGCCCCGACAAGGACGCTCCCCGCCGTGCGAGAATTCAACGAGGAAGAGATTCCGCTTTCGAATTTAATGGTGCGGTCGAGATGCAGCGCCGCAACGCCTCCCGCGTTGATTTTAAAGCATTTCTCTACGATTCCGCGGCGATTTGTATTGAGGGCGGTTCGGCAGCGGCAGAGCATGTAGTTCCAGCCAGCCACTGTCGGCGGGCAATTGGCCGCCCTGGCAGCGCATCCTCCTCCTGACAAACACCTAGTGCGGTCAACCCTTAGGCGCCGCGCCGCGCCGCTCGAGCGCGGTTTTGCGAATGATTTCTGCGATCTCCGGGCTGCTGCTGCACAGCATCTGGAAATCCGCCGAGTGTAGCGACAGGAGTGAGACCACCGTTGTGGCGCTGACGGTCGCCGAGCGCGGTTCGCCGGTGATCAGCGCCATCTCGCCGAAGAAGGCGCCAGGGCCCAGCTCCACCGGGTTCGGCGTCGCGACGCTGACGCGCCCCTCCACGACGAAGAACATCTGATCACCGGTCTCGCCCTTGCGGCAGATCACAGCGCCAGCCGGCACGCTGCGAGGTCGTAATGCGCGCACGATCTCGACTAGTGTGGCCGGGCCGAGCTTCTGAAACAACGGCACGGCGGCGACCAATTGCCAATTGCGGACGAAATCCTCGCGACGGACTTCTTGATAAAAGCCGGTGGCAAGAATGCCAGCCCAGAGCGCGAAGATGCCGATGCCACTCATCATGACCGCCCCGGCAAGGACGCGGCCGGCGAAGCTTTCCGGAATAGCGTCGCCATAGCCGGTGGTGGACAGCGTGACCACCGCCCACCACATTGCCTGGGGGATGCTGCCGAACTTTTGCGGTTGGACGTCGCGCTCGATTACATAGGCTGCGAGCGCAACACCGAACAGAACGATGCCGAAGACCGTGGCGACGCCGATCAGGTTGCGCGCTTCGTTGGTCAGGATTCTGCCCAGCAGCGGGAAGAAAGTTGAATCGCGCAGCGGTTTCAGCAGCCAGACAGCACAGTAGAGGCTCCGATCGGGCGTGCCGACGAGCAGAAATGCGGCGAGTGGAACCAAAACCGCGAGCATATCAATGGCGATTGCCGGCGTCCTGTCCCGAACGTCTCCCGCCCGGCGCTTGAGCAGTTTCTCGGCCAATTCCAGGAGATAGACGCCCCAAATGACCGCGAGCACGGCAGCCAAAGCCAGTCTGCTTCGCCCGGACATGTCCGGTGTCGTGAGCGCAGCCACCGCCACAAGCCCAGTCGCAGCCAGCACCGCGTTGAGCGGCGCGTAAATTCTTAAGAAAGGCAGTACCGACATTCTATGCCCACGAGCGGATGCTACCCTCCAGAATAGGATGCCTTCAAGGCAAGCGCAAAGGTGCTTGCTTTCGCTGCGATGCCCATCACCAACCGTGAACTCAGATGTCCGGGAAAGTGAACAGACGGCATAGGACGCGAATTAACAAATTACGGTGACAGTGGGCTTTTTGCCGTATTTGCACGGCTGTGCGACAAGCCTGAAAAATCGCAATAACTTCCACAGCCAAAGACTGAACAGCCAGAAGACTGATTGGTGCGGTCGAGAAGACTCGAACTTCCACGGGTTGCCCCACAGCGACCTCAACGCTGCGCGTCTACCAATTCCGCCACGACCGCACGTGGTAGGAGCCGGAACCAACCGGCCCGCGGCGTGTAGCAAATCGTTTCCGGTGAAACAAGTGCGCGGCCAGCAATAATCGGCCGGACATCGGCATAACTCTTCAAGGGCCGAACGTGCCGGAACTGGACGTTTGTACCGATTGCCGCCATATGAGTGGCGAGACGAGATATCATGACGGACCGCAGCCAGATCGCCACGTCGTTCCTGCCCTTGCCCGGCTCGGCGCCGGTCGAATGGCGCATCGAGCCTGGGCTCACCGCCTATCCCGATGCGCTCGCCCTGATGGAGGCGCGAGCCGAGGCAATCCGCAGCGGCGCCGCCGGCGAGATGGTCTGGCTGGTCGAGCACCCGCCGCTCTACACCGCCGGCACCAGCGCCCGCGTCGAGGACCTGATCGAGCCGGACCGCTTCCCGGTCTTTGCCGCCGGGCGTGGCGGCGAATACACCTATCATGGGCCAGGCCAGCGGGTCGCCTACGTCATGCTCGACCTGAAGCGGCGGCGCGAGGATGTCCGCGCCTTCGTCGCCGCTCTCGAACAATGGATCATCGGCTCACTGGCCGCCTTCAACGTACGCGGCGAACGCCGCGAGGACCGCGTCGGCGTCTGGGTGGTTCGGCCGGACCGCCCCGCTTTGCCCGACGGCTCGGCGGCCGAGGACAAGATCGCCGCCATCGGCATAAGGCTGAGGCGCTGGGTGAGCTTTCACGGCATCGCCATCAATGTCGAGCCGGACCTTAGCCATTTCAGCGGCATCGTGCCGTGCGGCGTCCAGGATCACGGCGTCACCAGCCTTGTCGACCTCGGCCTTCCCGTAACCATGGCCGACCTCGACCTGGCGCTGAAATCCGCTTTCGAGGACGTGTTCGGGCCCGCCGCGGTGTCGCCTGTCGAAGTGTCCCGCAAGGCCGGCTGAAACACTCGCCCAATGCCTGCGCCAATATGCGAAGGCGGCCCTCGCTCATCAGCATCGAGCCCGCCCTTGAGCTCAATCCTCACATCGCGCCGATCCAGATTGCCATGGAAATGAGGAACGTGCTCATGCACACCAGCGAAACGACATCCTGAACAAGATTGGTCATAACTCTCTCCTGTTGTTAGTATGTTCGTATTTTGTTCTAATTTTGTTCGAATGTCAACGATCGCAGCCCGGGTGTCACCGGAATTGCGCTCGGTCATTTCGACAGGGTTAAGAAAGGGTTGAAAAGGGAGATGCGGGCGTTTCGGGGCCGACAGGCGCGCGCAAGTGGCGGGACGGCGCACGGCAGCTCGCAGGCCGGCATCGCCTCAATAGCAGCGCACCCCTAAAGCGGCACGACCTTGCCGTCGGCCAGCGTCACGCGGCGGTCCATGCGCGAGGCGAGCTCATGATTATGAGTGGCGATCAGCGCCGCCAGGCCCGATTGCCGGACCAGCGCTGCCAGCGCCTCGAACACATAGGAAGCAGTCACCGGGTCGAGATTGCCGGTCGGCTCGTCGGCCAAAAGCACCAGCGGCGCATTGGCGACGGCACGCGCAATGGCGACCCGCTGCTGCTCGCCGCCGGAGAGCTCGGAGGGGCGATGCTGTGCCCGCTTGCCGATCTGCATATAGTCGAGCAATTGCGCCGCCCGCTCGGCCGCCTCCTTGCGCGGCAGCCCTTTTATCAGCTGCGGCATCATGATGTTTTCCAGCGCCGAGAATTCAGGCAGCAAATGATGGAACTGATAGACGAAGCCGACGTCGTTGCGGCGGATCGCCGTGCGCTCGTCGTCGGAAAGCCGGCCGCAGGCGCGCCCCGCCAGGATCACGTCGCCGGCGTCCGGTCGCTCCAGCAGCCCGGCGGTGTGTAGCAGCGTCGACTTGCCGGTGCCCGACGGCGCCACAAGCGCCACCATCTCGCCACGCTTCAGCGAAAAATCGGCGCCGTTCAGGATGGTCAGCTTGCGCGGTCCCTGCACATAGTGCCGTTCGACGCTCTTCAGCTCGATAATGGCTTCGGCCATCACTCGTACCTCAGCGCTTCGACCGGATCGAGCCTGGCCGCGCGCCACGCCGGAAACAGCGTGGCCAGGAACGACAGCGCCAGCGCCATGAGAACGACGGAGATCGTCTCGCCGGCATCCATGCGGGCCGGCAATTGGCTCAGGAAATAAAGCTCGGGATTGAACAGCCGCTCGTTGGCCAGCCAGGAGAAGAACTGGCGAATGCGCTCGACGTTGAGGCAGATCACGATGCCGAGCAGCACGCCGGCGATGGTGCCGACAACGCCGATCGCAGCCCCGGTCATCAGGAAGATGCGCAGGATCGCGCTGCGCGTCGCGCCCATGGTGCGCAGGATGGCGATGTCGTGGCCCTTGTCCTTCACCAGCATGATCAGGCCCGAAATGATGTTGAGCGCCGCCACCAGCACGATCAGGGTCAGGATCATGAACATGACGTTGCGCTCGACCTGCAGCGCGTCGAAGAACGTCTTGTTGCGTTGCCGCCAATCGACAAGGCTGATCGGCCGCTGCGCCGCATCTTCGACCTTCGGCTTCAGCGCGTCGATATTGTCGGGATTGTCGGCGTAGATCTCGATCGTCTGCGCCCGGCCGTCCATGTTGAAGTAAAGCTGCGCTTCCGAGAACGGCATGTAGACGATCGAGCTGTCATATTCCGACATGCCGACCTCGAAGATCGCGGTGACCGGATAGCCTTTCATGCGCGGCGTCGTGCCAAGCGGCGTGATGTCGCCCTCGGGCGAAATCAGCGTGATCGTATCGCCAAGCACTAGCCCGAGATTCTCGGCCATGCGGCTGCCGATGGCGACGCCTTCGCCGGTGTCGAAGCCGACGATCGAGCCCTCCTTGATATTGTTGGCGACGATGGTGATCTTGCCGAGATCCTCGCCGCGTATGCCGCGCACCAGCGCGCCGGTGCCGCCGCCGACATTGCCTTGCGCCAGCACCTGCCCGTCGATCAGCGGGATGGCGTATTTGACGCCGGGCACGCCGTTGATGCGGCCGGCGACCTGGGCATAGTCCTCCAGCGGCATATCGAGCGGCTGCACGATCAGGTGCCCGTTGACGCCTAGGATGCGCGTCAGCAGTTCGGCGCGAAAGCCGTTCATCACCGCCATGACGACGATCAGCGTGGCGACGCCCAGCATGATGCCGAGGAAGGAGATCGAAGCGATGACCGAGATCACCGTCTCCTTGCGACGCGAGCGCAGATAGCGCCACGCCACCATGCGCTCGAAGCCGGAAAAAGGCCCGGCGCCCGATGGTCTTGCTGCCGCCGCTTTGTTCATGCGGCGGCACCGAAACGCTGCTTCACGTCCGCGATCGGCAGCGTCTCGCGCTCGCCGGTCCTGCGGTTCTTGATTTCGACCTCGCCGGCGGCGATGCCGCGCGGCCCGACGATAACCTGCCACGGCAGCCCGATCCGATCGGCGGTGGCGAACTTGCCGCCCGGCCGCTGGTCGGTGTCGTCGTAGAGCACCTCCTTGCCGGCGGCGGCAAAAGCGGCGTGCAGCTCGCCGCAGACGCGATCGCATTCGGCATCGCCGGCCTTCATGTTGATCAAGCCGACATCGAACGGCGTCACCGCCTCCGGCCAGATGATGCCGTTATCGTCATGACTGGCTTCGATGATCGCGGCGACCAGCCTGGACGGGCCGATGCCGTAGGAACCGCCAGAAACGAAATGATCCTTGCCGTCCGGGCCTGTCACCTTGGCGCCCATCGGCTTGGAATATTTGTCGCCGAAATGGAAGATATGACCAACCTCGATGCCGCGCGCCGAGACCCGGTCGCTCGCGGGCACCTTCTCCCATGCCGCCTCGTCATGCATCTCGTCGGTGGCGGCATAGGGCGTCGTCCATGTCTTGACGATGGCGCCGATCTCGGCGTCGTTCGAAAAATCCGTGTCTGCGCCAGGCACTGCCAGCGAGAGATAATCGCGGTGGCAAAACACCTGGCTCTCGCCGGTGTCGGCCAGGATGATGAACTCATGGCTGAGGTCGCCGCCGATCGGCCCGGTGTCGGCGCGCATCGGGATAGCCTGCAGCCCCATGCGCGTAAACGTCCTGAGATAGGACACGAACATGCGGTTATAGGCGGCCTTGGCGCCTTCATAATCGAGGTCGAAGGAATAGGCGTCCTTCATCAGGAACTCGCGCGAACGCATGACGCCGAAGCGCGGGCGCACCTCGTCGCGAAACTTCCACTGGATGTGATAGAGGTTGAGCGGCAGGTCCTTGTAGGACTTGACGTAGGAGCGGAAGATCTCGGTGACCATCTCCTCGTTGGTCGGCCCGTAGAGCATATCGCGGTCTTGCCGGTCCTTGATGCGCAGCATCTCCTTGCCATAATCTTCATAGCGGCCACTTTCGCGCCACAGCTCGGCCGATTGGATGGTCGGCATCAGGATTTCGAGCGCGCCGGCGCGATTCTGCTCCTCGCGGATAATCCGGCAGACCTTGTCCAGCACCCGCTTGCCGAGCGGCAGCCAGGAAAAGCTGCCCTGCCCCTGCTGGCGGATCATGCCGGCACGCAGCATCAGCCGATGCGAGACGATCTCGGCCTCGCGCGGGTTTTCTTTGAGGATGGGCAGGAAATAGCGCGACAAACGCATGAACTGGTCCGTGAGAGAGGATGGCGGCGCCGGAATCGGCGCGGCACAGGCTTGCTTGCCCCGGCTTCATAGCCATTTCATGGCGGAATGGAAACCCGGCCCAGGCGCTGCACAGGCGCCGCAATTGCCGCACGCGGCTTGCTGGGCGTTTCGCAAGCAACGCCTGCCGTACTATTGTGCACTGCAGCACGAGATTGCCTGTTTCCGGGCAAAATTCTTCGTGACATTTTCACCCGCCTTAGGCTAGTGTGCCCACATAACCGAGAGGGTAGAGAAAAATCTGCCCTCCTACGCGGTCAAAGTCTTGGGAGGATGCGATCTAGGCGCGGTAACTCGCTGCCGCCGGACACCGGAAACAGATCGGACGCGTTTAAATTGCAAGGCCTCGCGCCTTGCATTTTTTTTGTGCAATCATTTGGTTAGCACGACAGATTACCAAACTACATGACGTTGCGTCAGCCCAAGCCCGCCCCGGGGCTTTACTTGGATTGACCGTGCTGGCTCAGCTTGATTTCAGGGCGTCGGCTAGGCTGGGATAGCCGGACACGGTAGGTAGCCGGCTAATGCGCTGGGCTCTGGTTGAAATCCGGCACGATATGCGGGATGTCATCGATGCCGAGGCCAAGCCCTCTCGTGATGCCGTAGAAGATAGCCATGAGGACCAGCGTGGCGATTGTCGTGCGCAGCGCCGCGCGCAGCATATGCGGTCCGCGCGGTGCGCTCGGAACCGTGCCAAGCGTCACGTCCCGGTCCTCGTCCTGTGTCCGCATGCTGAACGGCAGGACGGCGAACAACACCACCCACCATATGGCGAAGAACAGGGCAACAAACGAAACCCAACTCATGCTTGCTCCAGTTCGACCAGCGTGCCGAAGAAATCCTTGGGGTGCAGAAACAATACCGGTTTGCCATGCGCGCCGGTCTTCGGCTTGCCGTCGCCCAGCACGCGCGCGCCGCTGGCCTTGAGACGGTCGCGCGCCGCAACAATGTCGTCCACCTCGTAGCAGAGATGGTGCATGCCGCCGGACGGATTCTTCTCGAGGAATGCGGCGATCGGCGAGGCTTCGCCGAGCGGCTCGAGCAACTCGATCCTGGTGTTGCCGACGTCGACGAACACCACCGTAACGCCATGCTCCGGCAGCGCCTGCGGCGCGGTTACGCGGGCGCCAAGCGTATCGCGATAGACCGCCGCAGCCGCGGCCAGATCCGGCACCGCAAGCGCGACATGGTTGAGACGTCCGAGCATAGGGTACTCCCGGGTTAAGGGAGTAGGGGAGTAAGGCAGTAGGGGAGTAGGGAAAAAAGGATCTAGAAGTGCAGACTGTTTGCGCTCCTACTTCCTGCTTCCCTACTCCCTTACTGCCTTACTGCCCTATTCCCTTGTTCGTCACCGCGTGACGAACACTGTCACCAGCGGCTTCTTGCCCCAGGCTTCGTTGGCCGCGCCGCGCACCGCGCGCCGCACCGCCTCCTGGACCAGGTCGAGGTCTTTTCGGCGCTGGCGGGGGATGGAGTCCACGGCGCCGATTGCCGCATCGATCATCAGGTCTTCCAGGCTCTCGCCGCTGCGGTCGGCCTCGGCGACGCCGATGGCGACGAGATCGGGATCGCCGGCAAGCTCGTATTTGTCGTCGAGCACGACGTTGACGGCGACATGGCCGGCAAAGGACAGCTTGCGGCGGTCGCGAATGCCCATCGCCTGATCGCTGCCGATCAGCCTTCCGTCCTTGTAGATGCGGCCGAACGGAACCTGGTCGATGATGGCGGCAGCACCCGGATACAGCCTGAGCATGTCGCCGTCGCGCACCTGCGCCACCTGGCCGATGCCGGACGTCGACATCAGCGAGCCCTGCGCCACCAGATGCGCCGCCTCGCCATGAACGGGAACGCCGATCTGCGGCCGCACCCATTCATACATCTTGCGCAATTCGCTGCGGCGTGGATGGCCGGAGACATGCACCAGCGCATCGCCGTCCTCGATGATCTTGATGCCGAGATCGATCAGGCGGTTCTTGATTTCGAGGATCGCCTTCTCGTTGCCGGGAATGGTGCGCGAGGAAAACACCACCGTGTCGCCGGCCGTCAGCGCCACCGACTTCATCTCGTCGCGCGACAGCTTGGCAAGTGCGGCAAGCGGCTCGCCTTGGCTTCCGGTGCAGATGATGACGAGGTTTTCGCGCGGGATGAAGCCGTAATCCTCCTCGGCGATGAATTCCGGCAACCCGTCCATATAACCGAGTTCATCAGCCACATCGATGACGCGCTTCATCGAGCGGCCAAGCACCAGGCATTGGCGGCCGGCATCCCGCGCTGCCTTGGCGATCGAGACGATGCGGCCGACATTGGAGGAGAAGCTGCTGACGGCGACACGGCCCTTGGCATTCTGGATGACACCTTTGAGGCCCTCGCCCACCGCCACTTCCGACGGTGATTCCCCTTCCCGCAGCGCGTTGGTGGAATCGCAGATCAACGCCAGCACGCCCTTGTCGCCATAGGCACGGAAGCGTGCCTCGTCGGTCATCGGCCCCACCGTCGGCGCCGGATCGATCTTCCAGTCGCCGGTATGGATGACGACGCCGGCCGGCGTGGTGATCGCCAGCGACATCGGTTCGGGAATGGAGTGCGCGACGGGGATGGCCTCGATCTCGAACGGACCGACGGTGAATTTCTCGCCAGCCCGGTAGATCGTCACCGGGATCTTCGGCGCCCCTTGCTCGCCCTGCCGCTTGGCTTCCAGCAGGCCGGCGCCGAACGGCGTCATCCAGACCGGCGCCTTGAGCTTCGGCCAGATGTCGTGCAGCGCGCCGTAGTGGTCCTCATGTGCATGGGTAATGACGATGCCGCGCAGATTGGCGACATTCTCCTCGATGAAGCGGGTGTCGGGCAGTACCAGGTCGACGCCGGGCAGGGTTGCATCGGGAAAAGTAACGCCGACGTCGACGACGATCCATTCGCGCGCATTGGCCGGCCCATAGCCGTAGAGGGCGAAGTTCATGCCGATCTCGCCGACACCGCCGAGCGGCACGAAGACAAGTTCGGCATTTTCCGCTGTCGCCATGGTCTTTCCTTCCTTGCCGGTCAAATTGTGGGCCGGTCAAATTGTGGGCCGGTCAAAATTGTCGGCCAATCAAAATTGTCAGCCGGTCAAATTCAAGCTGGTCAAATACCTGGCCAGTCAAACGTATTGGCCAGTCAACCGACGGCCGATGCGACCGCGCCGAAATGCACGTCGCCGGCGGCGATCGTCAGAACCGAGCCTTCATCGTCGCGGATCACGAAACGGCAGTCTTCGTCAATGGTCTCGAAGGTGCCGCGCACCACATTACCGTCAATTCTGACAGCAACCTGCCCGCCAAGCCCCGCCGCACGCGCCAGCCAGCGCCGCCTGACGGCGGCAAGCCCACGCCCTTCGTTCCACAGCCGGGCATTCTCGCTCCATGCATCCGACAGCGCCAGAAACAGCGTCTCGGCATCGCAAGCAGACCCCAGCGCGTTGAGCGACGTCGCTGGATAGGGCAAATCATTAGGATAAGCCACCACATTGACGCCGATGCCAACAGCCACCGCCGAACGGTCGCCATCCAGCATCGCCGATTCCAGCAGGATGCCGGCGAGCTTAGCGCCCGAGGCAAGCACGTCGTTCGGCCATTTCAACTCGAAGCGGTTCTTGCCCTGGCTCGCACCATCGAGGCCGATCGCAATCCTGCCTTTCGGCACGACGGCGTCGAGCGCGTCGGCCAGCGCCAGTCCGGCAACGAAGCCGAGCGTCGCGGCAAGTCGAAGCTCGGTGTTGGTGATCACCAGCAGCGTCGCCGCCAGGTTGCCTTCGGGCGTCGCCCAGGCGCGGCCGCGGCGGCCACGTCCCGCTTCCTGCTTTTTTGAGACGACCCAGAGTTTGCCCGGATCGCCGGCCCGCGCGTGCTCCAGCGCCAACGCATTGGTGGAGCCGACCGTATCGTGCGCCTCGAGCCGGAACCCTTCCGAAGCCGCGGTTGGAGCCAGCCTGAACGTCATTCCGTTAGAAGAAGGTCTTGGCCGCGGCGGCTGCGTAGGTTCCGATCGGGCCGCCGATCAGCACGTAGAACAGCACGAAAGCGCCGCAGGCGCCGAGCACGACGCGCAGTTCGGTCGCCATCGGCACGAAGCCGCCGACCGGTTCGTCGAACCACATGATCTTGATGATGCGCAGATAATAATAGGCGCCCACCACAGAGGCCAGCACGCCGATGATCGCGAGCGCGTAGAGGTTGGCATTGATGGCGGCGAGGAACACGTACCATTTCCCCCAGAAGCCGGCGAGCGGCGGGATACCGGCCAGCGAGAACATCATGATGGTGAGGATCGTCGCCATGATCGGGTTGGTCGCCGACAGGCCGGCGAGATCGCTGATCTGCTCGACATTGCCCTCCTTGCGCCGCATGGCCAGGATGAAGGCGAAGGTGCCGAGCGTCATCACCAGATAGATCAGCATGTAGATGGCGACGCCGCGCACGCCGTCCTGGCTGTTGGCGGCAAGGCCGACCAGAGCATAACCCATATGACCGATGGAGGAATAGGCCATCAGCCGCTTGATGTTGGTCTGGCCGATGGCCGCGAATGCGCCGAGCGCCATCGAGGCGATCGAGATGAAGACGATGATCTGCTGCCAGTCGGCGGCGATCGGCTTGAAGGCGCCCATGGTGACGCGCACCATCAGCGCCATCGCCGCCATTTTGGGTGCCGCCGCCAGAAAGGCCGTCACCGGCGTCGGCGCGCCCTCATAGACGTCGGGCGTCCACATATGGAACGGCACCGCCGAGATCTTGAAGGCAAGGCCGGCCAGCACAAAGACCAGGCCGAAGACGAGGCCGAGCTGGCGCTCGCCGCCGCTGAGCGCCGCGGCGATCTCCTGGAAGCCGGTGTTGCCCGTGTAGCCGTAGACCAGCGAGATGCCGTAAAGCAGCATGCCCGACGACAGCGCGCCAAGGACGAAGTACTTCAGCCCGGCCTCGGTCGAGCGCAGATTATCGCGGTTGATCGCCGCCAGCACGTAGATCGCCAGCGACTGCAGCTCGAGGCCGAGATAGAGCCCGATCATGCCGTTGGCCGAGATCATCAGCATCATGCCGAGCGTGCAGAGCAGGATCAGCACCGGATATTCGAACTTGTCGAAACGCTCCGCCTGGGCAAAGCGAACCGACATGACCAGCGTCACCGCCGAGCCGACCAGCGCCAACATCTTCATGAAGCGGGCGAATGGGTCCTGGATGAAGGCTTCGCCATAGGCGTTGCCCTGCCCCGGGGAAAAGATCAGCCAGGCGCCGGCGATCACCAGCACGGCAACAGCAAGGCCGCTCACCGTGACGGCGGTGTTGGCGCGCGAATAGGCGCCGAGCATCAACAGCGCCAAGGCGCCGATGGCGAGGATCAGCTCTGGCGTCGAGAGCGACAGGCTGGAGAGAAGGTCCGGCGTCATGGTTCGCAAACCCCCAGTCAGTTCGCCGCCGCGGTCTGCGCGGCGCCGATGGATGCGGTGACATTGGTAACGAGCGCCTTGACCGATTCGGCCGTCGCGTCGAAGATCGGCGCCGGATAGACGCCAAAGAAGATGACCAGCGCGACCAGCGGATAGATGATCACCTTTTCGCGCGTCGACAGGTCGAGCAAACCTTTCAGGCTTTCTTTGGTCAGTGCGCCGAAGATCACCTTGCGGTAGAGCCAGAGCGCATAGGCCGCCGACAGTATGACGCCGGTGGCGGCGAAGAACGCCACCCAGGTGTTGACCCGGAACACGCCGAGCATGGTCAGGAACTCGCCGACGAAGCCGCTGGTGCCGGGCAGGCCGACATTGGCCATGGTGAAGATCATGAACACGGTTGCATATTTCGGCATGTTGTTGACCAACCCGCCATAGGCGTCGATGTCACGCGTGTGCATGCGGTCGTAGACGACGCCGACGCAGAGGAACAGCGCGCCGGAGACCAGGCCGTGCGACAGCATCTGGAAGATCGAGCCCTGGACGCCTTCCTGGTTCATCGCGAAGATGCCCATGGTAACGAAGCCCATGTGAGCGACCGACGAATAGGCGATCAGCTTCTTCATGTCCTCCTGCATCAGCGCCACCAGCGAGGTGTAGATGATGGCGACGACGGAAAGCGTGAAGATCAGCGGCGCGAACATTTCGGATGCGATCGGAAACATCGGCAGCGAAAAACGCAGGAAGCCGTACCCGCCCATCTTGAGCAGGATGGCGGCCAGGATCACCGAGCCGGCCGTCGGTGCTTCGACATGCGCGTCCGGCAGCCAGGTATGCACCGGCCACATCGGCATCTTCACCGCAAAGGACGCGAAGAAGGCAAGCCATAGCCAGGTCTGCATATTGGCCGGGAAATTATGCGTCAGAAGCGTCGGGATATCGGTGGTGCCGGACTGGAAGAACATCGCCATGATGGCGAGCAGCATCAGCACCGAGCCGGCCAGGGTGTAGAGGAAGAACTTGAACGAGGCATAGACGCGCCGCTTGCCGCCCCACACGCCGATGATGATGAACATCGGGATAAGGCCGGCTTCGAAGAAGACGTAGAACAAGACGATGTCGAGCGCACAGAACACGCCGATCATCAGCGTCTCGAGCAGCAGGAAGGCGATCATATAGGCTTTGACGCGCTTCTCGATCGATTCCCACGAGGCGAGAATGCAGAGCGGCATTAGGAAGGTGGTCAGGATGACGAACAGCATGGAGATGCCGTCTACGCCCATATGGTAGGAGATGCCGGAATCCAGCCAGGCAAACTTCTCGACGAACTGGAAGCCAGGTTGCGAATTGTCGAAGCCGGTCCAGATAAACAGCGAAATCACAAACGTGAACGCAGTCGTGAAAAGCGCGATGGCGCGGATGTTGCGGCGCGCGTTCTCGCTGTCATCACGCACGAAAAGGATGAGCAGCACACCAACCAGCGGCAGGAAGGTGACCAGCGATAGGATCGGCCAGGCGGTCATCAGAGCATCATCCAGGTGACGAGTGCGGCAACGCCGATCAGCATGGCGAAGGCATAGTGGTAGAGATAGCCGGTCTGCAGCTTGACGACCCGGTTGGTGACGTCGACGACGCGCGCCGAAATGCCGTCCGGCCCGAGTCCGTCGATGACGGTGCCGTCGCCGGTCTTCCACAGGAAGTGGCCGAGGCGCTTTGCCGGCCGCACGAACAGGAAGTCGTAGAGCTCGTCGAAATACCATTTGTTGAGCAGGAAGGCGTAGAGCAGGCGATGGTTGGCAGCGACGCTCCGAGGCATTTCCGGCGCGCGAACATAGAACTGCCAGGCTATCGCAAAGCCGATCAGCATGGCGATGAACGGCGACAACTCGACCCATAACGGCACTTCGTGGATTTCGTGCAGGATCTGGTTGTCCGGCAGCGTGAACAGCGACGCCTTCCAGAATTCGGCATAGCCCTCGCCGATGAAGGCGCCGTGGAAGATCACACCGGCGAGCAGCGCGCCAGCCGCCAGGATGAACAGCGGCACCAGCATGACCGGCGGCGATTCATGGACATGGTGCATGACCTCGTGGCTGGCCCGCGGCTCGCCGTGGAAGGTCATGAAGATCAGCCGCCAGGAGTAGAAGGAGGTGAAGCAGGCAGCAATGACCAGCAATATGAAGGCAAATGCGGCGACCGCATTGTGGCCGGCGAAGGCCGCTTCGATGATGGCGTCCTTGGAAAAGAAGCCGGCCGTGCCGATGATCGTTACCGGAATGCCGACACCGGTCAGCGCCAGCGTGCCGATCACCATCATCCAGTAAGTCGTCGGGATCAGCGTCCTTAGGCCACCCATTTTGCGCATGTCCTGCTCGTCGGAGACGGCGTGGATGACCGAGCCCGAGCCGAGGAACAGCAGCGCCTTGAAGAAGGCGTGGGTGAACAGATGGAAAATCGCCGCGCCATAGGCGCCGACGCCGAGCGCCACGAACATGTAGCCGAGCTGCGAACAGGTCGAATAGGCGATGACGCGCTTGATGTCGTTCTGGACAAGACCGACTGTCGCCGCGAAGAAGGCGGTGAAGGCGCCGATGAAGGTGACCACCGTCAGTGCCGAATGCGACAGCTCGAATAGCGGCGACAGCCGCGCCAGCATGAACACGCCTGCCGTCACCATGGTGGCGGCATGGATCAGTGCCGAGACCGGCGTCGGGCCCTCCATGGCATCCGGGAGCCAGGTGTGCAGCGGCACCTGCGCCGACTTGCCCATGGCGCCCATGAACAGGAGCAGGCAGACAACCGTCATCGCGGCCTGCTTATCAAGCGCATAGCCGAGGAAGGTCAGTACGGCCGCGCCTTGCGGCGCGCCTTCCGCCGGAATGAACGTCGCCGCATTGGCGAAGATGGTGCCGAGATTGACCGAGCCGAACAGCACGAACACGCCGAATATGCCGAGCGCAAAGCCGAAATCGCCGACGCGGTTGACGACGAAGGCCTTGATCGCAGCTGCATTGGCCGACGGCTTCTTGTACCAGAAGCCGATCAGCAGATAGGAGGCAAGGCCGACGCCTTCCCAGCCGAAGAACATCTGCACGAGGTTGTCGGCCGTCACCAGCATCAGCATGGCGAAGGTGAACAGCGACAGATAGGCGAAGAAGCGCGGCCGGTCCGGGTCGTGATGCATGTAGCCGATCGAGTAGATATGGACCAGCGCCGACACCGTATTGACGACGACCAGCATCACCACGGTCAGCGTATCGATCCGCAGCGCCCACGACGCTTCGAGGCCGCCTGACTGGATCCAGCGCAGTACCGGCACGGTGAACACCTCGCCGCCGCCGAAGCCGACCGAGAAGAAGGCAACCCACGACAGCACTGCCGCGATCACCAGGAAGCCGGAGGTGATGTATTCGGAAGCCTTGGCCCCCAGCGAAGTGCCGAACAGGCCGACGATCAGGAAGCCGAGCAGCGGAAGGAAGACGATGGCCTGATACATGGTGGTTCCGTCAACCCTTCATCATGTTCACGTCTTCGACCGCGATCGAGCCGCGGTTGCGGAAGAAGACGACGAGAATGGCAAGGCCGATCGCCGCTTCGGCCGCCGCGACCGTCAGCACGAACAGTGCGAACACCTGGCCGACCAAATCGCCGAGCGCCGCCGAAAAGGCGACGAAATTGATGTTGACCGCAAGCAGGATCAGCTCGATCGACATCAGGATGACGATGACGTTCCTGCGGTTCAGGAAGATGCCGAACACGCCGAGCGTGAACAGGATCGCCGATACGGTCAGGTAGTGCGCGATGCCGACGACCATTTCAGACTCCTTCGCCCGTCTTGACCTTGCGGATTTCCACTCCGGTTGCCGCCGTGCGGCCGACCTGGGCGGCGATCGACTGCCGCTTGACGCCCGGCTTATGGCGCAGCGTCAGCACGATGGCGCCGATCATGGCGACCAGCAGCACCAGGCCGGCGATCTGGAAGTAATAGAGGTAATCCGTATAGAGGATGTCGCCGAGCGCTGCCGTGTTCGAGCGCGCGGCCAGGTCCGGAATGGGCTTGGCGACCATCGCCGCCAGTTTCGGCGCGAATGTATAGCCGCCGAGCACCACGATCAGCTCCGCCGCCAGGATCAGCCCGACCAGCGCGCCGATCGGTGCATATTGCAGGGCGCCTTCCTTCATTTCGGCGAAGTCAACGTCGAGCATCATGACGACGAACAGGAACAGCACCAGCACGGCGCCGACATAGACGACGAGCAGGATCATCGCCAGGAACTCGGCGCCGGTCAGCATGAACAGGCCGGCGGCGTTGAAGAAGGTCAGGATCAGAAACAGCACAGAATGCACGGGATTGCGCGCCGAAATGACCATGAACGCCGATGCCACCGCGACAAAGGCGAAGAGGTAGAAAAAGGCCGCCTCTAGTCCACTCAGCATGGGTTCCCCCGGGTTTCCTGTCCAAACAGGACGTTCGTCCTGTTTTTTGCCACCGCCTCCGGTCGGCAAGTTGCGTGTTCCTATCGCATGTTCCGATCGGGTTGAAAGACCCGATCGAAAAGAAAACATGCGACACTCTTTCATTCCGGAGGATGATCTTGTCCGAAAAGTATGCAACTTTTCGGGATCATCCTCTGAACGAGGCCCTCGCCCCGTTCATGCATCAAATATCAGCGGTAAGGCGCATCCAGCGAGATGTTGCGCGCCAGCTCACGCTCCCAGCGGTCGCCATTGGCCAGAAGCCTGTCCTTGTCGTAATAAAGTTCCTCGCGCGTCTCCGTCGCGAACTCGAAATTCGGCCCCTCGACGATGGCGTCGACCGGGCAGGCTTCCTGGCAGAAGCCGCAATAGATGCATTTCACCATATCGATGTCGTAGCGCACGGTGCGCCGCGTGCCGTCATTGCGGCGTGGGCCGGCTTCGATGGTGATGGCCTGCGCCGGGCAGATCGCCTCGCACAATTTGCAGGCGATGCAGCGTTCCTCGCCGTTCGGATAACGGCGCAGCGCATGCTCGCCGCGGAAGCGCGGGCTGACCGGTCCCTTCTCATGCGGATAGTTGATCGTCTCCTTCGGCGCGAAGAACTGGCGCATCGACAGGAAGAAAGCGCTGACGAAATCCTGCAAAAGCAGTGACTTGGCGGCCTGGGATAATGCAGACATCAGGCAAACCCCGTGATCTTTAGGAAAGCGGCGGTGGCGACCACCATGAACAGCGAGATCGGTAGGAAGACCTTCCAGCCGAGCCGCATCAGCTGGTCGTAGCGATAGCGCGGCACGAACGCCTTCACCATCGAGAACATGAAGAACACCAGGCAGACCTTGAGCACGAACCAGATCAGCCCCGGCACCCAGGTGAACGGCGCGAAGTTGAAGGGCGGCAGCCAGCCGCCGAGGAACAGGATGGTGGCCAGCGCGCACATCAGGACCACGGCGACATATTCGCCGAGGAAGAACAGCAGGAACGGCGTCGACGAATATTCGACCATGTGGCCGGCGACGAGTTCCGATTCGGCTTCCACAAGGTCGAAGGGCGGCCGGTTGGTCTCGGCCAACGCCGAGATGAAGAAGACGATGAACATCGGGAACAGCGACAGCCAATGCCAGTCGAGGAAGGTGTTGGGCAGGCCGAGCCGCGTGCCCAGCCCGTCCTGCTGCGACAAGACGATGTCGGACAGGTTGAGCGAGCCGACGCAAAGCAGCACGGTGACGATGACGAAACCGATGGAGACTTCGTAGGACACCATCTGCGCCGCCGAGCGCAGCGCGCCAAGGAACGGGTATTTCGAATTGGACGCCCAGCCGCCCATGATCACGCCATAGACCTCGAGCGAGGAGATGGCGAAGACATAGAGGATGCCGACATTGACGTTGGCGATCGCCCAGCCCTCATTGACCGGGATCACCGCCCAGGCCGAGATCGCCAGCACCGCCGAGACCAAGGGCGCCAGCAGGAAAACGCCCTTGTTGGCGCCGGACGGGATCACCGGCTCCTTGAACACGAATTTCAGCAGATCGGCGAAGGCCTGCAGTGTGCCCCACGGGCCGACGACGTTCGGGCCGCGGCGCAATTGCACCGCCGCCCAGATCTTGCGGTCGGCATAAAGCACATAGGCGACGAAGATCAACAGAACGACGATCAGCACGACCGACTTCAAAAGGATCAGCAGCGCCGGCAGCACGTAGAAGGAGAAGAAAGTGTCCATGTCTACTCCGCCGCCTGCCTGAAGCCGTTTTTCGCCAAAGCCGAGCATTCGGCCATCACCGCGGAAGCCCGCGCGATCGGATTGGTCAGGTAGAAATCCTTGACCGGCGAGGTGAAGGTGCCCTTGTTCAGCCGACCGCCGAGCTTGGCAACCCTGGCGATGTCGGCCGGGTCGCCGGCCGCGACATGGTCGACGCGGGCAAGATGCGGGTATTGCGCATAGAGCTTTGCGCGCAGTTGCTGCAGCGAATCGAACGGCAGCTTCTTGCCGAGCACATCCGACAGTGCCCGAAGGATCGCCCAGTCCTCGCGCGCTTCGCCGGGCGCGAAGCCGGCACGGTTGGTCTGCTGCACGCGGCCTTCGGTGTTGACGAAGGTGCCCGACTTCTCGGTATAGGCGGCGCCCGGCAGGATGACGTTGGCGCGATGCGCGCCCTTGTCGCCATGCGTGCCGATATAGACGACGAAAGCGCCGCCGGTCTTGGCCATGTCGATTTCGTCGGCGCCGAGCAGGAACAGCACGTCGGTCTCGCCCAGCATGCCGGCGACATTCCTGCCGCCCTCGCCCGGTACGAAGCCGACATCGAGGCCGCCGACGCGTGCCGCGGCGGTGTGCAGCAGGGCAAAGCCGTTCCAATCGGCCCTAGCGGCGTTGACTGCGACGGCGAGCTTCGCCGCCTGGCCGAGCACGGCCGCGCCGTCCGGACGCGCCAGCGCACCCTGGCCGACGATGATCAGCGGATGCGTCGCCTTCTTTAGCAGATGGAAGAACTTGCCGTTGCCGTCGGCCAGATCCTTCAGCGATTCCGGTCCGGCGCCGAGCTGCTCGTAATCATAGCGCGTATCGCCGACATCGCCGATGACGCCGACCGGCAGATTGCCGGCCCGCCAGCGCTTGCGGATGCGGGCGTTGAGCAGGGATGCCTCGAAGCGCGGATTGGCGCCGATGATCAGCACCGCATCGGCCTGTTCGATGCCTTCGATGGTCGGGTTGAAGACATAGCTGGCCCGGCCGAGCGACGGATCGAGTGCGGCACCGTCCTGGCGGCAGTCGGTGTTCCTCGAGCCGAGCGAAGCCATCAGAAGCTTCAGCGCGTAGATCTCCTCGACGGCTGCGAGATCGCCGGCAATGGCGCCGATCTTTTCGGGTGCGGCATTCGACACCGCTTCCTTGATCGCGGCAAAAGCCTCCGCCCAGCTTGCCGGGGCCAGTCTGCCGTCCTTGAGCACATAGGGCCGGTCGAGGCGCTGCGTGCGCAGGCCGTCCCAGATAAAGCGGGTCTTGTCGGAAATCCACTCCTCGTTCACCGCCTCGTTGGTACGCGGCAGGATGCGCATCACTTCGCGGCCCCGGCTATCGACGCGGATCGCCGAGCCGACGGCGTCCATCACGTCGATGGACTCGGTCTTGGTCAGTTCCCAAGGCCGTGCCTGGAAGGCGTAGGGTTTGGAGGTCAGCGCACCGACCGGGCAAAGGTCGATGACATTGCCCTGCAGTTCCGAAGTCATTGCGCTTTCGAGATAGGTGGTGATCTCGGCATCCTCGCCGCGGCCGATCAGGCCGAGCTCGGATATGCCCGCAATCTCGGTGGTGAAGCGGACGCAGCGCGTGCAATGGATGCAGCGGTTCATGATCGTCTTGACCAGCGGCCCGATATACTTGTCTTCGACCGCCCGCTTGTTCTCGTGGTAGCGTGAGGAATCGACGCCGAACGCCATCGCCTGGTCCTGCAGGTCGCACTCGCCGCCCTGATCGCAGATCGGGCAGTCCAGCGGATGGTTGATCAGCAGGAATTCCATCACGCCTTCGCGGGCCTTCTTGACCATCGGCGTGTTGGTGAAGATTTCCGGCGGCTCGCCGTTCGGACCGGGGCGCAGGTCGCGCACGCCCATGGCGCAGGACGCCTGCGGCTTGGGCGGGCCGCCCTTCACCTCGATCAGGCACATGCGGCAATTGCCGGCGATCGACAGCCGCTCGTGGAAGCAGAAGCGCGGCACTTCCGCACCGGCGTCCTCGGCCGCCTGCAGCAGCGTGTAGTGGTCGGGTACAGTGATCTCTTTCCCGTCGACCTTGAGCTTTGCCATTTCGCCTCAAACCCCTGCGGACGTTCCGCAATCTTTCCTTCCGGGCGCAGCCGACACCGCGCACGGTATTGAATTCAATTTTTGGCCCCGGCCAATGCGGCCGCCTGACCGATCCAGCCGTCACGGCCGATACGGCCCTTCAACGACAGGTAATCTTCGACCCAGGCGATCTCTTGCGGCGTCCACGCGGCAATCTGGGCGTATGTCCAGATGCCAAGGCCGTTCAGCACCTTTTCCAGTTTCGGCCCGATGCCCGATATTGCCTTGAGGTCGGCGGGCACGGCTGGCCGGTCCATCGGCTTGGGCTGCTTGAAATCTTCCGGCATCAGCCCGGCCGACGCATCCGCTGCAACGGTGCTGGCATTCGCCACGCTCCGCGCCGCAGTGCTTGTTGCAATGTCGGTCACGTCATTAGCGAAGGACTGCGCCTCGGCAATCAGGGTTTTGGTGGCTGCGCGCGCCTTGGTCGAGGAGCTTTTGCCGGTCGCGGAAACGCGTTCGGTCCGGGCCTCGAAATCCTCGGTGACCGGCTGCCAAAGCCGCTGCGAGGTCTCGGCCACGCCTGAAAGCACGCCCATCCAGACGCCAAAGGCGTGGTTGGCAAGCCCGATGCCGAGTGCCGTCATCGCCGCCGCGCCGGCGACAGGATGCGCCAGGAGATTGACGGCGCTGGCCATCTCCTTCGGCATTGTCCTGGTCAGGTCCTGGTTCATCTTCAAGAACGGGTCCCCATCGGGCGTCAAATCGTCGGGTATCGAAAACAGCGACATAGGTGGTCTCCTGGTCGTTTCCGTCTGCCCCGCGCTCGTTTCCTCGTTTCGGGCATTCGCCCGCATTTTTTGAATTCTTCTATTCCGCCGCCGCCAGCACCGGTTCGGCGCGGTGTGCGTTGCGCGAGAACTCGTCGATGCGCCGCTCCACCTCGCCGCGGAAATGCCGCATCAGGCCCTGGATCGGCCATGCCGCCGCATCGCCCAGAGCGCAGATCGTGTGGCCCTCGACCTGCTTGGTCACGTCGAGCAGCATGTCGATCTCGCGCTTCTGCGCCTCGCCGCGCACCAGCCGTTCCATCACCCGCCACATCCAGCCCGTGCCCTCACGGCAGGGCGTGCACTGGCCGCAGCTCTCATGCTTGTAGAAGTAGGACAGCCGCGCGATCGCTTTCACGATATCGGTCGATTTGTCCATGACGATGACAGCCGCGGTGCCGAGGCCCGATTTCAGGTCGCGCAGCGCATCGAAATCCATCGGCGCGTCGATGATCTGCTCGGCCGGCACCAACGGCACCGAGGCGCCGCCCGGAATGACCGCCAGCAGATTGTCCCAGCCGCCGCGGATGCCGCCGCAATGCGTCTCGATCAGTTCGCGGAACGGGATCGACATCGCCTCTTCGACGGTGCACGGATTGTTGACGTGGCCGGAGATGCAGAACAGCTTGGTGCCGGCATTGTTGGGCCGGCCGAAGGACGAGAACCAGGCCGCACCGCGGCGCAGAATGGTTGGCGCCACGGCGATGGACTCGACGTTGTTGACCGTCGTCGGGCAGCCATAGAGGCCGACATTGGCCGGAAACGGCGGCTTCAGCCGCGGCTGGCCTTTCTTGCCTTCGAGGCTTTCGAGCAGCGCCGTTTCCTCGCCACAGATATAGGCGCCGGCGCCATGGTGCATGTAGATGTCGAAATCGTAGCCGGAGGTATTGTTCTTGCCGATCAGCTTGGCCGCATAGGCCTCGTCGATGGCGAGTTGCAGCGCCTCGCGCTCGCGGATGAACTCGCCGCGCACGTAGATGTAGGCGGCGACCGCGCCCATGGCGAAGCCGGCGATCAGGCAGCCCTCGACCAGCGTATGCGGATCGTGGCGCAATATATCGCGGTCCTTGCAGGTGCCGGGTTCGGACTCGTCGGCATTGACGACGAGATAACTCGGCCGGCCGTCGCTCTGCTTGGGCATGAACGACCATTTGAGCCCGGTCGGGAAGCCGGCGCCGCCGCGGCCGCGCAGGCCCGATGCCTTCATCTCGTTGACGATCCACTCGCGCCCCTTGGCGATGATGCCGGGCGTGTTGTCCCAGGCGCCGCGCGCCATGGCGCCGGCCAGCGACTTGTCGAAGCGGCCGTAGATGTTGTTGAAGATGCGGTCTCTGTCCTGAAGCATTGCTCGTTCCTCAGACCGGCTTCTTGCCGGTCGGCCGGCTCTTGTTTCCGGGCGACGGCTTGGCCGCTTCGGCGGCAGCCTTCGCTGGTTTAACCTTGGCCTCCGGCGCTTTGAAAGCAGACGCCGGCTCGGCCTTGTTCTTGGAGCCTTTGCGCTGTTTCGAGACGTCCTCGACCTGCGGCTCGGCCTTGTTGGCATTGGCGGCCGAATGCAGAGGCGCTGCAACGCTCGCCGCCTTCTCCGCCGTTGGCGCGACTTTTGTCGCCGACGGCGATTTCAGCGCCGGGCTGGTCTCGACCGCATCGGTCTTCGGCTTGCTGGCATTCGAGGGCGCAACTGGCGCCGGTGCAGGCGCGGCAGCAGGCGGAACCGGCGCTGCGGCGTAAGCCGCCGGCGCCGCTTCCTTGGCGGCCTTGGTCGCGGCCCTGGTTTCCCGGTCGCGGGTCGCCTTGAGGATCGCCTTTTCACTCTTAAGGGTCGTCAGGCCACTGGCCGGCTCGGAAGTGACGCGGCCGTTTTGCGGTCCCGGTTCCACCGTAGCGCCCTTGCCGGCGTCATAAAGGTCGATGATCTCGGCAAGCCGCTCCGGCGTCAAATCCTCATAGGTGTCCTTGAATATCATCACCATCGGCGCGTTGACGCAGGCGCCGAGGCACTCGACCTCCTCCCACGACAGCGTGCCTTTGTCGTTGGTGTGGAACTGGTCGTGATGGATCTTCGAGCGGCACACATCCATCAGCGCTTCCGAGCCGCGCAGCATGCAGGGTGTGGTGCCGCAGACCTGGATATGGGCGCGGCTGCCGACCGGATTGAGCTGGTATTGCGTATAGAAGGTGGCGACTTCCAGCCCTCTGATATAGGGCATGCCGAGCATGTCGGAGATCGCCTCGATCGCCGCCTTGGTCACCCAGCCTTCCTGCTCCTGCGCCAGCATGAGCAAGGGGATGATCGCGGATTGCTCTCGCCCCTTCGGATATTTCTTGATCCACTGCTTCGCCGCTGCCGCATTCGCCCGGTTGAAGGCAAAGGCGGCTGGCTGGAGGCTGGCTTCTGCGAGACGGCGGACTGACATTTAGCGATCGACCTCACCAAACACGATGTCGAGGGAGCCGAGAACCGCGGTGACGTCGGCCAGCATGTGGCCGCGGCACAAAAAGTCCATGGCTTGCAGATGCGCAAAGCCCGGCGCGCGCAGCTTGCAGCGGTAGGGCTTGTTGGTGCCGTCGGAGACGAGATAGACGCCGAACTCGCCCTTCGGCGCCTCGACCGCGGCATAGACCTCGCCGGCTGGAACGCGGTAGCCTTCGGTGTAGAGCTTGAAGTGATGGATCAGCGCTTCCATCGAGCGCTTCATCGCCGCGCGCTTCGGCGGCACCACCTTGCCGTCGAGGTTCGACACCGGCCCGCCGCCCTCCTTGCCGAGCAACAGGTCGACGCACTGGCGCATGATTTTCGCCGACTGCCGCATCTCTTCCATGCGCACCAGATAACGGTCGAAACAGTCGCCGTTCTTGCCGACCGGAATGTCGAAATCCAGCTCGGCATAGCATTCGTAGGGTTGCGATTTGCGCAGGTCCCACGGCGCACCCGAGCCGCGCACCATGACGCCGGAAAACCCCCAGGCCCAGGCGTCCGCCAGGGAGACAGTGGCAATGTCGACATTGCGCTGCTTGAAAATACGGTTGCCGGTCAAAAGCGCGTCGAGGTCGTCGATCGACTTCAGGAACGGGTCGATCCACTTGCCGATGTCCTCGATCAGCTTCTGCGGCAGGTCTTGATGCACACCGCCCGGCCGGAAATAGGCCGCATGCATGCGCGAGCCGCTGGCACGCTCATAGAACACCATCAGCTTTTCGCGCTCGACGAAGCCCCATAGCGGCGGCGTCAGTGCACCGACATCCATCGCCTGCGTCGTCACATTGAGGATGTGCGACATGATGCGGCCGATCTCAGAGTAGAGAACTCGAATAAGCTGCCCGCGCTTCGGCACCTCGATGCCGAGCAGCCGCTCGGCTGCGAGCGCGAAGGCATGTTCCTGGTTCATCGGCGCGCAATAATCGAGCCGGTCGAGATAAGGCACCGCCTGCAGATAAGTCTTGTGCTCGATCAGCTTTTCCGTGCCGCGGTGCAAAAGTCCGATATGCGGGTCGACGCGATCGACGACTTCGCCGTCGAGTTCAAGAACCAACCGCAAAACACCATGCGCTGCAGGGTGTTGCGGGCCAAAGTTGATATTGAAGTTGCGAACGGAGGTTTCAGCCATGGAGGCGCCTCTGGCGAAGAGTCAGTAGTGAGTAGTGAGTAGTGATCATCAACCTCAATGCCTGCTTCATTCCGCCTGCTTGGCCTGCACCGTCCGGATAAGAGATCTCGTCATTTTTCCAATCTCTTCGCATCGCAGTAGCAGTTCAATCTCATCGTCTTTTCGTAGCAGCCCAACCCGGCATGCCAGCAAAATGTGCGTTTCCAGTTCCTTCAACGAACCTTGCGCCATGCGCAAAAATTGAACGAACGAACCTCTGTTTTCTCGACCGTATCCCTCCGCGACGTTGGCTGCGATCGAAACCGCCGATCGGCGCATCTGCGAGGTCATGCCGTAGATCTCCTCCTTCGGAAACCCTTTACTGATGCGGTAACAATCTTCAGCAAGCACCATCGCCGATTGCCACACCTTCAGGTCGCGATAAGATTCGATCCTTTTTTCCAATTCCTACTCACTACTCACTACTCACTGTTTCGCCTTCTCGTCCCCCGGCAGAACATAATCCGTGCCTTCCCATGGGGACAGAAAATCGAAATTGCGGAATTCCTGCTTGAGCTCCACCGGCTCGTAGATGACGCGCTTGGCCTCGTCGTCGTAGCGCACCTCGACGAAGCCGGTCAGCGGAAAGTCCTTGCGCAGCGGATGGCCTTCGAAGCCGTAGTCGGTCAGAATCCGCCGCAGATCGGGATGACCCGAAAACAGCACGCCATAGAGATCGTAGGTTTCGCGCTCGAACCAGTCGGCGCCGGGATATATGCCGGTGATCGACGGCACCAGCGTCTCTTCGTCGGCCTGGACCTTGATGCGGATGCGGATATTCTGCCTCGGCGACAGCAAATGATAGACGACGTCGAAGCGCTTTGCCCGCGACGGATAATCGGCGCCGCAGACATCGATGATCGAGATGAACTGGCATTTCGGGTCGTCGCGCAGGAAGGTCACTGCCTCGATCAGGTCGCGCGGTTCGACCGAGATGGTGAGTTCGCCATAGGCAAACACCGCCTCGCCGATCCGGCCGGTCAGCTTCTCGCCCAGATAGGTCGAGAGGTCATTCAACGCCTGGGTCATGCCGCTCACCGTTCGATCGTGCCGGTGCGGCGGATCTTCTTCTGCAGGAGAAGGATGCCGTAGAGCAGCGCTTCGGCGCTCGGCGGGCAGCCGGGCACGTAGATGTCGACCGGCACGATGCGGTCGCAGCCGCGCACCACCGAATAGGAATAATGATAATAGCCGCCGCCATTGGCGCAGGAGCCCATCGAGATGACGTAGCGCGGCTCCGGCATCTGATCGTAGACCTTGCGCAGCGCCGGCGCCATCTTGTTGGTCAGCGTGCCGGCAACGATCATGATGTCGGACTGACGCGGAGACGCGCGCGGCGCGACACCGAACCTCTCGGAGTCATAGCGCGGCATCGAGGTATGGATCATCTCGACCGCGCAGCAGGCGAGACCGAAGGTCATGAACATCAGCGAGCCGCTGCGCGCCCAGGTGATCAGCGCCTCGGTCGAGGTGACGAGAAAGCCCTTGTCGGCGAGCTCGTTGTTGATCTCCAGGAAGAACGGATCATCCTCCCCCACCGGCCTGCCGGTGTTGGGGTCGATGAGGCCCTTGGGCTTCGGCGCGACGAGCGTGCCGGAACTGTCGTTCAATCCCATTCCAGCGCTCCTTTTTTCCATTCATAGGCAAAGCCGATGGTCAGCACCGCCAAAAACACCATCATCGACCAAAAACCGAGCATGCCGATCTGGCTGAACGACACCGCCCAAGGAAACAGGAAGGCTACCTCCAGATCGAAGATGATGAACAGGATCGACACCAAGTAGAAGCGGATGTCGAACTTCATGCGCGCATCGTCGAACGAGTTGAAGCCGCATTCATAGGCCGAAAGCTTTTCCGGATCGGGGTTGCGGTAGGCCACCAGGAAGGGTGCGGCAAGCAGCGCCAGCCCGACCACCAGCGCCACGCCGATGAACAGGACGATGGGCAGGTACGAACCTAAAAGTGCGTTCATGCTGCAGTTTCCGTTGGCGGCCAATCCACTCTGATACAGCACCGGACCCACTTGCGGAAGCGTGACAGTTTAACCACTGAACCGTTTTAAGGGGGCTCTATGCTGCAACGCGGCGAGGGTTAGCGCAGCGCTTTCGGCGAAGCAAGTCAAACCTTGTTCAAATCGCGGTACTGGGCGGCATATCCGGGAAAACTGGTCAGATCCGCTCCTGTTTGATTTCTTTCACTTTTCACTCCACTTTTCTCTCCTGACATGGATACCGCCAAAACCCTGCTAGCATGGCGCGGAATCACAGATTCTCTTCTCTGTCCGGCATCATCAGGATACCCGCATTGATGAAGGAAAAAATCTCACTTCGCATGGCCCGCCGCATCGCGCTGGCGGCACAGGGATTCAATGACCCCCGACCCGCCGGTACACCCGACCGCCGACATCTGGCCCGCGTGCTTGCCCGTACCGGCCTGCTGCAGATCGATTCCGTCAGCGCCGTGGTGCGCGCCCACTACATGCCGCTCTATTCGCGGCTTGGCCCCTACAAGCTGGCGCTGCTCGACGACGCCGCCATAACGCGCAAGCGCATGGTCTTTGAATATTGGGCGCACGAAGCCTCCTTCCTGCCGGTCGAGACCTATCCGCTGATGCGCTGGCGCATGCAGCGGGCCGAGCGCGGCGAGGAAATGTACAGCGGACTGGCCAAATGGGGCCGCGAGCACGCCGCCTATATCGAAGACATCTATCGCGAGGTCGCCGAACGAGGCCCGATCGCGGCGTCGGCTTTCGAAGGCCAGAAGGGTTCGGGCGGCTGGTGGGGCTGGAGCCATGCCAAGCACGCCTTCGAATGGCTGTTCTGGGCCGGCCGCATCACCACCGCGCATCGCCGCGGCTTCGAACGGTTCTACGATCTGCCGGAGCGCGTACTGCCGCCCGCGATACTCGCTCTACCGGTTCCCTGCCCCGAGGACGCCCACCGCGAATTGCTGCGCATCTCCGCCCGCGCCCATGGCGTCGCCACGGCAGGCGACCTGCGCGACTATTTCCGCCTCTCGCCCGCCGATATTAAGGGCCGCATCGAGGAGCTGGTCGAGGCTGGCGAGCTGTTGCCGGTGAGCGTCGACGGCTGGAGCAAAACAGCCTATCTCCATAAGAACGTCCGTTTGCCGCGCAGGATCGAGGCGCGCGCCTTGCTTGCGCCGTTCGATCCCGTGGTCTTCGAGCGGTCGCGCACCGAGCGATTGTTCGACTTCCACTACCGCATCGAGATCTACACGCCGGCCGAAAAGCGCCGGTATGGCTATTATGTGCTGCCGTTCCTGCTCGGCGACAGCATCGTCGGGCGCGTCGACCTCAGGGCCGACCGTCCGGCCGGCGTATTGCGCGTCCATGCCGCCTATGCGGAGCCCGGCGCCCCGCCACAAACCGCTGCCGAACTCTTCGAGGAATTGAAGCAGATGCAGGGCTGGCTCGGGCTTGAGCGCATCGCGGTGACGGCTGCCGGCGACCTTGGCCGGCCGCTCGCAGATATCGCCGCGTCATAGACGTGCGTTGACACGACTGCCTCCACAAGCCTAAATCCGTTTCAGACGGTCCCCTGCCCGCAACGGCAGGGGCCAAGAGGGAATGCGGTGCGAAATCTCGATTTCAAATCCGCGGCTGTCCCCGCAACTGTAAGCGACGAGCCAAGGCCGAAAACCACTGGGATATTCCCGGGAAGGCGGCACCAAGGCGATGACCCGCGAGCCAGGAGACCTGCCGTCTAGGACATAAGAATCCGATCGCCTGGCGGGTTTTCCGGGCAAGGAGCCTGATTTGGAACGCGACAGCAGTTTTTCGGCTGAGACAGCGGATTTATTGTCCGGCCCTGACGATTCCCCGGCCGGCGTTACCGTCATCGTCTGCTCTTCCTGCCGTGACGAGACCGGTTCGGACGCTCATCCCCGCGCCGGCGAACTGCTCGCCGAGGACACGCGCCGCGCCGCTTCCGGCGAAAACATCAAAATCCGCACCGTCGAATGCCTCGGCAATTGCAAGCGCCGGCTCAGCGCCGCCATGCTGCGCGACGGCTGCTGGAGTTACGTCTTCGGCGACCTGACCGCGACCAGCGGCGCCGATCTCGTGACCGGCGCAAAGCTGTTCGCCACCTCGACGGATGGGCTCATTCCGTGGCGCGGCCGTCCCGATTGCCTGAAGCGCGGTCTGGTTGCCCGCATCCCTCCCCTCGACCTTTTGAAGGACTTGATATGGCCGCTGCCCCCCTTTCGCGCGTCCCCTGCACCGTCGTTACCGGATTTCTCGGCGCCGGCAAGACGACATTGATCCGCCATTTGCTCGAAAACGCCAAAGGCAAGCGGCTGGCCATCATCGTCAACGAGTTCGGCGACATCGGCATCGACGGCGAGATCCTGAAGGGCTGCGGCATCGACACCTGCCCCGAGGAAAACATTGTCGAGCTGGCCAATGGCTGCATCTGCTGCACTGTCGCCGACGATTTCGTCCCGGCACTCGACCAGATCCTGTCGCTGATGCCGAGGGTCGACCATATCCTGATCGAGACGTCCGGGCTGGCCCTGCCCAAGCCGCTGGTCCAGGCCTTCCAGTGGCCGTCGGTCAAGAGCCGGGTGACCGTCGATGGCGTTATCGCCGTCGTCGACGGACCGGCGCTGGCTGATGGGCGCGTCGCCAACGACATGGACGCCCTGCAGGCGCAGCGCGCGCAGGACGAGACGCTCGAACACGACGATCCGGTCGAGGAAGTATTCGAGGACCAGCTCGCTTGCGCCGACCTGATCATCCTCTCGAAGAGCGACCTGATGGACGCAGCCGGCTCGGCCCGTGCCAATGCCGTCATCGGCAAGCATGTTGCGCGGGCGGTGAAGATCGTGCCGACTTCGCAAGGCAAGGTCGATCCGTCGGTGCTGCTCGGCCTCGGCCTCGCCGTCGAGGACGACATAGAGAACCGCAAAACCCATCACGACGACGAGCTCGACCACGAACATGACGATTTTGACTCGTTCGTCATCGACATCGCGTCCGTGTCTAACCCGGACGAGCTCGCACAACGCGTCGCCACGGCGGCGGAGGAAGAAAACGTGTTGCGCGTCAAGGGCTTCGTCGAGGTTGGCGGCAAGCCGATGCGGCTCCTGCTGCAGGCCGTCGGCCCGCGCGTCAACCATTATTACGACCGGGCCTGGACCGCTGAAGACGATCGCCGCTCGCGCCTTGTCGTCATCGGTCTGAAAGGGCTGAACCGCCCGGCGATAGAGCGTATCCTCGCCGGCTGACCCCAGGTACAAGCCGCGATGCACATCCTCACCACCACATCCGCCTCGCTCGACGATCTCGCCGAGCCTGTCGATCTCAGGCAAACGCCTGCGGATGTCGTGGCCCTGTCCTTCACCGACAGCGACCTGGCCGGGCTGGCGGCGGCGTGGAAGGCGGATGCGGACCGCCTGCCCTCGATGCGGCTCGCCGCCTTGCGCGACCTGCGCCATCCGATGTCCGTCGACCTCTGGACCGAGAGCGTCGCCCGCCACGCCAAGGTCATTCTGGTCCGCATTCTCGGCGGCTACGAGTGGTGGCGCTATGGCTGCGACCAGCTCGCCGTTATCGCGCGAAATCGCGGTATCAAGCTGGCGCTCCTACCGGGCGAGAGCCACGACGAGGATTTGCGACTGATCGAAGGCTCGACGCTGCCGCGCGAGGAGTTGGACGCCCTGCTTGGCTATTTTCGCGAGGGCGGGCCGGCAAATATGACGGCGCTGGTGCAGAGGCTGGCAAGTCTCGCTGGATCTGGTGCGGCGGTAGCCGAACCCGTTAGCGTGCCAAAGGCTGGATTTTACGAGCCGGGACTGGGGGTCGTAGAACGCGGCGTCCCCCTCCCCCTCGAGGGGAGGGTCCGGCCGCAGGCCGGGGATGGGGTCCTCTCCGAAGCGCGCCAACTCAAAGAGGCGTCGAGCACTGCCGCAATGACCCCACCCGGCCCTTCGGGCCACCCTCCCCTCGAGAGGGAGGGGGACGTCGTGCCAATCCTCTTCTACCGTTCGATGCTGCTCGCGGCCGACGTCGCGCCCATCGACGCGCTTTTCGAAGCGCTGAGCGCGCGCGGCATGGCTCCCGTGCCTATCTTCGTCTCCAGCCTCAAGGACCCGGCCTCACTCGCCTTTGTTGAAACCGCGCTTGCAACGCTGAAGCCTGCCGCCATCATCACCGCCACAGCTTTCGCCTCTGGGGCCGAGCCGGGCGTTGAAACCCTGTTCGACCGCGCCGGCGTGCCGGTGTTCCAGGTCATCGTCGCAACCACCCGCCGCGACATCTGGCAAACCAATCAGCGCGGCCTGGCGCCCGCCGACCTTGCCATGCATGTCGTCCTGCCCGAGCTCGACGGCCGCATCCTGGCCGGCGCCATTTCCTTCAAGGGCGAAAGCGAAACCGATCCCGCATTGGCCTTCCGCGCCTTCGCCAACCGGCCAGAGCCCGACCGCGTCGCGCAAGTGGCGAACCGTATCGAGGCATTCGTGCGCCTGCGGCGGACGCCGCGCGCGGAACGCAAGCTCGCCATCCTGATCCCCGACTATCCGAGCGCCCCCGGTCGCACCGGCTACGCCGTCGGCCTCGACGTGCCGTCCAGCGTGCTGGCAATGCTGCACGATCTGAGCGAACAGGGCTACGCCGTTGAAAGGATTCCGCAAACGCCAAGGGAGTTGTTGGATTTGCTGGAACGGGGGAATGGTGGGCTGAGACTGGACGATTATCTCGCTCTTTCTGCAGAGTTACCGACTGCGGCACTCGCTGCCGTGGAGGCGGCATGGGGTAAGGCGGAAGATGAGACAGGTTCGCGCGAGGCGCCCCCCTCTGTCCTGCCGGACATCTCCCCCTCAAGGGGGGAGATTGGCCGTTTCGCCGACGGCACCCGTTCTGCAACCTCAGTGATTGGCGAAACCGGCAATGAGAGCGCAATCTCCCCCCTTGCGGGGGAGATGTCCGGCAGGACAGAGGGGGGTGTTCAAGCGCCTGCTGTCGCCAAATTCCGCTTCCGCACGGCCACGTTCGGCAACATCACCGTGGCGCTCGCCCCCGATCGCGGGCGCTCAGTCGACCGCCGCGCCGACTATCACGACCCGACATTGCCGCCGCGCCATGCGCTGGTCGCCTTTGGCCTCTGGCTGCGCCAGTCGCTCGGCATCCATGCAATTGTCCATGTCGGCGCCCACGGCACGCTGGAATGGCTGCCCGGCAAGACCGTTGCGCTCAGCGAAAACTGCTTTCCCGAAATCGTCACCGGCGCCCTGCCCGTCGTCTACCCCTTCATCGTCTCCAATCCAGGCGAGGCAGCGCAAGCCAAGCGGCGCGTTGCCGCCGTCACGCTTGGCCATCTGCCGCCGCCGCTGACCGGCGCCGGGCTGGACGAAAACCAGCACAGGCTTGAACGACTGGTCGACGAATATGCCCAGGCCGACGGGCTCGACCGCCGCCGCCGCGACCGCCTGGCGAAGCTGATAGTCGAAACGGCGGAAAAGACCGGCCTCGCCTCAGAGGCTGGTGTCGCCAGGACCGACGCAGCCGACGAGGCTTTGCGCCGCATCGACGCCTGGCTCTGCGATCTCAAGGATTTCGCCATCAAGGACGGCCTGCACATTTACGGCCGCTCGCCGGAAGGCGAGGCTGATCCGTTGCGGCGGGAAAGCGCGGCAGCTGAAAAAACCGCGCTGCTTGCCGCCCTCGACGGCCGCCACGTCGCTGCCGGTCCGGCCGGTGCGCCGGCACGGGGTCGGCGCGATGTTCTGCCGACCGGCCGCAATCTTTTCACCGCCGACCCACGCACCATGCCGACGCCGACCGCCCATGATCTGGGCAAGGTGGCAGCGGAAGAAGTGGTCCGCAGCTACATGCAATCGCATGGCGACTGGCCGCGCTCGCTGGTCATCGACCTGTGGGGGTCGGCCTCACTGCGCACCGGCGGCGAGGAGATCGCGCAAGGCCTGGCGCTGATGGGCTGCCGGCCGCAATGGGATTCAGCCACCGGCCGCATCACCGGCATAGATGTGCTGCCGCCGGCAACACTCGGCCGTCCGCGCATCGATGTCACCTGGCGCATATCGGGCTTGTTCCGCGACATGTTCCCGACCCAGATCGCGCTGATCGACGCCGCGGCCAACGCGGTGGCGACCCGCGACGAGGACGATTCGGAAAACCCGCTCGCCGCTAGGACCCGCATCGACGGCAAGATCAGCCCGCGCATTTTCGGCACCTCGCCGGGCAGTTACGGCGCGGGCGTCGAGGACTTGTTGTCGAGCGGCGACTGGGCCGCGCGCGAAGAGATCGGCCGCACCTATCTCGCCGCCACCTCGCACGCCTATGGCGGCTGCGAGGGCAAAGGCATTTCGGCGCCCGGCGCTTTCGAGGATCGCCTCGCCGAGGCCGACCTTCTGGTTCATACCGGCGACGACCCCGGCCGCGACATCCTCGAAGGCTCGGCCGACGTCGCCTTCATCGGCGGCTTTTCGGCAGCGCTTGCCGCGCTCGGCAAGAACGCCGACGTGATCGTGCTCGACACCACGGACCCGCAAAAGCCCAAGCCGCGCTCGATCAGTGAGGCCGTATCCCGGGTAGTTCGCGCCCGCGCGGTCAATCCGCGCTTCATCGCCGGCCAGATGCGTCATGGCCCGCGCGGCGCCTCGGAATTCGCCGAGACGGTCGACCGGCTTGTCGGCTTTGCCGAGACTACCCATGCCATATCGGGCACGCTTATCGAGGCCGTGCACGACGCCTATCTCGGCGACCCCGTGGTCCGCGCCTTCATCCTGCGCGAAAACCCTTCAGCCGCAAAAGTCATCGCCGAGCGTTTTCTCTCGGCACGGCGGCGCGGGCTCTGGCATCCGCTGCGCAATTCCATCGATGACGATCTCGCCGCACTGATTGCCGAAGCGCAAGCTCTGGGAGTGGCGGCATGAACGCTTTCTCGCGCCGTGACGCCTGCCCTGCCTTGTCCGCGCCGATGCAGACCGGCGACGGGCTGCTGGTGCGGCTCAATCCGGTCGCTGGAGGACTGTTGCCGAAATCGTTGATCGGACTCTGCGAATCCGCCTTGCGCCATGGCAACGGCATCATGGAAGTGACCGCCCGCGGCAGCCTGCAGATCCGCGGCCTGACGCCGGCAAGCGCGCGGCTGCTGGCAATGGAGGTCGACGCGCTCGGCATCGCCGTGCGCACAGGCGTGCCGGTCGAGACTGGCCCGCTAGCGGGCATCGATCCGCAGGAGATCGCCGATCCGCGACCGCTGACAGAGCGGATCAGGGTGGCGATTGAAGAGGCTGGTCTAACGGCAAGGCTCGGTCCGAAGGTTTCGGTCGTTGTCGATGGCGGCGGGCAACTGACGATGGATGCGGTAGTGGCCGATGTACGACTGGCTGCGATCAGAACCGACGCGGGCGTCCGCTGGCGGATAGCTGTTGCTGGCGACGGGCAGAATGTCAGGCCTCTCGCCATGATCGAGAAAGATGCTGCCCGTGATATCGCCGTCGCGATTCTCAGGATGGTCGCCGAAAAAGGCCGCGAAGCTCATGCAAGGGATTTGACGGAACGGCAGCGTAGATCACTCGCAAGCTGGCATTCCTTCGCGCCCCCCTCTGTCCTGCCGGACATCTGCCCCTCTAGGGGGGAGATCGGCAGTTCCGCCGACGGCCGTCCTTCTGCTGCCTCGGTATTCGGCGCGACTTCGGCGATTAGCGAAGGCGGAGACCAAGGTGCAATCTCCCCCCTAGAGGGGCAGATGTCCGGCAGGACAGAGGGGGGCGCCGTAGAGCGCCATCGCCCGCCCATTGGTATCTTCAACCTGAGTAACGGCCACGCTCTCGGCATCGGCCTGCCCTACGGCAGCATGCCCGCAGATAAACTCACCGGCCTCGCGCAGAGTGCCCTCACTCTTGGCACAGTCGAAATCCGCCTTGCCCCGAGGCGGGGCCTGCTTCTCCTCGGTCAGCCGGCAGCCGCCAACCAGCCCCTTCAAAACACCGCCGCTACCCTCGGCTTTGTCACCGACGCAGCCGATCCGCGCACCAGGATCGCCACCTGCCCCGGCGCACCCGCCTGCGCCTCCGGCCGCATCGCCACCCGCGACATCGCCGAGATCATCGCTACAGAAAACCGCGACATCCTCGATTCCTCCTTAACGCTGCACATCTCCGGCTGCGCCAAGGGCTGCGCCCATCCCGGTCCGGCGGCGCTGACCCTGGTCGGTGGCGAAAACGGAGCCGGACTTGTCGTGGACGGGACGGCAAAGGCATTGCCCGCCGGATACAGGCCGGGCTACGACGCCGCGCACAGCATCGGCCGCATTGCAGCGGCGATCCGCAGCGCACGACATTCCGGCGAAACTGCTGTCGCCTGCCTGGCAAGGCTCGGCGCGCCCGGCATCACCGAAATCTATCGACAGGAATGAGCATGCCCGCCCAGAACGCCTACGACTACATCCATGATGGCACGGCGATCTACGA
The DNA here is from genome assembly GCF_040323405.1 of Mesorhizobium sp. M0048. Taxonomy (NCBI): domain Bacteria; kingdom Pseudomonadati; phylum Pseudomonadota; class Alphaproteobacteria; order Hyphomicrobiales; family Phyllobacteriaceae; genus Mesorhizobium; species Mesorhizobium sp. M0048. The sequence goes on along the minus strand of NZ_JAMYUV010000004.1, from coordinate 17,217 downwards.
GCGCTCCTTCGCCATTATCCGCGCCGAGGCCGACCTGTCGCGCTTTTCCGAAGCCGAGGCCGAAATCGCTATCCGCATGATCCACGCCTGCGGCCAGGTCGAGGCAGCGCGACATTTCGTTTTCTCGAGCGATTTCGTCGCCGCTGCGCGCACGGCGCTGGGCGCCGGTGCGCCGATCTTCTGCGACGCGCAGATGGTCTCGCACGGCGTCACGCGCGCCCGGCTGCCGGCCGGCAACGAGGTGATCTGCACGCTGCGCGATCCGCGGACCGCCGACATCGCGAAAAAGATCGGCAACACCCGCTCGGCCGCCGCCATCGATCTGTGGGGCGAGCGCATGGCCGGTTCGGTCGTCGCCATCGGCAATGCGCCAACCGCGCTGTTTTATCTGCTGGAAAAGCTGCGCGACGGCGCGCCGAAGCCGGCGGCGATTATCGGCATGCCGGTCGGGTTTGTCGGTGCCGCCGAATCGAAGGATGCGCTGGCCGAAAATTCCTATGGCGTGCCTTACGCCGTCGTGCGCGGCCGGCTGGGCGGCAGCGCCATGACCGCCGCCGCCCTCAATGCATTGGCGAGGCCGGGCCTATGAACGTGATCGCAAAAGGTCGACTGGTCGGCGTCGGCACCGGTCCCGGCGACCCCGACCTGCTGACGCTGAAGGCGGTGCGTGCGCTGGCCGAGGCCGATGTCGTTGCGCATTTCGCCAAGCGCGGCAACAACAGCAATGCGCGCGCCATCGTCGGCGCGCATTTTCGCCCCGATTTGATTGAACTGCCGCTGCTCTATCCGGTGACGACCGAGATCGACAAGGATCACAGCGATTACCGCTCGCAGATCACCGATTTCTATGAGCAATCGGCCGAAAAGGTCGCCGCGCACCTCAGCGCCGGCAGGATGGTCGCGGTGCTTTCGGAAGGCGATCCGCTTTTCTACGGCTCCTACATGCATCTTCATGTCCGGCTGGCGCACCGTTTTCCGACCGAAGTCATCCCGGGCGTCACCGCCATGTCCGGCTGCTGGTCGGCGACCGGCCTGCCGATCGTCCAGGGCGACGACGTGCTGACGGTGCTGCCGGGCACGATGAGCGAATTCGAGCTGACGCGTCGCCTCGCCGATACCGACGCTGCGGTGATCATGAAGGTCGGCCGCAACCTGCCCAAGATCAGGCGCGCGCTGGAGGCAACCGACAAGCTGGCGCGGGCCATCTATGTCGAGCGCGGCACCATGCCGGGCGGCGTCTCGATGCGGCTGGCCGACAAAAAGGACGACCAGGCGCCCTATTTCGCCATCGTGCTGGTGGCCGGCTGGTCGGGCCGGCCTAGCGCATTGAGAGCCGAAGCATGAGCGGCCGCCTCACCGTCATCGGCCTCGGGCCCGGCAACGCCGACCAGGTGACGCCGGAGGCAAGCCGCGCCGTTGCCGAGGCAAAATTCTTCTATGGTTACAAGCCTTATCTCGACCGGCTCGATCTGCGCCCCGACCAGACCCGCGTCGCTTCCGATAATCGCGAGGAACTCGCACGCGCCAGGGACGCGCTGCTGAAGGCTGCGGAAGGCCACGATGTCGCCGTCGTGTCGGGCGGCGATCCCGGCGTCTTCGCCATGGCGGCGGCCGTCTGCGAGGCGATCGAGGCGGGCCCACCCGAATGGCGCACGGTCGATATCGCTATCGTGCCCGGCATCACCGCCATGCTCGCTGTCGCCGCCCGCATCGGCGCGCCGCTCGGCCATGATTTCTGCGCCATCTCGTTGTCCGACAATCTGAAGCCGTGGGATTTGATCGAGCTGCGCCTACTTGCCGCGGCGGGCGCCGGCTTCGTGATCGCGCTCTACAATCCGATCAGCAAGGCACGCCCCTGGCAGCTTGGCCGCGCCTTCGAGTGCCTGACGGCGATCCTGCCCGGCACCACGCCGGTGATCTTCGGCCGTGCCGCCGGCCGTCCCGACGAGCGCATCGAGGTTTTTCTGCTGGCCGACGCCGATGCCGCGAAGGCCGACATGGCGACCTGCATCATCATCGGCTCGCCGGAAACCAGGATCATCAAGCGGCGTGACAAGGCCGCGCTGGTCTACACGCCGCGTTCGGCAGCTGGCCTAAGAACATGACCGACCAGAAAATGATCGACCATAGCGGCAAGCGATTCGATGGTTTCGGCCGACGTAACGTCCGGCAACGCCGGCCTGCGGATCATGACCACCTCGACGCCGAGGGCCCGCGCCGCCGCGATCTTGCCGTAGGTCGCCTCGCCGCCGCTGTTTTTGGAAACGACGACATCGATGCGGTGCTCTTGAAGCAGCGCGCGCTCATCGACCTCATGAAACGGCCCGCGCGCCAAGAGATAGGCCGCGTCGGGCACAGCGAGCCTGGGCTCGACCGGGTCGACACTGCGAATGAGATAATGATGCCGGGGAGCTGCCTCGAAGGCAGCGACCTCCTGCCGCCCGAGCGCCAGGAACACACGGCGCGGCACCGATCCCAAAGCCGTCACCGCGCTGGCAACGGTGTCGACCAACATCCAGCGATCACCTTCGACCGCCTCCCATTCGGGACGCCTGAGCGCAACGATAGGCACGCCGGTCATGCCCGCAGCGTCCGCAGCATTGGCGGAGATTTGCGCCGCATAGGGATGCGTGGCGTCAATCAGCAGGTCGATCTTGTTCTGGTGGAGATAAAACGCCAGCCCGCCGGCACCGCCGAAGCCGCCGACCCGCACCGGCACCCCCTGCGCGGCCGGGTTTTCGGTGCGACCGGCCAGCGACAGCATGACCGAAATATCCGCGCGCGCGGCAAGCTTGCCGGCCAGTTGCCGTGCTTCGGTGGTTCCGCCGAGGATCAGAATGCGGTGGGTCATCATGCCTGCTGAAGCTCCGCGCGGCGCCAAGCTCACCTCAAAGTGGCTCACGATCGTCGGCATCGGCGAGGACGGTGTAGCGGGTCTCGGCGACGAGGCCAAGCGGTTGATCGCTGAGGCCGAGTTCGTCTTCGGCGGCAAGCGCCACCTCGCCCTTGTCGCATCACTGGTCAAAGGTGAAGCGCGCGCCTGGCCGACGCCTTTCGATGCCGAGATGCGCGACGTGCTGGCGCTCTCCGGCAGACGCGTCTGCGTGCTGGCCTCCGGCGATCCCTTCTACCACGGTGTCGGCGTCATCCTCGCCCGCAAGGTCGCGGCAGAGGATATGCGGGTGATCCCCGCGCCCTCGGCCTTTTCGCTGGCCGCCTCACGCCTGGGCTGGGCGCTGCAGGACGTCGAGACCGTCTCGCTGCATGGCCGCTCGCTCGACCTGATCCGGCCGTTGCTGCATGATTGCACCCGCATTCTCGCGCTGACTTCGGACCGCGATGCACCGGAAGCGATTGCCCGTCTCCTGACCGAGCTCGGCTTCGGCGCGTCGCGGCTGACGGTGCTGGAGGCGCTGGGTGGGCCGAACGAAAGGCTGCGCTCGGCGAGCGCCGGCACCTTCGACCTCGCAAAGATCAATCCGCTCAACGTGCTCGCGATCGAAGTTGAATCGACTCCGCAAGCACCCATCCTGCCGCTGACAGCGGGACGTGCCGATCTTTTGTTCGAGCATGACGGCCAGATCACCAAGCGTGAAGTGCGCGCCGTCACCCTGTCCGCTCTCGCGCCAAGGCGCGGCGAACTGCTGTGGGACATCGGCGCCGGATCGGGCTCCATCGGCATCGAATGGATGCTGGCCCATCCTTCCATGCGTGCCATCGCCGTTGAGGCCGATCCGTCCCGCGCCGCCCGCATCCGACGCAACGCCGCGGCCTGCGGCGTTCCCGGTCTCGCCGTCGTTGAAGATTCGGCACCGCAAGCTCTTGCCGGGCTGGAAACGCCGGCAGCGATCTTCATCGGCGGCGGCGGCAGCGATGCCGGCGTGCTGGAAACAGCCATCGATGCCTTACCTGCCGGCGGCCGCCTAGTCGCCAACGCAGTGACCCTGGAGATGGAGGTACTGCTGCTTTCCCGTCACGCTGCGCTCGGAGGCGAGCTTACCCGGATCGCTATATCCCGTGCTTCGCCGGTTGGTTCGATGCAGGCCTGGCGGCCGGCTATGCCGGTCACGCAATGGAGTTGGGCCAAGCCATGATGGTCGCGGGCATCGGCAGCCGCAAAGGTGTCAGCGCACGCGACGTGCTTGCTGCGGTAGAAACCGCGCTGGAGGCGCACGGGCTTGCCCTGCCCGCGCTTTCAGCCCTCGCGACCGCGTCTCTCAAGCAGGATGAAGCGGCAATCTTCGCCGCCGGACGTGAACTCCGCCTCCCGGTGATCGTTGTCGAGCAGGACGAACTCAAAGCTGCATCTACGACCAGCCACTCCGACCTATCACAGGAGCATGCCAGCACGCCGTCTGTTTCCGAAGCCTCGGCGCTTGCCGCCGCCGGCAAAGGCGCAAAGCTGCTCGGACCGCGCACGGTGCTCGGTGCTGTCACCTGCGCCATCGCCATCAGCGGAGATGCGGCATGACCGTTCACTTCATCGGTGCCGGCCCGGGTGCTGCCGATCTCATCACCTTGCGCGGCAGCCGCCTGCTCGGCAGTTGTCCCGTCTGCCTCTATGCCGGATCGATCGTGGCGCCGGAGCTGTTGCAGCACTGCGCGCCCGGAACGAGGTTGATCGACACCGCGCCGATGTCACTCGACGAGATCGAGGCCGAATATGTGGCCGCCCACGCGGCCGGCCATGATGTCGCCCGCCTGCATTCCGGTGATTTGTCTGTCTGGAGCGCAGTTGCCGAGCAGATCCGCCGGCTGGAGAAGCATGGTATCCCTTATACGCTGACGCCGGGCGTGCCGTCCTTCGCCGCTGCGGCGGCAGCGCTGCGCCGCGAGCTGACCATTCCAGAAGTCGCGCAAAGCCTGGTGCTGACCCGCATCTCCGGCCGCGCCTCGAAAATGCAGCCCGGCGAAACGCTGGCCGGCTTCGGCCGCACCGGCGCCACGCTGGCCATCCACCTTGCCATCCACGCCATCGACCGCGTCGTCGCCGAGCTGACGCCGCATTACGGCGCCGACTGCCCGGTCGCGGTCGTCTTCCGTGCCTCCTGGCCGGACGAGCGCGTGCTGACCGCCACGCTGGCCACCATCGAGGCGCAATTGGCCGCCGATCCGATGGAGCGCACGGCAATCATCTTCGTCGGCCGCTCGCTGGCGGCGGAAGGCTTTGGCGAAAGTTCACTGTATGACGCGCACTACCAGCGGCGCTTTCGCGGACGGGGCGGGTTGTGAGCGGCAGCAATAGAAACACTACGGTCGAGCAGGCGCTCACCCGGCTGGACTTCAAGCCGCGCCAGCTGGAGCCCGGTCATGTCTGGCTGGCCGGTGCCGGCCCTGGCGATCCCGGCTGCCTGACGCTGGAAGTGCTGGCCGCCCTCGGACAGTGCGACGCGCTGGTTTATGACGCGCTGGTCTCGCCCGCGGTCGTCGCCGTCGCCGAGGGCGCGGAACTGTTCTATGCCGGCAAGCGCGGTGGCAAACCATCGATGAAGCAGGACGACATTACCGCTCTGCTGGTTCGGCTGGCGCGCGCGGGCCGGCGCGTCGTCAGGCTGAAGGGCGGCGACCCCTATATTTTCGGGCGTGGCGGCGAAGAGGCGCTTGCGCTGGCCGGGAAAACCATCCCGTTCCGCATCCTGCCTGGCCTGACGTCCGGCCTCAGCGCGCTGGCCGCCACCGGCATTCCCGGCACCATGCGCGGCATCAACAAGGCGCTGATCCTGGCGACCGGTCACGCCGCCGGCACCGATGACGACCTCGACTGGGCGGCCATCGCCCGTACCGGCCAGCCGGTGGTCATCTATATGGGCATGGCCAATCTGCCACTGATCGCCGCCTCGCTGCTCGAGGGCGGGCTGGCGCCTTCGACGCCCACCGCGGTGATTGTCGCTGCGACGACACCGCAGGAACGGATCGTCGTCGCCACGCTCGCCACCATTGCGGAAGAGGCAGCAGCCGCCGGTCTGACCTCGCCGGCGCTGATCGTCGTCGGCGGTATTGTCGCTATGCGTGCGGCACTGGCGGGCGAGCCATGACCCGCGCCATCATCATCGGCGCGCCGCGCTCGGGCTCGGGCAAGACCAGCGTCACCATCGGCATTTTGCGCGCACTTGCCCGGCGCGGCCTGAAAGTGCGCGGCGCCAAATCCGGCCCGGACTATATCGATCCTGGCTTCCACACCGCAGCCACTGGCCTGTCCGGAGTCAATCTCGACAGTTGGGCAATGCCGCCCGCCCTGCTCAACGCACTGGCCGGCGAAGCGACCGAAGATGCCGATTTTATCTTCCTCGAAAGCGCCATGGGCCTGTTCGACGGGATCCCTGCTGCTTCAGGCCGTTCCGGCTCGGCTGCCGACCTTGCCCGGCTTTACGGCCTGCCGGTGCTGCTGGTGCTCGACGTCTCCGGACAGTCGACCACGGCGGCGGCCGTCGCCAAGGGTTTTGCCACTTACGATCCGGATGTGCGCATGGCCGGTGTCGTGCTCAACCGGCTGGGCAGCGAGCGCCACCGCCGGCTATGCGGCGATGCCATCGAGGCACTCGGCCTGCCTGTCGTCGGTGCCATCCTGCGCGATCCCTCGCTCAACCTGCCCGAGCGCCATCTCGGCCTCGTCCAGGCCGGCGAATATGAGAATCTGATGGCGCATCTCGACCGGCTGGCCGACATGGTCGAGCGCTCGCTCGATCTCGACGCCATCATGGCGCTGGCGGCGCCATTCACGCCTGCGCCGGGCAATTTCGGCGACGCGCTGCCGCCGCCCGGCCAGCGCATTGCACTCGCCGAGGACGCCGCCTTCACCTTCCTCTATCCGCATGTCGCCATGCATTGGCGCAAGGCCGGCGCCGAAATCGTGCCCTTCTCGCCGCTCGCCGATGAGGCGCCTGGCGACGATTGCGATGTCTGCTGGCTGCCCGGCGGCTATCCCGAGCTTCACGCCGGCCGCCTCGCCGCCGCGAATTTCAGGGCGGGCATGGCGAGGTTCGGCGCCACGCGGCCGGTGCATGGCGAGTGCGGAGGCTTCATGGTGCTCGGCGAGGCACTCGAGGACGCGTCGGGCGAGACGCATCGGATGCTCGGCCTCCTCGGCCATTCGACCAGCTTCGCCAAGCGCAAGATGAATCTCGGCTACCGCGAGGCGCGGCTGCGTTCCGAGTGCCCGCTCGGCAGCCAAGGCACGCTGATCCGCGGCCATGAATTCCACTACGCGCAGATGGTTGCGACCGGCAATGACGAGCCGCTGGCCGACCTCGCCGACGGTCAAGGAAATCCGCTCGGCGCCTCCGGCTACCGGCGCGGCAATGTCAGCGGCACGTTCTTCCATGCCATTGCGAGGGGCGAGAGCATGATCCCGAAAAGTAGTAGCCGGTTCTCGGAATAGATCATGCTCAACCCCCAGATCCCCTCGCAACAGCAAATTCTCGATGATATCGCGCTTTGCCTCGTCTTCTTTACCCGGCTGCCGCTGCCGCGAGCCGACTTCCGTGGCCGCAGCCTTGCCGCTGCGATCTGGGCTGCACCCGTTGCCGGTCTCGCCGTGGCTCTGGCCGGTGCGCTGGTCTACGCCATCGGGACGAGGCTCGGCCTTGCCGAGGGTCCTGCTGCTGCGTTGGCCCTTGCCGCGATCCTGCTCGCCACCGGCTGCCTGCATGAGGACGGCCTTTCGGATGTCGCGGACGGCGTTGGCGGCGGCAAGACGCGGGACAGGAAATTGGAGATCATGCGCGACAGCCGCATCGGTGCCTACGGCGCTTGTGCACTTGCTGTCTCGCTGCTGATCCGCTGGAGCGTGCTCTCTGGATTCGCCGGCCCAGCTCATGTCTTCTGGGCTCTCATTGCAGCGCATGCGGCCTCGCGCGGCCTGCTCGGCGCCTTCATGCACCTGCTGCCGCCTGCCCGCGCCGACGGCCTCTCGGCCGATGCAGGCACCGTCTCCACTGAAACCGCTGGTATCGGTGCCGTGCTCGGCGCCGTCGCGCTGCTGGCGCTTGGGTTCAGTGCTGCCATGTTCGCGCTCATCCTGCTTGCGTTCTTGTTTGCCGCGTTTCGAGCGCTTTGCCTCAACCAGATCGGCGGCCAGACCGGCGACACCGTCGGCGCACTGCAGCAGCTCGGCGAGATCGCAATCCTGCTCGTCGCTTCCGTTTCCCTGTCTTGACTCTGTTTCGGAGATTTTGCCCCCATGCCTTTCAAATCGCTCGATGAACTGCGCGCCGCCTGCCTCGACCTGCACAGCGGCAGCGACGCCGCGGCCAACGCCGTCGCCCACCGCCAGGACACGCTGACCAAGCCGCAAGGCAGCCTCGGCCGGCTGGAGACAGTAGCCGCCTGGCTGGCGCGCTGGCAGGGCCGCGACATACCAAAGCTCGACCGCGTCAAGGTTTTCGTCTTTGCCGGCAACCACGGCGTCACCGCGCAAGGCGTGTCGGCCTTCCCGTCGGAGGTCACCGTGCAGATGGTGGCGAATTTCGCCGGCGGCGGCGCCGCCATCAACCAGCTTGCCCGCATTGCCGGCGCCGAGCTCGACGTCATCCCGCTCGACCTCGACCGCCCGACCGGCGACTTCACGCAAGAGCCGGCGATGGACGACGAGGCCTTCCTCGCCGCCGTCTCCGCGGGCTACGACGCGATCAGCAAGGAACTCGACCTCGTCTGCTTCGGCGAAATGGGCATCGGCAACACCACGCCGGCGGCGGCCATCTCGACCGCGCTGTTCGGCGGCGGCGCGGAGCGGTGGACAGGGCGTGGCACCGGCGTCGACGATGCCGGCCTCGTGCGCAAGATTGTCGCCATCGAGGCCGGCCTGAAGCGCCACGCCACGGCGCTGGCCGATCCGCTGAAGATAGCGGCAGCCCTCGGCGGACGCGAGCTTGCGGCGATCTTGGGCGCAACACTGGCAGCGCGCCATCTCGGCGTGCCGGTGCTGCTCGACGGCTTCGTCTGCACCGCCGCCGCGGCACCTTTGGCAGCGCTGCACCCTGCCGGCCTAGCCCACACGCTGGCAGCCCATGTCTCAGCCGAATCCGGCCACCGCCGCCTGCTCGAAGCGCTTGAACTGCCGCCGCTGCTCGACCTCGGCATGCGGCTCGGCGAAGGCTCCGGCGCCTGCCTCGCAGTCAACATTGTTCGTTCAGCCCTAGAATGCCATACGCGCATGGCAAGCTTTGCCGAGGCTGGGGTTTCGGAGAAGTAGGGCGGAGCCAAGCGCGGATCGCGTCGATGAACAAACCCTCACAGATTTTCGGAGACCCGAAACAGGGGCTTCGCGATATTCTTGCTCGGATCATCAGAGATTTCGACCGCAAGAGCGGCGCTTTTGCCGGGCTGAAATACAATTCCCCGTGGATACTCGCCACCGAAGATTGGGCAGAGCGACCAGGCCATACGGTCGAAGAGCTGTGCGAGATGATTTCTCAATGGCGAATCTCAATCTTTTCTGGTGAGCAGACAGACCCGAGAATCGTTCAGATTTTTGAAGATCTTCGCAGCGCCGCGGAAGATTGGCGAACCGAGACAGACTACATCGATCCACCCCTTCCCTACGATCCTGAAGAGGCAAAATTCCCCAATCGCAAAGAACTGAAAGCGCATACCCTCAGGGCTTGGGATTCTTTGGGATTATCGACGCAGTGGCATCACTACGATGCCCGAGACCTTAGTTTTAGCGGAATTATCGAAGATAGATTTGGTCACGAAATTAGATTCTCGATGACTTTCAAGCTGGCATATGGTGGTCCCATAAGATTGTTCTTCCAATTTCCTTACTAATCGGAAGGCGATCCGAGACATCTAGACCTCTTTATGCTTTCAGGCTGTTTTGTCTGTCAGGACCTCCGTTTGCCCGAAGCACTCGACCTTAAATGGACCGTCGGTAAAAGCAGGACAAATTTCGATGCCGTCGACGGCGTCTTGGCCATAGTGCGGGCGATCCTCAGCTGTCTGCGGCCGACTATCCATTAGCGGTTGCATAAATGCGGCCACCCGATAGCGGCGAAACATCCGGCTTTCTAGGTCTTTCCACCAATTTTCTGAAAAATTTGGTGGGTGCGCACAGGATTGAACTGTGGACCCGCTGATTAAGAGTTTGTTCGTATAGCTTTTAGGCGCACCCCATAGCGTTTTAATAAGGCCTTAGAACCCTTGCAAATTAAGGATTTCTCCCTGAAATAGTTTTACGTTCCGGCTAAACTGTTTTACACAGGACCCTTACTAGAAACCTTAGTAAGGAGAGTTCGGTGCCAAAATTGAAGCTCACGACCAAGGGCGCAATCGACGCCCTACCCCGTCCAGAGAAAGCTCAAGAGCACTACTGGTGCACTGATCTGCGGGGCTTTGGCGTGGTCGTCGGGGCCAAGAACAAGACGTTTGTCGTCCAGCGCGATGTGAAGGGAAAAAGCCGGCGTGTGGCGATCGGCCGGTATGGCGACATTACACTGGATCAGGCGCGCAAGAAGGCCGAGCAGTTGATGGGGCAGATGCGGGGCGGAGTTGACCCCACCGGGCAGCGAAAGGCGGCCGCCGCAAACAATATGACGCTTCGCGACGCGCTTGAAAAATACGAGAGGTACCTAGTCGCCAAGGAGCGGTCGCCACGAACCGGCGCTGGATACAGGGCCAACCTTCAACGCTATTGCTCGGATTGGTTAGACCGACCCATGGCCGAGATCACACGCACCGCCGCTAATGCTCGCCATCATCTGATTGGGGACAGGAATGGCAAGCATGCCGCAAATCAAACCATGCGGGCGCTCAGCGCCATTTGGCGTCGAATTGGCCGGGAGTATCCAGCCCTCGATGCGACCCCAACGGTCAACGTAGATTTCTATCCAGAACCGCCCCGTACGGCGGTCATCCCCTATGCACAGTTGCCTGAGTGGTGGGCCGGCGTTCACAACCTCAAGAACCCAATTCGGCGTGACCTGTACATATGGTTCCTGTTCACTGGAACACGGCGGGAGGAGTCGGCCTCGCTACGCTGGAACCAGGTCGATCTTGATGCTGGGACGGTGCATTTTCCGCGCACGAAGACCGATCCGTTCACTCTGCCATTGTCCGACTTCTTGGTGGACCTCCTGCGTGGGCGTCGGTCGTGTGAAAGCACGTTGGCGCTGTTCGGGAAGGACTGTGAGTTCGTCTTTCCGGCGCGAACCAGAACCGGCAAGATTGGGCATGTGACCGAGCCCAAATTGAACGAGAACGAGGTGGCGTTGTTCCCCTGCGCATGGACCCCGCACACGCTGCGCCATACCTTCGTGTCGATTGCCGAGAACAAGGTCTCCATACCGGCCACCCATGGACGCCTGCTGGTCAATCACGCCCTCGCAAAATCTGGCGACGCTCATAGTGGATACAACCACCCAGACTTTGATGATTTGAAGCGCAGTCAGCAGTTGGTGACCAACGCACTGCGCACCGCGATCTGGAAGTTCTCCTATCCGCAGCGCCCACTGTAAAAACGCTTTACGAGCATAAAAACGGCGCTATGCTTGTGCTGTAAATTGTCTGTCAGGGTATGGCGAAAAGACGTCTGGCAGATAGTTCCTCTCGCAGGGAACAGCCCAACTTCGCTTGGCACTTGGGACCATCGCCCATGCTGCCGTGATGCCCCTACGGGATGGGGAGCCGGGTTCACTCAAAGACCGTAGGCAGGCGCGGTCGTCTCATAGAGTGAGAACCCGACCATGAGCGAATCTGATCGCGAATACATGAACACCCAGCAAGCCGCCAAGTATCTCGGCTTCTCCACCCAATTTCTCGAAATCGGCCGGCACAAGGGTTATGGCCCGGCATATCTGAAGTACCCGCAGGCCGTAAAATATCGGCGCTGCGACCTTGACGCTTGGGCCGCGCAGCATCTCCGCAGCCACACTAGTGAGGTGGCATGAAAACGCCGACCCTGACGGGGAATTCAGGATCGGCGTTCAGGAGAAGAGCATGTGCACTGGAGCCGGGGGTTGCGGTCAATCCCTTGGGCCAACTCCACAGTACCCGCAAAGACTTGATAAAACAAGGAGTTGCGGCTTATGGGCCAATTCAGCGACGATACCATTCTTGCACTCTCAGCCCTCTTTCAGGGCTTTGAGGGCGCTCATGGTCGGTATGACATCAAGCGCGTCAACGAGAAGGGCAAGAACGAGGGCAAGGCGTCTACACGCAAAGGGCCAGCCACGCCCGAAGTGTGGGGCGTACACTTAGCTGGAACCGGGCCGGGCTTAGGGATAATTCCATTGCTGGCAGACAATACTGTCAGATGGGCGGTGATCGATATTGATGTCATTGGGATTGACCTCGACGCGCTTGAGAAGCGGTGTCGCGTTGAGGGCCTGCCTCTGGTCGTCTGCCGCAGTAAGAGCGGTGGGGCGCATTGCTTCCTGTTCCTGAAGGAGCCGATCCCTGCTGAGCGCATAGTGCCGCTGCTTGAGAGCTTCGCCGCTCGCCTCGGATATGCTGGCTGCGAAATCTTTCCCAAACAGACAACGCGACTCAACGAGGACGAGGACATCGGCAACTGGCTCAACATGCCGTACTTCTTTGCCGAGAAAACAAGCCGCTACTGCATCCACGACCGGGACTTTTTGGACCTTCAGCAGTTCCTCGACTTCGCTGAGGGTATGAAGCAGACAGAGGATCAGTTGACCGTGTCCGATGTGCTACCCCAGGAGAAGGACACGCTGTTTGCGTCCGGCCCACCCTGCCTGCAGACTCTACACGCCAAGGGCGGGTTTCCTGACGGAACGCGGAATGACGGCATGTATAACGTCGCCGTGTACCTGAAGAAACGTTTTCCCGATGATTGGGAGGACAAGATGGACGACTACAATCGGGAGATGTGCAGGGACGGCGGATACCTCAAGAAAGAGGAAATCAATAATACGATCAAATCGGCGCGGAAGAAGGAGTATTGGTACCGCTGCAAGAAGGCACCCATCAACGCGCACTGCAACAGCCGGGTCTGCGCCATGCGTGAACACGGCGTCGGAGACAGCACTCCGCTCCTTGGTCTGACGCGAGTAAACGTCGAGCCGCCAATATGGTTTTTCGACGTAGGCGGCAAGCGCATCAAAATGAGCACGAAGGAACTAATGGACCAGCGCTTGTTCAGGATTCGTGTGGCGGATGCCGGCGCTGTCCCACCCCGGCTCATCCCCGGTCCTATTTTCGATGAGAAGGTCATCAGCGCTATCGCGAATTGCAAAGCGCAACCGGTCAGCGAAGACGCTACGCCCAAGGGGCAGTTCCTCGAGGTGTTTCATTCGTTCCTGATGACGAAGGCGAAGGCTATGGATCTTGAGCAGTTGCTCAATGCGCATGTCACTCAGCCATACCTTGATAAAGAGGGTGTCTATTGGTTCAAACTGCGTGGCCTGCAACAGTCCCTGAAGCTTCATGATTTCGAGTATCCAAAGAACGAGCTCACGCTATGGCTTAGGGAGATTGGCTGCACATACGATGAGAAACCCCACCGCTTCAAGACTAGGTCAGACAAGTGGGAAAGCATTCGCTGCTGGCGCTACGCGATGCCCAGAGAAGCTGAAGAACGAGACGTACCGTATCTACCCATCGAACAGACTACTGAATTTTGATTAGACCCGTTACCCCGTTACCCCGTTACAACGCGTACGCATATGCAGCTTTTGCCTGCGTAAAATAATTGAGTTTCGGGGTAACGAATGTAACGGGTGTGCTTAAGGGATTGGTACTGCTGTAGTTTTACGCGTTACACTGGACAGGGATGAACTGTGCACGGCTGTAACGAGGGTAACTACAGGGTGGATTGCACATCCAACGTGCACGGAGCTGTTTTCTGAAAACTGCTTACCTGTATGCGCATTAAAGGGGAGCGGCGATAGCGCAGCGGCGTATCCCCTGGAATGCCGGCGGCTTGCCGCCTAGGCGGGCGCTACAGCGTGGAACAGCCCCTTGCCCGAGTAGTGCCTGCCCCCGCTATGAAACGCCCTGTAGGCGGCTGCAAATTGGTGACGAAGAAATCCGAAAGTGCGGCGCTTTTCCCGTGCCACTTGCAATATTGCAGACAGAATAAGTGTTAGTTATTCAGTCGTCGATGAAGATACACAAATAAAATCCTTGTTTTACAGCGTTTGCGCAGCGTAACGTGCGCCTTAATTCAAATCTAGCAAGGCTTTTAGCAACTGCATCCGCCGGTTTTACTCGGCGATCAGCCCCGGAAACTCGCCCATGGATGGCCTAGCCGATCAGCCCTTAGCCGAGGGGCAGAAATCCCCGCAACGCTCCCGGATCGCGAATGGCAGCGCCACCCTGCTAGGCGCGAGGGACGAGCGCTCCCTGTACGTGCGCCGCATGAAGGAAGTCATTGCCGAGCATGTGGACGATCGAGGCGGACTGGATGCCATGTCAGCCGCCGAGAAGTCCCTGATCCGGCGCGTTGCCGTGCTGACGATAGAGCTTGAGAAGCTTGAGACGCGCTTTGCAGAGGATGAGACAGTCGGGGAGCGCACCCTTGACCTGTACAATCGGACAGCCGGCAACCTGGGGCGCCTGTTGGATCGCCTTGGGCTGAAACGCAAAGCCAAGCCGCCCATGACCATCAAGGGCTACCTCGCCGCGAAGAAGCAACAGGGGGCATCGTGAAGCCTCTCGTCACCATGCGCCATGCACTTGAGGACGAGCACCTGTTCGGGACGATTCTGGCCGGTGACAGCTGGATGCCATGGCGGGTGATGCTCATAGCCCTGATGGGCGAGCCGTTGACGCTGGACGAGCGCGTCATCTTCACCGCCTTGACGCAACGCGATCACGAGCCGCTGTCCCCTGTCGAGGAGTTCTGGGGCATCGTCGGACGCCGTGGCGGCAAGACCCGCGCCATGTCCGTCCTGAGTGCCTACCTAGCCGCTCTCTGTGACTGGTCGGACGTGCTTGTCCCGGGCGAAACCGGCAAGCTGTTTTACCTCGCTCACACCCAGAAGCAGGCCGGCATCGCATTCGACTATGCGAAGTCGATCTTCGCCGACCATCCCCTGTTCCAGCAGCAGGTGGAGAACGTCAGTGCCGACATCATCGCCCTCAAGACCGGCATTGAACTGGAAGTGCGGGCGGCGACATGGCGCGGGCTGCGCGGCGTCACCTCCATCGGGGCAATCTTCGATGAGTTGGCGTTCTTCCAAAGCGACGAATATTCCGCGAACACCGACAGAGAAATTTTGAAGGCGGTGCGCCCTTCGCTTGCGACGACATCTGGACCCCTGATCGCGATTAGCTCGCCGTTCGCAAAGTCGGGTGAAGTGTTCCAAGCGGTTGAGCGCGACTTCGGTCCAAATGGTGATCCCCTCATCCTCGTTGCCCGCGGAGCCAGCCGAGACTTCAACCCGAGCCTATCCCCGCGTGTTGTTCAGCGCGCACTGGAACGCGATGCCGCCGCCGCGCAGGCCGAGTACATGGGGCAGTTCCGCGAGGACTTGGCGGCCTTTGTGGACTTGGCTGTCGTGCAAGCGTGCGTAGCTGCGGGCCTCGCTGCCATTTTGCCCAACGCTCTGCGGCAACCCTACACAGCCTTCTGTGATCCGGCAGGCGGCAGTGGCACCGACTCGTTCACCCTCAGCATCGGGCATGACGGGCTGGACGACAGGCAGCTTGGGAAAGACGTGATCGTTCTGGATCTGGTGGATGAGGTGAAACCGCCATTCCGCCCTGAGCAAGTCGTCATGAAGTTTGCGCAGACGCTAGCGTCGTACGGCTGCGATTCAGTCTACGGCGACAACTACGCGGCCCAGTGGGTCGTCGATGCCTTCGACCGGCATGGCATCCGATACATCAAGTCGCCACTCAACAAGAGCGAGCTGTTCCTGAACTTCCTGCCGATGTTGAACTCCCGATCAATCCAACTTCTGGACCACGGGAAGCTGGTTTCGCAGCTCGTTGGCATGCAGCGGAAAGTCACCAGCGGGGGCCGCGAGACAATCGACCACAACCCAAATGGGCATGACGACGTGGCGAATGCCGTCGCTGGATGCCTGGCTGTCATCGCGCGCAACCGGCGTCAGATGGTCAGCTACACAACCGCAATTCCGATGTGAGGACACCATGCGTAGCGGCGACATCATAACATCAACGCGTAAGCACAAATGGATCATCGGCTATGCGGTCGAGGAAGGCGCCTACGAACGCGCTCTCGGCAAGGGCCGTCACTTTTTTCTGATTCGCGCTGTCGAAAGCGACGCCGGCCCGGTCTTGTTGTTCACCCTGCGCCCGCAATGCGACATCCGGAAGGGTTGGCAGCGGAACGACTTTGAAGTCGGCTACTCATCAGCTGGGTACCTGAATGGTTCGGTGAGCCTCGTGCGGCAGGACACGCTCTATTTCGCGGTGCCCGCTACGGCAGACGTTCACCCCTTCGCGGAGGTGCATGACGGCAAGATGCTGGTCAAAGCGTCGGGCTTCAACGACCTGTTCGTCGCGGTGCAATATGATAGCGATAGCGGCGGCTCAGACCACCTCATTTTGTGGCGTTGGCAATTCGCGCTGCTGATGCAGCGTGACCGCGACGGCAAGCCGCCCATCGATTTCTCGCAAGCGCAGGGCCGCATAGCGCGCGCGGAGGAAATCTGATGACCGTAGCGGTCGGCGATGTCGTCGTGACGCAAAGCGGCCTGAAATGGGTCGTCCTCGAACTAATCGGCAACGCGCACGGCGGCACAGACGCTCGGCTAATCCGCCCATGTGATGGCGTTCGCTTCACTGGGCTGCTCAAGGACGCGAGCGGCTTGATCGTCACCGACAGCCCGTCGTTTCAACCTGGCGACCCTGTGACAGTCAACGGGCTGAAAGGCGGCTACCTCGGAACGGAAAACGGTGTTGCCCGCGTGCTCTTGGCCGAACGCCGAGTGACAACGAAATCCGGCGCTTTCATCGGCCTCGACGCGTCTGTCGCACGGATGAGCATCGGTCTGCTCGTCATTGAAAATCGGAAGCTTTGAAGGAGAAAATCCATGGCAGTCAATGCACCTGTGTCAGTCGATGAAAGGCTGATCGAACAGTTTCACGCTGTCGATCCTGTCAGCCGCGAAAAGCTCGAGGACGACGATCTGGATGACCTCGCCAACTCGATCAAAGCGGCTCGCGAGGCGGCGCAACGCATCGTGAAGTTCGCTGACGTGACAATGCGCGACAGAACGCAGGTGCCTGAAGTCGGGCTTCTGCAAGTTCGAAACCACGCGCTGTCGTCGTCCGCCGCCGTGGCAACGA